>NZ_JCAJZU010000004.1:0-420618 GCF_059510415.1 Shimazuella sp. NTD247 | reverse complement strand
CTTTTAGCGATTCTTTATATAAAATCAGGGGCGGCTCACTGCATAAAACAGTGAGCCGCTCAAAATAATTTTTTTTAATTAAATGTTCAGCCGAAGCTTTAGAAAATCTTTTGCATCTAGCAGTAACTCATCAAATCGAAAGAGGTTGCTTGCATAGGGGGAGGAAATTTTCTTTTTCCAGCCCGTTACCAAATCGTGCTGGGTTACTCCACTAGCTCGAAAGATTACTTCTACACCAGAACCAGGGATATTCACCTTCAGCATACAATCGTCATCGAGCTTCAACATTTTTCTCGATGGATCGATTTGATACCATCCATCAAGACAAATATAAGTGTGTTGTCTCACGCTTTTTTTGCATACAAACCCACAATTGTACCGATGTTTGTTTTTCTCATAGGATTGAACACTGACTAGTGCTAACTCACCATAAGTAAACGGGTGTTTCACCTTATGATTAATCCCCATGCTCCGTCCCTTCAATGAGAGTACACTTTCATTATTGTAACATTTTTGGATGTAGGGAAAAAGACTATTGATAAAGGATCATTTCTATAATTAAATTCTAATAAGGATCTGCTTCATGACCCATTTTCACCGCATCCTGCACTGCTTGCTCTCCATCTCTGCTTCCAAGTGATTTTTGACTTGAACCACCCTTTGGAGCATTTTTGATACCTTCTCGTAACCTACGGCCATATTCCTCATCGGCTTCTTCTGCGAGAGCAATCATGGCATCTTGAATACGGCTATCACTGGGAGCTAAGGCAGACACCAGATTGGAAATCAATTCATCTTTCTCCCATTCCTCAAACTGGCGATAGGTTTCACCTGCTTGCTTTGTATTGTTCTGACGATCAATAGATTGACGAACCAAGTTACCTTCAACACGCGGCATATGCTCTTTGCCAGATTGGTTGGCCTCTGTTAATCCACTTAAAAAAGATGGTTCATAGTTAATATGCGGATTTTGTGATGGGGCATTGTCTACCTTATACTGCATCTGCCCTCCACTTTGATTCGTTGCAACTTCTTTTTTCGGTGCATTGATAGGCAGTTGTAAATAATTTGCACCAACCCGATAACGCTGGGTATCGGAATAAGAAAAAGTTCTTCCTTGTAACATTTTATCATCGGAGAAATCCAATCCATCGACCAATACACCGGTTCCAAAAGCAGCTTGTTCCACTTCTGCAAAATAATCTTCTGGATTTTTGTTGAGTACCATTTTCCCAACGGCTAACCATGGGAATTGTTCTTCCGGCCAAAGTTTTGTATCATCTAGTGGATCAAAATCCAATTCCGGATGTTCTCCATCACTCATTATTTGCACAAACAATTCCCATTCGGGATAATCGCCTTTTTCAATCGCTTCGTATAAATCTTGTGTTGCATGATTAAAGTTTTTTGCTTGAATCTCTTCTGCTTCTTTTTGCGTTAAATTTTTAATTCCTTGTTTTGGTTCCCAATGATATTTCACTAAAACAGCTTCACCATTTTCATTGACCCATTTGTATGTATTGACTCCAGAACCTTGCATCATCCGATAATTAGCAGGTATCCCCCAAGGAGAATACACAAATGTAACCATATGGAAAGTTTCTGGGGAGTTAGAACAAAAATCGAAAAACCTTTCGTTATCTTGGATATTGGTAACAGGATCAGGTTTAAAAGCATGCACCATATCAGGAAACTTCATGGCATCACGAATAAAAAATATTTTCAAATTGTTTCCAACCAAATCCCAGTTTCCATCCTCTGTATAAAATTTTACTGCGAAACCGCGTGGATCACGAAGCGTTTCTGGAGAATGCCCTCCATGAATGACCGAAGAAAAACGAACAAATACAGGCGTTTTTTTTCCTTTTCCTTGGAACAATTTCGCACGGGTGTAGTTAGAAACAGGTTCTTTTCCTACTGTTCCATAAGATTCAAAATATCCATGTGCCCCAGCACCGCGGGCATGTACTACTCGCTCTGGTACTCTTTCTCGATCAAAATGGCTGATCTTTTCAATAAAATCGTAGTTTTCAAGCGTTGCAGGACCACGATTGCTGACTGTTCGGATGTTTTGATTGTTCGTAATCGGGTGCCCTTGACGGTTGGTTAATGTCCCTCCGGAAGTCCTCTTATCTTGATTCTTTTGATTGTGTGACAATCATATCCCGCCTTTTTACTGAAATAATTAATCTATCGTTAGGTTAACCATATTTTCACAATTTACTCACACAGAAATATTAAAAACAAAAAATCCCTGTCTTCCATTTGACAGGGCGAAATAACGTTCACCATTTTTTATAATGTTGCTCCATTTGATGCGATCACATCCCTAAACCAATAAAAGGACTTTTTCGGTTTTCGTTCCAATGTTCCACTTCCGTCATCCTGTTTATCCACATAAATAAATCCATACCGCTTCGACATTTCACCGGTAGAAGCACTTACTAAATCAATACATCCCCATGGGGTATAGCCCATAAGTTCAACACCATCTTCTACCGTTTCTAGCATCTGTAAAATATGATCACGCAGATATTGAATGCGATAATCATCATGAATGGAACCATCATCTTCTACAGTATCCTTTGCACCTAGCCCATTTTCCACAATAAATATCGGTTTGCGGTATCTGTCGTACAGCTCATTCAATGAAATCCTCAGACCAATTGGATCTATTTCCCATCCCCACTCACTCGCCTGTAAAAAAGGATTTTTAACTCCTCCTAATATATTGCCTTCTCCCATTTCTTCTGTTTTTTTGTTTCTTTTCTCTGTACGGGACATATAATAACTAATACTAATAAAATCAACAGTATTGGACCGAAGAAGTTCCAAATCACCGGGATTAATTTCAAGTTGAATATGATGTTCTCTAAAATAGCGATTTATAAAAGCTGGATATTCTCCCCGTATTTGTACATCCCCACAAAAATTGTTGAACAAACGTGATTCACTGAGCATGTACATAATATTTTCAGGATTGCAATCATAGGAATAAGTTGGTGCATACAAAAGCATACAGCCAATCTTCGCATCCGGAATAATCTCATGGCATGCTTTTACTGCTAAACTACTAGCCACAAATTGATGATGGTATGCTTGAAATCTTGGTTGATATTTATCGCTTTCCTTATGAATAGCAAAACCAAGACCCATTATCGGCATCTCCAAACCTGCGTTAATTTCATTAAAAGTCAGCCAATACTTTACTTTGTCTTTGTAGCGGTGAAAAACTGTTTTCGCATACCTTTCAAAAAAAGTAACGACTTCGCGGCTTCTCCATCCTCCATATTTTTTTACCAGATATAATGGCATTTCATAGTGAGAGAGTGTGACGACAGGTTTAATCCCATACTTTTGCAACTCATCGAAAACCTGATCATAAAATACTAAGCCTGCTTCATTTGGTTCCAGCTCATCTCCATTGGAAAAAATCCTTGTCCATGCTATGGACATACGAAAACACTTAAACCCCATCTCAGCAAATAAAGCAATGTCTTCCTTATAATGATGATAAAAATCTATCGCTTCATGGTTTGGATAGGTAAATTTTTCTTCGTGAATCTCAAAATCAAAGCCGGTAGATTTTAAAATTTGTAATCGTTCTTTTCCTCCTGGGAGTACATCAGCGATATTTAAACCTTTATTTCCTTCTTTATAAGCACCTTCCAACTGATTAGCAGCCGTAGCCCCTCCCCATAAAAACCCTTCTTGAAATCTCCTTTTATTATTCATTTTGCTTCCATCCCTTTCGCGCGATTTATCTGCTTCGATTACATCACTACAGTGATTAGTATTTGTAATAATTGAAGGGGTAATTACGGATTAACGAACGAAAATTCAAAGAAAAAACAAGGTATATCATCGAATTTACCGATGATATACCTTGTTTGCTTTACACGAAAATAGTGGGTGTTGTTTATTAAACCTATCATTCTCATTTCTTACCTAAATCTATTCATCGAAAGGGAGGATCATTTTTACTCATCTCATTAAAGAAAAATCGTGATATTAATATTCCCCCTTAATGACAAAGAATGATCCGCGAATGGTTCCTGCTAATTTGGATTTCTGCCTGGCAAATTTAAATTTGCCTTCCAATTCCTTTGGTATTTCCATCCCGTCAGAAAGCTTAAACCCAACAGCTCGCTTCTTAGGTCCATCAACTGTATACATGACGTTGATTGCAAGACCATCTTCATAAAAAACGTAGGTGAATTGAATATTTTCTACTTGAAAACGCGATGTTTCTAAAGGTTTGGCAGCAAACTCAATACCTCGTTCTTCTTTCAAAATTCGCTTCACATAATCGAGTGTCTCCTGACTTTCACTAGCAGGTAAAACGATAAATTCATGTTTGTATTTGTTCATAAAGTAACGAGCTTCATTCGCACGTAATCCAGCAAGCGCTTCTGCTACAGGAGAAGACTCTAAACCAACTGTAGATACATTTTTAAAATCAACGATATAGGACATTTCCATCTCTCCTGTCATCTCTCATTTATTTTCTTACAATAGGAATCCACATTTCACCATATACTAAGCCGTTTTTCTGCCCCATTTCAACCGTTGTGTTCGGACCGCCAACATAAGCAAAATCTTTTGCTTCTGGCAATACTTGACCAAAGGCGATCCCAGCAAGCTTATCATTCAATTCATTAGTTGACTTCCCTTCGCCCTTCACAACGAGGTATTCCCCTTTAGGAAATTGAATAACTCTGGCTTCTTCTGGAGCTGGTGCATCTGTAATAACACCAGCATAGTACATCAATTTATTATTCACTGCTTCGTTCACAGCAAAAATGTAGTTTTCTGTAGCGATGGCTTTTAAAGCTTCAAGCTTTCCTTCTTGGTTGAAGGACTGCCAAAAGTCTGATTTTTCCTTGTTCAAACCAGCGAAATCTGTGTAATCGCTCTTTAGCTCTGTTCCAAAACCTAAAACCGTAAAGCTGTCTTTTTTCTCTAAGGTATAATCTGCCATATTCAAAATCCTTCCTCTTTTTAAATTCGTTTTGTTTTCTGTTCTTGATAGGTTTATAATAACCTTAAATCATGTCAGAAAATGATACTGTTTAGGAGTAAAAATGAAAAAGGTCGAACGAATCAATACTATCATGCGATATATCAACAACCGCGCTCACTTTACCATAACTGAGATCATGCGCGAATTTAACATTTCTCGGTCGACAGCTATCCGAGATATCAGAGAAATTGAATCCATGGGAATGCCGCTTGTCGCTGAGGTTGGCAGAGACGGGGGTTATTCTGTCATGCACAATTCTGTCCTGCCTGAGGTCCGTTTTACCGATACAGAAGTCAAAGCGCTTTTTATTGCCTTCATGGCCACAAGAAATCAACAACTTCCCTATTTACAGAGCCGGCAGTCATTAGCTGAGAAATTACTCGGTCTCATCTCCGAAAACCAACAGGATGACTTGGTTCATTTAAATCAAATATTGCTTTTTGAAGGCACTAATCCTTATAATCCCGATCTACTTGATTTGTCGGATCTCCCTCATCCAATATTAGAAAAACTAATCCAAATCCTTCTTTCGGATAGCTATTTATTGATTACCATGGAAGAAGAGAGAGTAATAAAGTCTTACCCCATTTATTTTTTGCACCTTTATCATGAAAAGAGTTTCTGGTTGATTGAGGGTTTCAACTTAAAGGAAGAGAAAAAACAGATATTCCCTGTCGATAATCTCACAGATGTTAAACCTTACTCGATGGAAAAAAGATTAAGTAAAAAAAAGATTTTAGAAAAACTAAGTAATCAAGATGAAGTAAGCAACCTTGTTTTGGAATTGGGTCCAAATGCGATTGCGCAATTCAAAAAATACCATCCGTTAAAAGTTTCTATTTCCTATACGAATCTTTACCAAACTACAGCTATTCTAAGAACATTTATTAATGTTAATAAGCCTGAAGAATTAAATGAAATAACAAATTGGCTGCTTTTCCTAGGACAAGATATCAGGGTCAGGGAAGTGCCAGAACAAGTCTTACAAAACTTACAAGCGAGGTTTAACTTGTACCTACCATAGGCAATGGCAAGTTAGAAGCAATCAATTATCCACAGTGCTTGTATTAACAATTTCTAGGATAGACGGGCCTCCCTACAAACATATGATGTACAACCCAAGAACTAGTTATAACAATAAAATAAGCATTCCTAATTACGGAGCCATTTAAATAAGTGATCAGCAAATTTTATTTTTCACATTGAACATCCATGATAAATAGGCCTCAGAGCAGCTTTGTAAACTGAAAAAGACCTTCTCCATTAAAGGTTATTTTTTTGTTACTTGATAGAACAAATCATAAATCATTGCAAAATGTTGGTTTGACAACATGGTTTTAAACCTTAGTTACATCATGTTAACTGATAAGTCGTTTTACGGTATCGATAAATAATTTTACTGTGTTTGAATTGTCATCGGTTCGCCAAGCTATGCTCATTTCTACAAGTGGTGCCTCTCCCTCGATGTTTACATAAGCAACATCCCGCGCATGCAAATTTACAGTTGATCTTGGTACGATGCTTACCCCTAATCCTGCCGCAACCAAGCTAACAACCGTCTGAATCTCTTTCACATCTTGACGAATAATTGGACTAAAACCAGCATCACGACATTTCGAGAGGATATCATCGTACCAACTTGACCAAATCTCTCTCTCCACTAATATAAATGATTCCATACTCAAATCCCCCATCGAAATGGAAGCAGATTGGGCAAGCGGATGCTTCTTCGGTACGACAGCGATACAAGTCTCTTGATGAACGGATAAGTGTGATAGTTGCGTATCAATCACAGGAGGTCTTACAAAACCAATATCGATTTCCTTTCTTTGAAATGCTTCAAATTGCATTGGAGTAGGCATCTCACGAAGGACCAAATCGACGTATGGAAACTGTCCTTGAAACTCCCGAACAATGATTGGAAGAATATCAAATGTAGCAGACCCGACAAATCCAAGCACTAACCGACCGAGCATTCCTAACTGTGCCCTTTGAGCCGCAGCTTTAGCCCGCTCTAATTGGGTAAAGACTTGGCGAACCTCTTGCAAGAAAACCTTTCCCGCATTTGTCAACTCTACATGTCGCTTTGACCTCTCGAACAACTTCACCCCAAGTTCCCTCTCCAGTTGTATAATTTGTTGACTTAAAGGCGGCTGTGTCATTTGTAAGCGCATCGCTGCCCGCCCAAAATGCAACTCTTCTGCTACTACCCTAAAATATTCAATCTGGCGCAGTTCCACACTACTAATCCTCCTTAAGTCTTTTTCCGACTTAGACATATGACATTTCTATATTAGACACTCATTTGTTCCCATTGTACAGTAATGAAAAATGATAGAGAGGGTCATTCGAGTGAATGCTTCGATGCTTATTTTATGTCTTATATGGGGGTTCAATTTTGTTATCATGAAATTAGGAAATGGAGCATTTCCTCCTGTCCAGTTTGCAGCATTACGATTTTTGACTGGTGCCATCGTGCTTCTCGGTGTGAGTTTTATAAAAAAAATACCTTTGCCGAATAAATCGGATATCAAATGGTATGTTCTCTGTGGACTGTTCCAAACCACCTTTTTTAACATCGCTTTACAAATATCGCTTAACTATGTCAGTGCAGGTCTTACTTCCGTTCTAACCTATAGTATGCCGCTGTTTCTTTCGATTATGGCTCATAAGTGGATTCCTGGAGAACAGCTTACAGCTAGAAAAACCTTTGGAATTGTTCTAGGTATCGTCGGTTTATTTTTCGCTATGGATATCCATCTCGGAGGTTCCTTCTGGGCTATGTTACTGGCATTGAGCTCCGCTATTTCCTGGGCAATAGCCAATCTGCTTTTTAAACTCAAATTAAAGCATTGTGACAGTATTCAATACACTACTTGGCAAATGACCATTGGAGCAGTAGGATTATTAGTATTTTCTCTTGCATTTGAACATGGCGAAGCACATTGGGGAATCATGCCTTCCGTTTACATCCTATTTGCGGGAATCGTCGCCTCAGCATTGGCATTTGTCATGTGGAATCATATTTTAAGTCGTTCCGAAGCAAGCAAAGCATCTACTTCCTTACTGCTTGTACCTGTTGTAGGTGTCCTTTCTTCGAGTATCTTTTTGCACGAGAGTTTAAAGATCGTTACGTTAGTAGGGATTTTACTTGTACTGGCGGGTATTTGGTTTGTAAATAGTAAAGGGAAACAGATGGAATCAAATGTGGTGGATAAGGCACTGTAGAAGGGATGGATAGATAAAACTTCATAATTTCCTGAGTTATGAGTTTTATGAAAATAAATACTTTCTTTCCGCTAAGAACCTAAAAAAACTTTTTCTATGTAATGAGGTTGTTGCATAAATACTTTTGAATACCAAATAAAGTCGCATGACATGTATACACCTAAGGCGCAAATCGTACTATGACAATAGAGTGACAAGTGGCGCTATGCTATCCGAGTATGCTGTTAAAATAGTCATAAAGGACAATCACCCGTATCCTTCTTCGCCTTGAATGGATAATGCAGCAAATTCTCGTACAAAAAAGAGGAGAATATTCCCCTCTTTTTGTGATGACACAAAGGCCTAACTAAAAAAAATAGAGAGTTGTTCATGATCTTTTTCTTCTGATTCTTCTTCCTGTTGCTTAAAAACATGTTGATAACAATAGGTGTGTAGCTTGTTGTATAATCTAGATCCAATTCCTTGTACTTTTGATATAAGAAAAAACCTTTTGAATGGTGCCTGGCCCATATAATTTTCTATAGCTATGGTATTCAATCCTATTTTCTTCAACTTCTCATTTGTTAAACCATTTGCAATGGTTAACATACTTCCTTCTAATCCTTTTGGCTCAGCTGAGTCAAGACATATATAAATCTTTATATTTGGGATTCTGTCGAAATGTTTCTCCATTTGCTGCTTTACTTCACTCCAAAGCAACCCTCCGTTGTTTGTTCCTAATTTTGGAAATGCAACAGACTGAACTTTATAGGATGAATGTTGTTTTACAAATTGTTGAAGTCCTTTCACTATCCAAGACATCTTAGAAGGATGCTTCCAGTCATCCTTTGTCGGGAAATTTAGGATTTTAACATTAGTAGCAGCAAATAAATCTAACTGACCAATTTTGATTTGGTTATTCAAACATTTTTGTTGATATTCCTGATACATAGTAGGATATCTCAGTTTAAATTCTAATGCCAATCCAGCTCCCATAAATCCTTTGCAGTTTACCGTATTCACTAACATATCTACTTTTTTGATATCTGCACACTCAAAAACACTTCCATCATAATATTCATAGGACATTCCATTAGCACCTCAAAAAAATTTGTATTTATCAACAACGCTGACAACTTCATCAGGTAAAGTGTGCTTCCGTAAATAGGATCTTTTTTGTTTTTCAGATATAAAAATAACTTCATCCAAATACTTCAAACTGATTGATCTTGGAACTAACATTTCCGTATGTCTCATATCTTTTTCATACTCATTATCAGGTGAACCAGATGCTCCAAATATGCTCTTGGAATCCAGATTCTTCAGAGAAGAACTAGTTATTTTCTTTAAATCTACCTCATATTTTCCAGCATTACCTACGGAAATCCTTCCATTATCTGCACATAGCAGTTTGACGCTAAACTTTAGCAAAACAATATTTTCTAGTTTATTTTGAAACTTAAAAAATGCGGGTGTCTTAGGTCTAAAGTAGAGCCTGACATAATTCTTTATCGTTTCGTTGGTTCCCTGTAATACACTTTTTGTTTCTAATAGAGATTTCTCCATGTTTACTTTTAGTCTATTTTTTTTCATAACTTGCTTTCGCGAATATAAGTATCCACCATTTAAAATAGAGGATAAATTTTCAAACACGGTCATGTGATAAAAACCATCAAAATCAAATTCACAGGATTCATGTATATTCTTTCGAATGATTTCAACATACCTTTTACTCTTGTGATTTCCTTTGAAATCGTAATTGTCTGGATTATATGGTGTACCAGTTGTTTTATGAATTCCATCCTTGGAAAAACCATTAGAATGATATCCTTCAACATCATATCCATCAGGATCATAGATAGTGTTTGTTTGAAAATGGATACCACTTCTATAAAATCCAGCTTCGTTATAACCCAATTTGTTATACCATTCCTTGGTCAAAGCATCATAATGGTAATACTCTCCAAAACGGGTTATATATTGGTTGACAGTATCCAATAAAAAAATCTTCGTTCCAGCATCTTTAAACCGAATCTTTACTATACCATTATCCAAAATAGCTTCCACTGTGCCATCACCTAAGGTACGATGGGTTATTTTTTCTCCTAATTTATACATATTATTAATTTACCATATAATTTAAAATCATTTAACATTTATTACTATTTCATAGAAAGATCGCTGCATAAAAAAATGAATAAACTAGATAAAGCATACGTAAAATTTCAGGATGTATATTCACAAATACAGCCTGAAATGAATAGGGAGTATCATTGGATATTCCAAAATGTATATGTACCAAAGAGAGGCGATTTCATTGTTTTAAATTTCACTCCACAAGCTGTCATGAACAAGCAGAAAGAAGAAATGCCATTGTTTTATCGCCCAAAAAATTCAATGAAGCAACAGAATTTATAGTTATTTGTCCGATTACGAATCAATAAAAAGGTTATCCCTTTGAAGCAGATTTACCAGAAGAAGGAATTTCTCTTGATGGAGGGGCTTCCCTATAACAAGGATAGTACTGACTGACCAAGTTAAATCATCGGACTGGACGGTCCGTAAACTAGAAATGTTAAAAAAGTATGATCCAAAAGATACATAAAATGAAGCAATAGACGAAATAATCGATGAATGTCTAGCAAAGATTGCAACATACTTGACATAACCCTTTCTAAAATAGGAAGGGTTATTTTTGACCTTAAGCCGTTTATTTTGAGAGGGCACTAGAAAGTCGAGACTGGAGGCATTAACTCACAGATATTGCTCATATAACCACAAAAAAGAGGCCTTCCAACAGTTTGTAAACTGTTGAAAGACCTTCTGTTATAAATCTAGGCTTTGTGATGCGTTATTACATCATGCCGCCCATTCCGCCCATGCCACCCATGTCAGGCATTGCTGGAGCTTTGTTTTCTTCTGGTTTGTCTGCTACAACTGCTTCTGTGGTCAATACCATAGCCGCAACAGATGCAGCGTTTTGTAATGCAGAACGAGTAACTTTCGCTGGATCAACGACACCTGCTTGGAACATGTTTACCCATTCTCCGGTCAATGCGTTGAAACCAACACCCACATCTTCTTTTTTCAAACGCTCAACAATTACAGAGCCTTCGAGACCTGCATTGTGTGCGATTTGACGAACTGGTTCTTCTAGAGAACGTTTGATGATGGATACACCTGTTTTCTCATCACCAATTGGCAGAGAAGATTCTAGCCCTTCCACTGCACGAATGACGTTTACTAGTGCAGTACCACCACCAGATACGATACCTTCTTCTACAGCAGCACGAGTGGAGTTCAAAGCATCTTCAATGCGAAGTTTTTTCTCTTTCAATTCGGTTTCAGTAGCTGCACCAACTTTGATAACTGCTACACCGCCAGAAAGTTTCGCTAGGCGCTCTTGTAGTTTTTCTCTGTCAAACTCAGAAGTGGTTTCTTCCACTTGCTGGCGTAGTTGAGCAACACGAGATTTGATTTCGGTTTGTTCGCCATTACCGTCAACAACGATAGTATTGTCTTTGTTAACACGTACTTGACGAGCACGTCCAAGGGATTCCAAACCAGTTGTTTTCAAGTCAAGACCAAGATCTTCGGTAATTACTTGACCGCCAGTTAAAATAGCGATATCTTGAAGCATTTCTTTGCGGCGATCACCAAATCCAGGTGCTTTTACAGCAACTGCTGTAAAGGTTCCACGGAGTTTGTTCAATACAAGGGTAGTTAGCGCTTCCCCTTCTACGTCTTCTGCAATGATCAAGATTGGACGGCCTTGTTGTACTACTTTTTCTAGTACTGGAAGAATTTCTTGGATGTTACCGATTTTTTTATCTGTGATAAGGATATATGGATCATCCAACACAGCTTCCATTTTATCGGTATCGGTTACCATGTAAGATGCGATATATCCACGGTCAAATTGCATACCTTCTACAACTTCCAGTTCCGTGGTGATACCTTTGGATTCTTCCACAGTGATAACACCATCGTTACCTACTTTTTCCATAGCTTCTGCGATGAGTTTACCAACTTCATCATCGTTAGCAGAAATAGCTGCAACTTGAGCAATGGATTCTTTTCCTTCGATTGGTTTTGCGATCTCATGAATATTTGTTACTGCAGCTGCAACTGCTTTTTCAATTCCTTTGCGAACGATCATTGGATTTGCACCAGCAGCTACGTTTTTCAAACCTTCACGAATAATCGCTTGTGCCAATACAGTTGCAGTTGTAGTTCCGTCCCCAGCAATATCATTGGTTTTGGTAGCTACTTCTTTCACCAATTGTGCACCCATGTTTTCAAAAGCATCTTCTAATTCGATTTCTTTTGCAATGGTTACCCCATCATTAGTGATAAGTGGAGATCCAAATTTACGTTCTAACACAACATTACGACCTTTTGGTCCCAAGGTTACTTTTACAGCATCTGCTAAAGCGTCCACCCCACGCAGCATTGCACGACGGGAATCTTCGCTAAATTTAATCTCTTTCGCCATGATAAAATCTCCCTTCTTATGTAAAAATTACTCAATTACAGCCAGAATATCGCTTTCGCGCAAGATGAGGTAATCTTTCTCACCATATTTCACTTCGGTCCCAGCATATTTAGAAAAGATTACTAGATCACCAGTGTTTACTTCTAAAGCAACACGGTTGCCGTTTTCATCGACACGTCCAGAACCTACTGCTACGATTCGTCCTTCTTGTGGTTTTTCCTTTGCGGAATCAGGTAATACGATACCGCTAGCGGTTGTTTCTTCTTTCTCAACAGCTTCTAGAATAACACGATCACCAAGTGGTTTAATCATGATGGGAAACCCTCCTTTTTGTCGTTCGTTTGTTAGCACTCAACAACGTCGAGTGCTAACACCCAATTCTTATCATAATCATCTCTCATCCATTTTGCAAGCATTGTGCAAAAAAAACCTACAAATCACTTTCTTCCATCGAAGACTCTTTTTCTAATCTCCGATATAACCAAACAGAAAGCAAAACACTTATCTCATAAAGGAGGATAAGCGGTACACCAACCAAAAAATTCGATAATAAATCGGGTGTAATGATGAGTGCGACAATAACTAAAACAAAATAAGCAACTTTGCGTATTTTTATCAATAAGGCTGGTGTGAGCAATCGTAACCTAGTAAGAAAGAGAACTACAACCGGCAATAAGAACAATAGAGCTAATGGAACGATAACGTTAAACATAAAACTTATGTATTGATATATTCCATACATCTGTTTGACACCAAGATCTTTGGAAATATTGGTAAGAAAATCGATCATCAATGGAAAAACTAAAAAGTAACCAAACACCAATCCGCCAATAAACAATAAAAAGGCAACAGGAATATAAATCAATGCCGCTTTTTGCTCCCTTGGCTGCAAACCAGGACGAACAAATTGCCATAGATGATACAATATAACAGGCAATGTCAAAACAAATGCAGCAACGAGTGCTATCTGCATGTAAATTTTAAAAGAATCAGCAGGACTAAGTGCGTACAGTGCAAAGTGCTGATTGGCATCTTTGCTGATCACCTTAAATATATCAGCTGCATAAACAAAACTGACGACAAGGCCGATTATAAAAGTAGCGAGCACCCAAAAGAGGCGCCGCCTTAATTCAGATAGATGTTCGACAAGCGGTTGTTGGTCAAAATCTTCTTCGTTCATCACTAATACCCCTTAAAACCCTTCCTCTTCCATCATCTCATCAGCTGGAAATTTTTTCAGAAAGTAAATTAATGTTTGAAGCTCGGTCGTAAGATCTATATGGTGTACGCGAACATTTGGGGGTGCTGTGATCCTTGCTGGAGTAAAATTGAGTATTCCTCGTATTCCAGCGTTGACAATAAAATCAGCAGTTCCCTGCGCTACATTTAAAGGAACAGTTAAAATTGCCACTTCGACATGATGCAATAAAATAACTTCTGCTAAACGATTCATCGAGTAAACTGGGATGCCGTCAATGTCTGTTCCTATTTTGCTCTCTTCCTGATCAAAACCCGCCACAATTTTGGTATTATGACTCCGGTAAAAGTTATATCGTAAGAGAGCAGTACCAAGGTTCCCAACGCCAATTAAGACGACATTGGTCACTTCATCTTGTTTCAAAAAATCACGTAAAAATTGCAAAAGGTAAGTCACATTATAACCATACCCTTTTTTACCTAATTCACCCAGATAGGAAAAATCGCGCCGAATGGTGGCTGGATCAATCTGTAGTGCTTCACTTAAATCAGCAGAAGATATCCGCTGTTTGCCAATAGCATGCAGCTTTTCTAAATAGCGGTAATATAATGGCAACCGCTTTGCAGTTACTTTTGGGATTTTCTGTTCTGCCAATGAAAGCCACCCCCCTCCCTATTTATTATACGGTAAAACGATAGACAGGCAAAATATCTATTATCCATATTTATACAATTTGACTTGGAGTTATAAGGAGATCCATCGGAATATCATGGTCTTCCGCACCTATGGTTTCCACTATTTGCTCATCATAAGCGATCCCACATTTAAAAACATCTGATATGGTTGCAAAAAAGCGATCATAATGCCCTTTTCCGAAACCTAAACGATATCTTTTTTTATCAAAAGCAACTCCTGGAACCAACACCAAATCAATTTTGTGTTTGTCCACTTTTTCACAATTGGAATTAGGCTCAAGGATTTGAAAAGAACCCTGTTCTAAATCTGCTGGAGAAGTGAACAATCGAGGAACAATCGCATCTTGCTCCATACTTGGCAAGGAAACTTGTTTACCTTGTTTCCAAGCATCTTCGATAAGCGCGTATAGACTGACTTCACTTCGATAGGAGAAATATACGAGTATAGAGGAAGCATCTTGATATATAGAAAGCTGTTTTATACGGTCACATATCTTCCTTGATGCGTGTATCCGCTCAGGCATTCCCATTTTATTTCTTATGTTCACCATTTCCATTCGAAGTTGCTTTTTCTGCAAGATGATCACCCACTTATCGCTCAACTTTTAATGGATCAACTCTACCATCATACCACTTTCCGGCATGAAAAAGACCAAGCAGTTATGCTTGGCGAATGAATCTATATTTTTACGATGGATTTTTCAGCGGACGAATGATGTGAGCATGACTGGATATCAACTCAAACATACAAACGTCCAATAAACCAAATCTTTGTCCCTACTGTTCCCCCATAACAGTTGGTTCAAAAAAGGTTTAGTTGTCGCAGTCCTTCTTAATACGTGCTTGATAACCGACATAAAAAAGGATGGAAAAACCGAGCAAAAGAAAGAGGGCTACCCAGCTGTAAAGATTATCACTAGACAGCAGATTGGTGTTTGTGAACTTTCCCTTCACCTCATCCAAAATTTCCGGAACAGGATTGTACTGCATTTCCTTCCAAAAAGGATCCTGCTTCTTTTCAACAGATGCTGCGAAACTCACACCTTCCATCATAAAAAAGCTGAGTGTGCTCACAAATGCAATCACAACCGCTCGGAACTTATTACGAGTAAACATCTTGCCTCATTTTCAGGGGAAGTATCTCAAATGACAACTATATTATACGAAAATATCGGTGATTTTCCTATCTCTATAAAAAAATAAACTAACCAAATGTAGTCTATTTTTATCTATTAATCTAATTCATTGTATACGGGGGACAACTGATGTCGGACGAGCATTAAACTCATCAACGAAACATGCAATTGTCCTTCCGTCCTATCCAATTCAGACTTTGATCATAGATTCCGTCTCACCTACGGCCCTGCCAAAACACCTCATTTGCCACCAAGATCACCAAACCAGCACCGCCGAGGAACATAAGACTGTCCCCCAGCGTGAAATCCCTGAAGAACATGTTTTCGATGATCGACGGAATGAAGGTGAGTACATCCCAAATCCAGCTCGCCACGAAATGGAGATTCATCGAGACCGGTTCAGCTGTGACGAATGACGGATACACCTTCATGGCAAAGGTAACAGCCGCGAAAACTGCCACAACTGCAAGGAGCAGGTGAGTGATGATACGGGACATAATTGCCAGCCTTCTCTTGAAACACATCAATGGATAGGACGATTACGATTGTGACTCTATTATATAAAACGAAAGATAGAATTTCAAAAGTATCAACGGTACTGTTAAAAAATATAAAAAAAGATGAGCGATAGTCTGCTCATCTTTTTTATCTATTTGGAATTTCATTATATTGCGGGCGGACAATTGATAGCGGATGACTGGGTGTCATCAACATCAACTGTCCGTTCCCGTCCGATGGGTGAATCAGATCAGAACTGCTGCTGCACCGGCAGCGGCTTCGCCCCGGTGGGGTTGCCGTACTGCATCATCTTCAGCCTGTACCGACGGTCGGCCCAGCGGTTGCAGAGGATGACCGCAGTGACCAGCAGCACCACGATGATCAGGTTGTTGACAGTGAACACCGAGTGGGCGTCATGCATGACACCGGAGATGCGGTTCGAGGTGGCGTCGTACATCCGACGCAGGACCGGGATCGCCTCGGTCTTGAACTCGTTGACCTGCTGGGGATGCGTCTGGATGTAGTTGTACACCAGAGCACCGAAGATCATGTAGAACACGACCTTGCAGGCGTTGACGAGCAAGTGACCGAAGCGCTCGACCATGTCCAGAATACGGAAGCTGACGTCCATTTTACTTTCCTCGAATTCTTTGTTGTTCTACGATATCGGACGGGTACTTGATACTTCTAGTATACGAAAAAAGCTGTAAATTGAGAATAGAAAAATATGATGATAAATAAAACAACCGTTTGTAGGCATTCAACGGTTGTTTTATTCGCTATCTTGTTTTTCTTTTCGTAGAGCCGTCTGTTCCTTTACTATATCACTTGCTTGAAAAAGGATGTTCCAGTAGTTTGTCTTCTTCAAAATGACATAAATAATCGCTGAATAGATAAGCACACTTTCAACTAAGTGAAGAACTGCTGTCAAATCAAGTGCATATCCATTAATTGTAAATACTATTTTGACTGTAGCTAGTAGTTTCCAAATAATAAGCTGCCCTAAACCAAAGAAACTCACATACAAAACTAATATGAGAAATTTTTTCCATTCGGCTCGTGCCATGCTATTCCCCGTTTCCTCAAAAGATGCTTATACTAATGGTAAGTTTGCAACAGCATTCAATTCCAAATCTGCATAATTCTTTTCTTGTAATAAAAAATAAGCTGCTGATGCAATCATCGCTGCATTATCTGTACACAATTCCAAAGGAGGAATACACAATGAAACATTTTCCTGTTTCACTCGGTTGTGAAGTCTCGTTCGAAGTCCGCTATTTGCTGCAACACCACCAGCGATCACTAATTGCTTCACGTCTCTTTGTTTGACAGCACGAAATGTTTTTTCAACAATCACATCCAGCACAGCACTTTGAAAACTCGCAGCTAAATCCTTTTCGGAGTACCGTTCGTTTTGTTTGATAAACTGCATAACTGCTGATTTCAATCCACTAAAGCTGAAATCCAATGAATCTTTTTCTAACCATGCTCTCGGCAATGAATACGTCGCAGTTCCTAGTGCGGCTAATCGGTCGATATGCGGGCCTCCTGGATAAGGTAAGTTCATCAGACGTGCCACTTTATCAAATGCTTCCCCAACTGCATCATCTCTTGTCCGGCCGATCCGCTCAAATTTCATATGATCTGGCATATAGATTAATTCGGTGTGCCCTCCAGACACAACCAGTGCGATCAGAGGAAATTGTAATGGCTTTACAAGATGATTGGCATAAATATGTCCAGCAATATGATGCACAGGAATTAGCGGAATCCGTAAGGAATATGCCAATGCTTTGGCTGCTGTAACACCAATCAACAATGCACCTACAAGTCCTGGACCTTGGGTAACTGCAATTGCTGTCAATTGACTTTTGCTTATATTTGCTTCTTGTAATGCTTGTTCGATAATTAATGTTATTCTTTCCACGTGCCGACGAGAAGCGACTTCTGGAACAACACCTCCAAATGCTTGATGGATCTCCATTTGAGAACTAATCACATTGGAAAGTACTTTATCTCCATCCACTACTACCGAGACACTCGTTTCATCGCAACTTGTTTCAATGCCTAAAATCACTTGTTTACTCATGTAATACCAATCCCATCAAAATAGCGTCTTCTCCATTGTCTGGATAATAGTTTTTTCTCGTTCCTATCACAGTAAATCCAAGGTTTCGATATATCCGCTGGGCAATTTGGTTCGATTTTCTAACCTCTAAAGTCATTTTTGAAGTACCTAATTGTTTCGCAAGTTCAATCAAATAAGTCATCGTTTTCGTAGCAATTCCTTGTCCACGAAACTTGGGATGAAGAGCGATGTTGGTCACTTGTGATTCTTCCAGAACAACCCACATACCAGCATAGCCAACTACTTGTCCATCCACTTGTGTGACAATATAATATGCCAGATCATTGGTGGTAATTTCATCTACAAACGAGAATTCACTCCAAGGATCAGTGAATGAAAGTTTTTCTATTTCCATAATAACTGGGATATCCGTTACTTTCATCGGACGAAATAAAAGGCTCTTGGTACTATTCATAATTAACGCCCCAATAAATTTTTTTCAGCTAGAGTAAGTTGTAAGTAATTCGGAGCAAAATCATTTTTTTCACTCCTATTTGTTGCTAACCATTTCTGCATCGCTAATATGCCAAGGTTGCTTGCATAAGGCAAATTATTATTCGATGAAGCAAAGATTGCCCGCTCTCCAAGTTCCTGTTGAATTTTTGATTGAAAGAAAGAAACATCATCGCCAATAAATAAAATATTTTTATCCATTCGCTTTAATTGAGACAACAATTCATCAATCGGAATAATTTGTTCTTTGAGTCTTTCCTTTTGTGTTTCTGATTGCCCTTCATAAACAGCAGCATAAACTTGTTCTCTGCGTGCATCGAGCAAAGGTACAATATAACCCGGGAAATAATCGCCATTCATTGCCATGACAGCAAGGGTAGAAACAGAAAGAAAAGGTTTATGTACAGCCCATGCAAATGTTTTTATTGTTGTCGCACCAATACGCACTCCGGTATAAGAACCAGGACCGGCAGTAACAGCAAATAAATCAATATCCGTTAATGCCATATCTAGGTCATGAAATAATTGATCAATAGCAGGCATTAATCTTACTGAGTGATTTTTTTTTAAATTGGTTGTAATTTCGCCAAGTACTTTTTGTTCATTTAATACCGCTACACTTAATACGAGTGTAGAAGTATCAATAGCCAAAATATTCATTCGGACACCTTCTCAAACAACGTTTTTGAATCCATAAAAATTTCTCTCTCTCCTGTAGAAAGGACTTCTATCGAAATATTTACGGTATGATCTGGGAGCAAGGATGTTATTCGTGATGGCCACTCTACGAGAGAAACTCCGTCTCCATAAAGAAACTCATCGAGCCCGAGATCTTCAATATTATTCTCATCTAACCGGTACACATCCATATGATAAAGAGGCAATCTGCCTTCATAAATTTTTAAAATAGAAAATGTTGGGCTGTCTACATATTCTTTTACACCAAGCCCTTGTGCTAAACCTTGAGAAAAAGTCGTTTTTCCAGCACCTAATTCTCCATTTAAAGCAATAACTGCACCTTTGGATAGCACTGATCCAATACGAAAGGCAATCGCTCTTGTCTCGTCTTCATTTTTTGAATGAAAAACATAATTATCCAAGGTACAACACCGTCCATCCACATAAATAAATATATCTTATCAAGAAAAAGAAAAAGAAGCTACTTTTTAACAAATAGCTTCTTCATTGGAGCGGGTGAAGGGAATCGAACCCTCACATTCGGCTTGGAAGGCCGATGTTCTACCATTGAACTACACCCGCATATTAAATTAATTACTAAAAAACTATAGCATAAATTTAGATCTGATGCAACATCTAGGATGTTCGATTCGCTTTAAAAAAAGGAGAAGCGAATACATCTCCTTTTAACAAAAATTAATGACCTCGTCTTTTTTTATGATCATGCCCACCGCCTGGGAAACCGGCACGAAAATGTGGAGATGCTCCTCTGCCAAACATATGCCCTCTTTTGTCCTTCCATAAAGCAGCCAAATGCTTGAATCGCTCTTCACCCATACGTTCACGGGCTTCGCGCAGCTTGTCAAACTCTTCTTCCATTTCCTCGCCAAACTTCTCTTTCAATTTTTCCATTACACGATCTAGGTACTCCCCAAAGTTTTTTTGTTCATCTAGAGAAAGACAACTAAAAATATCTTCATGTTCTGTTTCCTGTTGATTTTCATCTCTGCCCTTTTCTGTTAATTTTATCAGTATCACTCGTTTATCTGCTTCGGACGGCTCCCGAGTAATGTATTTACTCTTTTCAAGTTTCGCAAGCAATTCATTGAGTGATGACACGCGAATCCCTAACAAATAGGATAAATCTTTTGTACTGATACCATCCTGAAGGCGAAGCAAGGCAAGTATTCTCCCCTGTCCACGAGTAGGATCCGCCATGGGACCTTTCAAGGCATGACTACGCAGGTGCTGTTTGTGTAATAACCACTGAAGCTTGGTTAGCTTTTCATACAACTCAAAATTTTGTTCACTCATGATGTTTTTCCTCCTATATAATACAATTCATTCTAACAGGTACCTTCTGATTTGTATTATAATGGTACCTGTTATAAATGTCACGCTTTTTTTGCTGGTACCTGCAAAGAAACTTTTCATTCTTATCAGTATTGATTGAAACAAAATTATTTTTACAATAAAAAAACTAGCTTTTATCCTGATAAAAGGATTAAGCCAGTCTTTTCCTTTGATGAACTTTTAAATTTTAGTTACTTATTACTTTTGAATTTTTAAAGCTTCTTTCCAATCACGACAGTTGCTTCAAAGTCATTCGAACGGACTACCTGTGGAATGAATTTATTACTTGTATAAATTTCGACGGCTGTTTCAACTTGTTGTTCACTGACCTCGATCAGTAAATGCCCATCAGTAGCTAACCAATGATAAGCATCTTTAGAAATTCGCCGCAAAATATCCAGTCCATCCTCTCCACCGTTGAGCGCCACCTCTTTCTCATATATACGAGCCTCGGAAGGTAACATGCTGATCTCATCTTTAGGAACATAAGGTACATTTGCGACTAAGATATCAATCCGTCCCAAAATAGTATCAGGCAAAGACTCAAATAAGTCACCTTGGAACACCTTACCACCAACAGAAACTAGATTGCGCCTAGCACATTGCACTGCGGCAGAGTCGACATCACTAGCATATAACTCTAATTGCTCGTATGTGCCCAGCACAGCACCTATCGCACCCGAACCACAACACATATCTACTACAATATCTCCTGGACGAACAAACGCAGCTGTTTGTTTAACAAGAAATTCAGTGCGGGGGCGGGGAACAAAAACTCCTGAATCAACTAATATTTGTAGACCACAGAACTCCGTCCAGCCAATAATATACTCAAGAGGAATTCCCGTTTTCCGTTGGTCTATCATGACAGAAAGGTGCTCTGGAGATTGCGCTGCAGACATAAGTAATTTAGCTTCATCTTCAGCAAAAACGCAACCAACGCCACGTAGTTGCGTTACAATCTCTGTATAAATCGTATCGCTATGTTTTTTATTGATAAAAAGATTCATATTTTTTCCTTTTTGCTCTTTTTTGTTGATACAAAAATTTCTTTCACAAAATGAAAAAAGCCAGCTAAGCTGAGCTTCAGTCCGACCACAAAAAATGTTTTATGGTCGGGGCGACAGGATTTGAACCTGCGACATCCTCGTCCCGAACGAGGCACTCTACCAAGCTGAGCTACGCCCCGAAATCATTTGTATAAAAAAAGAAAAGTTATATTTATAACTCTTCTTTTAGATGATGAAATTGGTGCGGTCGATGGGACTCGAACCCATACGGCCTAGGGCCACTACCCCCTCAAGATAGCGTGTCTGCCAATTCCACCACGACCGCAAGTATATGGTAATTTTAAAAATGGTGCGGGTGGAGGGACTTGAACCCCCACGCCTCGCGGCGCTAGAACCTAAATCTAGTGCGTCTGCCAATTCCGCCACACCCGCATAAAATGGTGAGCCATGAAGGACTCGAACCTTCGACCCTCTGATTAAAAGTCAGATGCTCTACCAACTGAGCTAATGGCTCTCATTAATTTGAGAAAACTTTTTATAAAAAAAGTGGCTGGGGAGGAAGGATTCGAACCTTCGGTACACGATACCAAAAACCGATGCCTTACCACTTGGCTACTCCCCAATAACAAGAAAAAGTGGGGCGGACGAAGGGATTCGAACCCTCGAGTGCCGGAGCCACAATCCGGTGTGTTAACCGCTTCACCACGACCGCCACAATAAAAAAACTGGCGGGGCTGACGGGATTCGAACCCGCGGTCTCCTGCGTGACAGGCAGGCATGTTAGGCCTCTACACCACAGCCCCAAAAAAAGGGTTTTTAAAACTATAAGGTAAATGGTGGGCGCTGACGGGATCGAACCGCCGACCCCATGCTTGTAAGGCATGTGCTCTCCCAGCTGAGCTAAGCGCCCAAAAATGGTGACCCGTAGGGGATTCGAACCCCTGCATGCCAGCGTGAAAGGCTGGTGTGTTGAACCGCTTCACCAACGGGCCGAGATTATGTAAAGTCTGGCGGAGAGAGAGGGATTCGAACCCTCGCATGGCTTACGCCATCTAACGGTTTAGCAAACCGTCCTCTTCGGCCTCTTGAGTATCTCTCCATAGTTGGCTCCCAAAGCAGGATTCGAACCTGCAACCTACCGGTTAACAGCCGGTTGCTCTGCCGTTGAGCTATTTGGGAACATTTTGAAGACAAGAGTCATTGTATCAAAAAGTACTACTGATTGCAAGGTTTTTTTATTGCGTATCGAGCGACTTCTATAATCTAGCATGATTCACATATTCACGTCAAGTATAATTTTTTCATTTATGAAAAAAACCTTCTCCACTTTAAGTGAGAAGGTTTTTAAATCAAGCTTAGTCTCTTGAAAAAATGTTGATTAAGCTTTGCAGAATAGCAATAAAGTCAATATACAACATCAATGCTCCAAAAATAGCTACCTTTGTAGCTGTATTTTGATCCATCCCTTGGATACTCGCACTCAATCGCTTAATGTTCTGCACATCATAAGCAGTAATTCCACAGAAAACTGCAACAATGATATAAGAAAGAATCAAGTCAAATGTATCGCTGTGTAAAAGAAAAATGTTTACAAGACTAGCTAATACAATACCTAGCACAAACATCAACAAAATCGAACCCATTTTGGAAAGATCTGCTTTCGTTATATAACCAATTGCTGCTGATATACCAAACATACCTGCAGTAATAATAAATGCAGAACCTACTGTACTGATGTCAACACGTGCAAGGATTACACTGAATGTTATCCCATTGATAGCAGCATACAAAAAGAACATGAAGGTGGCAACAAACGGGGACATCCTGCTAATAAACGCAGAAAGTGCAAAAACAATTACGAATTCGGCAATGATTGCAACCCATATCATTTTTGGATAAAAATCAAGGAAAGCAACCATATTGATTGTACTACTTAAGTAATATGCAATAATTCCCGTAAGTAGCAAGCCAGCAAACATCCAAGCAAAAACGCGTTGAAATAAGCGTTGATCTGTTCTAACTGCAGAAGAAGATTGATAGTATTGTGGTCCCACTACTCATTCCTCCAATAAAATGTTAGGAAAAAATATACTCACTACTAAGTATACTCACAAGTTCACGAAAGATCAACAATTCCAAGGCTTTTTATGGACTGCTTTGTATCTTCTGTGCCCAAATGATAAATAGCTGTGTAGATATCGCGAATTTTTTTATCCACATCTGTACTTTGTTTTTGTCTATCTTCCGTCTGGTATGGAAGATGTGCTTCCGTAAATGTTTCCCAATCCTCATTATATGATTGTTGGAATAAACTTTGTAAATTATTTATTTCTTCTTTTGTTGCTTGAACTTCAAAATCATAAGGTGCATTATCTAAATTTTCCTCTGTGTTTATGCTTCCATCTACAGTCACATAATAAGTTTGTTTACTTTCCATTTCAATCACCTCACCTACCTTTTACCCGCAAATGAACTTTTTCATTCATTTTTTTTATTTCTCTTTCGATTAGGCACAAGACAACCTATTCATGTAATACATATAAAATAACCACTGAAAAAACGGAAGGAGCATTACCGCATGCCCAATTGGCTCAGTAAACAATTGATGCAGGCGTTTCAGGCAAAAGATCGAAATCAAATTCGATTTTTAAATCGTTGCTGGTTTACTTTTATTAAAAAAGAGTATGAAAAAACGAGTAAAAATTTATAAAAAAAGATAGGACTTCCTGCCTTTTCTTAGAGAAGTCCTATCTCTTGTTTAATTCACCATACTTAGACTTACACGGTCTCTATCCTTATCCACTGACAAAACCCATACATCTACAATATCCCCGACTGTCACCACATCCATTGGATTGCGCACATACTGATTACTGAGTTTGGATATGTGCACCAATGCATCATTTTTTAAACCGATATCAACAAATGCACCAAAAGCAACAACATTACGAATCGTTCCTTTTAGATGCATACCCGTCTCCAAATCATCTGCTTTTAAAACGTCCGAGCGAAGAATCGGGCTTGGAAGTGATTCACGCGGGTC
Source organism: Shimazuella sp. NTD247 (assembly GCF_059510415.1). NCBI lineage: Bacteria > Bacillati > Bacillota > Bacilli > Caryophanales > Thermoactinomycetaceae > Shimazuella > Shimazuella sp. NTD247. The sequence goes on along the minus strand of NZ_JCAJZU010000004.1, from coordinate 395,701 downwards.
TCTACCTGGTCGTAAAAGGGAATCAATAATATCTTTCATTGTTGGTACCCCGCTATTTAACTCTGACGCCATCTTCTCCACATCGACGTTTTTCAGTTTTTCCTTTGTTGTATCGAATCCTAAATCATTTGGTAAAATGTCTAGTTTTTCCAAGAGTTTGCTGGCAATTTCATATGACTCGGGATGAATAGGTGTTTTATCCAATGGATCTTCTCCATCGCGAATTCGTAAAAATCCAATGCACTGTTCAAACGTTTTTGCCCCTAATTTTGGGACCTTTTTCAATTGTTTTCTGTTTGTAAATTTACCGATTTTCTCTCTTTCTGTCACAATATTTTTGGCAACGGCTTTGCTGACACCAGAAATATATTGCAACAATGATGGAGATGCCGTATTAACATCTACACCCACATAGTTAACGGATGATTCCACCACTTGTGTTAATGACTCTGACAATTTTTTCTGGTTTACATCATGCTGGTATTGGCCTACTCCAACTGATTTCGGATCAATTTTTACTAATTCTGCAAGCGGATCTTGCAAACGACGGGCAATGGAAACAGCACTTCTCCTCGCAGCGTCTAATTCCGGAAATTCTTCCTTTGCTAATGGGGAAGCAGAATATACACTCGCTCCAGCTTCATTGACAATGACATAAAAAAGTTCTTTATTCACTTCTTGTATAATTTCAGCAATAAAATCTTCGGTTTCGCGTGATGCAGTTCCATTACCGATCGCAATCAGTTCAATTGGATATTTTTCCAACAACAATTGCACTTTTTCTTTTGCTTCTTCAATCCGTTCATTCGGTTTCGTTGGATAAATAACATCTACATCAAGCAATTTACCAGTTTCATCCACTACAGCTAATTTACATCCTGTACGGTATGCTGGATCTACTCCAAGAACTACCTTTCCTGTGATAGGAGATTGAAGCAAAAGATGTCTTAAGTTTTCTTTAAAAATGTCTATTGCTTTTTCCTCTGCATCTATAAGCATCTTCGCATGTATTTCTCGATCTATGGAAGGCGAAATCAAACGTTTATAGCTGTCCTGTATGATAGACGCAGTATATGTATTTTCATGCGGAAACCACTTGTGTAAAAGAGAAAAAACACCTTCTTCTGGAACAGATATTTTTAATTTAAGTATTCCTTCTCTTTCCGCTCTTCGAACTGCCAATACCCGATGAGACGGCATCGTACGGATCGGCTCTTGATAGTCATAATACATCTCGTAAACCGTTTTTTCATCTTCGTCTACTGCTTTTGCCTCAAGTACACCTTGGTTCCAAGTATAGGTGCGAACCCATTTTCGTGTATCTGCATCTTCCGATAATTCTTCTGCTAAAATATCGAGTGCACCTTTGACTGCTTCTTCAACAGAGTTTACTTTTTTCTCCTCGTTCACAAAAGGGGAAATGGATTCATCAGAAATGGATTCTGTGGATTCCAGAATCAATTTTGCTAATGGTTCCAAACCTTTCTCCCTTGCCATACTTGCCCTTGTTTTGCGTTTTGGTCGATAAGGTAAATATAAATCCTCCAATTCTTGTAATTTTGTTGCCTTCTTCAATTTATCATGAAGTTCATCTGTTAATTTTCCTTGTTCATCGATAAGGCGAACGATCTCATCTCTTCTAGCATATAAACCTGAAATATAACGATACCGCTCTTCAATTTGCCGAAGCTGTTCCTCATCCAATTCCCCCGTCATTTCTTTTCGATAACGAGCAATAAAGGGAATTGTATTGCCTGCTTCAATTAATTCCATGGTCACTTTCACTTGCTCTACTCGAAAAGATAACTCCCGAGCAACTTGTTCAACGAGATCCATCACATCCATATTGGCACCACCTAACTTGTGTTCGCTTTCTATTTTGTCATACATGGATACTTTCTGTAAAACGACGAAAAAAAAAACTTACCCACATAAGATGGGCAAGCTGTTTTTTTCAAATGACATACAATTGGCACCAACATATATGTACTGCAATATCAAATGATTTCTGATAAATCCATTCGAATAGTTTGACGAAGCTTCTTTAGAGCACGCCGTTGGAGTCTCGATACATGCATTTGTGAAATACCTAATCGATCACCAACTTGCTTCTGACTTAAATTTTCAAAGAAAATCAGCTCTAAAATTTCTCTTTCCCGGCTACTCAGCACCTGAAAAATTTTGTCGAGCAGCAGTTTTTTATCGATTTTTTCAAATGCTTCGTCTTCTGTTCCAACTAAATCGAATAATGTTAAAGGATTACCTTCGGACGAAGATTCTATGGGAGAATCCATGGAAATCGCTTGATAACTCCTGCCCATCTCCATCGTTTCCAAAACTTCTTCTGGAGTCACTTCCAAGTATTCTGCGATTTCAGTGACGAGTGGTGAGCGCTGTAAATTGACCGTGAGCTGCTCAACCGCTTTTTTTATGCGGGGGCCTAATTCTTTTATTCTGCGAGGCACATGGACGCTCCACGTTTTGTCTCGAATATGTCTTTTTACTTCCCCTACGATCGTAGGTACTGCAAAGCTCTCAAAACTTCTACCGATTTCTGGATCATATCGCCTGATAGCAGCTAATAATCCTATCATTGCAACTTGAACCAGATCCTCATACAGCTCTTGCCCGCGTGAAAATTTGTATGCTACAGATTCGACTAAATCCCGAAACTGGGTGACTAGCTGTTCCTGGGCTTCTCTATCTCCTTCCCGCCTGTACCGATCGACGAGCTCAATAATCTGATCTTCATCAAGTCGGGTAGGATGCGGGCGACCCGGCATGCTCCTCCACTCCATTCTCTTTTATAAATTTGGTAAGCTTAACCACTACCCCTCCTTTTTCTTGAACATCTACTTCATCCATCAGTGATTCTATCAAAAATAGCCCTAAATCTTGTTCTCGCAACGCTTTCAAATCAGGAGTTTCTACCTCATCTTCCTTCAAGCACTGCTCAGCAACTTCTATTTCGAGGCGATCGGAGAAGATATTACAACAAACTTTTATATCCCCTTCCCCATCTGTATATTGTGCGTCAACTGCATTTGTACAAGCTTCAGATACTGCCAATTTTAAGTCCTCAATATCATCATAAGAAAAACCCATTCGATTGGCAATGCCAGAGACCGCTAAACGAGCAATACTCACAAAATCAGTTTTGGCGGGAATAACAAGATTAACCAGATCAAGGGGCATCTCTTTCATTGTAATCCATCCTCCTGGGAGTGCAAATTCAAAAACTTACAACCTGTCATCAGCATTTTTTCCAACAGCCTTTCTTTCCATGCTTATTACGAAAAATCAAACCATATTATTGTTCATAATCATAGATGAATTCAAAGGATCATTTCCCCGTAAAGAATAGATGTAAACATAAAAAAACGAGGGAAGGTTCCCTCGCACGAAAATAATACTAAAAATCAATAAGACCCAAACTAATTTGAAGTGCATCATTCACACGGCTCATCATTTCTTCGTCTAGATGAGTTATCTTATCGGTCAGCCTCTGCTTGTCAATCGTCCGAATCTGTTCCAGTAAAATGACCGAATCTCGATCAAAACCATATGCTTTCGCATTTATTTCCACATGGGTAGGCAGTTTCGCCTTTTGAATCTGGGCAGTAATCGCGGCGACGATCACAGTGGGGCTAAAACGATTACCTATGTCGTTTTGAATAATCAAAACAGGCCGAACCCCACCTTGTTCGGATCCAACCACTGGGGAGAGGTCAGCAAAGTATACATCGCCACGCTTTACGATCAAGATCCCTACACCCCACTAACCAAACGATCCAAGGTACAATCCGCTTCCTCTTCTGCTTGAAAAGCTTCATGGGATATCCCTAGATTAATTCGGGCCATTTCCATGTACCCTTTTTTCATCATTTCTCGAATGAAGCGTTTTTTTCTCTCGCGGAGATATAACTTCATCGCTTGACGAATAAATTCGCTTCGATTGGAGTTATCCTGTTCTACCAAACCATCTACTTCTTGAAGCAAATTTTTCGGCAGGCTGATCATAATTCTCTTGGTACTAGACAAAATGTGTGCACCCCCAACCAATCTACACCGTTAGCGATAATAACAAAGCATACATTTTCATGTAAAATCCTAGAACACCACATAATACTACCATTATGTTGAATGGAACGCAAAAATATACGATATTGTCTACCGCAAACGAAAAACATTCCTATTAATGACCATACCTCTTTCGCAAAACCAGAAAGGAAACATCATTGATTTCGCTTCGTTTGATTACAAAAAATCTCACATCACTTATTATTATTGTCTCAAGTAGTGAGTTTAACAAAGGATATAAAAATAGGCCATAATAATTTCTATTCGGGCTAAACAAGAAAATTCCTGCTACTCAATTCCAATGAAGTATATTTTGTAAACAGACCAATTTACCCTTTTGATAATACAAACGGGGTATACGCGCTCCTAAACGAGTCACAATCTCATAGTGTATCGTATCAAGCGTATCAGCTATCTCACCTGCTGTTATTGAATTATCACCTTGCGATCCAATAAATACAACTTCATCACCAACAGAAACTGGCATAGCATCGGTTACATTTAACATCAATTGATCCATACAAACCCTTCCCACGATAGGAACAGGAGTCCCACCTACCAAAGCCTGACCAATGTTCGACAAAGCTCGTGGTATACCATCTGCATAACCGATTGGAATTGTAGCGATCCATTCATCCGATGATGTAGTGTATGTTTTACCATAACTGATACCTGAGCCTTTTGGTAAACACTTTAGTTGGGAAACAATAGATTTAAGACTTAAAGCATGTTTCAATTTGACTTGTGGATTGGCTATATCCTGAAATCCATAAAGACTTATTCCAATACGTACTAAATTACAGCATTTTTGCTCCATTCGTAAAGCAGCAGAACTATTTGCAGCATGACGAAGCGAAATATCAATCCCCTCAGCATCTAGTTGATGAAGAATTGCTTCAAATACTTGCAGTTGCTGTTCAAAGTAAGATGATACTGGATCATCTGAAGTAGCAAAATGAGTATATATTCCTTCCAATTCCACCCCTTTTAAACTTTTAAGCTGGTAAATAAATGAAAGAACTTCATTTGGATGTATCCCTAACCTCCCCATACCAGTATCTACTTTTAGATGGACTTTTGCTGTAATACCTATTTTTTCTGCAATCACTGCTATTTGACGAAGATGATCATCATCAAAAACAGTAAATGTCAGATCATGCTGTAAAGCGGCCTCTATCGCATGCGGGGGAATATACCCAAAAATAAGAATAGGAGCTGTTATCTGTGCTTCTCTTAACTGAATTCCTTCATCGACAAACGCAACTCCTAAATGAGTCGCACCTGCTGATAAGGCTGCTTGAGATACAGCAATAGCTCCATGTCCATATGCGTCCGCTTTTACAGCGACGAGAATTTTGGTGTCATTGTTTAAAATTTGGCGAAACTGAGAAATATTATGTTCAATTGCATCTAGATCTACCTCTACAATCGTGTCTCGGTAATAAGAATGATTCATCAGATTCACCCCAGCGATAGCCATAACTAGATAATAAATCTTATTATAGCAAAAATGGCTATACTGTAAACAAGTGTTACTTTTCCGTTTGATTCGCTACTGAATCAGCAATCTTCCTCATCTCTTCTAATGAAATGTTTCCTACTAGTTCATAATCTTTTCCATCTGCTGTCCATGCTAGATGCTGTTGTGTCGCATACGTCATCAAGACCCCTTCTGCATCTTGTAAATCAATTGGATCACCTTTGGAAGAGGTACTGACCTCTTTATTTTTTGCCAGTCGCTGTGTCAGTGTAAATGGTTGTTTTCCCAAAAATCGCATCACTACAATATCACCTTGAGATCCTTGAATCGTTTCTTCATCCATAAGCCGGCTTCCCTTCGGAAGATATCCAGGGGTGACGGCAGAGAGAGTTTGCTGTGAGTCAGCAAATGTTTGTTTTGAATTCTCAGGTAAACCGCGCAAATTACGCTCCATTTCAAAAGCATCTTTGTCAAAACTTGTATCTAATTTAAACCGATCATATTTCACTTGTACCATTACTTTGTTGTTTTCATCCAAAATATTTACGCGTTTTGGCAAATAATCATGATCTAACCAAATCTGCTGTTTCACCCATGTGCGATGATAGTCGTTTGTTGTGGCGACCTCAAAGCGATAATCATCTTTTTCTGTACTAAACTGTCTTTTCGCATCCATAATTACATTTTGTAAAATCGATTGATATAAATAAATCTGCCCACTATTCATCGGCCAATCACTTTGAAAGCGAAAGCTCTTTTTCAAATGCGGCGTTAACACATAAACACCGCTTTTGTTTTTTAATAATATTTGGGTAATATTCTTTTTGGTGTTTGTCAGTGCTACCCGATAAAAATTCGGTTTTTGATACCAAACTTCAATATCGATTGTCTGTGGTTCCTGTCCATTATTGATAGTCATTGTTCCGTGGCTTGTATATGATTCTAGGTGCTGTGAGCGGTCAGTCAGATCAGCAATAACATCATTCGAATCTTTTGGACCACAAGCAGTTAATAGAAAAAATAAACAGAGTACAGCAGTCCATCTCAATTTCAATGCTTCTCCTCCTTACTGAATTCCCAGGAAATATCTCTTGATCTATTGGTACATGTTTATGCTTGTATCAGTAACTTAGAAGTATTTCTTTTCAAGCATTTGTCTCATACAATAGTAGTCAATAGGAGTTTGTGAAAAACCGGTAGGAGATTAGATGCCAAATATCAAGCTGGAAAAAATCGGGTCCCACTCATATTGTGTGAAAGAGGGAGATGATTTGTTGTATCGAGGTAATTGTGATAAAGAAATCGACTCAACTGCCTCCATCAAACATCAAGGTACAAAGATTACCTACCGACTTGGTCATATTCGAGCAATCGTACAAAATCTACCGAAAAAACGAAAGGTAGAAATTTGGGAAGATCTTCGACGAGTAGTATCGATTGATCTTCCCCCTTATGACCCAATGACTGCATAAAAAGCACAAACCTATTAAAAGGACGCTTTTGCCTTACAAGGCAAAAGCGTCCACAATAAACCATTCTTATTTCTCTAAAACTACCATTGCTGTAGCATAGTGCTCACTATGCGATATTGATAAATGAATAGTTGGCTTTCCTTCAGAGTCTATCCATTTCGCTTTTGGTGCTCCAAGACCATCAGAGATTATCTCAATATCATAAAAAGCAAAAGCAGCGCCAATTCCCGTCCCTAAAGCTTTGGATATCGCTTCTTTAGCAGCGAATCTACCTGCTACAAACTCCAATTTCCGCCTTTCTTTTTCTGGTACAAAACTCCTTTCTTTTTCAGTCAATATCCTTTTCATCAGACGATCTACACCAACACGCTCCAACCGAGCCAGTTCAATAATATCCGTCCCTATACCAATAATCATTTTTCTCACTTCCATTTTATTAGTGAAAATCATGTAATTCATCTGTTAAGTAGCACGTTGAATCGCTTCATGTTAAGATATGATGGACAAAGAAATAACATATTTTACATAAGAATTAAAGGGGCAATAAAACATGTGGGATGTAAAAATTAGTTTGTTTATCCACGTTTTTAGTGTAGCAACTTGGTTCGGTGCTACCACATTGATGGCTATGTTTTTAAGAAATGCTATTCGCAGCAATGATCAAACTGTGATGAGTAATTCCCTTGCCACAGCTCACCGCTGGAATCTCACCATGATGATCCCGACATCCGTATTAGCGCTTATCACAGGAATTTACATGTTAATGCAGTATGATGCAAACAAACCGTTGTGGCTGCTTGTAAAAGAAAGACTTGGTTCTACGTTTATTATTGTTTTTATTTTGGTAATCGCACTCTATGGAAAAAAATTATTAAATGCAGCAAAAGAGACCGCATCTTCTGATAATGCATCTCGTTTTTTGAAACGATACATCATGATTCTTAATATATCTGTACTAGTAATGCTGGTCTTGATATTCTTTGTAACAACAAAAGTATAAGCAGAAATCTATTTCAAAGCTAGCCGTAGACGGCTAGCTTTCTTGATAAAACAATTTATTTATCAAATGAGAACCTATCTAAACATTTTTCTAACCCTTACGTCCTAAAATTTGCAAGTTTCCTTTACTAAATTTGTAAAAATGTGAATATTGCAGATGGGTAATATATGGTTTATCATAAAAATTGTAATAAAGCGGAGGTGGAGGGGATGCTTTATGGAAGAAGATTTTAAGAGTGGACAGGAAAGAAAAGAGGAGCTCCAAGAAAAAATTCTTCGCGACATCGAGGATCTAAAAGAAACCACCGACCAAGCAGAAAAAGAGGGTTGGTACTAGCCGTGAGCGATCGTAAAAATTATGAACACTGGACAACGGAAGAATTTGTAATAAAACGTGATGGCTTACGAACTAGAATAAAAAATGATATTGATTGGTTGGATCAAGTAATCGAACAAGAAGAAAAAGAATTGGCGCAGCTAGAAGTAAAAACGAAATCGTTCTTATCATATTTATTTTTACGAAAATAAAATTGGGCTAACCAGTCGGAAGCCCAATTTTGTATGCATTCCGAGATTTTATATTTTTTGTTTCTTGTTCACTTCATAGCCTACTTCTTCCATAACTCTTAACAAATGATCCACTTGTATATTTCTCTTGTCCCCAATCACCAGTACTTTTTGATTTCTTCTATCGACATATACTTCTTCTACACCCTCTAACGCCATGAGCGTTTGTTCCATTGTTTGGACACAATGTTGGCAGGACATTCCACTGACATTTAGCCATATTTTTGAGATATAAATCCCCACTTTCTGAAAAACATAATTGCTAGTTCGGCAATTATTAGGGAAAACCTCCCTCCAACCCCTTTTTGATTATTATGATAATTACAGCCACAGTTTTTGGCGAAATTTCCAAAAAACAAAAAACGCTACCTTTTTTCTGTACGAGATAGCGTTTCTACAAATGAAACTCTTATTCTGCCATATTTGCGCTTTTTAACAAGTCGGTCAATTTTTCAATTGCCTGCTCTTCATCTGGTCCTTCAGCTGTAATTTTTACCGTTTCACCCTTTTTAATCCCTAAAGCCATTACACCCATGATTGATTTTAAATTTGCCTTTTTTTCTTTATAAACCAGATTTATTTCTGAACTAAATTTGCTAGCATTGCTGACTAATACACTTGCTGGTCTTGCATGTATTCCTGCTTCTTCCGTAATCGTAAATGTTTGTTCTTTCATCTCTAACTACCTCCTATTTTTTAATAATAAATAAAAAAACATATAACAACAAAAATATGAAGTTCTTTTATTTTTTCTAAACTCCCTGGCATGCCTGCGCTAAAATTTGTTATGTACATACATTTTTGAGTATAAAAAACAGAAAAACTAGATAAAGTTGTATCGGTAGTATATTCATTTACACCTCAAATTACACAACCTTATCTAATAGAACTTTAATTTTTGTTCATTATATTTAGTATTACAGTACTTGTCCATTTGTTGCAACAACATTTTTATACCAATAATAACTGTCCTTCTTTTTACGCACCAAGGAACCTTTTCCTAAATCATCTTTATCCACATAAATAAAGCCATATCGTTTACTCATCTCAGAAGAAGAACAGCTGACAATGTCAATTGGACCCCATGGATAATATCCTCTTACATCTACACCATCCATGATCGCGAGCTTCACTTGTTCAATATGTTTCCGCAAGTAATCGATGCGGTAATCATCATGAATCTTACCATCTTCATCAATCTGATCATAAGCACCAATACCATTTTCTGTTATCATTATCGGCACTTGATATCTATCATAATACAGATTTAATGCTGTTCGTAATCCAATTGGATCGATGGACCAACCCCAGTCACTTGCTGGCAGAACAGGATTAATATAAGCAGAATTCTCCTCTTTCACACTTTCTGCATCTGAAATTCGTGTGTAATAAAAAGAAAAGCTGAGGAAATCAGCAGTATTCTTTAGATCTTCTTCATCCTGTGCTTCTATTTGAATATCAAACCCTTGATCTTCAAAAAATCGAAATGCATACCCTGGATAGTATCCCCTGAGTAAGACATCCGAAAAGAAATACTCCATTTGATTGCGCCGCATGGTTGCAAATACATCTTCTGGTTTTGGTGTTGCAGGATGAGATATGCCATCACATAACATCATTCCAATTTGAAATTCAGGGTTGATCTCTTTTGCTTTTTTCGTTGCTCGTGCACATGCTACCAATTCATGGTGGATACCTTGATATTTTGCTTCCCTTAAATTTTCTACTCGATCAGCAGGGATGCCTAAGTGATTAAACGATTCAAAAGTTATAAGATTAATCTGATTCACTAAGATCCAATACTTTACTTTGTGTTGATAGCGTTTAAATAAGGTTTCGCAAAAGCGCACAAAAAAATCAATGGTTTTTCGGTTATACCAGCCGTTATATTCCGTAGCCAAGTGTAATGGCATTTCGTAGTGTGATACTGTTAATAAAGGTTCCATGCCGTTAGCGATGATTTCATCAATAAGATTATCATAAAATTGAAGCCCAGCTTCATTAGGCTTTGTTTCATCACCATTTGGGAAAATTCTCGCCCAACTTATTGATGTACGAAAAGAATTCATTCCTGTGTCTGCTAATAACTTTAAATCTTCTTTGTAACGATGATAAAAATCAATACCAGTTCGTTTTGGATAAAATCCTGCTGTGTCATCAAGAGCAAATTGAATATCTGCCATTGTTGTTTCTGTATTCATTCGTTTCTTTATATCAATATCGCCATGAAATTGGTTGATATCCGCTACTGACAAACCCTTGCCATCCTCTTTATACGCCCCTTCTGCTTGATTCGCAGCAATTGCCCCACCCCATAAAAAATTAGAAGGAAAAGTTTTTGGGTTCTTTTTCATACGTATTACCTCCAATTTTATCTCGATTTATAATGCAGTTCCATTAGATGTAATAACTTTTTGATACCAATAAAAACTATCTTTTTTACTTCTTTCTTTTGTTCCATTACCAGCATCATCTTGATCTACATAGATAAACCCATATCTTTTGGACATTTCCGATGTGCCGGCACTAATAATATCAATCCCAGACCAAGGCAAATAACCAAATACTTGTACCCCATCTTTATAGGCCTCTATCATTTGGCGAATATGTTCACGATGATAAAAAATTCGATAGTCATCATGAATCGAACCATCAGCTTCTTTCCTATCTCGAGCACCAAAACCATTTTCAGCGATCAAAAGCGGAATTCCATTGTAACGCTTATGCAAATTATTCAGGGCGATTCGCAAACCAATCGGATCAACTTGCCATCCCCATTCCGATGTTTCTAAGTATGGATTATTTTTGTCTTGTCCCATGTTCCAACCGAACGAATCTAAAATAGATGTTCCTTGTTTTGTTACAGTAGATAAATAGTAGCTAAATCCCAAAAAATCAATTGTATTTTCAGCTAGTAGTTTCTCATCTTCAGGCTGCACATCAATCGAAATATCATTTTCGTAAAAATGACGCACTATATATCCAGGGTATTCCCCCTTAACCATCACATCAGAGAAAAATAAAGATGCATCTGTTTCTTGATGAGCTGCCAGCACATCCTCTGGTTTTGGCGTTGAAGGGTATGTTGTCATATCATAGATCATAGAACCCATCTTCATCATTGGATTAATCTTTCTTCCTATATTCACAGCTAGTGCATTTGCGACCAATGTATGATGAATCGCTTGAAATTTTGCTGTTTGTACATTATTCTCTTCATTTGTTAATAATCCAAGTGCCAAATAAGCATCAGTTAAACCAGAGTTAATTTGATTAAAAATCATCCAATATTTCACTTTGTGTTGATAGCGTTCTAATACAACCTCACAAAACCGCCCAAAGAAATCTACTAATTTTCTATTTTTCCAGCCGCCGTATTTTGTAATTAATTTTAATGGCATTTCATAGTGAGAAATAGTGACAACCGGCTCAATTCCATTTTGTAATAATGTGTCAAAAACTTCATCGTAAAACTGTAAACCTTCTTCATTAGGCTTCCATTCATCACCATCAGGAAAAATACGAGCCCAATTGATCGATGTACGAAAAGAATTTAATCCAAGCTCCTTAAATAATGCGATATCCTCTTTGTAATGATGATAAAAATCGATTCCATAACGCTTTGGATAAATTTTAGATGTATCCGTAATCCCATTTTCAATGACACTTTTTTCCTCAAACACAGGAATATCTGTTTTTGATTGAAGGTCGATGTAAGGAACAACATCAGCTTGTGAAATCCCTTTTCCTCTTTCATTCCATGCACCTTCTGCTTGATTCGCAGCAATTGCAGCTCCCCATAAAAAATTTGGCGGTAGTTTTTCTTGAAATTTTTTCATATTATGATCCTCCCTCTGCCAGTTACCTCTGGTTGATCTTTAAAGACATCTTCTCAAAAACATTTACCAATTTATGAGCGATATTGGATTCACTCATAACCGTCATTAGTGTATCTTGAGCATGGGCAAACAAGAGGGAGAAGTCATGTTCTTCTCCCCTAGCTTCCCCTTGAATGACATCTGTTTGTACTTTATGAGCGAGAACAATTTCTTGTTTTGCTTCTTTTAACTTTTGACGTGCTGCATCAAACTGTTCTTCCCCAATTAATTCATAAGCTTCCATGATAGAAGTCCGGGCGTTTCCAGCGTGTAATATGATTTCCATCGCAATCATATGGAGCTCCTCGTTCATTTTTACCCCTCTTTCTCAACTTTCACGTTTTTATTCCTCTGTCATTTCTTTTTCGTATTTGAGTTCTTGGTTATCGTACACTTTAAAGAACGGATACCAGATTAGGATAGAAATCACCATCATAACTAATACGAGTACAACACCTTTCCAATCGCCGTTTACCATAAACGTGGAAATTGGATAAGGAATATACCAGAGCTGGAATGCTTTATAAGGTATAGCAACCCATCCAGCTTTTAATACCAAGTAAGCAATCACAGGCATCAACGTACCATTAATCCAAAAAGGAATCATCAATATCGGGTTAAAGGCGATCGGCGCACCGAAAACAATTGGTTCATTGATATTAAAGATGGAAGGTGCAATCGTAGCTCGTCCAATAGACTTTAGCCTTGCTGATTTTGCAAAAAACAATAGGATACCTAGGGTTAACGTAAATCCAATGCCACCAGCGGCCATCCAACCCGAAAAATAGGTCTCCTGTGTAAAAATGTTTGTTGGGGCTGCACCATGGGCTACCATGTTTGCATTATCTGCAATTGCTTTGACCATAATAGGAAAGGTAATAGGATTTAAAACCCATGTACTTATTCCGAATGAGTACAGGAATACAAACAAGAAGGATAAAATGATCGCACCCCAGAAACTTTGGCTTATCGCAGATAGCGGTTGAAAAATGGTTACTACAATATCAAACAAATCAATTTTTGTCTGTGTGATAAAAATCCATCCTACAAAAATCAGCAAAGTAATGGGAATTAACGAATCAAACCACACAATGATAAAATCAGGCAAGGAAGATTCTTTCCCAAAGAAGGAAAATCTAGAAAAGGCTAACATGACAATCCCTACGACTAATCCCACAATAATCGCGACAAACATACCGCCTGCTCCAAATCGTTCCACTGCAAAACGGATGGTTCCGTCATCAGCAAAATTTGGACCGATAAGCATTAAATATAAGGCGATGGATGTCAAACCAGCTAGGTTCTTTTTGTCATGAACTTTGCTTTTCTCCATCACGTTGTACGGAATGAGAAAAGCAATAAATAGACCTAATAAACCAAAAGAAAAAGTATTGATTAATGTCAAATCTGGTATAAGTCCCGGTTTAATTTCATTGATCAAAGAAATCATCGTGATCAAGGAACCAACTAAAATGAAAGGCAAGATCGCCATTACTGCATCTTGTATTGCAGCGACCCATTTATTTTTGGTAAACTTATTAACTTTTGGGGCAAAACTGTTTTGCATATAATGGATAAGTTTGTCCACTGTTTCTCACTCCCCGTTACATTTTCTTTATTCCTGCTCCAATTTTTCAATTAAATCGAGTGCTTTTTCCCCGTCCAATCTTCCATATATCGCTTGAGGAATCACTGCTACTTTTGCTTTGGAATTCCCTAACTCTTCCTTAATTTCAGCTTCCATATATGCTAAATGCGGACCAATTAACAAAATGTCTGTTGTATCAATATGTTCAGACAACTCTGCTTCACTGCGTGCCTGAACTTGTACTTCTTTCTTTCTTTTTTTAGCAGCCTTCCGTATACTTGCTGCCATAAATCCACTGGATGCTCCGCCACCACAGATGAGTAGTACTTTCATTTTCCTAACCTCCATCAAATTATTATGGAAAAACGAATGAATTAGTAAGCGCTATCATTAGCTTTGTAAAGGCTTGTTATCGTTTACATTCTTAGTATCACATCTTTGAAAAAGACTATCCAACAAGAGATTTTCCTAGGGATAGGAAAACTACCGATGCATTAGTAGGAAATCATTTTGTTTATAATAAGAAAACAACCTATTTGTTATAAGGAGCTTATTGATATGAAGCAAGAAAAGATAGATGCTTTTCTTCAATATTTAGAAACGCATAATAGTTGGACGACAGCTACACAACTAGCTAAACACTTTCACGTTTCAACCCGAACCATCCGCAATTATGTCAAACACATAAATGAAGAAGAGCTGATCATCTCTTCCTCACCTGAGGGCTATCGGTTAATAAAAAGTAAAAAACTAAAAATGGAACAAAATGGAGTTATACAAGATCAACCTATTAAAAGAATGCATTTATTATTAAAAGAATTAATCCTTCAATCTGACGGGATCAATCTTTATGAAATTAGTGAAAAACTATTTGTAAGCGATTCGACGATTGAAAATTACGTTACGAATGCCAATCATTTCATAAAAGCCTTTCATTTAAAAATAAAACAAAAAAAAGATAAACTGCATTTGGTTGGAGAAGAAACAGCAAAACGAAAATTAATGAGCAGAATTATTTCGACAGAAACATCAACAGATTTTCTTAGTCTTCATACCGTTCAAGAAGCCTATCCAGAGTACAATATAGCCCAACTAAAAGAAAAACTTATCTATATCCTTGGTAAATACAATTTATATGTAAACGAATATACGATTAATAGTATTTTACTTCATCTCGTTATCACCATTGACCGAATTAAAGAAAATAACTCTGTTGCCCAAAAAGCACCGATGCAAAATATAAAAAGAATATTGGAATTAAAAGCTGCAACAGATATTGCTGCGATGATAGCGAAAGATTATCATGTCACACTACATGAAGGAGAAAAGTATTATCTTGTCCTCCTTTTATCCAGTAAAACCACCTTACTGAATTACCAATCGATTACTCCTGAAACATTGACCAATTACATCGATCAACACTATGTAACAACCGCAAACAAACTATTAAAAAAAGTACATGAATCGTATTACATCGATATCGACGATGATGAATTTTTTGTAAAATTTACGATTCACATTCGAAACCTGATCTTTCGTGCCAAAAACGAACAAACGGCACGAAATCCCTTAACCTATAAACTAAAAGATTCCTATCCACTTATCTATGAAATCTCCGTGTTTATTTCTACTGAGCTACAAAAAATGGAGAATATTATTGTAAGAGAAGATGAAATTGCCTATATCGCTTTCCATATTGGAGCCTATTTTGAACGCAGGAAAGAACTAGAAAATAAAATACTATGTGCTGTGATATGCCCGATTTACTATGATATGCAAGTGGAACTAGTACAAAAGATTGAGGAAAAATTCCGCCATTCCTTAGAGATTATTCAAGTGACTGCTGAAGCCAATGAACTTTCTCTTATAAACCATATTGAACTCATTATCTCTACTCTGCCTATCAAAACAGAACTGGTTCCTGTTGTTTTTGTACATCCATATATTACAGAAGGCGATTATGAACAAATTCAAAATCAACTACTAAAAATAGAAGAAAGAAAAAATATGTCTCGTGTAAAA
Organism: Shimazuella sp. NTD247; assembly: GCF_059510415.1. Taxonomy (NCBI): domain Bacteria; kingdom Bacillati; phylum Bacillota; class Bacilli; order Caryophanales; family Thermoactinomycetaceae; genus Shimazuella; species Shimazuella sp. NTD247. The sequence goes on along the minus strand of NZ_JCAJZU010000004.1, from coordinate 379,615 downwards.
AACTATTTAGAAGCCTATTTCAGTGAACAATTATTTATGAAAAATATATATCTGGACAGTGATATGGATTATATTCGATTTATGTCCAGTCGAATGCAAAAAATGGGATTTGTAGATGAAAAATACTGCCAAGCTGTTATCGAACGGGAAAAAATGTCATCCACTGCTTTTAATAACAATGTAGCAATTCCGCACTCAGTAAAAATGAATGCATTTCGTACAGGTATTTGTCTCATTAGCAACGACAAACCAGTCCAATGGGGCGAAGAAAAAGTACAGATCATTGCGATGATCGCTGTACATCGACAAGAGGGGAAATTATTTACCAACGTTTTTGAGAGTTTTATTAATGTCTTATCTGAATGGGATAATGTCAAAGAACTCACCAAAGCGAATGACTACATGAGTTTTATGTCTAAAATGGCGATTTTAATGGAAAAAATATAAAAACAGCCACTGCTTAACATTGGCTGTTTTCATTGTATTGATTGGCTAGTTCTTGCAGCAGCTTCTTTATCTCCACTACTAATTCTATTGGTTTTTTGACCATGGCATCCTTGCCTAATCCAATAAATAATTTCGCTAAAAAGGAAACATCACGTTTATGAATCTTATCTTCCAGCCATCCTGTCCCATCTTTTCGAACCTTTACAGGAAAACGAGTACCAATATCCGCTTCACATCTTTGAACTCCTGCTGAAGTCAGTTCCACAAATAAATCCAGATCAGATTGCTTCTCCTTACTCAATGATATCCGATTTCCAAGATGAACATGTTTGAGGTCAATCGGTTGCATGTTCGTAAATCTTATATCAGAAATGATTTTGTCACATCGAAAGAGGCGTATGTCTTTACGGACAAAGCAGTATGCCGGGCAATACCATAACCCATTATTTGCATATACACCTATTGGTTGAATCTTACGAGTCATACTACCCGACTTAGATGTATATTCAATCTCAATCACCTGTTGCTCCACGGCTGCTTTTAATAAAACAGACAAATAAGGTGATTTGGTCTGACGTACTGGGATAACAAAATCAAATCTGTTTTTCATTTGATCGATGCGATCGCGAACATCTGATGTCATATAAAAATAAAACTTCTTTAATGCAGAAGCAGTTTCTGTTTCAAAGGGCAATGAAGAATAATGCCTCAAAGCATGACTTGCAAAAAAAATCGCAACTGCTTCTTCTTCTGTAAAAGCAATCGGCGGCAAAACACGCTCATTCAGTACTTGATATCCACCATGCGGGCCGACCTCCGAATACAGAGGTACTCCCAATCCACTTAACTCCTGTAAATCTCGCAAAATTGTTCGTGTCGAGACTCCAAATTCATCCGCTAACTCCCGAACCGTAAATTTTCGCTTTCGATTCACTGTCATCATCAGTTCCATCAACCGTTGTGATTTATTTGGCATTATTCTTTTCCTTTTTCCGCATTTATTTTTAACTATGACAACTTTTGTCACTATTATAGTTTAAGATAAGAAACAAGTTCAACAGAAAATAAATTCTAAGAAGGTGACATTATGAAAAGACCTTTTCAAGTCGATAAAACAGAGTACCCATTCAAAGATAAATGGATGCCCTACAAAGATGGACATATTCATTATATCGACGAAGGCTCTGGAGCAACCATCCTACTCCTCCATGGAAATCCGACATGGTCTTATTTATATCGAAATGTAATCAAAGAACTTCGTCATAACCATCGGCTTGTGGCCTTGGATTACCCAGGATTAGGAATGTCAAAAGCTCCTACTAACTATCGATACACACCACAAGAACATACAGAAGCGCTAACCTATTTCCTAGAAAAATTACAGTTAAAAGATTTTATTATAGTAGTCCAAGATTGGGGTGGACCAATCGGAATGCATTATGCTGTAAACCATTCGGAAAATATAAGGGCAATCGTCTTGATGAACACATGGGCTTGGCCTACAAAACTTCCAGCCATGAAACTTTTCTCACTTGCAATGGGAGGCTGGCCGCTCGGTTATTGGCTGCAAACTAGAAAAAACTTTTTTGCTAAAACGATTGTCCCTAATGGAATACACCATAAAGAAAAAGTCACAAACAAACTCAAAAGTGCATATACGGATCCATTTCCAACACCTGCATCCCGAAAGCCTACTTGGGTATTTCCAAAAAGTATTCGTAAAGAACACCGATGGCTGGCAGAGACAGAATCAAAATTATCTAATCTAAAACATATCCCAACACACATTCTTTGGGGAATAAAAGACAGCGCAGGCTTTCCACTCAGCGAAATGAAGAAATGGCAGCATTACTTACCAAATAACCAAACCGAAGTTTTAGAAGATGCATCACATTATGTTCAAGAAGATCGTCCAGATAAGATTGTCGAAGCGATCCGACGTTTGACAACCAAACAATTAATTATAAATAGAGGAGCAATTTAAACATGAAAACAATCTTATGGGCAACTTTATCTGCAAATGGAAACTATGCACAATCGAGTCCAGAAAATCCGCCGAAAGAAGCCGCTCTCGCTGACTTTGCAACACAAGCGAAAGCTGCTGGTAACTTTATCGTCGGCCGAAAAACATTTGAAGGCATGTTAGCAAGCGGGGGAAGCGGAGAAGCGTTCGCAGGTTTAGATATTATCGTCATTTCACGGAATAGTAAAACCATCTCGGGAGTAACTATCGTTTCTTCGCCTCAAGAGGCACTAAAATTATTAGAAGAAAAAGGTCACACTACTGCCCTGCTCTCAGGTGGAGAATCTTTACACAACAGTTTTTTGACGCAAAACTTAGTTGATGAGGTCATTTTTAACATTGCACCTGTCCTAGAAGGAAAAGGGTTAAATCTTCTTATCAATATGGAAAAATACCAATATCGAAACATAACGTTACTTAATAGTAAACAACTTGGTGATGGAGTTGTTCAATTACACTACACCATTCCAAGATAAAGGATTCCTAGAAAAACGACTGATACACATTGATGACCATTCTGCAATTATGAGATTGCCAGAATGGTCATTTTTTTGGCTATTTGTTCTCTAACTCATTCTTTTTTCCATGCAGGAGAAGTCCGGAATGTCCACTCAAACAATGTTAGGGAGATCAGCAACAGGGCAACAATCGACAAATACATGATATTTGCCCCCATGTTTTCTCGTACCGAACCAAAGCAGTATACACCGACAATGCCACCTACTCCATAAACATAGAAGCTAGTGGATGCAGCTCGGCCTTTTTGTTCTGTAAGCTCATATGCCTTTGCACCCAAAATCTGATTGAAGACACCATTGTATGTGATACCGATGATCAGAGAAGCAATAATCAAACCGACTACATGATGCCAGACGATGCACAGTATCCCTCCAGCCATCATAACAATACTCCATCGAATGAAATTCTGCTCACTAAGCTGTTTCTTGAACAGATAGGCAACTACCCATCCAGCAACACTAGCACCAATATAAATAACGGTTCGTACCAATGATCCGTCTCGGACACCTAGATCAAGTACAACATAGGTAATCAGCACGTTTACACAAACAGCAATCCCAATGACAGGGAATGTCAAATGGAGAACCTCCTTGAGTGGAAGAAGAGATGCATCTTCTGGTACATAGTTCGATTGTTTGGAAAAAAGCATAACGATAATCGCAAAGCTAGTTCCAATAGGTCCTAGCCAGTTCCATACAGTCAGATGCTCACTTGCCAGCATCGAACCAGTTGAAACACCAAAAATAGAGATCATCGTTCCAACCGCTTTCAGTTTTCCTACACCTGACATCTTTTTCTCTCCCGAAGGGAGCAGTCCCCGAACTTGCGTGTCATTTGCAATCAGCAAAATTCCGCAGAAGAAAAAACGCAAAACTTGAAAACACACGGCAGTTAAGCCATCTGCCATGGCCACTCCAATTCCAGCAACAAGCAGCAAGATCAGAGAGACCAACTGTACTAATTTTGTGCCGAACCTGTCGATGAGCATACCTACCGTCATGTAACCTATGAAACTGGTAACAGTCACCGCCGTAGCCGTGACAGTGACACGGGCAGCCTGTCCCTGAAGCTCCATCCAGAAAGTGTAACTGCTGCCGTATAAGTCGATGTTGAGCATGATCATACACTCCACTAAGACTGCGAAAAGTGTATGTCGATTCCAGACTTCTCGGTCTGGTTTCTGCATAAGATTACCCTTCTATTGAGTCGAAAACGATTAGCTATAATTAATAAAATATAGAATATATACAATTGTCAATAAATAATTTCAGTTATCTCCATTTCAAAATAACTTGTCCAAACATGACCAAGTTCTATTTTGTGCTGTTGATTTCACTTTCTTACTACTTATTCTCTGCACCTCATTGGTTCATTAACACTTACAATGAAAACAATATTTTACGTTTTTCTGTTAGCGAGTATTCTACTTTTAGGGACATAACATTATACGGATACGGATTGCAGGCGATAATGAACAGCTCTAGAATTCCCTCAGTTTCAGCCGTGTGAGGATCAACTTATTCATTTCTCATTTATCATTAGTAAGACTGATTCATACCATTATAAATGCAATATTGATGCGAAATATGTATGGAAGTATATTTGTAGTGTAAATGAGTTGCAATAGAACTTTTTAAATAGAATAAAGTCATTTCTAAGGGGATAAGCAAATGCCATATTTTGAATCAAAAGATAGCACAAAACTCTTCTATCGTGAATGGGGAGAAGGGAAGCCCGTTATTTTCATTGCGGGATGGTCATTAAGTTCTACTATGTGGAATTATCAAATGATAGATCTTAGCAGCAAAGGAATCCGCTGCATTGCTTATGATCGACGGGGACACGGCCGGTCGGATGATCCCGGCAAAGGATATGATTATGATACACTCACGGATGATCTCCATGCATTGATAACACACCTTGATCTTCGCGAAGTTACGCTGGTTGGTCACTCGATGGGATCAGGAGAGGTTGTCCGCTACCTAACACGCTTTGGCAAAGATCGCATAAAAAAAATTGTGCTGCTTGCTGGAAGTGTACCTTACCCAGTGAAAACAGAGGATAATCCCAATGCATTTGATAGAAACCTTTTTGAAGTTGTCCGCACTGCATGGAAAAGAGATTTTCCGCTATGGTTAATTGAAAATGAACCAGGTTACTTTGGCAAAGGACTTCCAAATTGCAACACTTCACCGCAAATAGGTGAATGGACAAGATGGGACATGCTCCAAACATCGCTTAAAGCCGTACTCGATTTCCATTACACAGGGATTACAACCGATTTTAGTGAAGAGCTAGCCAAAATAAGTGTCCCCACCTTAATCATTCATGGCGACAGCGACGAATCTATGCCAATTGAGTTTTGTGGCGAAATATCAGCACAGCTGATTCCGGATAATAAGTTTATTGTATATGAAAATGGTCCGCATGGCTTATATATTACACATGCAGACCGTCTCAACAAAGATTTGCTGGAGTTTATCAAATAAGCAATTTATTTTAAAAAGGATCATCTAGATTTATTCGATGATCCCCTTCCTCTTTTAATAAGCAGACCAGCCAGCATCTGCATTGATGATTGCACCATTGACAAAACTGGAGTCGTCTGATGCAAGGAACAGAGCTACTTTTGCTATTTCTTCTGGTTGGCCAATCCGTGGATTTATAGCCAAACCGAGATTTTGACGGGAGAAACCTAGTTCATTAATACTCGTCATTGATGCACTGATATTCGTTTCCACACCACCAGGGGCAATGGCATTACAACGTATTCCTTGCGGTGCATACATAAAAGCTGTGTTTTTGGTGAAACCAACAACCGCATGTTTGGATGCTGTGTAAGCAGCACCAGCTCTTGCACCATATAAACCGCCAGCCGAAGCAATATTTACAATTACACCTTGCCCATTTTTAATGAAAAGCGGCAGAACTTTTCTAGTAGACCGCATAACACTAGTAGTATTAATAGCAAAAATGCGGTCCCATTTCTCATCTTCCACATCCCCAGCAGGTTCCATATTATCCATAATCCCTGCATTGTTTACTAGAATATCTACTGTACCGTATTTTTCAACAGTTGTATCAATCAATGTTTGGATATCTGCTTCTTCAGCAACATTGGTCTTAATTGCAAAAGCAGTTCCACCATTTTCTTCAATTTCCTCTACTGTTTCAATTGCGCCATCTAAGTTCAAATCAGAAACAGCTACTTTTGCCCCTTCTTTTGCATATAAAATGGCAATCTGTTTCCCCATGCCTGATGCTGCACCAGTAACAACTGCTACTTTATCTGTTAATTTCATGATAAATTCCTCCAATTGTGGTTCATCCAGAAATATATTGAACAGATGTTTATTATCTTTCGTTATTAGTATAATATTATTATGTAAGTGCTTTCAATCAGCAAAGTTTGCTTAAGATGTTGATTAACAAACGAATCCATCGTAGGTGTTTATTATAAAGAAATAATCAACAAACGGGGTGAAAATGTTGACGAAGGAAAAATCAGTCGATCGAAGAATTACCAAATCAAAAGAAGCATTGAAGGAATCACTTCTCTCTTTGATGCAGACCAAAGATTTTAAAATCATTACGATAACCGACATCGTTCAAAAAGCCGATTTAAATCGAGGAACATTTTATAAACACTTTACTTATAAAGAAGATTTACTTCATGATATTATAGGAGAAGTTTTGCAAGATCTAGTCATTTCTTATCGTGAGCCTTATCAGCATACAGATTCCTTTATCTTGAAAGATTTAACTGCATCAGCAATTAAAATTTTCCATCATGTAGAGAAACATGCGAATTTTTATGTACTCATGTTAAAAACGAATGCCCTTTCAAAACTTCAATATGTTGTTGGGAACCAATTGAAAAAACTTGTGCTTGAGGACATTTTGAGTTTTGAGACAGACGAGCAATCCATTGATCCTGAATTGCATGCTAGTTATCAGTCCCATGCAATCTTAGGCATGATCTTGGAATGGGTCAAACAAGATTTCAAGTACAGTTCTTCCTATATGGCGGATCAACTGCTAAAAATCATCCATCTCAATCCTTTGCAAGCAAATTATCATACGAAAAAAGGTGATGAAAAAAAATGATAGTAAAAATAGATGACCTAAAAAATGAAACAGTCCGATTATTGCTGCAAGATCATCTACATAGTATGACACTGCATTCGCCGCCTGAAAGCATACATGCCCTGCCACTTGAACAATTACAACAAAATGATATTACTTTTTGGAGCTGCTGGAACGATGAAGAACTGCTTGGTTGTGGAGCATTAAAAGAGTTGGATAAAACTCACGGTGAAATCAAATCGATGAAGACTGCCGCAGCTCATTTACGAAAAGGAGTCGCCAAACACATACTTACTTACATCCTAGATACAGCAAAAAAACGGGGATATCAAAGAGTCAGCTTAGAAACAGGCTCTATGGATGCATTTAAACCAGCTCGAACTTTATATCAGAAAATGGGGTTTGTATACTGCAACCCATTTGGATCTTATATAGAAGATCCAAATAGTATTTTCATGACAAAATACTTATAAAAACAAAAAGAGTTGAACTATGTTTAAAGTGTTCAACTCTACCTATTCACGAAAGGTTAGAAATCCAGTCAGCCACTGTTTTTACTTCTGCTTGTTTTGGAAATACCTTTTCCATTAAAACACGATGAACTTCTGGATCCGCATCCAGACAAGCATCCGATAAGACAGTCAGCATAAAATCAAGGTCCGCAGCTTCGCGCAATGTGGATAATACAACCCCGCTTGTAGAAATACCGCAGAGAACAAGTTCATCAATCTGTTTGGAACGAAGGATAATCTCTAAATTACTGCCTGCAAATGCACTGATCCGATGTTTGGTAACAACAGGCTCATATTTCATCGGTTTCACCGCATCAGAAATTCGCATCGAACCGGCAGATACAGCAAAACTACCATGCTTAGCAACTTGTGAAAACACACGGTTTTTAGGACTAATCTCTGGGTAACCTTCACTAAAACCAACTTTTACATAAATGACGTTTATACCCTTTTGACGTGCTGCTTCCACTGCATTTTGAAATGGGAGCAGTACTTCCTGTTGCTCTGCATACCGTGAAACAATCTGATTTTGCATATCCATCACTAAAAGTGCTTTATTTTTATTGTTATTCTCCAAAAGTTGTATCCTTCTTTCCCATTCCATATGATAGAGTAAAAAACTATACTGATATAATAAACGGAGATATCTCCGTTTGTCAATTGAACTGAGGTGTACCATTATGAGCGAAAAAAAACTACGACTAGAACGACGAGATGCGATCGAAAATCGACAACGTATTCTCCAAGCAGCAATCAAGCTTTTTGAACAAAATGGTGTGCAGCAGGTCAGCATGAACCAGATAGCAATGGAAGCACAAGTAGGGCCAGGAACACTGTATCGGCGCTATCGTAACAAAAGCGAATTATGCCTAGATTTGATAAAAGATCATATTGTTGTACTATTTGAAGACATGGAGACTTATCTTGAAGAAAATCATAGGGAATCACCAGAAATACGCTTTAAAAAAGTCATTGAGCTATTTGTTGAATTTCGTGAAAAAAAATCACAATTGCTTACGGGTGTAGAGGATTCTCATACCACTAAACCAAGACGTGTTGGTGAAAGGAGCCCGCTGTATAACGATCTGCATGAGCTGATCTATCGTCTATTTGCAGAAATATATCCAAACGATCAATTGCTTCCTGATAATACATTCCGAACAGATATGTTACTTTTAGCTATTCGAAGCGATTCCTATTCATTTCAGCGAGAAGTTCGCAAATATTCTCCAGAACAGATCATCGACCAAATTTGTGCTGCTTTTCTACCTATTAAATAAGCAAGTGTTCACCTGTCTGCAAATTCATATGAAGCGGCTTTCAGCAATCATTCCACTACTTCTATTTTTTGATTTACTAGTCGATAAAACCGAAAGTAAACCCAAATGGCATTGAAAAAAAGCAAGCCACTTGTGCATAAAAACACATATCTTATGCCAAGCAACGCGGCTATTTGCCCGCCAAAAATGGAACCGATAAATATGCCTAAATAACCTGCAGACATATTTAATCCAAAAACACTGCCAGTTAAATCATCTGGAGTGATTTTTTTTATTAGGATATTGATTGATGGCATTAATCCCCCGGAGGCTAATCCAAAAATAAAACGGAGAATCATCAACTCCCAAGTATTTGTTACAAATGCTTGGGGAATAAATACAATTCCAGCGACTACAAGAGCTACCAAAATAACTTTGTGCGCTCCTATCCGATCCGAAAGTTTTCCCAATCTGGGAGCTGCAATTATACTTGCTAAGCCCGATGCCGAAAAAGTTATACCAGAAAGCAATGCTACATGATCACTGTGATGAGATAACTGTGTAATATACACAGTTATAATGGGCTCGACAGAATATAAAGCAATCGTCAGCACAAAAAAAGTCAAAAACAAGGTAACAGTCAAACCCTTTTCAGGAATTGCTCCCCAGATCTCTTTTGTACTTAATTGTTTTTGGCTACTACGAACAAAGTCCTCTTTGACAAAAAAAGCCGTGGTAAGAAATGCAACGAACAAAAATCCACCTGTAATAAAGAAGACATCCTGCAGACGAAATGTCTCTCCGATGATTCCCCCAATAGTAGGCCCGAGCAGGCCGCCTGATACACCAGCAGTCGAGAGCGTTCCTAAAGCCCAGCCAGCATATTTTTTATCTGTTTGTGTTGCAATTAAAGCTGTACAAGCAGTGCCATAACCAGTAATAATTCCTTGTACTAACCGCAGACCTATCAGTACATATACATTTGGTGAAAATCCCATCAGAAAAAGTACGACTGCCATACCTAAACTTGCTCGGATTAACATAGGTTTTCGCCCTATTTTATCTGCGATTGATCCCCATATAGGAGAAAAAATAGCTGATAACACGAATGTAATACCAAAAGCAACTCCAGATAACCGTGCAATCGTGTCTGCATCTGTCTCTCCCAATTGCTTGATAAACAATGGCATAATTGGTGCTACTTGACTCATTCCGATACTTGCAACAAACACTCCAAACCAACAAAAAATCAAATTCCTTTTCCAAACAGGCATCAGCAAAATCTCCATCCTATAAATAATATGCGTTTCATTTTTTGCTTTATTGCCTTCATACCAATATTAAACGGAGATATCTCCGTTTGTCAATGGATTTCGAATCAAACCAAAAACCCCTTTGGATTATATCCAAAGGGGTTAAATCTATATATTATTCAACTGTCACACTTTTTGCTAAGTTACGAGGTTTATCTACATCATATCCACGCTCTACACATGCATAATAGGCAAGAAGCTGAAGTGGTACAACAGCTAAAACAGGAGAGAAAAGATTGTCAATAGAAGGGATATACATCACTTCATCAACAGTTTTTAATAATTCCGTGTCTCCTTCTGATGCCAATCCAAGTACATGTGCACCTCTTGCTTTCACCTCTTGAATATTGCTTACCATTTTCTCAAATACAGCATGTTGTGTGGCTAGTGCAATAACTGGGATTCCTTCTTCAATTAGAGCAAGGGTACCATGTTTCAGCTCACCAGCTGCGTATGCTTCTGAATGTATATATGAAATTTCTTTTAGTTTCAATGATCCTTCCAATGCTACAGCATAATCCATGCCACGGCCTAAGAAGAACAGATGCTCATTATGCACAATGGACTTAGTGAAATTTGCAATTTTATCTGCTTGTTGCAGCACCTCTTCTGTTTTCGCTGGAAGAGATTGAAGCTCCTCTAACAATGTATCAAAAGAAGATACAACACTCGCTTCCAACAATTGCGCCATATACATACCCAGCAAATATATTGCTATTAATTGGGAAGTATATGCTTTGGTTGAAGCAACAGCAATTTCTGGACCAGCCCAAGTAATAATAACATCATCTGCTTCACGGGATACACTGCTGCCCACTACATTTGTGATTGCCACAACACGTGCACCGTGTTTTTTTGCTTCACGAAGTGCAGCAAGTGTATCAGCCGTTTCTCCAGATTGACTTACAACTACTACTAATGTGTTTTCGTCAATAATAGGATTGCGATAACGATACTCGGAAGCTACATCGATTTCTACAGGAATACGAGTTAATTGTTCGAGAATCGTTTTCCCAACTAAACCGGCGTGGTATGCTGTACCACAAGCGACAAAGTGAATTTTGTTGATTTGTTTAGCCGTTTCTGGTGTAAGGGATATTTCTTGGGACAGATCCACTCGGCCATTTTTAATTCGTCCAGCTAAAGTATCACGAATCGCCTTTGGCTGTTCGTATATTTCCTTCAACATAAAATGGTCAAATCCACCTTTTTCTGCTGTTTCCATATCCCATGTTACACGAAGCACATCCCGATTTACTGGAGTACCATCTAATGTCATTAATTTCACATCATGTTGATCGAGTACAGCCATTTCTCCGTCTTCTAAAATATAGACATCACGAGTATGTTTTAAGATAGCTGGGATATCAGAAGCGATGAAGTTTTCTCCTTCACCAATTCCTACAACAAGCGGGCTAGCAAGTCGAACAGCAACTAATTTATCTGGTTCATAGTTACTAATAATCCCTAATGCGTAAGCACCACGAAGTCTTTTTACAGCTTTTTTTACAGTAGAAACGAGATCACCATCATACACATCAGCTAGTAATTTTGCGATTACCTCTGTATCTGTCTCCGAAGTAAATACATGACCTTTTGCAATTAATTCTTCTTTTATTTCAAGATAGTTTTCAATAATGCCATTGTGTACAACTGCAAACTGCTCATCCCCGTCTACATGAGGGTGTGAATTTGCATCGGATGGCTTGCCATGTGTAGCCCATCTGGTATGACCGATACCAAGTTGACCTACTAGGGCTTGTTGATCCAAATGTCCAGCTAAATCTGCTAATCGACCTTTTGTTTTCTTTACTCCGATCTCATCTCCATTAAAAATAGCTACACCAGCAGAGTCATATCCACGGTATTCTAGCTTTTCGAGACCTTCCAATAGTACGTTTTGAGCTTGTTTCAAACCGATATATCCTACAATTCCACACATAAGCAAACCTCCAGCGTATTTATTTTTCAAGGTACCCATACTGATCACAAATCAGAACACGTCTACTCTCTATTTTTGCTCAATTAGTCACCCAATCGAATTGTATAGAGAGTCGTCGGTGTAGACGCAACACCGGGAGGTATCCGCCGATAAAATCGATAAACCTCCACCTCGTCAACTGCATTCCCTTGCAGTCCTGGCGCTTTTCAACAAAGTTTGTTGTAATAATTTAAATCACTTGTTTGGATTCATCACTCCTTTTGATGGACAAATTTTTGTATTCGCTACCTATCCTATCCTATTCAAAAACAAACGAAAAGTAAAGTCTTGAAAAAGTAAACCAAGTTTGAATTCACTTTTGAACTTGTGAGTATACAAAAAAATCCTAAGAAACAAAGTGTTCTCCGATATTCGACTGGATAACATGCATATCAGATCATCATTCTTTTTGTATTTGAGACGGTTCTTGCCCTCTTAGAACTAATAAAATATGGGTTCTAATTTTTATAGATCACCTTACAGTCACATCAAGCTAATAATAAATTAAACCTCCAGGCAGAGTAAAACACCCATGCCTAACGGTGTGGGTGTTTTACTACCTAGAAGGGATAATACTAGTTTCTTCTTCAAGAATTCGGTTTTATCATTGCCCCATCTCGTGTTGAATAACATCTGCAATTTTATGAACAAATTGGTTCAATTCTTCTTGATCCGGTCCTTCTGCCATAACTCGGATCAGCGGCTCTGTTCCAGATGGACGGACTAGTACTCGGCCATTCGCATTTAACTCTGCTTCCACTTCTTTGATAACAGATTGAATTGCTTCGTTTTGTTCCCATCCTTCTTTGGATTTAACTACGACATTTTGAAGCAGTTGAGGATAGACTGTTACACGAGCACTTAAATCAGATGCACGTTCTCCGGTTTCCTTCATGACACGCAATAATTGAATGGCTGAAAGCAATCCATCCCCTGTTGTATTGTAATCCAAAAAGATAATATGACCGGATTGCTCTCCACCTAAATTATATCCACCAGATAGCATTCGCTCGAGCACATACCGGTCCCCCACTTTTGTCTTTTCCGTCAACATATCTATTTTTTCGGCAGCTTTAAAAAGACCGATGTTACTCATAACAGTTGTAACGATTGTGTCTTGCTTTAGTTTTCCATGTTCTTTTAAGTATTGACCGCAAATAAATAAAATTTTATCTCCATCAATTAACTTACCCTTTTCATCTACTGCAATTAAACGATCTGCGTCTCCATCAAAAGCTAATCCCAAATGAGCTCCTTTGGCAATTACTTCTTGTTGAAGTGATTCTGGATGAGTCGATCCGCATTCGACATTGATATTTATTCCATCAGGATTACTATGGATTGTCGTTACATCAGCACCTAATTCACGCAGTAACTGCGGAGCGAGTTGATAAGCGGCGCCATTTGCACCATCCACAACGACGTGTATCCCACATAAATCGATGTCAATAGTTGACTTTAGATGCTCCAAATAGTGCACGTATGCTTTATTGTCATCAACAATACGCCCAATTTTATCGGCAACAGGTCTTTCCAATGTATCCTGTTCCTGTGAAAGATATTTTTCTATTTGTTCCTCTATATCATCTGCTAACTTTCGGCCGTCAGCATTGAAAAATTTTATTCCATTATCTGGATAAGGATTATGTGATGCAGAGATCATCACACCTGCATCCGCTTCCAAATACCTTGTTAAATAAGCTACTCCAGGTGTACTAATTACTCCTAAACGCACAACATCTACGCCAACCGATGTTATCCCAGCTACTAGAGCAGCTTCCAACATCTCTCCAGAAAGACGAGTATCTCTTCCAACAATCATTTTTGCATTTTGCTTCTGTCTTGTAAGAACATACGCCCCAAAGCGCCCTAATTGAAAGACTAGTTCTGGTGTCAATTCTAAGTTAGCTACTCCACGAACACCATCAGTACCAAAAAATTTACCCATGTCATTCCTCCATCGTCCAAACAAAAAATAACCGATTATTCCATTGTATTTTTCTCATCCATATTCCCTGTAGCAGACGTCCGAATCATTTTAACATAAATTTCTACTTGGGTGGGTGCTACTTTTTCAGCAGGTGCAACAACTTTGACCGTTTGTGAAAAAGTAGTATCCGAAGTCACATTTGATAAATCCACTGATCCAGCTGGATACGTATTCAACGTTTTCAATTTTTCAATCGGTCCATATACTCTTATTTTGGTAGGATTTGTTGTAATTGATTTTACTTCATATCCCTCTGGGGGAGGCTTGCTCACTGTTACACTTAACGGAATATCACGATACGAAACAGTCGGTTTTGGTACACTTGGTTCGACTGTGATCGGTATTTGTTCCACTGGAATGGTAACATTTGCTTTTGCAGGTGTGACTTTTACATTCGGTTTACTTTTTGATTTGCTATGAATCACTAATGAAACCGTACGATCAGTAGTCTTTTTTAAGTTATTCACGTTGACTATAGCTGTAACACTCGATACCTTTTCCACTTCTTGTTTAATTCCTGACACACGTACATTAGCTGGTATGTATGTGATTGGTAATAACCGATATCCTGATGCAGCGGCTCCTCTTGTCACAATTGCCACTGGCATTGTCTTCGTTGTTTTTTCCGCGATATTAACAGAAATGTTAGCCGGATTCGCTCTTACTTGCACATTTGCTGGCAATCCCTCTACCCGTACTGGTATATCAGAATGTTTTCCTGCTGTTAAATACCTTACGTCTACAAATACACGATATGCTGGTAAACGGCTAATTGTATTTTTATCACCAATAAATGTGAGATCCACTTTTTGTGTGGTACTAAGCAGTTGGTATTTATTTGTATTCATTCGATATTCTACTTCTATATCTCTAACTGTAGTGGATGAACGGTTTACAGAAAATGGATAGGTTGGCTGCGAAACCATCAGCCATAAAACAAAAGCAAGTATGAGAGAAATCGCACGAAGCACCCAATCTTTGGAAAACCAGTTATCCATGAGTACGACTCCCTTCGCCTTTCATCTTTGTATGCTTTTGTTTCAATCGTTGATATAGATAAGAGACAAAATCTTCACTGGAAAGATTTCTTTTCAGTACACCATTATGCGCAATGGAAACAGCGCTTGTCTCCTCAGACACAATAATAATAAGTGCATCTGACATTTCCGACATACCCAGACCTGCACGATGACGCGTCCCTAAAGATTTAGAAATGGTATTACTTTCACTGAGAGGCAAAAAACAACCTGCAGCAGTAATTTTTGATTCTTGAATAATAATTGCCCCGTCATGTAATGGAGTATTGGTCGAAAATACAGTACGGATCAACTCAGAGCTTACATCTGCATGCAGCGTAACACCTGTACGAATATAATCATACAGACCTGTCTTTTGTTCTATGACAATTAATGCACCTATCCTATTAGCTGATAGCGATTGAACCGCCTTGGATAATTCACCCACTATCTTATTTACTTCTTCGTCCCGGATCACGCGATAACGACTAAAAAATCCTCCTCGACCAATCTGTTCAAGAGCGCGACGGAATTCCGGTTGGAAGATGATAATAATGGCAATCACTCCAACAGAAAATAAATTTTCAATAAGCCAAGTAACTGTTTTTAGTTCAAAATAACGACTGATAACCCAAAGCAAGACTACAACTGTAATGCCTTTTAATAATTGAACAGCTCTTGTCCCTTTAAGAAGCAATAACAATTGGTAAAAGATAAAACTGACAATCAGAATGTCTACTAAATCACTAAAATAATCTTTTACTTCACTGGATAACATAGGGAGCCTCCGAGAAAGTAGTGTACTTTTAGTATGCACTATTTTTCGAAATAAAAGCAGATCGACCACCAGCTATGTTTCACTGGTGGCCGAGGAGATCTAGAAGAAACCGTTGTCTCTGGAGAAAAATTTTTTCCAACTCCTTAAAATGCTGTTCAACAACAGACCGCAATCTCATCAAAGCAGGAGAAAAAAGTACTCATCCAGCGCTCGATTCAAAGCTTCTTCATTTCCGCTTACAGAGACGAAATTCCTCTTCAATCCAATCGAACATTACATACATTATAAATGATTCTCTTTTTACCGTCATCTTACCTTGATATATCTCAAGAATGTTTTACTTTCAATTGATTAATTTGATTTGATCAAATCATTTCTTTCTACAACAAGCTAGATGAAATGAAAGTTCCACATCTTACAGAACTATTAAAAAAACAGTTCAGCCACCAGTGACTTTAGTCACTGGTGGCTGAACTGAAGCACTATTAATCGAATCCATGGCTCCATAGCTTTTCCACAAAGGGATCAAGCCAATCGGGATCACTGGTACACTGCCAGATTTTTTTCCTACGAGCCTCTTCAATTGAGAAAACATCTCATTCAATTGCCCCTTTAGGTTATGCTCACTCGGCAGATTATCACGGGGCACTCCAAAGAATTTCCCTTCATCGATCAATTCCTTCATTTTTTCATAGATCGACTTAAGAATCCATAGCTTACTGAAATGATCGATATTTTTCAGCAGGTGCTCACACACCTCTGTCCATATAGTCTCTTCCTGAAGAAACTGTACAATCGTTTCAGCACTTGGGTGATCCGTTTGACATTGTTCTTTGCAATTCTGCAGGAACGTTGTCTTCAGATGTTCTCCTATCCAAATGGAATCGCCAAATTTCTCCATCAGATCATACGTCAGCCAATGACGATGTTCTGATGACAAATAAGGGTACTGCTCTTCGAATGCCTGATTCAGAATCCTCTCCAACATTTCATCGAAAAAAACATGGAAGGTAGTTTCGAGATCAATGACAGTACCAATCGGACTGTA
This sequence comes from Shimazuella sp. NTD247, assembly GCF_059510415.1. Lineage (NCBI taxonomy): Bacteria > Bacillati > Bacillota > Bacilli > Caryophanales > Thermoactinomycetaceae > Shimazuella > Shimazuella sp. NTD247. Next base: position 362,643 of record NZ_JCAJZU010000004.1, on the reverse strand, counting down.
CTGAGCAGTATTTCGCCTTTTCTTGCCCATGAATCCTCCAAAGGCTTCTGTTGATTTAAATTAATTATACCACGAACAAGAGAAAACCTATCGTTTGCATTTGTAAGAAAAAAGCGAGTATGGAAATACCCTCAATGCCAATGAACCCTATGATCGAGATGGTAATGCAGCCAAAAACATTTTGCATAAAAGTAAAATAATAATTGCCGTGGAGCTCACGATTTGAATTTGGTAAAATCCTTTGGAGTACCGCTGATTACCTAAAAACTCCACAGCTATAGCCGTGGGATTTTATCATAATATCGTTTTTCCAAATAAGGAACTAATTAATGCTACTGCTACTTTTGCCGTAATATTTTCTCTATCTAAAATTGGATTCACTTCCACAAATTCAGCAGAAGTAATCAAATTGGATTCCGACATCATTTCAAGAGCAAGATGACTCTCACGATAAGTGATTCCACCAGGAACTGGAGTACCAACACCAGGTGCATCTTTGGGATCTAGTCCATCTAAATCCAAACTCAAATGCACACCATCCGTACCGTTACCTACAATTGCAAGAGCCTCTTCCATCACTCTCGCTAAGCCAAGACGGTCTACCTCATGCATAGTAAATACTTTTAGTCCCATTTCCCGGGCAATTTCTTGTTCACCTTTATCCAGTTCGCGAACACCAATTAATACCACATGCTCTGGCTTCACTTTTGGAGCAAATCCACCAATGTTTACTAATGATGGATGTCCTGAACCAAGACTTGCAGCCAGCGACATCCCATGGATATTGCCTGATGGAGAAGTTTCTCCAGTATTGAGGTCTCCATGTGCGTCATACCAGATTAGCCCTAAATTTTCATAATGTTTGGCGACTCCGGCAACTGTACCTATCGCCATACTGTGATCCCCGCCAAGTACAAGTGGAAAACGCTTTCTTTCGATTGTACTAGATACTACTTTGGCAAGTTCTTCATTAACTTCACAAACTGTATTTAAAAATTTTAAATGATTATCTCCAATATCAATCGATTCCGGACTAGGTACTTTAATGTCACCCAAATCTTCCACTTCAAATCCAAGTGAAGTTAAAGTCGATTGAAGCCTAGCATAACGGATAGCACTGGGTCCCATATCTACGCCACGTCTGCCTTGGCCGAGGTCCATTGGCATACCTATCACGCTTATCGGAAATCTGTTCATTTATCGTTCCTTCTTTCCATACTTTTGTTATCCATAAGCGCATTGTAGCATTTTTTATTATTATTTGTAAAATTTTAATATTTATACCAATGAATGTATAAATACTTATAGCCTCACCGAAGATTCTAAATTATAATATAAAAAGAACTAACAAGGATACTCGAATCATTATGGAGGAAACGGCGCCTGAGTCTAGTGAACAGGAAATGGCGGCCTGTTATCTTATTCTAAAAAAAACGCTTCGTAAAAATCCAAAAGCGAGGATGTTCTCTTTTAAAGGAAGTAATCATAGTATCATTCATCATCACCAAAAATTGAGAGTATATATTGACCGTGTCGAATGCAAAGAGAATATACCTATCGCAAAACTTGCAATTAATACAGTAAGAAAAGCCGGCTCAGAAACAGACACCGTCATTGTGCTCCATGATGGAAAATTTCATACATTCTCTGTCGTATATATATATTAACCCACAAAGAGAATGAGATAAAAAATGAAATATCCTGATGATCAAGCCATCATAGAAATAATCAATCGACAGCTGCAAATAAATCCTAAAAGCAGTTGTGTTACATTCCACAGGAAAGAATATACGCTTGTTCATCATCGTCCGATCTATGTGACATCCAACGATATCTCATGTAGAGAGAAGACATCATTCTCAAGAAACGCAATGATTATACTAAATCTAATTCTAGACAGCGAAGAGGAAAATCCAGCATATATCATCCTGTTTGAAAATGAAATCATTCATGTAGCAGAAGTGATTTATGATTCATAACCATTAAAAAGATAGTAAAAATTAGTTGATGAATCAAAAAATCGGCTTAGGATTTTAAAATCCTAAGCCGATGCATCTTATAAGGAAAAGAGATACCATCAAGTATCTCCTTCCAAATAAACAGTTGGAGCGGGTGAAGGGAATCGAACCCTCACATTCGGCTTGGAAGGCCGATGTTCTACCATTGAACTACACCCGCATATGGAGCGGAAGACGGGATTCGAACCCGCGACCCTCGCCTTGGCAAGGCGATGCTCTACCACTGAGCCACTTCCGCATTTATTATATTATTCTATGATCAAGGATCATAAATGGTGAGCCATGAAGGACTCGAACCTTCGACCCTCTGATTAAAAGTCAGATGCTCTACCAACTGAGCTAATGGCTCTCAAAGATGTAAATCAAAATGGCTGGGGAGGAAGGATTCGAACCTTCGGTACACGATACCAAAAACCGATGCCTTACCACTTGGCTACTCCCCAAAAATATATAAAATTAAAAAAAGTGGTGGAGGGAGTAGGATTCGAACCTACGAAGTCGAAGACAGCGGATTTACAGTCCGCCCCAGTTGGCCACTTTGGTATCCCTCCGTAAATGGTGGGCGCTGACGGGATCGAACCGCCGACCCCATGCTTGTAAGGCATGTGCTCTCCCAGCTGAGCTAAGCGCCCTTATAAAATTGTGGTGACCCGTAGGGGATTCGAACCCCTGCATGCCAGCGTGAAAGGCTGGTGTGTTGAACCGCTTCACCAACGGGCCAAACATAATACGAATTTATGGAGCTCTCTACCAGGCTCGAACTGGTGACCTCTTCCTTACCATGGAAGCGCTCTGCCGACTGAGCTAAGAGAGCATGGCTCCCAAAGCAGGATTCGAACCTGCAACCTACCGGTTAACAGCCGGTTGCTCTGCCGTTGAGCTATTTGGGAATAATCGACAAGCTGTATTGTAGCAAGAAGATCTATGTATTGTCAAGTGATTTGACATAATATTTATATCATTATTTTTCCTTGTGTTTGCCTTTTTGCGACAAGATTTAATATACCACAGGTAGTATTCCATTGCAATGATTTTTTATAAATAAACAGATGTTTTTTTTACATAACAATAAGACTACTAAAACAGAACCTATTCTTCCTTTTCATTCTATCCATATGAAAAGGCGTGATATGCGCCTTTTTATATAAGTCATTATCCGATTCTCAATACAGTGATATCTGTATTTAAACCTGACAGAGACGTGACATTACTTGCACTATTAACAGTCACTCGTATTTCAACAGTAGCAGTACCCTGTGGTTGTGGTTGTGACATTAAATTCGTTAACTACTGAGATTGGTCTTCTAAAGGTTGAAGCATTTGCAGAAGAATACAGATCATTTCGATCTGCTTATATTCCCTCATATATTACCTTCCTCATTATCATTAATAATTCAAAAATACAATCAAACCCTAAAATCAAGCTTTTTTCCATGTATACGAACAAAGACTAACAAAAAATTATGAAAGATAACGATCTAATTTTACTTTTTGATAGAACCAATAAAAATGGGAAAAATAAAACCGAAAAGTATTATTCTGGATACCATCTTCTATTTGTGTTGCTTTTTTACCTGTTATAAAAAACATTTCAGATATTTATTTTTCCTTATTGACTATTCTATACACGAAATAATATAATACAAATGGTTAACGGGGTGAAATATTCATGTGAGGTGATATTCGATTGACTGATGATGAAGTGATGGAATTTGTCAATGCCATGCGTTTTTGTGTGAAAAGATCCTTCCACATTCTGCATGAACATTTCAAAAAGTATAACCTAACCATTCCTCAAGGACAGGTGTTAAGAGTACTGAACCAAAAAGGCCCCTTATCTTTAGCTGAAATAAGCAAAGAAATAGACTCAAAACCAAGTTCTATGAGCGGACTTATCGATCGACTGGTTAAAGCTGGGATGGTAACTCGGAAGCGGGATCAAGAAGACCGCCGAATTGTCTGGATCGATTTGAGTGAAAAGAGTAAAGAAATTTTTACTAATTTTCCTTATACACAAGCAGAGTATTATCGGACGTACTTAGAAAAAATGACCGATGAAGAGTTTTCGGCACTCTCCATAAATCTGCAAAAGCTTGTGGAAATATTAAAGGAAGGATAATCATATGAAACAATTTTTAACTACGATCATTGTACTTATCGTGGTATTTGGACTTGGGGCATTTGGTTATCAATATATGTCCGATAAACAGACATATGTTTCTACCAATAACGCAACAATTCAAGCTGATTTATACAAGCTTGATGCTGCCCAAACAGGAAAATTAACCGACTGGACGATTAAAGAAGGAGATCAAGTTAAGCAAGGGGATGTCATAGGAAAAATAACAGATAAATCCTTAGCTTCAAAAACGACTGGTACAGTAGTAAAGACGAGTGTTTATGAAAAACAAAATGTCTTTCAGGGTCAAACTCTTGCTCAAGTAGCTGATCTATCAGATGCTTATGTACTTGCTTATATCGATGAAGACCAAATTGAAAAAGTGAAGCAGGGCAAAGATGTTAAAGTTACAATTGAAGCTCTTTCCAATGAAACGTATGAAGGAAAAGTAGAAGAAATCGGTTCTGCAACAGGTGTTTTTTATAATTCCGCTGATACAACAACAAGTACTTCCAAGAGCTCCTCTTCAGAAAAAGAAGTTCAACGCGTACCTGTGAAAATTTCTGTGAAAGATTTACCAATATCACGTTTAACCATTGGCGTACATGCAGAAGTGAAAATAGAAAGATAAGGTGAGGTAAAGAAATGAAAACTGGAAAACTAATTGCAATCAATACCATTGTATTCTTAATTGTTGTCGCAGTTGGTATTGCTGGTATTACTTACTATCGCAATTCTACTGATTATATTTCTACAGATAATGCAAAAGTTACTGGTGATATGGTCGCTGTTACTTCTCTAACTTCTGGAAAACTGACAGACTGGACTGCTACAGTAGGCGATAAAGTCACTGAAAATCAAGAAATTGGTAAAGTAACCGGAACGAGTACTGCACCAATTACTTCTCCTATCGCTGGAACCATTGTACAAAGCAAAGCAATCAAAGGTTCGATGGTTGCTCCTGGTCAGTCCTTAGCTCAAGTAGTGGATTTAAGCAAGTTGTATGTCATTGCAAACATTGAAGAAACAGAAATTAAAAATGTAAGTGTTGGTCAAGATGTAGATGTTATTGTTGATGTTGATAAAGGCACCACCATCGATGGAAAAGTGAAAGAAATCGGCAAAGCTACTAACTCTGAATTTTCTTTGCTTCCTTCACAAAATGCAAGTGGCGATTATACCAAAGAAGTAGAATATGTTCCTGTTAAAATCGAACTAGAAAGTTACTCTGATCAAGTAGTACCAGGAATGAATACTACCGTAAACATACATCGTTAAGGGATGTGAACTGATATGACAGAAAGCTCCAATCCTTCTATTCGTTCACAAATTCCTTTGCTGGCAGTGATCATGCTTGGAATGTTTATATCCGTTTTAAACCAAACACTATTAAATGTTGCTATTCCACATCTAATAACTGAATTCAATGTAACAGCAACAACAGCAGAATGGTTACTGACCGGATATATGCTTGTGAATGGAATTTTGATTCCATTATCCGCTTATTTAATCGAGCGGTTTGGAGTTCGAACTTTATTTCTTGCAGCTATGATCTTTTTCACTGGTGGTTCAATTGTCTGTGGAGTTGCTCCCACTTTCTCCATCCTACTTATTGGAAGACTGTTACAAGCAGTTGGAGCTGGAGTTTTGATGCCACTGAGTATGACAATCATTTTATCGATTTTTCCTCCAGAGAGCCGAGGAAAAGGAATGGGGATCTTTGGATTAGGAATCATGTTTGCACCAGCCGTTGGACCTACGCTTTCTGGATGGGTACTTGAACACTATAGTTGGAGACTGCTATTTGATGGTATTGCTCCATTCGGCTTGATCATTTTAATTGTATCTGTATTTCTTCTTAAAGACCTGGGAGGAACGAATCGATCATTAAAACTTGATTATATGGGAACAGTACTTTCTACTGTTGGCTTTGGTGCATTTCTTTATGGATTGAGTGAAGCTGGAAGCAAAGGTTGGGATGATCCAATTGTGCTGATTACTTTGATTGGCGGGTTTATCTTTATCGCGCTTTTTGTACTTCAACAATTGAAGTCTCAAAGACCAATGCTCGACTTTCGGATTCTCAAATATCCTGTTTTTACGCTTTCTAGCGTAATTAACATGATAACAACAATTGGGATGTATGGAGGTATGTTCCTTGTACCAATTTATTTGCAAAACTTACGAGGATTTACCCCATTAGAATCTGGTTTGTTAATGCTTCCTGGGGCGATTTTGATGGGAGCTCTGTCCCCAATCTCAGGTATCTTATTCGATAAAATCGGTCCAAGGCCATTGGCAGTCGTTGGGATGCTCATCACCTTACTGACAACATATGAATTTACTAACCTAACACTGGCAACAAGTTATTCATTTATTGTTATTCTCTACATGGTACGGATGGTTGGCATGGGACTACTCATGATGCCCATTCAAACTGCGGGAATCAATGAACTTCCAAGAGAAAAAAATGCACATGGTACAGCTTTATCCAATACTACAAGGCAAATTGCTGGATCTGTAGGTATCAGCTTGATCACTACGATTTTTACCAATCGCACTACCTTCCATTTGGGGTTATTACGTAACTCAGCTAATACCATGGACCCACAGTTTCAACAATCGTTCATGGATCAAGCAATTCATTTATCACAACAACTTGGTATCTCTATCGATCAAGCTCAGTCCACCATTGCCAGTTCTTTATATGGAAAAATTGCATTACAGAGTTCGATGTCAGGTATTCAAGATGCTTTTTATTGGACTACAGGAATCACTGTTATCGCATTTATACTGAGTTTCTTTTTGACAGATGTACGTAAAAGAAAACAGACGAAAGTGCAAGCAAGTCCAAAGCCACAAATCGAATCAAAAGAAAACAAAAAACTAGAGCCTGTAACAACCTAAGGAAAAAGCTGCTGAATCTCTTCTGAATCAGCAGCTTTTTTCGTTTTCGTTTGCAACGGTTAAAGGTACGTTGATTCGGCGAAATAATTGATGGAATATTTAGTACTATTACAATTTAAAAAACTACTTGTATTAGGTGTACTAGGTGTTATAATACACTTATAAAGTTAAGAAACAGGACAATAAAAAATGAAACGGAGAAATGCAAAATGATACAATATGGAATTTATGGACTTGTTATCGTTATTATCGGTTTTGCCCTCTGGATGAAAAGAAAACGCATGTACAAACCTTTAAAAGGAAATGGGATGCGCTTATTGCTTCCAATACCATTTCTTTTAATAGGAAGTGCCTTTGGTATCTCTCAAATAAAAGGCGACATCAACATTTGGTATGAACTAGCTGGGATTGCCTTTGGTATCTTATTATCTATTCCATTGATTTACGCAACAAATTATGAAGTTCGTGATGACAATAAGATCTATGCTGTGCGCAGCAAAACATTTATTGTTTCTATCGTAGCCATCATCGCCGTTCGATTCTTGTTACGTAATTACCTAGCGACTTTCGGTGTTCAAACAGAAATGTTAATATTTTTAGCGATTGGTTTTGGATACGTAATCCCTTGGCGAATCACATCCTATATGAAATTTCGCAAAGTCAAACAAACGTTATTAGTATCTTAAAAAACAGGTGGAGATTTTTATTAAAGAACAATAACCAAAAATTCGTCTCGTTTTAAATCCTTAAGAAAAAAAGCAACTTATTGAAACCTGACTTGATAAAGAAAAGCTGCTGATCATAACGTCAGCAGTTTTATTTCAGTAAAAGATTCAATCCGTCTGCTGCCTGCAAACGGATTGGAATGAAGGTTTATTTACTTCGACTTGAACATAAAACGAACTTTAGCAAGCAATCCAAAGAAATGGAAAGGAAGGAGCATCCACCAAACTCCACCATATCCCAGATGGACTACGATTGAACCAGATCCCCAGTGACCAATCGGTGTAGAAAGTTTTGCCGGAAGGTTGTTGAGGGCACTTTGTTTTCCCTTATCCTTCTGCGCCGCCTGATCATACTGATCCTGCATAAAACCAAGCAAAAATGCAGATGTAGACCAACCATGCAGTACCATAGAAGCGATCATAATGGGAACTACATGGTAAAAACTCAATGTGACGAGAAGACTGAGAATATGAATCCCATGTACCATCTGTACCACTTGGAACTTGGTCCAACGCTTGGTGATCTTGATCACCAACCACCCAGAGAAAGCGGAAGTAATCGTTTGAATCGTAAATAGCCAAGCTGACCACATTCCTGGAATATACAAGGGCAAATAGCGACTATACATAGCATTGGTGAGTGGAATTCCCATTAGAGAAATGTTTATCAAAAGGAGTTGCCAGTTAATAGATCGGAACGATTCTTTTATTTTTGCCCATCGATCTTGTTTGATGGTGTTCCGATCATTCTCCTCCTCTTTTTCTAGGTGAATAGGCATATCTGGTTGCCTAGAAACAATAAGTAAAATTACCAATCCACATGTTAGTGGGATGCTTCCCCATCCTACGAGAAACTCTTTATATAGCAACCAAGCTCCTAGTGGGATCCCCAAGGAAATGACAATATACTCACTCGCGAGAGAAAAGCTATTTGCTTGTTTGCTTTGATCTTTAGCTACTGATTCCATAAATTGAACATACAAGCTGTTTGTGATACTTACCATAACAAATTCATGAATCAGACGTACACCAATAAGTACCCACAACTGATTTGCCAACACATAGCAGAATGGAATGAAACACCAGATAGGCAAAAAGCGAATTACTAGTTTCCGAGGGTTCCACCAATCAACCAATTTTCCTGTGTAAAAGAGGGTACACAAAGCGATGATACCTGTAATGAAGTAAAAAGCTGATGCATCCTTTGCTATACCCTTCTCCATCAACAACCTCGTGAGCGAGTTGTTAATATAAGCATTTCCAGCAGTAAAAAGAACAAAAGCAGACAGAGTCATCCTATTTTGGTGATTGCACCATGCTAGGTTACGACTCCGCCATGACTCTGGGGCTGTTCGAAGAAGCAGAATTTTCTCTCTTTTCATTACTCCTCTTCTCGCTAGTGACTACAATTTTGCTGAAGTACTCTATCCCGATTCCAATAAGCCTCCATCTTCTAAGCAATAATTCCTAGTATTCAAAAAAATCAAAACACATAACACCCTGAAATGTCAACAATCAGATCACTTACAAACATAATTTCACAAACAGCAAACGAAAAGGAATGAGTTCATATGAAATCAAACTCATTCCTAGAAAATTCCCCACACCATGTCCTAACTTGGCATTTACCCATAAACCAGTTACAGAAATGGTATTAACTTCTTAATGGGAAGTAGGTTTAAAGCCTTTTGGCTTAAAATTATAAACCGTTGCTTTTGCATTGCATTTCTTGGAGTTATCATCCCAGCCATAATCATCAGAACAATACAGCCTAAGCTGATACCTACCTGATAATCCTTTGAAGATATGTCTTTTTTGACCTTTACTGGTTAACCCATGTGTAGAAACGCCATCTGTTGCTGATATTTTTTTCTTTGTCTTTACATCCATCAGGTAATAACGAATATCAAACTTGTTGTTATTATCGACTATAACATAAAGCGTATGATTAGAATTCGCAGCTATTTTGGGTGTCCAGTGGTTATTACGAGCCCCTTTGATATAAGTTGAAACAGAAGAGTTACCAACAGCTGCATAAGAGTTTGACTGAACTGTAAAAATAAACGCAAATGCCAAAAATCCTGCAACAAAAGGAATCCAAAGTTTTTTCATCTAATCCCGCCTTTTACTATACAAATATGAACTTCATACTATCATAAAAAACAGTAGGAATAGCTTCTATTTCTGAACTAAATTTTAATAATTGGCAAAAAATATAATCTGGAAAAAATCTAATTTTCAATTTACTATATTGAATAAAAAATCCACCTCCTAAGATGGATTTTTTGCTTATCATTGAGACAGCATTTTGTTTTAGAATCAACTGCTACCTCAAAACTATTTATTTCCCATATGGAATATATTTACAATGGGTGGTGCCGAGGCAATGTGTATTACCTCGGCAAACAGCTCACTTAACCACGAATACCAAGAAGCGAGCGAATCTTTTTATTTACGTTCTCGATTTCGGTACGAAGACGCCTTCCCTCTTCCAAATATTGTTTACTCTTTTCGTTTTGCTGATTAATCATACCGAGTGTGGAATCTGCGAAATCATCACTCAACTTATAAAGTTCCCTGAAAAGTGGATCAATGTACTTCTTATTGTATTCATTTTGCTCTTTTCGGGGCAAGCGTGAGGCTTTGTTTCGATGAATGTCAATTTGCCTGTGCAAGTCATCTTGTTTCTTTTCATTCTGCACACCTGCAGCTTCGATTTCTGCACTGATTTTAGAGCCCTCTTGAATAACATTCAAAGCACGCCACTTGCGATATTTCTTTTCAAGATCCTGCCTGCGGCGCATGAGATCAATCAGCTGTTTCACATCTGTCATTTCTATTCCCATCTAAGAGAAGGTCTTCCTACCAATTCAATTATATGTTATCCCATCAAAAAATCCACCCTAAAAGTGGATTTTTGCTTTATTTCATGGAATCGAGAAATTCCACTACTTGTTCTTTTGTTTTCGCGTATCTGCTTGGCAGTCTGCCTACTTCTTTTCCTTCTTCAAAAACAATAAAAGTAGGAATCCCTTTTACATTGTATTGCTCTGCAACTGTCTGCTCTGCGTCAACATCGATCTCAGCAAACTGGAATTCATCGGAAAATGTTTGGGTGATCTCTGGCATATCTGGTGCGATTCTTTTGCAATCACCACACCAATCTGCACTAAACTCCACCACTTTTCTTCCTGAGCTGGTAAAGGTGGCAAATGATTTTTCATTGAGCATTTCCATTGCTATTTCCTCCTAGATCTGTTTGAAATAGTGGTGTAAAAGCGGCAAAATGAGTTTTGCATTTCTTGCTACTGTAGAAGAAGCAACTTTGTACTTTTCTGCTACTTGTGCTTGTGATAACGATAAGTCATAGTATTTTGCGACAACATATTCGATTGCAGCTGCCATACCTTCTACTTTTCGTATCATAATTTCGGAGAACTGACGAAGAAAATCCCACAACATCTTGGCATCTTGAAGCTGTGCACTTTCGTAAGTATCCATATTTTGCAATAAACAGGCAAGTACTTGCTGCCATTTTCGTTCTTGGGTGTTGGAAGAGTCCTCCAGTGCAAGCATCTCTCCATTATATAATACCTCATAGGGCGGCTGGGCATCCATATGACGAAGAGCAAAAAAAGCGATTTGCTTCAACTCATCATCTTCTGCGGGCTTACGCAAAAAATTGCGCAAGAGTGCCTCAGCTTCTTCATGCTTAATCCACCGCATAAATGTAAGAACTTGCATTTTGGTTTGTCGATCCCCGTGTGTCAATGCCCATGTCAAAGACGTGTGAAGCAGAGAATTTTTCTCATATTCCAGCGCGACTTTTTCAATCGTTTCGCCTTGATTTATTTTTAACATATATTCTTCAAAAGGAAGATGATAATGATAGCATGTAAGATTAGGAATAGAATTAGGCTCTAACATCCATTTTTCCATCTGCTCTAAATAAAACTTCGGAATTTCCGAACGAGGATCCAGCCATGCCGCTCTTCTCCAATACCGGTGTGCAACAGAAAGTTTACCAACATGAACTGCTGATGTCGCTGCATGATGATAAAGACTTGCCTCTGGCTGCTCGTCTATTTTTATGAGCCAACTAAATAATTCATATGCCACTTGATGTTCACTTAGCATTCCCATCGTTACTGCTAATTTGTATACGGCAGCAGGCTGGACTGGAACAAGATTTTTAAGCATGTCCATTATACCCTTTGTCATCTCACTGTTGCCTTCATGTTGACTGAGGATTGCTAAGTTGCATAATGCATGTAAATTATTTGGATCTGCTTCTAAAATAGAAGTAACAATTTCACGAGCCTTATCAAGTTGACCCGTATAAAAGTATGCTAGACCAAGATTGTGATAGGTTGGGAGGTAATCTGGATTTTCCTTCGCCAGCTCTTCTAACAATTCAGTTGCTTGCAAGAAGCGCCCTTCCTCCAAATGCCACTCAGCTTCTTCGTGTTTTTCGCGAAATCCAGGCAGCGGAGCAATAAGTTGCTTAGGCAAACGTCCCATTTCATACGCTACCATGTACAACATTTCTTCTGCCTCTTCAGAATATTCGCCTTCCGGATCATGATGCAAGTATTCAATTAAGTAATCTTCAGCTAGTTCAAACGCTTCCATATTGATCGCGTTATTTGCCATATAATAATAGCATTCTGCCATCTCCGGATCGACATCTTGGAGTACTACCTTCAAAATGTCATTTGCTTCTTGATACTTTCCCAGCTCTGCGAGTACACCTGCGACATTACAATAATTCGCAGGGTTATCTGGTTCCTTTTCTACCACGAGCCGAAAGTATTTTAAAGCTTTATCGTATTGATGACGCTCCAAAGATTTGATGGCGCGGTCAAAGAAAGTACTTGCATCCATCTCTAAAGGGATGACCTTGTGGTCAGATATATGTTTAGGGACTGATATTTTTTTCATAGTTTCCTCCCAACCATTCAGCATACCAAATTATGCCTGGTGGTTTGGTACCTCACCAGTATAACACATTTGGAAAAAATCGCTTACATGAATTGGGAATCTTTCTCCTCTTCTAACTTTTAACCGGAGTCTGATCGAAATAGGGTGCTTATCGAACCTCCAGAAATAATTATTTTGATTGCATCACTTAACAATGGTGCAACAGATAATACTTTCATTTTATTCTCAGGATTCTCAAAAGCAATCGAATCTGTCACCACCACTTCCCTAATACCAGGGTGATTTAAGCGTTCGACCGCATGATCTGAAAACAATGGGTGTGTTGCACATATATAGGCAGGGTTAGCACCCTTTTCTTGCAGCCCTTCTACAACGCTGATGATAGTACCGCCAGTATCAATCATATCTTCAATAATAATTGGAGTATGGCCGCTTACATCCCCGATTATATGGGTTATTTTCGCAGCATTGTGTTGTGGTCTCTTTTTTAACATAATAGCAAATGGCGCGTCGAGCAAAGTAGCTAATTTTTCGGCCATTTTTGCTCGTCCAGCATCTGGAGATACAATGACTGGATTTGGAATATTGCATTGAATGATATAATCGCTAATTAAGCCCAATGCGGATAAATGGTCCACTGGTATATCAAAGAAACCTTGAATCGCAGGCGCATGTAAATCTAGGGTGACTACGCGAGAAACACCAACAGTACGCAATATATCTACAATCATTTTTGCTGTGATCGGTTCTCTTGGTGCATCCTTTTTTTCTTGTCTCCCGTAAGCAAAGTAAGGAATTACTGCACTGACGCTTTTAGCAGATGCCCGTTTAGCGGCATCGACCATAATCAATAGTTCCATTAAATTTTCATTCACTGGGTGTCCAAGTGTTTGAATCAGAAAAACATGTTGATTTCGAACACTTTCCTCAAAATGTACATAGATTTCGCCACTTTTAAATCGGCTTATCCGAACTTTGCCAAGTTCCTTATTCAATTGAGATGCGATGTTCGATGCTAACGAAAGATTGGAGGTACCTGAAAAAATCTTTACATTATCCATCACATTGACCCTCCATCAGCTTACTATTTACTTGTTCTTATTATAGCAGTCCTTCTACTACAATGAAAATCAATCAACAGGTATAAAAATGGATTCTTTCCAAGAGATTCAATTTCATAAAATGATCACAATTCTGTTTAAAAATAAACTACACTAAAGGAATGCAAAGGTAATCTATTATGATTCCGGCAGGAATATTAGTTAATGAACTATTCCAGTGACTGATGAAAATAAAAATGCTTGATCATTAGAAGAATCAAGCATTTTTATACATTGTTACTCACCAAGGTAATACTTCATCTTTATGATAAAAACCACCTGTAGGACCGTCTTCTGGAATTAAAGCTAAACGAACAGCCGTTTCCGCACCCTCTTTTACATCTAGATCTGCATGCTGCCCTCCCATACTTGTTCTTACCCAGCCCGGATGAACTGCATTTACTTTCACGTTCGTACCATTTAACGATACAGACCAACCTACTGTCAACATATTTAGAGCTGCTTTGGAAGCAGAATATGCCGGAAGATTTCCTAACCGCTCACTTTTTGATAAAACAGATGCAATCGAACCATAAATACTTGATTGATTTACAATCCTTCCATTTGGACTTGCTTTTAAAAGAGGCAGCAGTGTTTCTGTCAATTCATAAACCGCAAAAAGATTTACCTCAAACGTCTTTCGTAATATATCTATATTTTTGTCTGTACGATCCAAAGAAACCCCAGCATTATTAATCAAAATATCTAACTTACCATATTCTGCTTTTATCCATTTTGCAATAGTAGCAATATGATCGCTATTGGTAACATCTAATTCCACACCATGAGCATCCAACTTTTCTCTCTGTAACATTTTAGCTGCTTCCATTGCATTTTTAAGATTCCTTGATGCTAGAAGCACAATGATACCTTTTAGAGCAAGCTGTCTTGCAATTTCTAAGCCTAACCCTCTGTTTGCACCAGTAATTAATGCTACTTTTTTATTCATTGTTTTACGTCTCTCCTTTGTATCAACTGTGAATTTTAAACCAAATATTTCTTCGTTCAGTACACTATACTTTTGCCGGGAGCCAAAATTATTCCATCGAACCTAAAGAATCTTTCTTTTTAAACATCGCAAAAGAAATACCTACAATTCCTATACCAAAAACTGTCATGATACTGCCTAATGCGATAAGCGAAGGAATAAGAGTCCAATGGAGCATTAGTAATCCCACACCCAATGTAGGCAAAGACATTCCTAGATAAGCCAATATATAAAAAGTAGAGAAAACCCGAACCCGATCAGTAGAAGATCCCATTGCACCAATCAGTTTTAAGCAAGCCTGAAATCCCCATCCAGTTCCAAATGCTTGAAACGCCATTCCAATCCATAATAAACTCATACTTTCCTTCAATCCGGACATGATCACAAACCATGTACCCAGCAGCAAAAATATAAAACCTATCCTTGCACGTTGCATTGTATCTTTTAAAATTGGAATTAATTGAAGAATTGCTCCTCCGCCAAATAACAGGAGTAGTAGCAAACCAACAGCTGCATGGTTAGAAGAGTGTAAAACAGATTTTACAAACATAGGCATCATAGCCAATACTGTTCCGTTCAGAGCAAACGAAGCAAACACAATAGGACCTACAAAGAACCAAAATAATTTCTGATGGGACTGCGGTATTCCCAGTCTAACTTGAAATTTTATCTTTTCATTCTTGTGATTTGCTGCATGTTGAATCGTAAATAAAAGTATGATGGACAAAATTAAAACAAATAGAAGCAACAGAAAAGCTAATCTATCTGGACTCCACAAACTGTATTGCAAAATTAAACCGCTAATAGCGGGCCCCATTCCAAATCCAACCATCGTTGCAATACCTGAAAGTTTTATGGAGAACGCAGCCTTTGAGCTAGGGGTATGGTGTAATAGAAAAGCATTTCCTGTCCCTAAAAATAATCCTACAGAAACTCCAGATAATGCCCTCGCTAAAAAGATCTCCCACAAACTTGTTGCAACAGCAAATAGTGCAATAGCCAAGATATCGAGAAGAATAGCAACTATAGCAACAAATTTATATCCCTTCCTATCTCCTAATGGCCCCGCTACTAACAATGAAGGCAATAAAAATAATATATAAACTACAAAAATACTCGTTATCGTAAAGCTGCTCGTATGAAATTTCTCTTGGTAAACAGGAAACAATGTCACAGCCATGTTTGCACTCGTTGCAATCACAGCGATTGCAAGTAATATACGTTTCAAAATCTTATCCTCCTATCTTTTAAGAAAATTATGGCTCTAAAACTCGACAGCAAATAACATAAAGGAGTTGAATCATTTAGCAACAAACCCGATTCAATCGTAACTAAATCAGTTACAATTGAAAGTAAAATAATAGCTATCGAATCTTCAGTCCAATAGCTGTTAGAAAACTATCACTTCAATGAACCATACATTAAAAAATCGATATAATTGGTTGCCTGCTTAATACATCCAGTTCTTTTTCATTTGACTTAAAATCAAGGTGTCCTGTCTGTTGAATAAGATAATGCCTCTTCCATTATATTTTCTAATGTGACATTTTCCATTTGATCCCTCATGGCTATTTCTATATTTCCATAAAATTGTTTTAAGGTTGGCTGGATTCCTTTTCCTATCTGGCAGTTTTGATTAGGAAAGCTATGATGCATTTCAAATAATGGTTTTTCTTCTATTGCATCATAAACATCAAGCATTGTAATTTCTAGAGGTGAGTGTGCTAATTTCCAACCAGAGCCGATTCTGCCTTTTTGTACAATTACCAAATTTGCTTTTTTTAACATTCCTAAGATACGCCGGATAAATACTGGATTCGTGTTGACACTGTTAGCAATTTCTTCTGAAGTGATGAAATCATTATGCTTTTTCATTGCTACTGCCATTCGAGATAACACATGTAAAGCAATCGTATATCGACTACTGGAACTCATCTTGTCACCTCCTAATGTAACCATATTAGTTTCATTTAAACCGATTGTCAAGTTTACATTCTATTTTTTGCGAAGTATGAAGAAATACGGTGCTAATACTCTTCCGAATGGCTGAAGGGTATGCATCTAATAAAATAATAAATTTAACCCATTTACAAAACTAATATAATTAGTTTTGATCACGAGGAGCGAATGAAAATGAGATGGACAAAAATAGATACAACTCACCAATTAAGCTTTTTGCCAAATGTTTTCCCTGTCAACTGTTATATTGTGGAGGATGAAACCGAATTAACCTTGATTGATTGTGCATTGCCGTATAGTCAGAAAGCAATACTACAAACGGCAAAAAAAATAGGAAAGCCAATTTCCCGAATCGTTATCACACATGCACATAGCGATCATATTGGTGCTTTGGACAAGTTAAAAGAATACTTACCAGAAGCACGAGTCTTTATTTCTACGAGAGATGCAAAATTACTACGTGGGGATCGCAGCCCTGTAGTAGGTGAAGATGATGTACCTGTCCGTGGGGCAGTCCCTGCATCCGTTAAGACGATACCTGATCATTTGCTTGAAGAAGGAGAACTGATCGGTTCCCTGCAAGTTATCCACACACCTGGTCATACACCCGGATCAATCAGTTTATTGGATAAACGAAATAATCATATTATCGTTGGAGATGCTTTGCAAACACGTGGAGGAATAGCAATTTCTGGTGACTTACGCCCTTTATTCCCATTTCCTGCAACTGCAAACTGGAGCAAAAAAGCATCGCTTGCAAGCAGCAAAAAAATAAGAGAAGCAAATCCAACTTTACTGGCTACAGGTCACGGAAAAATGATAGAAAATCCAATAGAGTACCTAGATTTCGCCATTCAACGAGCGGAAACCAAGTGGAAAGGAGAGTTGTAAATGCCGCGTGCGGGATTAGATCAACAAAAAATTGTTCAAGTTGCAATTCAAATTGCCAATGAACAAGGTTTAGAACAAGTGACTATTGCCACTTTGGCCAAAAATTTAGGCGTAAAACCCCCATCTCTTTATAATCACTATCGCAACCTTACCGATATTCATGCTGCCATCGCTCGAAAAGGAATGCAGAAGCTGGAAGAAGCACTGCTTCGCGCCGTTGTCGGCAAATCAGGAGAAGAAGCGTTGCTCACTTTCTCCAAACAATACTTAACTTTCGCCACCGAAAATCCCGGATTATATGAAGCAACAATCCAACCGATGAAAGTAGATGATGAAATCGTTAAAACAGTGAGTGAAAATATGATTGATATCTTAGTTCAACTACTAGCAAAGTTTCATTTAGATGAGCAAAACGCTCTGCATGTAGTCAGAGGCCTCAGAAGCATTGTACATGGATTTGCTTCCATACAACAATCAGGCGGTTTTCAATTAAATTTAAAAGTAGAGGACAGCTTACTCTATACCGTACAACTCTTATGTCACGGATTGGCACAAACGCAACAAGAGGAGACATCATCATGATGGTAATCAAAAATGCAAATCTATTATTGATCTTTTTGATCGAAATAGCTGCATTGCTTATTTTAGGTTATTGGGGATGGAAAATAGGAGATAATCTCACCGTCAAAATAACACTCGCTATCAGCAGTCCAGTCCTATTCGCGATTTTTTGGGGAATGTTTTTAGCACCAAAAGCGAGTTATCCATTTGATCCAGTACTCGCATATGTCGTAAAGTTTGCAGTATTTTTGCTTGCTGCCTATGTATTGTATTATACAGGGAAAACCGGAATGGCGACTGGGTATCTGATTGTGACATATGCCAGTTTACTATTGACATTTTTATGGAAACAATATGGTTTATAAATAAACCAATTATTCAACTAAAATACGAGTCCCTCATATCATTTAGATTAAGACAATCCAATAAATGAGGGACAATACCATCATGAAACTGCGAGCAATGGGGAATGACCATAAGTCTCACTTCCCTATTGTTAACTATGATGCTATTCCGTTGAGACAAAAGCAATCATAGTTATGTCCGAAACATTAATAATTGCGGAGATACTGTGGATGATGACGATGGAAAATCGACTGAATCTTCCAGAATCCATCCCAACGCCTCCGATGGGCTTGGTAGTGACCAATAGTGAAGTCTGGGAAAGTGTACTTCTGGAAGCCGTTTTTGACTCGCATAAACACGAGCAAAACGTCCTCTGAGTACTGATAGTACCAAAATGCCTTCCCGCTTTCGAACTTGGTCACATCGAACCACAAGTGGAAGGTGTCATCCCACTTTGTTTCTTGCTCCATTTCCGGCAAATCGCCGCCGTAATCGTAACCCTCCGTTAGAGGGAACCACAACAGCGACGGAGCACGAAAGGGATCCTCTGGATAAATCTTGTCATGGAAGGAGCGGAATAGTTCAGTGAATTCAGTCAACGACACAGACTCACCATTTGTAATCCGACTTCTGCGGACAGCCTGAATCACTTTAGCTGCTGTCTTGTCGTGATCGAAAGATCGAAACCGACTATACCTCTCCGCACAGCGATAAGCTTCAACCGCTTCGCCAAGATTGATCCAATCCGAGCAGCCCATTGGGTCTTTCACTGCATTCGCGTAAAACACTGATTTCTCCGTTTCAGATGATGGTGTCTTGCCGTTTTATTATAGCATTTTATCTTTTCTATTTTTATTACTCTCTTGAATATCGATTTCCCTATCTACAAATGCCCCACTGACTGCTTGGTTATTATGTATGTCATTTGATTTCGTCTATCTTTTTCGTAATCATAAAAAAATGACCCCGTGCGAGAAGAGTCTTTGACGATTCTTCTGCACGGGTAGTGTCACGTTCGCTTGAGGAAGCTGCCCAGCTTGTCGGCCAGCTCCTTCTTGTCGTGGAGCTCTGCCCAGTCCTTGCAGAGGCGGAAGACCCTCATGAACCGGGCTTCCAACTTGCAGCGGATCTCCTCCACCTCGGACATGTCACCGGGCACGGTGCTGATGATCACCGTCTCACGCAGCTTCATCTGGTCCAGCGGGCTCACACGGACGAAGTACTTGAACCAGCTGGGCACGTCGTACTGCTCTACCAGCTGCTCCATCTCCAGCAGCTCCGGGGAGTACTGGAGGTCCCAGGTCTGGACCACCATTCGCCTCAGCTTGCCCTTCTTGGTCAGCACCATCTCGGGCTTGCAGGACTTCTCCACGATCAACACGAAGCCGGGCATAAACTACCTTCCATAGAACGTGAAACATTTTGATTTATCAATATTGTAGCATAGATGAAATAAAGTAAGAGATTTATTATTTAATATAAAGCACTTTCTCTAACATAATCGTCTTTCTAGACATCTATTAATTAGGGCATGTCACCTTGTCTTCAGAGATATCAGCTTGTTTATGACTGGTTTCTTTTGCTATATTGAATAATTAGAGAAGCGAAATAATAGTACGAGGTGCAAAATGACGATATTGAATACAATAAGTCGTGTATTTGTTGAACTTGATGAATTAGAGAAAACGATTCAATTTTATGAAACACTTTATCAAGAAAAGTGCAGTCTCCGCTTTCATTATGATGAAATGAATTTGGAATTAGCACAAGTAGGCAAAATCTTGATCATAGCAGGAGATCGTGAAGCAAGACATCCTTTCGAAAATACCACAGTTACCATGCTTGTTGATTCCATCCAAGAAACCGAACAGATAGTATTACAACATGGCGGAACAATATTAGACAAACCAAAACAAGTTCCTACTGGGTGGAATATGCTTGCGAAACATCCAGATGGTCTAGTAGTAGAATATGTAGAACATATAAAAAGATAGCCTTACTACAGTGTTATTTAGATGTTTAATAAAAAAATACTTTCTCGTAACAACTTGTTACCAATCCACATTAACCTTTTGATAACTGGAATTTACCAACTATTTATTTTCAATCCGCTCGATATGTTGACTTTCGCGTCTGTTGGAAAGAGCACAAAGAAAGCTTCAGCCATCATATCTTCGCAGCGATTATCTAAAGTTATTTTTGCTTGAGTAGACTTAGTTATAGATTTCTAACTAAATGTATCCAAACATCCTCCAAAAGTCGGAGATTTATTATCATTAAGTTGGTTCTGGATCAGCCGCTCCGCTTGTATATAACAACATCCAGCTTCCCTCCTTTAAAATGATAGATCTTTATTTATATGATACAGCTTAGTAGCATATTGAAAAAAATTATCCTCATCCTTTAAAGAATCATAACACACACATAGATTAGATACACATTTACTCATCAACTCATCAAATCCATACTCTAATGCTATTTCCTCTGCCTCATTGTAATAGTAATTGCCTTTTCGTAGTAATTCTGTTCAAGATACCAATTTCCATAAACCAATAAAGATTTGGTGAGAAGGAAGTGAAAATTATTTCTTTTACATATTTGGATAGATTGTTTTATTAGTTTTTTCGAACTCTGCCAATCCTGTTTTTTGATCAATAATTTTGCAAAATGAACAAATGCATATGGAAAGAGATGCTCATTATTTTGTAAACTTGGTTCTAAATCCATAGCTTTACAATAATATCGCTCTGCATCGTGCAAATCACCTAAGCTCTCATATATAACACTTGTTTGTGCCCAAAGTCTAAACAAATTATCATAACTACGATTGGCTAATGCTATTCGAATACCCTTTTTTGCATACTCTAATGCCCGTTCATTCATTTTCAAATTATTTAATACATCGGAATACATAATATATAGTTGAATAATTACTGAGATACGAAATTCTCGATCAAGAGCTAATGTGTTTTGTAAGTATTTTTCTAATTCTTCGATACAGAGCAGCGATTTCTCAAATAAGTTTAAACGGTGCAAATAAATACATTTATTTAGAAGCAATATTGCATAATAAAAACTCCGATCGCCATTAGATACATAGCTCTCTTTGGCTTTGTCAGCACATAAAAGAGCCTGCTGAAATTTATCCTGTTGATAAAAAACAATACCCATATC
The DNA here is from genome assembly GCF_059510415.1 of Shimazuella sp. NTD247. NCBI lineage: Bacteria > Bacillati > Bacillota > Bacilli > Caryophanales > Thermoactinomycetaceae > Shimazuella > Shimazuella sp. NTD247. Next base: position 340,915 of record NZ_JCAJZU010000004.1, on the reverse strand, counting down.
CAGATAACAACCTGTGATTATGTTACTTTCAGCGAATTCTGGTTGATTTTCCGCTATTTGAATAGCTAGTGAAAAAGTATCCTCTGCCAATTCCCAATTTTTTTGTGTGATATAGTACTTCCCCTTTAAAAAGTAAACCATCGGTTGCAGTATCGGAATGCTTTCCACTTGCTCCTGCTCATTTAATGCTTTCAAATCAGCAAATGCTTTCTGGGGATTTGCCAAGACGATTTCCTCAATATCTTGCAGTTTTTCTCGTAAAGCAATAATTTTTTTGTCCGCTTCATTTGCCATGCCAAACAAGATACCTTTGTCCAACTTCTCTGCATAATATTGATATTTTTCCAGACTCACCGTCGGCAAGCCGCGCTCGATCGAGCTGATCGTTGTCGACCCTAAAGCAATTTCGTCTGACATCGCTTCAATACTTTTGCCTAATTTTCTTCGCTCTGCGCGTAATACGCCGCCTAATCGCACCAAATCAATCAAGGTCTGTTCCTCCTGCCGTAGAGATGGCCAAATCAACGGTTTATTTTTCCATTTTATTGATTTTATATTCTGAAAAAGGCAAAGTCAACTGTAGAAATAACATAAATATCGGATTAGAAAAACGATTGATACTCCCTTACAATAGTCTCAAAGAGCATAGAAAGAGGAGATGTTTCTTGAAACTTACACAGATCAAATATTTGGGCAAAGAATTGGCTAAATATTTTGTCTACTATTGCGAACAAGAAAGTTATATTGAACAAATCAATCAGTTTCGATTGTCCTCCACTCGTTTGGAATTGATCACAGCAATTCATCAACTGCAACAAGAAGGCGAACCTCTATCTATACAAAGCAAACAACTCCCCAAGCTAACACCAAAAGACATCCACTTGCTTTGTGAGTTTATCCGAACGGGTGAAATGCAGGATGTCCGCCAGCTGCATGCACTGATGATCGAGGAAATCGCTCAGTTAGAATTAGCAAAGATCCAGCAGATGGAACAATACATGATTGATCTCCTAAAAGACAAGGAAGGGGCGGAGTAAATTGCTAGAAACAGCAGAAATCACCTTTGTGACACTACAAACGGATCAAGGAGCATTAACCATTGAACTCTTACACGCAGAGAAAACAGAGTTAAACAAAGACATTATCCAAGTAACTGGCACTAGTTATGATATATTTGCTTCACCTGAAAAATGAATTATTCAATATTCCACTTACAATTAAGAGGTCTTGTCTGTATTCGGAATTTTCATTTTTGACAACTCCACACGGCTAAAGACGTGGGATTCTTGGGTAATCCTCGGTAATCCAAGGAAGTTTACCAAGCTTAGACCGTGAGCCCCACGGCAAGTAATCTTCTACCTTCTTTTACTATGTTTTTGGCTGCATGGATGTCTCGATCATGGAGAATGCCACATTCTGGGCATGTCCATTCTCGTAGCTGGAGTTGCTTCACTTCTTTGTTTTTATAGCCGCAACTCGAACAAAGCTGACTCGACGGGAAGGATTTTCCCACTTTCACCAACTTCCTTCCGTATTCTTTCGCTTTGTATTCTAACATCGTAACAAACTCCGACCACGAAGCATCGGTGATCGATTTCGACAGCTTCTGATTCTTCACCATGTTTTTTACTTGCAGCGTTTCGATACGGATGACTTGGTTTTCGTTCACCAGTTTTGTCGATAGTTTATGTAAAAAATCATGACGGGCATGGGTAATTTTTTCATGGATGCGAGCAACTTGGATACGAGCTTTGTGCCAGTTGGACCCGTCTTTTTTTCTTCTTGCCATCGTTTGCTGCGCTTTTGCTAGTTTTTGTTCGTATTGGCGGAAAAATCGGTTCGCATTCTTTTTCGTTCCATCATCAAAAATCGCAAAATCTTTCAGACCCAAATCAATGCCAATGGCTTCTTTTCTCGCTGGTATGGATCGCAAATAGCATCCCTCGCAAAGAATGGATATTTTATATTTACCTGTGGCTGTACGACGGATCGTTGCGGATAAAATACGACCACTTATTTCTCGGGAGAGAACAAACTTCACCCAGCCTAATTTTGGCAATTTAATTTTGTTTCCCTCGATTTCGATAGTTGGTCTACTACTTTTGGGATAGTTGCATTGAGTCGTATACGCTTGCACTCGATTTCTCCTACTCTTGAAACGCGGAGCATCGTTTTGTTTTCGGAAAAAGCGCTGGAAGGCATCCGCAAGATGTTTGAGGGTGTTTTGCAGGGAAGTAGAATCAACTTCTTTCAACCACACAAACTCTCGCTTTTTCTCCGTTAGGAAACGGGAACAGATGCCATAGGTCAGCCCTTTTCCGGTTGCTTGATACGCTTTGTTCCATTCACCAAGAAAATGATTGAATACAAAACGGCTACAACCGATGGATTTATGGATCATGGTCGCCTGTACTCTGGTAGGTCGAAGACGGTAAGAAAAAGTTTTATTCATGAAACCACCCCCTTATTGGAATTTTGCGAATAGTATAGATCGTACGTTCGTTACTTGTCAAGCTTATCTGAAAAATAGTCACACTTACGAAAGAACAAAAAAGTATCTTCTTCTGATGCTCGCTTTCATTCCACGATTTAAACCGTGGGTTTTCTCGCTCGCAATGTTATAATTTAATATAGACAGTCATCCACTACACACAGAAAGAGACCAAACCATGGCTGCTCAAAAGCTTTCGACTCCAAGGTTCCCCATGTGGGAAGTTACTGCCCATTATCCGGTAGTGGAGCGTAAATTCAAGTATGGTGATAATGCGACTTACTTCGATTACACGGTAAACGGGAAGGGGTACATTTTGCAGGTTACCTCTTCGCGTGTGGCTGTCATGTGCAAATCCGGGATGAATTGCGTTACCAATGAACCACTCCCTGTGTGTGTCAATCAAAAATTTCCTACTAAATATCTTTCTGCAGGAGAATCAGAAGTTCTTGCATTTGACGAATTGAACATGGCAACCGTAAAGCGGATCAAGTAAGTTGTCGTGTTTCTGGGTAGTTTCGAGAAACTATCCAGAAACACCAAAACAAACTACATCAATTTTTCTGCTTCAAACAGGCTGAGTATAAAAATAAACCATACTACAGGTATGAGTACAACTCATACCTGTTTATTTATCTTTGATTTGCTGTTAAGTCCTTATACACGATCAAAATCAATTATTTCCTATTGCAAAATTAAATCAATAAATGATATATTTCATTTAACGATATATTATTTATTGATATAAACGGAAGGTGAATACATGCCCAGAGCTGATTCATTAGAGATGGGGGAGCTGACAGATACTGCGTATTATATTTTGTTATCCCTAATGGAAGCAAAACATGGCTATCTCATCATGAAATCTATCGAACAAATGACCAATAATGTACTATCGATCGGACCTGCTTCGATGTATACGACAATAAAAAAACTGTTAAAAGCCAATCTCATAAAAGAGATAAAAGACAGGGACACACAAAATAAAAAAACATATGTGACAACAAAAAATGGCATCGTTTTACTGCAAAAAGAAGTTCAAAGAAGGCGCGACATGGTGAAACACGCAGAAGATATTTTCAAAAAGAGAGGAGAAGTATGGAATGAAAAACGTTAAATACGTTTACAATGGAGGCCTTGCTTTTTCGGAAGAAAAAGATATGCAGAGGCTCAGTGATTATGCTAAAGAAGGTTGGTTTTTAGAATCCTTTGCTTTTATGGGATTTAACTACAAACTGAAAAAAGGGGAACCAAAAGAACTGATCTATAGTCTTGACTATCGAACGGATGCGGATGACGAATATTTCACTTTTTTTGAAACAGCCGGCTGGACTCTAGTCCATTCTTTTGGATATATACACATTTTCTCTGCTCCTGTTGGAACAAAACCGATTTATACCGATAAGCAAACACTAGTTGATAAATATGAACATGAGATCAATATAACAGAAAAATCCGCTTTGTCTTCTCTCCTTTCCACTGTGTTATTTTTCTTACTGGCAGTTTTAGGAGCAGGTACATGGCTTCCACTATGGGCTAGCAATACCGCTTTCGTTCTCGGTTTTCTTTCACTCATCCTGCTTATATTCACCGGTTTACCATACTTCGGATATAAAAGCAGATTAAAACGACTTCAGCAGTAAAAAATGGGCTAACGCTAGTCGTACTAGCGTTAGCCCTGCTATTTTGAATTATTTTAACCGTAATCCACCATCTACTTCCAGAACTGTACCAGTCACAAAAGTATTATCAATAGCGTATTGAATCGCTTTAGCAATATCATCGGGTTCTCCCACTCTGCCAACAGTAGAAGCCTGTGCATAACTTTCAAATGCAGCAGCACGTTGTTCTTCTGGCAGCCAATTCCACCAAGGTGTGCGAATCACACCAGGAGAAACTGCATTGACACGAAGAGGAGCAAGCTCAATCGCTAAACTTGGAACCATTGCTTCTAAAGCTGCATTAATCGCAGCAAGACCAGATGTTCCCGCTGCAGGGTTACGAGCCGAAATAGCGGAAATAAAAGTAATAGAACCTGTTTTCTCAATCGTTTGGAGACTGAGCTGTGCGGCTGTCAGTTGCGGCCAAAACTTAGCTTCAAAACCTTGACGCAGATCTTCCAATGCTAATTCCCGGAAATCACCAGCACCTTTTGCGCCAGATACAGCGATTACCAAATGATCAAAGTTTCCTTGTTGCTGATAAAAAGCTTGAAGTGCTTCTGAAGAAGCCGCATCGAGCTGTACCCCTGTTGCATTAGCACCGAGTTGCTCGATTGCTTTATCTAACTTTTGTTGATTACGACCAGTTATGACGACTTCTGCTCCTGCTTGCACCAATCGCTCAGCAGTTGCCAGTCCAACGCCTGAAGTTCCACCCATAATAATCACACGTTGATTTTTCATGCTGTTTCCATCCTTTTTGGTTGAAGTGTTTTCGATATTTGTATTATAATACATTACGTAACGTAATGTAAATAGTTTTTAGAAAATATTTTTTATTGAGGTGAAATCATGCCAAATGCCAATAATCCAAAGGGCCGGCCGCGAAGCATGGCAGCCAAGAATGCGGTGCTAGACGCAACACAGCGTTTATTAGTGGAAAAAGGCTATACAAATCTGACAATGGAGGGAATCGCAAAAGAAGCTGGAGTTGGAAAGCCAACTTTATACCGTTGGTGGTCTGGTGTTCCTGCTATAGTTATGGAAGTGATGAAACAAAAATCGGAAAAAGAAATCGAAGTGCCTGATACGGGGAAACTTGCAGAAGATTTAAAAGTATACCTAGGAAAAACCTGCCAAATACTGATACAGGATACAGGAATGATCATGCGCAGTCTTATGGCCGAGGCACAGCTAAATGATAATTTTGCGAAACAGTTTCGCGAAGAATTTATTGAGACGAGGAGAAATACGCTGCAAGAAATACTGATCCGCGCTAGAGAAAGGGGGGAGATAGCAGCAGATATTGACTTGGAGTATGCTGTCGACCAGTGTTATGGGCCAATTTGGTATCGCCTGCTCAATCAACATGCTCCATTAGATAAGAAATTTGTTCAATCGATCATTCATTCCATTCTTCAATAAAAATCGGCGGCCGGGTGCAGTTTCCCACACCCAGCCTGCAAACTCAGAGTCTATTGAGAACTTCCTCTCTCAGATCCTTCGCAAATGCCAGACTCTCTTCCTTGTGCTCGATGATCAGCGTCCGGATGGCCTCCTCCAGATGCACCTTTGCACGCTCCAGATCATCATTTTCCAGACGATCCTTCGCTAGGTAAAGATCATTGCTCACTTGGGGAGCATCAGTTGCCGTCGCGACAATGATCTGAATAAGATTTGAATACTTATGCGAAGCCATAATTCCTCCTAGGTGAGTTTGCTTAGCATTATTATAGGATAATTACCTTCTCCATACAGGGAAACACTCAAAAACAACTAATAAATTGTTTGAAAATAGTTAACTTATTTAACACGAAACAAAAATAAATTGTACATCCCCTCCATTTCCCATATGATAAAAGAGCAATCGTTTTACCCCTGCCCAGAAAAGAGAAACCATGCCCAAGATCTTGACGAAGTTCCAGTGGGAAATCAATGTGCTCTTCCCCTATGAAGTGATCCATCAAACCAAGGACTTCATCTCGATCCGCAATGATGAATTGGGTCTGACTCTCACTGTCCTGCCTGATTGTGTCGTCCTGTATGACAATGAGACCCATGAAGACACTGGTGTTGCCTATGGTTTCACCAGCTGGATGTATGAGAAAATCGCAGATGGGGAAACTGCAACACTGGAGCATGAGAAAAAGGGTGTCAAGTTCTGTGAGGTAAAGCGTCTTCCTGAATAATTGGAAGGAAAAGGCTCTGGATGTCTATTTATGGATTAATCCAGAGTCTCCCTCAATTGCCTCTTCTTTTTCCGTTTTTCTCCTTCTAGCATATTTGAGTTCATCCCAGTTTATTTGATACGATAATAGAGGCAGAGTCCTTTTCGTGAGAAGAGAGAAAAAATGAAATCGGTTCCATTGAAAGGTTCCGAAGGTATTTGGTGGGAGATAAAAACAGACTTTCACCACCATGAAACCAATGCACGTAATAAAAGATTCCAGACCATTGACCTTGGTACAATCGAAGAAAAACAATACCAAGTAGTAGTTAGTGCAAATGCTGTACTGCTTTTTCTTTACGGAATAGACACTCCGGTTGATGGTATCGTTTATCCTGCACATCCGCATGAAAAACGATTTAGAATAGCAATGATCAGTTTTCCGATGGAATTGAAACACAACAGAACAATCATTGCAATGGTGACACGCAAAAAGAGCAAGTAAAGTTACGAAGGCCAAAGTATCTGCCTAGGAATAAAGAAAAATCTTAGGCAGATACACCAAATCTTTGTTAAACCGATGGAAACCCTCCTTAAAAAAATTTTAGCTTGTCTAGTAGATACATACTCTTTTCCTGCTTATCAACCAATTTCCTTTCCTGCTCATTTCACAGAGTATTTCATCCACTTTATCTTTTTGAATTTTTAACCTTTTATAATCAAAAAATTTAAAAACTTATTCTAAAGACCCGTCTATTCTTTTTTTCAGCAAATTCATATATAATTTATTTGTCTGATCTTCTACAGAAAGAGAAAAAATCATGTTTGGGCGACCTACAAAGAAAAAGTTTGGTCCTTGGGAGATCACGTTCGATGGCTCTGTTCGTAAGGAAAGGAATAAGACACATAAAGAAGTAACCTATGATCTCGGAGTTGCGGATGGTGCTATGTACTATGTGATTGTCACCCAGAATGTGGTTGCAGCATACCATGGCCCAGAGATTTATGATGGGGTTACGGTTAGCCGTTATAAGGGAAATTATGAAGAACTTGCAATCGATCAGGAGAAGGTTCTGATCGTTAAGGGAAAGACGATTGGTACCGTTAAGCGAGTGCGATAACAAAAAACCCCTCTGTTATGGATTCTCCATAGCAGAGGGGCGCAATTATTTAAGACGTAAAATCCTACTCTTTCCTGCCAATATATCTACTAGCTAATTCCTCATAAATTTCTTCCATCTGCACACCCTGATTTTGCAATAATACCATTAAGTGATAGACCAAATCTGCTGCTTCATACCTTAGTTCTTCTTTGGAATTATTTTTGGCTGCGATAATCACTTCGGCTGATTCTTCGCCGATTTTCTTGCCGATTTTATCTACGCCTTTGGTAAATAAATAAGTCGTATAAGAGCCTTCTGGCAGTTTTTGATGACGATCAGCGATCAATTTTTCTAGATCAGCTAATACATTACTAGATGATGACATACTCTCTTCTCCTTCTTTAAAACAACTGATGCTGCCTGTGTGACATGCAGGACCATTTGGATGTACTTGTAACAAAATCGCGTCTTGGTCACAATCATATAAAATGTTAACTACCTTTTGGGTATTACCAGAAGTAGCCCCTTTGTGCCAAAGTTCTTGTCTAGAACGACTGTATAACCATGTCTGTTTCGTTTCCATTGTTTTTTGGTAAGATTCTTTGTTCATATAAGCAAGCGTGAGTACTTGCAAACTTTTAGCATCTTGAATGATAGCCGGAACAAGACCTTCTTTGTCCCAGTTTATCTTGTTGCTATCCATCGTACTTCTTCTCCCATATCTCTAAGTAATGCTTTTACTTCCATCACCTTTACTTCTTCATAGTGAAAAATAGAAGCGGCAAGGGCTGCGGATGCTTTGGTTTTAGTAAATACATCAATAAAATCTTTGGCACTTCCCGCTCCACCGGAAGCGATAACAGGAACGCTGACAGCAGAGGAAACACTGTCTACGAGATCGATATCAAAACCATTCTTTTGCCCATCTTGATCCATACTAGTGAGCAAAATTTCACCTGCGCCTAATTTTACAACATGTTTTGCCCAATCTAAAACAAGCCAGTCCGTTCTCTCTCTTCCGCCATGTGTATAGACAACCCATGTCCCTAATTCTTCTTCAAATTTGGCATCAATTGCCACAACGATACATTGACAGCCAAATCGGCGGGCACCATCAGAGATAAGCTCAGGATTTAAAACTGCGGCTGTATTTAAAGAAACTTTATCTGCACCTGCTCGAAGCGTTTCTGTCATGTCTTCCACTGTACGAATTCCCCCTCCAACAGTAAAAGGGATTGTCAGTTTACTAGCAGCAAGACGAACCACATCGATCATTGTCTTTCTGCCTTCATGGGAAGCGGATATATCCAAAAATACAAGTTCATCTGCTCCTGTTTGATCATAGAGCGCTGCTAACTCTACTGGATCTCCAGCATCACGTAAACCAACAAAAGAAACTCCTTTTACCACCCGGCCATCTTTTACATCCAAACAAGGAATGATGCGCTTGGTAATCATTGGCTGGCCTCCTCTAGAGCATCCTTTAAGCAAACTGCTCCTGTATACAGTGCTTTTCCTACTATTACTCCTGTTACGCCATCAATTGCTAGTACTTTTAGTTTCTTGATATCTTCGATTGTTGCTACTCCACCAGAGGCAATTACTTCTGCTCCTGACGCAGCTGCAACTTGTTTGGCAATGTCTCCATTAACTCCTGACAGCAAACCATCCTTTGCAATATCTGTCACAATAAACGTTTTTGCACCTAATTCTGCCATCTGTTTTGCCAGTTCTACCGCTGTTACTGTTGCTTGATGCAGCCATCCATGTGTAGCAACATACCCATCCCTCGCATCCAATCCAATGACAATCTTATCTGCATATCTTGCTAATGCTTCCTTTACAAACGATGGATTATCAATAGCTGCTGAACCAATAATTACACGATTGACACCAATGGATAGTAAAAACTCTAAACGCTCTAAATCTCGTACACCACCGCCTACTTGAATGGATATATCTACATTATTTGCAATAGATTCTATTACTTTGCTGTTGGTCAAATTCCCTGACCGAGCGCCGTCTAAATCAACTAGATGAAGCCATGCAGCACCTTGATCTACCCATTTTTTCGCCATTTCCAAAGGTTGATCGTGAAAAATGGTTTCTTGCTGATAATCTCCTTGTACTAATCGGACACATTTTCCATCACGTATGTCTATTGCTGGATATATGGTAAAAGTCAACGTTAAATCCTCCCTTTTGCAAATTGATGGAGGAGTTGGATACCTAATGGTCCGCTTTTCTCTGGGTGAAATTGCATTCCGATGATGTTATTGCGGGCTACTATAGCAGTAACTTCGTCATGGTAATCTGTTGTCGCAATGACATCTTCCTCATTTTTCGCTTTTACATGGTAAGAGTGGACGAAATAAACATGACCTTCTTCTAAGCTTCCGAAAAGAGGATGCGGATGTCGAAACTTCATCCAATTCCAACCCATATGGGGAATTGGTAAATCTACTTCTAATCTTTGAACATGGCCTGCAAGTAAATTCAATCCACTGTAGTATCCATGTTCATCGCTACTTGTGAATAGTAATTGCATCCCGAGGCAGATTCCAAGCAGTGCTTTCCCTGCAATCGCTTCTTCGATAATGACTTTGTCTAATCCTCTTCTGTGTAACTCTTCCATGGCATCGCCAAATGCGCCAACACCTGGCAGGATTATTTTATCAGCATTTCGAATGGTTTCTACATCATCTGTAATAACATATTCATGTTCTAACCGCAAAAGCGCTTGACTCAAACTATATAAATTTCCCATTCCATAATCGATAATTGCAATCACCCTAACACCCCCTTGGAGGAAGGAACTCCTTTGATGCTTGGATCGATTCGTGTTGCTTCATGCAAAGCACGTCCGAGGGCCTTAAATAAGGATTCAATCATATGATGTGTATTTCGACCATAATGCAAAATAACATGCAAATTCATCTTACTTTCTAATGCCAGTTTCCAAAAAAACTCATGAACGAGCTCCGTATCAAAGCTGCCTACTCGATCGCTAGGAAAATCCGCACGGAATTCAAGGTGAGCTCTACCAGATAAATCGATGACTACTTGACCAAGAGATTCATCCATCGGGACAAACGCATTTCCATATCTGCGTATGCCTTTTTTATCCCCTAACGCTTGGTCAATTGCTCTGCCGATGCAGATTGCTGTGTCTTCAACAGTGTGATGATCATCAATATGAACATCTCCGATCGATCGAATAGCTAGATCAAACCTGCCATGTTTGGCGAATAAATCCAGCATATGTTCTAGAAAGGGAACCCCTGTATGTAGTGTAGCATTTCCTTCTCCATCCAACGATAAATTCACATCAACTTGCGTCTCTGTGGTTACGCGCTCCACATGACCTCTTCTATTCATGATTCTCCTCCGTCCGAATGCGAATAGAAGCAGCATGTGCTCCTAATCCTTCATGTTCTGCCAAGGTGATAACTTGCTTGGCATCTTGCTGTAGTGCCTCTTTACTATAAGCAATCAGACTTGTTTTCTTAATAAAAGTATCCACACTCAATGCGGATGAAAATCGGGCTGTTCCGCTGGTAGGCAGGACATGACTCGGCCCAGCCATATAATCTCCAACTGTCTCAGGACTCATCGCTCCTAAAAATATGGCTCCTGCATGTCGTACCTGTCCCAGCCATTCCCAAGGATGAGCAACCATAAGTTCTAAGTGTTCTGGAGCAATTTGATTCGAAATCGCTACTGCCTCTGGTATATTTTCCGTAATAATAATAGCACCGTTTTTATTTATTGATTCTGCGGCGATCTCTCCTCGATTCAATGTTAAAAGTTGCTTCTCCACTTCCTTTGCAACTTGTGCCGCTATGTTGATTGATGGTGTCAAAAGAATCGCAGCAGCTTCGGGATCATGCTCTGCTTGTGCCAGCAAATCTGCAGCGATATAAGCAGGATTTGCTTGATCATCGGCAATAATTACTACTTCACTTGGGCCTGCAATACTGTCTATCGCTACTTGACCATAGACAAGCTGTTTGGCTAAGGCAACAAATTGATTGCCAGGACCTACTATTTTATCAACCTTATCGATGCTTTCTGTACCATAGGCAAGTGCTGCGATCGCTTGGGCTCCTCCAACTTTATATATGTTATCAATACCTGCGATCTCTGCTGCTACAAGAGTGGTGGCTGGAATTCGGCCATCTTTATCTGGGGGAGTTACCATAATAATATCTTCAACACCAGCGACTTTTGCTGGAATCGCATTCATCAGTACAGATGATGGGTAAGCTGCTCTCCCTCCAGGAACATAGATTCCGACTCGATCTAATGGCCGAATGAGCTGGCCTAACATAGAACCGTTCTCTTCCATGTTCCACCAAGAGGTTCTGCGTTCCTTCTCATGAAACAGACGAATTCGATCTGCCGCTTTTCCCAATGCTTCTACAAAAGCAGAATCAACTGATTGTAATGCCACTTCTCTTTCTTTTTTCGTTACAAGAAACGAAGTTAATACAGCTCCATCGAATTTTTGCGTATAAGCGAAGAGGGCTTGGTCTTTGTTCTGGTGTACATCAGCAATAATTTGTTGGACAATCGGTAAAATTGCGTGATTATCTTGATTGTTTCTCACAGCAGGCTGCCATTCATCAGCTTGATAAATTTTCATATGTTTCTCCCCTCCTCTCAATATGTTGTTTCAATTGATCATAAAATTGATGAACGCGTTTATATTTCAATTGATAACTCGCCCTATTGGCAATCAAGCGGGAAGTCACTGTTGTAATCGTTTGTAACTCTACTAATCCATTTTCTCGCAAAGTCTGCCCAGTGGAAACAATATCAACGATCCTGTCTGCTAATCCAATTAAGGGAGCTAATTCAATCGAACCATTTAGCTTTACCACTTCTACTTGTTCACCAATACCGCGAAAATATTTTCCGGCGATGGAAGGATATTTCGTAGCAATTCGACCATTTACTTCTGCTTTATTAGGCAGACCAGCAACAGATACCCGGCAAGGGCTAATCTGCAAATCTAGCAATTCATATACGTTTCTTGATTCTTCCAGCAGTACATCTTTTCCTACAATTCCTAAATCAGCTACACCATACTCCACATAAGTCGCAACATCCATTGGTTTTGCTAAAAAGAATGCAAGCTGAGCTTCAGGTGCTGTAAGAATCAGCTTGCGTGTTTCTTTAGTCAAATCGATCGGAACTGGTATGCCTGCATCGGCTAAAATGCTCAGCGCTTCTTCATATATTCTGCCCTTTGGCATTGCTATCGTTAAGAGTTCCAATTCAGCTTTCCCTCCAAACAATATCTTTCTGGTTGTTATCCATTTGCAAAATTACAGTGTAACCATCTTCTCGTAATTTACCGGCTTGGAGTATTGCTTCTTTGCGCATAGACAGTGGGTAGTATAGTATTGTTTGCTTTGTTCTGCTTGAATCGATTTTGCTTGTTTGAATTAAATTATTCATTCGAAAAGCAAAACCAGTAGCTGGCAGTGCCCGACCAAATTGTTCATACAATTGATCATACCGCCCGCCACTTAAAATCGCAAAACCGACACCATCCGCAAAGCCTTCAAAATACATTCCTGTATAATAATCTATATTACCAAGCAGTCGAATATCCACACTCAGGTATGATGCATAACCATAGTCTTCAAGAATCTCCCAAATATGAATCAGTTGTTTCGCCGCTTCTACCACTTTTGCAGAAGTATGTGAAAGAAGAGGTCTTAAATACTCCTTCTTATCCAAGTTTCTGCACAGAAGTAAAAGTTCACTAACCCCTTGATCGTCTTCCAATTGTTGAAGGGTAGCTTCAAATCCAACATAATCTCGATTGCTAAGATATTGAGTCAATTCCAAACGCTTTTCTAAAGACGGGCATACTGATTCTAATAAACCAGCTAGCAGAGCAATATGACCGATGACCAAACGAAATGTAGAAGTTTCACAAGCCTGCAAAGCTGTAATCGCTAGAGCAACTAACTCTGCATCAGCTTTCACCCTGTCTTCGCCAATCAATTCTACACCGGATTGATATAGCTCTGCCCTTCTGCCTGCAGCTTTTTCCTGTGTCCGAAATACACTCGCATGATAAAATAATCGAAGCGGCAAGGACTCATGCTGTAAAAGGGAATTTACCATTCTGGCGATTGGAGCAGTTTGATCCGGACGAAGAACCAGCATAGCTCGTTCCTGACCGATGATGCGAAACATTTTCTCTTCAGAAATAGCACTGGCTTGACCGACAGTTTCCGCATATTCTACCATTGGTGTCATTACTTCTTGGTAACCCCAACTGGAAAATACGCGAGATAAACGAGTTTCTAACTCACGTTTTTTTCTTGTAAGAATAGGGGGAACATCTTGAAATCCTATTGGCTTTTCAAATGCTTCTGGACTCATTTTTCACCCTCGCTTTAGTATGTTAACGTGATAAAGTATTGTTAATTATTTTAACATAATACACTAATTATGGCTACTAAAGATACAAAAAGATACATCATTATTGTGAAGGATATATTGATGTTCTTAAGTGGGATCTATAGATGTTGGAATTTTCTAATATTAATATGAAGATGATATAATAGAAAGAGCATGACAAGTTGTTATGCATTTCGAATGAATGGAGTGCCAGTGCCTACAAAAAAATATATATCAAAGCGAAAAGACCCTGAGGTGATCGTAGAAAATCTTCCTGCAAATGCCGAGATCGTAGAGAGTGCTTTGGAAGATGAGATTTTGTGGGAGGACAAAGATTGTAAAATTATAATTAGTATTTGTCGTAACTGGAAAAGTATCGGATATAGAGGTCTTGTTACTTACATCGAGCATGACAAAACATTGAACCATCCTTTCGATGATCCAGTCATCTGCTCGATTCCTTTCACTAAACCTGATACCTATCGTCTCCGAGGGAATATAAAGCTCCATATTGGTAGGTAAAAAAACTGGGTACACGCAATGCGTGTACCCAGACTGCTTTTTCAAAATGAGGAGCTGATTTGATCAAGTATGTCCCCAATTGATTGAACTACTGTATCCAGACGATCAATATGCAGCCAGCTATGCCCTGCATCTTGTATAGCATTCTCTTTGTGGAAGAGAGTCAGCAAATTCCGTCTATTTATTATCTAAACTTCCTGTTGCATCGCATCCACCAATCCATTCGTCACAATCCAGTTTTAAATAATAGCTGCTGTAAACTTTGCTAAGATGATAGTGCTTTGTCCCTTTTGTACTTCCACTTTTAACGACCCTGCCATTATTTCCATCAATCACTTTAAATTTAAGTTTTGAACCATCCCAACTATAGACATTGACATTCAAGGTATGTTTGGACGAAGCATGAACCAGTTTTGTTCGGCAATGTTTTCCCCCATGAAGATGACAATCTGCTGATGCACCAAAAGCAATATTTGTTTGTAATACAAAGACAAATACCATGATCAGTGAAAATCGAAGAATTCGTAATGCTTTCTTCAAAAAATCACCCTTTCTTAGAAATTGATCAATAATACTCCTCTTCCATTTTTTAACATATTTTATATTATGATTGAAAATTATCAATATATTACGGATATTCGTGTTACACTACCCTTTTATCAAAGGAAGTGTCAGTGTTCTTCCTTTAGTACTTGTTGGCAGGGCGCGCAGATCTAATTTAACCCTATTAATTATAAATAATTAAATAGGTCCTATTTTTATTATTGTTTGGACTCAAAACATATCATGCTCACCTCTAAAGATGAGCAAAGTGCCTCCATCTGATCACCAATTACATTAATTTATTCCTATCTCTTTCTCGCTAACGTTTTTTTTCTGTGGTATGCTACTTTAGATATGTTGCACAGAAAGGACGCTATAAAGACATGGTGTATAAATCCTTGCGCAAATTACTTTTCCGAATGAATGCGGAACAAGCCCATACACTAACAATCCGTGGGCTGCAAATGATGCAGAGCACTCCTAGTATTCATAAATTTTTTCAAAATCGCTTTACTGTTGCTGATAAACGATTAACAAGTACCATCTGCGGACTTTCTTTCCCCAATCCAGTAGGGCTTGCCGCAGGTTTTGACAAGCATGCTAATGTGTATCCGGGATTAGCAGCCTTAGGATTTGGCTATATTGAGGTTGGTACATTAACCCCGCGGCCGCAAGCAGGAAACCCCAAACCTCGATTATTTCGATTGGTTGAAGATGAAGCCGTCATTAACCGAATGGGCTTTAACAATCATGGCTTAGAAGAAGCCAAACAATCCTTTCAAACTTTAAAAAGACCTTCCATCCCCATTGGGATTAATTTAGGAAAGAACAAAGATACCCCAAATGAACAAGCGAGCAGTGATTATCGACATGGGTTGATAAGTCTCTATGACTATGCAGATTATTTTGTGCTGAACGTTAGTTCTCCTAATACAGAAGGATTACGTGATTTACAGCATGTCGATGCGCTGCAAAAATTATTAACTTCTGTTTTATCTACACGCGATGAATTATTAAAAGAAACAAGTTCATACCGACCCGTATTTTTAAAAATTGCACCTGACCTGACAGCTGATCAACTGCAAGGAATTATTCATACTGCCGTAAAAACAGGAATTGATGGTATTATTGCCACAAATACCACCATTTCCAGAGATAAGTTGCATCCATCCTCTTTGACACAGGAAACTGGAGGATTGAGTGGACGACCGTTAACCAAAAAATCTACGGAATTTGTAAAACGTATCTATCAACTCACAGATGGAAAAATCCCCATCATCGGTGTCGGCGGAATATTCTCTGGGGAAGATGCATATGAAAAAATATGTGCTGGAGCGAGTTTGATTCAAGTTTATACAGGTATGATATATGAGGGTCCAGCGATCGCTCATAAGATCAATATGGAGTTATTGTCGATCTTTGAGAAACAAGGTATACATTCACTCGAAGAAGCTGTTGGTTCGAAAACAACTTGACAGAAGGCTTCTCTTTTCGGTATTGTAAAAAAAAAATATTCAGAATGCGTTGATGGAGAAAAGTATGTTTGATTGAAGTTAGTTTAGAGAGTAGGATTCTTGGCTGAAAAATCCTATCTGCTTCCAAACAGAACCCCGCCTCCTGAGCTACTCGTGAAAAACGAGTCGGTAAGAGCCGATAATCTCTACTTGAGTGGGTTTTATATATTTCTTATAAAACCAATGAAGGTGGTACCACGAAACCATTCGTCCTTCTCTAGGGCGGATGGTTTTTTTATCCATATATTGTCCAGAAATTTGAATTATACGGACAGGAAAGGAGATTCATGGTGAAAAGGATTGTTGTAAAAATTGGATCGAGCAGTCTAGTTAACACAGCGGGTACACTTTCAGCCGAAAAAGTAGAATTACTAGTAACCCAACTCACATTGCTTCATCAAATGAATTATCAAGTAATCCTAGTTACATCAGGAGCTGTTGCTGCAGGGTTAGGTGCATTGGGTTGGAATCGGACAACACTGACCATGCCTGAAAAACAAGCAGCAGCAGCTGTAGGACAATCCATTCTGATTCAACACTATCAACAAGGTTTTGCAAAACATAATATCCCTGTAGCTCAGTTATTACTCACCCGATCAGATATGGAAGACCGCAAACGTTTCATCCATATTCGCAATACGATTGAACCGTTATTACATCATCGCATTATACCGATTATCAATGAAAATGACACCGTTGCAGTCGAGGAAATCCGCTTTGGAGATAACGATACACTAGGTGCACTGGTAGCAATGGTTACTACTGCTAATCTCTATATCATGTTGTCGGATATCGATGGTGTCTATACTGCAAACCCAAAATTACAGAAAGATGCTAGATTAATCGATAAAATTGAAACAATCACCCCTGAACTATGGGAAATCGCAGGGGGACAAGGATCTTCTGTTGGTACAGGTGGAATGAAAACAAAATTACAAGCAGCGCAGATTGCTACAAAGTCAGGAGTCGCTGTTCATATTGCCAATGGCAGCCATCCTGATATTTTAAAACAAATTGTAGCTGGTCATTGTATCGGAACACACTTCATTGCTGATACTCCATTGAAAAAGAAAAAACCTTGGATTGCTTATGGAACAAGAGCGGAAGGAAGTGTAATCGTGGATACTGGTGCATTTGTAGCTTTGACAAAAGGACGTTCCAGCTTATTACTAGCAGGAATTGTAGAAACAAGAGGTTATTTTTTAGAAGGTTCTGTTGTAGAAATCATCTATGAAAATACAGCAGTAGGAAAAGGAATTACCCATTTCTCGAAAAGAGATATTGATCAACTTCTAGGCAAGAGACAAGAAGGAGAACCATTACCACTTTTGCCAGAAGTTATCCATCGCGATCAGCTTGTGCTACTATCAACAAAAAGGAGTGCATCCTCTTGCTCGATCAACTAACAACAAAAGCGAAAATCGCATCACGACGATTGGCTGCTGTATCGACTAATGACAAAAATAAAGCATTAGATCAGCTAAGCAAATCATTGTGGCAATATCGAGAAGCAATACTTGAAGCTAATAAAAAAGATATAGAAGCTAGCATAAAACAAGGATTGACTGAATCCAAACTAGATCGTTTACGACTTAATGAATCACGTATTGATGCCATGATAACGGGAATAAAGCAAATCATCGAACTCAATGATCCTGTTGGAGAAGTAATCCAAACTTTGACCCGCCCAAATGGTTTAAAAGTGGAACAAGTACGTGTTCCATTTGGCGTCATTGGAATGATTTATGAGTCCCGTCCTAATGTAACCGTTGATGCTGCCAGTCTGACTTTAAAAACAGGAAATGTAGTAATTTTACGTGGAGGAAAAGAAGCAATTCATACGAATATAGCCTTGGTGCAAGCATTGCGCAGCGGGCTTAGCCAAACCAACGTACCGGAAGATGCGATCCAAATTATCGAACAGACAGAAAGAAAAACCATCGAACAACTTATTCGCAGCAAATCTTCCGTGGACTTGATCATTCCCCGTGGCGGTGCAGGCTTAATCCAGTATGTACTAGAGCATTCGCTTGTTCCAGTCATCGAAACGGGTGTAGGCAACTGCCATGTTTACGTCGACCAAGAAGCAAATCCACAAATGGCACTTAATATCACAGTCAATGCCAAAGTACAGCGTCCATCCGTCTGCAACGCGATTGAGTCTCTCTTGGTGCATGAAGCGATCGCACCTGCGTTCCTTCGACAATTACTCCCTGTGCTTAAGGAAAAAGGAGTTACAGTACGAGGCTGTGAAAAAACAAAAACACTCTTTCCCAACATCGAAGAAGCTACTTCTCTCGATTTTGAAACGGAATACCTCGATCTCATGCTTGCTGTCAAAATTGTTGCAAACACAGAGGAAGCAATTGATCATATTGAAAAATATGGAACCAAACATTCGGAAGCAATCATCACTGAAAATACAGCAACGGCACAACATTTTCTCACATTAGTTGATGCTGCTGCCGTATATCACAATGCTTCTACGCGCTTTACGGATGGCTTTGAGTTTGGATTTGGGGCAGAAATCGGTATTTCCACACAAAAACTTCATGCCCGTGGACCAATGGGGCTTAAAGAAATCACCAGTTATAAATATGTGATTCATGGGGATGGGCAGATAAGAGAATAGGACGTATCCAAAATGGATATGTCTTTTTTTATATTTACACAGATTATTATCTGCGACGCCACTGGCTTCTAAAGGAAGGGACTTGCCAGAATCCTGAACCTGTCCAGCACAGTATTCAGCATCCCCGCCGTCCAGAAATTCGCTTGGATTTGCCATAGAAAACCCAATCTTCAATTCGCAGTTTTTCAGGTCTTGCTGCCAGTGCATCAACGACCGCTTTAACCAGCTCTTTCTTAGACTTAGACCTGAGAACCGCCATGTTGTCAGGGAATAGCTAATTGCTGTCAAAACTTATCTCACCATAAATTTTTCGGATATGATTTAATATGAATTATTTCTTCACTTGCATTGGATTCCCAATAACAAAAGATTTTGGCGGAACATCTTTGGAGACTATGGTACCTGCCCCAACTACTGCACCATCCCCAATGGTAACACCAGGAAGTATTGTCGTATTTGCTCCAATCATCACATTATCCCCGATCACTACATCTCCAACGCGATATTCATTGATCAAATATTCATGTGTTAAAATCGTAGTATTATACCCGATAATCGTATTTTTTCCGATTCTAATTTTCTCTGGATAGAGTAAATCAAACATCACAAAAAAAGCGATGGCAGTCTTCTCACCGATCTCTACTCCGGTCAATCCTCGATATAGGCTATTTTTCAATCGAAAAAAAGGAAGATAGCGGACTCCCCAACAAACAAGAGTATTCCGCAATACCTTCCAAAAAGAAATCGTTCGGTACATTTGCCACAAAGAGTTTGCACCTATGACAGAAAACCGCTCTGTTTTTCTAGTTATTGGTCTTCACCTCAGTTGTAACTGCTTGCGTTTTCACTTGTTTGGACGTAGCGTCTTCGGCTCTTTTTGTCACTCTTCTCCATACAACAAAACCGATAGCAACAAAAACAGTCAACAAACTAACGAGCTGCGCAATACGTATATTTCCACCTGCTAAGTGACCTGGAGGAAAAACTAACCCAAGCGGCGACCAAAGGATTTGAAGCAGGGAAGCCAGCCAGTCCGGACCATTAAATGCAAGGCTGTCCGTACGCAGGCCTTCAATAAAGAAACGCCCTATGGAATACCAAATCATATAAGAAAATAAGATTTCTCCTCGTTTGGGGACAACGAAGTATCGTAACAATAACAACACTCCAAATCCAACTAAATTCCAAAGAGATTCATATAAAAATGTCGGATGATAAGTAACTCCAGCGATCGTCATCTGATTGATAATCCAATTTGGAAGATGAAGATCGTGTAACACAGTTAGATTTACAGGTCCACCATGTGCTTCTTGATTGATAAAATTACCCCAACGGCCAATCGCTTGTGCCAGTAAAATACTTGGTGCCACAATATCAGCAAGCTGCAAAAAAGATAGTTTATGTTTTCTTATGTAAATATACCCTACTAAAAAGGCTGCAATCAGACCACCATGAATAGCCAGTCCACCTTGCCAAACTGCGATAATATCTTCCGGATGAGTCGAATAATACTCCCACTCAAAAAGCACATAATACAATCTCGCTCCAATAATTGCCGAAGGCAATACCCAAATCATCATATCCAATAACTTATCGGTATCAATACCTTGGCGTTTTCCTTCTAGAACTGCGAGATATAATCCTAGCAGTGCTGCTGAGCCCATAATAATGCCATACCAATGAATCTGGAGCGGCCCTAAAGAAACAGCAACCGGATCAATTACTAACATATAATTCTTCCTTTCCGAACATAACTCATAGTGCTCATTGTACAAGAAAAGAAACACAAAAGAAAATAGTGCAGGCAAAAAATCCTAGTAATCCGATCACACATAATAAAGATATTTTTTATCAAAACAGACAAATTTCATGTCGTATTGATAGGTTAAAATGTAAAAGGAGGGTGATTACTATGATAAATATAGAAACTTATTCAAATATAAATAAACAGATAAAAAAAGGTTACGATTGCTTGGAATGTGGTCATAAAACTTGCGTCTCTGCTAACGATGGAATCGGGACTTGCCAAACACCTGGATGCTTATATCAAAATCCAATCCAATTCGTTTATTACCCAAATTGGCAAGAGCCAAAAGTAAGTCGAGCAGGAAGGATGATTTTATTTTTCTAATTTACTCTTTTTCATCTAGCGAATTTTCTAACCTTGTAACAAACTGCTCTGCAGCATGATAGCCAAGTATCTTGGAGCGATAATTCATTGCAGCTACTTCAATTAAAACAGCTACATTTCGTCCGGGGCGAACTGGAATAGTAATTTTCGGGAGTTCTGTATCCATGATTCGAATTGTCTCTTCTGTCAATCCTAAGCGATCATATGGATAATTTTCCCGCCATGTTTCCAAACGAATAACTAGGGAAATATTCTTTTTATTGCGTACAGCACCAGCCCCAAATAAAATCATCACATCCATGATCCCTAAACCTCGGATTTCTAATAGATGTTTGATAATCTTTGGAGCAGTACCTGATAATTCTCCTTCTGTAACTTGCGTTATTTGTACAGCATCATCCGCTACTAGCATGTGTCCTCTTTTAATTAATTCCAAAGCAGCTTCGCTCTTCCCAATGCCGCTCTCTCCTGTTATTAAGACACCAATTCCATACACATCAACCAATACGCCATGAAGTGTAGAAACAGGTGCAAGCCTTTTTTCTAAATAATCGGTTACTTTTCCTGCGAACTTCGTTGTAGCAGTTTTGGTTCTTAGTAACGGTACACCAGCAACACTCGCTGCATCAACCAAATCATCAGGTGCAAATAAATTTCTTGTAATGCATATAGCTGGTACTTCCGGATGACAAATCTTTTTCATTCTTTCTTCTCGGATATCTGCTGATAAGCTGTCAATAAAGGAGAGTTCTGTCTTCCCCAACAGTTGTAATCTATCCACTGGATAGTAGGTAAAAAAACCGGCTAATTCCAAGCCAGGTCGATATAGATCACTAGTTTGGATCACTCTGTCTAAAGATACATCCTTCTCTATTAATTCTAAATCAAATTCTGCTTGTAATTCATCGATCTTTACGCCTGTACTCATCCAATTTCGCTCCATTCAAACCCATCATCAGATTTACTTGTAAATCTATCTGTGAGATCATGCAATATAGATAACTAGAGTTATAACGTATCTTATCACATTATCGACAAATATATCGAGAAACATGCTAAAATCAGTCTTATCTGCCCAAAGTAAGTAAATCTGTTCATCTTGAATTTCAAAGTAGATCTTTCAATCACGGGCAACTGTATGTGTCTATTATGTAACACTGAAGGAATTATTAATGAATATGACAAATCTATCTTAATAAAGAATAGTGTTCGAGGTTATATACACCTAAAGGAGTGTTCATGGTTGATACGGAAATTAGCTTGGCTAGTTATAATCGTTGGTGTGTTCTTAATGGTTTTTAATGGTTTTCAATGGTGGGATCAATTGCGAAGAGTCGTTTATGATCCAATCGCTTCAAAAAAAATAGCTGCAAACTGGGACGATCGAAAAGCCCAGACAGCTCTCAAAGAAGGCGTATCTAGTAATAATATAAAATTAAAAGTAAGCGGGCAAATTGGGGAACTCATTATCCCGCGAATGGGTGCTATTCTCCCAATTATTCAAGGAACAGACGACAATTCCTTGAAAAAAGGAGTAGGGCATTATGTCGGATATGGTACAGTAAACCCAGGGGAAACCGGACATGTGGTACTTTCTGGTCACCGTGATACTGTTTTTCGAGGGGCTGGAAAATTAAAAATTGGTGATAGACTGTATGTCAAATTTCACGGCAATGTGTATACGTATCAAATTCGAAAAACATGGATTACGAAAGCAGATGATCGAACCGTCATCGTTCCGATCCCAAAGCCAGTGCTAACATTAACTACTTGTTATCCGTTCGATTTTATCGGGAGTGCACCTGATCGGTATATCATTCGCGCAGAATTGATCGATGTACAAAAAGATAAAAATGTTGTGTAATATAAAAAATAAGCCAACTAGACTTGGCTTATTTTTTATATCTATGGAAGTATTAAGAAACTTATCCAATAAAGTTATCGAAATGATCTCCTATGAATTAACTAGGTTCAACGTGAATGTGGACATCATAAATGTCATATGTCTGAATCAATTCATTTTCTACCTCTGTCGAGATATCATGTGCATCTTGAATTGCTAAATCACCATTCACACATAAAACTATGTCCACCACGGCATTGTTTCCATAATTCCTTGCTTTTATTGCTTTAACTTCCGTTACTCCGTTCACACGCAAAATCGTTTCTTTGTATTCTTCGATTAAATTCTCATCATACCCATCCATGAGGTGATGTGTTGTCTCACGAAAAATATCCCATGCCGTCTTGCAAATCAAAATCCCTACGACAACAGCTGTAACGGTATCTAACCAGGCAATATGAAATTGAGAACCGACAATACCAACTACAGCACCAATACTCACATATGCATCAGAAAGATTATCTTTTGCTGCAGCCTTTACTGCTTGACTCTTTGTTTTTTCAGCCAACTTTTTATTATAAAAATAAACGGCATACATCATTGCAGCACAAAATAAACCAACCCAAGCAGATAATAAATCGGGAGCTGCTTCTTTTCCACCTATAATAGATGTGATACCTGTATACAACACTTGTATACCAACAGACATCATAATAAATGCTGCGACTTGAGAGGATACGGTTTCTGCTTTCCAATGTCCATATGGATGATCATCATCAGCTGGTTTTTGCGAAAACCGAAGGCCCATCAACACTGCTATGGAAGCGATAATATCGGTTGCGTTGTTCAGACCATCTGCTCGAAGCGCCTCCGAATTTGCCATATATCCAACTGTTAGTTTTAAAGCTGATAAAAATAGATACGCTATAATACTTATGATTGCGCCTTTTTCACTCTTTTTCAGATCTTCGTAGCGCTTTTGCTCCACCTAATCCTCTCCTTCCATTCACAAATGCTATCCCATTCTAACAGCCGAAGTTGAAGTGAGTCTAGAGAAATGTTTTTTTGTCCGTCATACAAAATAAACAACGCTCAAAATTGTTGGGATGAAGAAAAAAAGCACTTCGGTTGGTATTTATACAGATAGTGGGACGGAGTTACTTGCAAAACGAGTGCTCTGTCCCGGAAACCTGAATGTAAACAGAATGACACATAGATCAAGCTGCCATATAAACTGAATGGCAGCTTTTTATCTTGAGAGCTTTTTTTATCGCTCATTCTATGATAGAAAAAAAGGTATAAAACATATACATGCCTTATTATGATTTCAAAAAACAACGCTAAAAGGAGTTTCTCCATCTGGTATGATCGCCATTATACTTTTTTCTGGAGGGAGAGTAATGTTTAAAATTGGAGCCTTCTCCAAATTATCTGGCATTTCAATCAAAACACTTCGTTACTACGATCAAATAGACATTTTAAAACCAAAAATGATCGATCAAGCAACTGGATATCGTTATTATACCGCTACGCAATTGCTCACAATTAGAAGAATTCAGGCATGGAAAGAGCAAGGATTTACATTAGATCAAATCAAATCACTTCTACAAGCAAATATTTCTCCAAAAGAAGTAACAAATTCCCTACAAGAGAAGCAAGTAGAGATCCAAAATACAATTATCGAATTACAATCACAACTTGTAGAAGTAAATGAGAGAATCGCAAATATTAATCAGGAGAATCAGTATCCTGTATCTACTACTCCGGTAATAAAAAAAACAAATGATATATTAGTAGCTTCGATACGCGAATTCACACCAAAAAGTAATATGTGCTTGTTATTGGATGAACTAAAGCAGTATGTGGGAGATCATGGGGGAAATCCAAACGCAGATCTTATCGTTCATTGGTTTGGGACATTTCCAATTGATGATAAACCTGTCGATATGGAGGTTGCTATCCCCTTATCCAAAAAGATCCTCAATAATAACCGAGTGAATGTTTACCAAACTCCTGGTTTTACAAAAGCAATCTCGCTTATCGCTGACTCCAATCCATATCATCATTCGGATGAAATATGGAAAGAACTAAAGAAATTTATTGATCTCCACCAATTGAAAATTAATACTGATTTACCAATTCGAGAACATTATCTATCTGGTGACAAAGAAGTAATTGGTTCAAAAAGAAAAACCGAATTGTTAATCCCCATTTTCTAATGCTTTCTTCAAAAAAGAAAGTTTTATTGTTTTCTTTCTTGACTCTCCCCTTAGGTGGAGGTTGTAGAGTATAAATATCGAAAGAAATGAACTGACTCAGGAGGAAAAACAAATGAAACCTTTACATGGAAAAATAGCATTCGTAACCGGGGGAAGCAGAGGAATAGGAAGAGGAATTGCCTTGCGCCTTGCAAAAGATGGAGCAACAGTAGCAGTTCACTATGGATCTAACCAAAACAAAGCAGAAGAAGTAGTACACCAAATAATACAAAATGGCGGACAAGCTTTTGCTATAAAAGCAGATCTTAGTAAATCAACAGAAACAATCCAATTGGTACAAGAATTTCAAGACCAATTAGTACAACTTACAAACAACAAGCAGTTTGATATTCTTGTAAACAATGCAGGCATTGGTACTTCACAGTCTTTTGAAAAAACAACAGAAGACGAATTTGATCAATTGTTCGCAGTCAATGTAAAAGCACCTTTCTTTTTAACACAAAAATTGCTCACTTCTATACGAGACGATGGAAGGATTATCAATATATCATCAGGTGTGACACGGATCCCCTTTCCAAATATTATGGCCTACAACTTGACAAAAGGAGCGCTAAACACATTTACTATGCAGTTGGCCCATTTGCTCGGATCGAGAAAAATCACAGTAAATGCAGTTCTGCCAGGAATAATCGATACCGATATCAATGCTTCTTGGTTACATACACCAGAAGGCCAATCCATGGCAAAAAATATGGCAGTATTGGGTAGGGCCGGGGAGGCTTCTGATATCGCAGATGTTGTAGCATTCCTAGCATCCAATGATGCTCGTTTTATTACTGGAGACATGATCGATGTAACAGGCGGCGGACATGCTTAATGAAAATATCAGGAGCCCCCTCTGCTGAGCAAGAGGGGGCTCATCTACATCCCTAGTGAATTCCGTACAGATTCGGGAGGTATGACATCCACTCCCAAAACGCTTCCATCCGACGCCGCTTGAGATCCTGTTCAAGCAATTCGATCAGGTTTGGCCAGAGCTTCTCACCGCTCTTCCTGAGCTTCTTAATCGCTCGTTTGTTCAGAGCGACAAACAGCAGACATCTTGTTTCCTCACGCTGCTTCTCACCGAAACCATCGATGACATCGGAGACAGTGAACGAGTCATCACCATCACCACACCAGATCCAGTTGACATCACCCTTGTCTCCTTCAAAGGAGGCAAAAGCGATGGAACCAGTGATGCGGTGAGAACAGATACCGGTTTCTTCCCAGAGTTCTGCTGCACCGTTTGCAGCCAGTGGATCGTCTGCCTTAGCATGATAGTTGTCCAGCACTCCGCCAGCCACGGTGTACAATCCATCACGCTTGCGAACCTCAAGCACCCAGTACTTGCGGCCCCAACCGAAATGAATATGATCGTGCCAGTTCTTCACCTTTCCACGCTTTACAGCCACTACCTCAGGCTGATTGGTGAAAACAGGCTTACAGTCACAGAGATCACCTTCACCCCGATGCTTTTTCAGCAGATAACACGTCTGCCTCAGTTCACCCTTGATCTTGCCGTCACGAATGACGATCTGCCGGCGTGACACCTCTTCGTCAAAGCTAACAGGCGTGACAACTCCGTTTACACCCTTGAACGAATTTTCCAAGTGGATGAGCCTCAGCTTCTGCTTAAAGGTCAGCGTGTATTCGGGAAGCTCCTGGCCGCCCTTCAGGACCACCTTCGTCCCTTTCGGAAGACGAACAATGCGACGCTTTCCCGGCTCGATAACGTTGTACATGATACTCCTAAGGAGTGCAGTGAATAGATATTTTTATTTTAACATAAAAAATGCCCTTCATTCTCGTCGGAAGAAGGACATTGTGTATTTAACTTTATAGATAACATTACAGTTTATTTTTAATAACCAGTGAATGTACCTTTTGCTTTTCCAAAAGGACCTTCTATTCTCAGTTCTAAATAATAAGATCCTGCCGGCACTTTAATCGATCCGGATTTTCTACTTCCAGCTGTGTACAGAACTTTGGATACAAAAATTTTCCCTTTACTATTTTTTATGTAGACACGAACATCGGGACCACTATAACTTCTAGCGTCATAACTGATCTTTGTTGATCTTTTTGTCGTAAATTCAGATGTACGGCAAAAAGAAGGAACATTATCTACGGTACAAGAGTCTTGATAAGCAGCTGAAGCTAGATTGAAATTTGGGGTAAATAGACTAACAGAGACGATAAAACATAGGATAATTATCGTTAGCAAAGACCAATTTCTTTTCACAAAAATCTCTCCTTTGGAAATATATAACGAGACATAACTCAATTATACTATTTACCCATAATTTTGAATATATGTAATAATGAATTTATAAGGCATTCCCTTGGATGCCTTATTTCCTTATTGTGATTAATTCATTTGTTAGACCATAGCATCTTTCATTTGTGACCAGTATCGACCACGAACAATGAGAAAGCTAATTAACTGCACCAAGAAGAAACAACCAATAGAGATAATGGTAGGAAGGAAAAAAGTATTCCAATTTGCACATTGACTACTCTTTTCATTTCTTTCGAAGTCATGCGACATAAATATTAAGTGTATTTTCATCAATAATATCTCTTCAATCCCAAAATTTGTCCAATAAACAATCGTGACTGACAACCATCGATTCGTTACGTAGGAGCACTTCCAACAACTGTACTTCTTTATAGTCCAAATCTATTTCTTTATATTGTCGAGATAGTTTCAATTTTTCTGGTAATAAAGTAAGATCAGCAACCTGTATCCTATGGTGGGAGTTTGTTATATTTCAAAAATATTATCGCAAAACGACTCTTTAATTTTTGCCATTGGCAGTTTATCCAAGTTTCATTAAAAACCTCGCAAAATTAAGAGTTTAACTTAGAGTACTTTCCCGCCATACAGAAGAATCCGAACTCAATATTGAAGGAATGAGTTTACATAATGGTTCTGGTTCTAATTGTTTATAAACCTTGGGTTTTTTGAGCAACCATGAAACGGACAATTGCTATATTAAGATGATGAATTGTTGACGAAATAAAAAAGCCGAATTCCAAAAACAATGAGATGACAAACAGCAAAAATAAATAGCAGGAAACATACGCTGGGCATCATAAAGTATATCCCAGTCCATGAAATTACACGTCCTGCCCCAATAAAAGTTAAAAGCTGCGGCAGAAAAACAAACAGCAGGAAAGGGAGAAAATGCATACTCAACCAAAAAATCGCAACTACTTTCGATCGAGGGACTTTTCTTTCATACCAGTTTTTCCTTTTTATGATACTTTTTATTGCCCAGGCAATAGTGACTAAAATACATATTGCTACGATTAGCTCTGACCATTGATTGGAGAAAAAAGTATCTGAAGCAGGTTTGTTTGTTAAAATATTGGTGATTCCATTTGTAAAAGATGTATAATCTACAAATGCATTTAAACCGCTATTAAATAAAACTACTACCCCTAATCCTTCCTCTGGCCTGATGATCTCTTCCGCCTTATATGTCCACAGTATTCCAGTGTGTTGGATTTGCAGTTTTCCTTTATCCGACTTTTGAATGTCCCAGCCCATTCCATAGTTTACATTTGGATTATTGGAGGCGTGTGTTTGTTTCATACCCTCTGCACTTAAAATTTGCTTATCTTGAAATTTCCCATAATTACTTTGAACCAGTAACCATTTTGCCATATCGTTTGCTGTGGAAACCATACCGGCCGGCCCTTCAATAAACCACTTTGGTTCCTTTGCTTCTACCGGCTGACCAAACAAAAAGTAATGTCCCTTTGCAAGATTTGAAGTATTTTCCATGTCATCAGTAGAACGGAATCCTTTTGTTTCCGTCATATTTAACGGGAGGAAAATATGTTTTTGTAAATAATCTGCGAACTTCTCTCTGCTCACCATTTCTACTAAATAAGCTAAGAGAATATAGTTTGGATTGTGATAGTGATACTCCTTTCCAGGTTCACTTGCTAACGAAACAGAATGCAGGTGCTGGAGAAACTGATGAAACGATTTAGGTTGTGGATCAAGAGTCATATCAGGATTGACCTGATCGGTTAATCCACTTGTATGTTGCAACAGTTGTCTAACCGTAATCTGTTTTCCCCTCGAGTCAGCTAATTGAAAGTCAGGAATATAAGTCACTACTGGATGATCCAATTGAACTTTGCCTGCTTCTACTAATTGCATCACAGCCATTGCTGTAAAAGCCTTACTCAGTGAAGCAACCGCAAATGGTGTATGAGCAGTAATTGGTTGATTATTGTTTGTATACCCATATCCTTTGGTAAAAATCACTTTGTTATGGTATGTTATCGCTACCGAAAGTCCAGGAATATGATTTTCATTCATATTATTCTGAATATATTGATCAATTTGTTCTATTTGACTCTTTGTTTCTGCATAAATAGGTTGAACTTGCCAATGAAATAAAACAAAGCTTGCTAATATGCACGAAAAAACTGCCTTCCAAAAAAAATCCATGAAGATTCCTCCTACTCAACATCTATTTGATCTAGGCTGCGAATGCTTAAAAAAGCTAATACGATCCCTAATAATAACCAGCATAAACTAATGTACATCGTTGTTATAATTGATTCACTATCATAAAACTCACTGCTGGCAACTGTAATAAAAATTGGAGAAATAATAGTTGCAGCTATTGATTTACGAAGCATTCCGATGAAAAAATTTACCAAACTAATACCAACTGCTGACACAGAGAGCAAAAGAATAAAAATACATTCTTCTTTGAATATAGGCATATTTAACGAAAAATATGGGTGATGAAAAGAAAATGCTCCAATTAAAATAAAACTCGCAGTCATAGTTGAAGACAGCGCAAATAAACAAATAAAGCTTACCTTCGATAACATGATTGACTTGCGCAGATGGGGATAGGAAAACAACACTGTAATGGTACGATTACGATATTCATCCAACACGATTTTAACGATTAGTATCGATGTTATGGTGAGAAAAACAGTATGCACATAGAGATGAACATCTGCAAAGGCGCGATGATGGTCGGTATACGAGATGCGATGTCCTCCGTTGTTATATACACACCAAAAAATCAATGCAGGAATCACACCAACAGAGATCCATAACAATGTTTTTAACTGTACTTTCCGATATTCTAGCTTGATCAATTTAAACATAGCTGTTTCCTTCTTGTATGATCTCCATGAAATATTCTTCCAGTGATTGTTCTCTTTTAATTAGCGTTTCTAAACCAATATCATTTTTGACCAATACCTTCGATATTTCAACAGGAGATACCCCATGTTGGTATATACGAATTTTATTGCCATCAAATACTTTAAAATTAGAGATACCTAGCTTATTGTCCAACACATATGAAGTTTTTGTACTGTCTGTAACAATGATTTCTATAAACTCACTCTGTTTTGAACGTAAAACGGACATCCCCGCTTCTTTTACCATTGTTCCATTTTGGATGATTCCGATCGTATCTGCTATTTGTTCAATTTCTGATAAAATATGACTGGAGATCAACAACGTCATACCATATTCCTTATTTAACATGCGAAACAATTCTCGTTGTTCTTGAATACCGATTGGATCTAAACCATTTAATGGTTCGTCTAATAGGAGTAATTCCGGTTTGGTACTAATTGCTCTCGCAATTCCTAATCGCTGTTTCATCCCAAGTGATAAATATTTGCATACTTTCTCTTTTGTTTCCGTTAATCGAGTGAGCTCCAATACTTTATCGATCCAGTTTTTATCATAGTAACCCATATATTCACAATGAATCATCAAATTTTCTTTCACTGTCAGGTGCTCATACATAACTGGAAACTCGATAACGCTGCCTATACGCTTTCGTATTTCATGAGAAGAAAAAGTAAGATCCTCACCAAATATTTCCATTCTCCCACTAGTCGGATAAAGTGTTTGCGTGATCATTCGCATGACGGTTGTTTTTCCTGCGCCATTTGAACCTAAAAAACCATAAATTTCCCCTTGTTTTACATTCATATGAAAATCGGTAATAATATGTTTTCTATTCATTACTTTGCCTAGATTGTCTGTGTATACGACTCTTTGCATTATTTCCTCCTCCCGCTCTTGAAACTAATCCAAGCATAACAAGCAGATCTTGCTTTTATCATTCAAAAACCTTACGAAAACCTTACTTTAACAACGCAAATCGTATCGTGAATGCTGTACAGTCGTACGGTTTACTGCTGACCTGAATAGAGCCATTTAATTTCCCCACTAAACGCTTCGTAATCGTTAAACCCAATCCGCTGCCTTGATTTATCTCACTTCTAGCATCGTCCATTGTATATAACCTTTCAAAAATCTTTGTCTGCTCTTTTTCACTTATGCCTTTTCCTTGATCCCAAACATCAATCCACGCATACTGTTTATCACTTCGAAGTCTCAATCCGATTATGTTTCCATCGGAACCATAACGAATAGCATTGGACAGCAAGTTTTTTAAAATACGATCCAATGCATCGGCATTACTTTCTATAAAAATAGGATTTTTCGGTATATCTATCTTCACTTCCATTCCATTGGATGTGATCTGATCATAGAAAAACAGGATATTTTCTTTACATATTTCATTGAGATTTGTTTTTGTGAGTGGAAATACCATATCATTTGATTCTATTTTTGCTAGATCAAAAAATTGATTCATTCTTTTGAGCATCTGTTGTGCTTTCGTGTGTACTTTTGCTATCAGTCTTTTTTGTGTAGTTGAGAACATAGCATCTTCATCGGATAACATTTCTACATTTCCAAGAATAACAGTCAATGGTGTTTTTAGATCATGGGACATGTTCGTATGCAATTTACGTATGGACTTTTCCAACTCATGATATGTTCGGGCAGTTTTACTATTTTGCTCAAGTAAGCGATTGACCCCAACAAGCAGTGAAATTATTTTTTTATCTTCTGTAAAAAGCCGAATCATTTCATTAGAATTACTCTCTATTATTTTGTCTAGCTTTTGCGATATGTAGTCGAGATTTCGGTCTCTTTGTTGCTTTTGATGATATATAAACAAAGTACTACAGAGTAATAGAAGATTGATGACAAGCAAAAAAGATAACATTTAAAAATCTCCCATCCGATAACCAATACCCCATATCGTTTTTATATACCGAGGAGAAGAAGGATCTTCTTCTATTTTTTCACGCAACCGGCGAATATGCACTTGAATCGCATTTTCATCCATAAAAAAATCTTCGTTCCATATGAGTCGATAGATGTGTTCTTTGGAAAATGCCCGTTTTGGTTCGGACATAAACAATGTTAATATTTGCAGTTCTTTCGCTGTCAAACGGATTTCTTCGCCACATTTATAAACACTGCAATTATCTAGGTCTAATACTAGTTCTCCAATGGTTATTTTTTTGCTTTTTTCCGGTTGTCCATACTTTGTTGCCCGTCTCAGACCTGCCTTTACTCTCGCAGATAGCTCAATAAGGGAAAATGGTTTAGACAAATAGTCATCTGCACCAAAACCAAGTCCCAATGCCTTATCCAAATCACTATCTTTTGCAGATAAAATCAGAACAGGGACAAAGCTATTTTCTCTAAGTTGTTTTAATACTTCCAAACCATCCATACCTGGAAGCATCAAATCCAGTAAGATCATATCAAACGATTTTGTTTGGATTATTTGACAGGCTTCCATTCCATCTGCGATATGGTGCAGATTCATCCCTTCTTTTTGCAGAAAGTGCATCACCATTTCTGCGATTTCTCTATCATCTTCTACAAGGAGAATATTTTCATTCACCTTTCATCCCTCTCGATTCTGTATATATACTATCAAGGCTTCGCTACAAGCAATCGCAAAGCTCCTACAAATTCAGCTTGCTTTCGAAAGTGGCCATATTTTTTATCCCATGCTCCTGACTCTATCTCTCTAGCTAACTTCGCTACATATTGCGCTTCTAATTGGTCATTTAAAAATCCCCATGCTGATTGGGCAAGTCTCACTTCTTTTGCTAAAAAAGCTTCTGGCCTACCATAGAATGCTTCTTGAAAGCCGTCCGTACAGTCGAGAGGAATTGGGATTTTATGCACCTCTACATGCCCTCCCAGAATATCCTTTAGTTTTTCCATAGAAGGGTAGCGCTGTCTTTCTATGTCTATTAACTCCGGGAAATAGTGAACATTCCAGAACTCGTCCAATGCATCAGGATCAAAAGTTAATATTACAATTTGCTCCTTGGTTACACGTCTTACTTCTTGTAAACCTGCCTTCATGTCTGGCCAATGATGCACAGTAACCATTGCCATAGCAGCATCGAAAGCATCGTCATCAAAAGGAAGATGATCTGCAAAAGCATGCACAGCTGGTACTTTGCCATGAACTGCTCTTTGCGACCGCATCACGATGGATGGCTCCACTGCAATGACATAGCGATCTGTTGGTTCATAAGACCCTGCACCTGCTCCAATATTGATCACTGTATTCGCTGCACCCAAGGCACGATGGACATAAGCGGCAATTCTGGGATCCGTTTGACGGATAGAAGCGTAGGAGTGTCCATGTTCATCGTATGCAAAAGCTGGATTGGTAATTTTCATCATATAGTGCCTCCTATTTTCGTTTAGTCTTATATTCATTTTACAACTTTTTAAAGACTGATTTTCTTATTTAAAATTGTTTCTATTCCTAATGGATCATATAATAGAATTACGAATCAACTACTCCATCCTAGGAGAATGCAAGACATGAGCATCGTTTTTGGTAGCGGCATCAGCACTGCTTCCTTCTCCTCCCTGATCATCACGGGAGTCGAGACCATCAAGAGCTCCAATGGAGGCTACTTCCCGATGGAACTCTCGATGAAGGAGATGACCCTGACGACCGACTGGTTCCGTCAGTTCGACTCTCGGGAGCGGTACTTCTATCTCTCCACCGGTCACCGTATGACCATCTTCAGCTTCGACCCGGGCAACTCCTGCGTGATCAACGTTGCCGGTCGGTGGTTCATCGTGGAGATCGAGGGCGGCGAATCCAAGAACGGCAAGATCACAGGCGGTCAGTTCTCGATCGAGAGGCTCGGTGAATTCTTGTCGCTCGTCTGCACCAACGTGACCATCGGTTGATCAAGGTCAAACCGACCGGTTGCAAGGACTAACGATAATCAACATCTATCGATAGTCCGCACGTAAATAATATACGGAATATTCAATCTAAATAAAAATAACCCAACAATCGTTGGGTTAATGATAAATGATATGTTATTTTGGAAGCCACTCATAACAATCATCTGCTAACTGTTGTACATCTTCCAGAAATTTGCTAGCGTGATATCCATCGCAAACCGCATGATGTATTTGCAAAGAAACAGGCATCAGCATTCTATCTGTTTGCTTAAAAAACTTTCCGCATGTAATGACGGGTAATAAGTAATTAGCATTATTACTTATATTGAGGTTGAATCCTGTAAAAGAAACCCAAGGAATACTGGATATTGGAAAAACATTTTTTGGTTCATTTTCTTTTGCCAAAAATTGTTTCCTATCCCCATATCGTTCCATATCATCTAGATAATACCGATAAAAAACACTGAAATCACTGGAAAATTCCGTCCATATACTAGAGAAAGATTTATTTTCCTTGTGAAAGATAGTATAACTTGGTATCATTTGCTCCCAATACCCTAAGCAATCCTCATCATTAAAGCAAACTCTAAATTCACGATGCTTATTCACCACAGAGCTGACGATATATATAAAAGCAGGATACAGCTTCAATCCCTTGTTGCGAAGCTGTTCCAATAACACCGTAATATCTAAATTCATAGTTATACTGAAAGTACAAC
Source organism: Shimazuella sp. NTD247 (assembly GCF_059510415.1). Classification (NCBI taxonomy): domain Bacteria; kingdom Bacillati; phylum Bacillota; class Bacilli; order Caryophanales; family Thermoactinomycetaceae; genus Shimazuella; species Shimazuella sp. NTD247. The sequence continues at coordinate 305,820 of NZ_JCAJZU010000004.1, read as the reverse complement.
CAAGACGCAAATAATGCTCAAAATATGGTTTCCTGTCCCAATTTTCTCGATCAATAAGGTGAAATTTCATTTTTATTACCCCTCCTGAAATTTTGTCGCTTTATTTCAGGAGGTTAGTCAACTGCCTTCATCAAAATCTTCACCACTTATTTTTAATAAAAACTTAGAAATCAGCAGATTTCAAAATCATTTTTTTGGGCAACTTCATCTCGGTGAAATTGCCCCTGGTACCTGCATAAAGCTCAGGCGAAGCGAATTATTCTATTCGCAACCTTCTGTCTGGGAGAAATCGACCATCCCGAAAATAGTAAAATTGGTGCAGATGAAATCCGCTGTGAACCATAAACCATTCTGCATCTTTAGGGAAATAGAGGGTCTCGGTGACAAATTTCGTTTGATAGTTCTCGTCTCCATGACGCAAAATCAGCCATTCGGGGCTTGTAACAACTATTTCCTCGTCAGTTGAAAAAATTTTCATCCCGTCGACGATAATTGTTACTTCCCCTTCAAGAGGAAAGGCATTTCCCCAAAAGTGAAATTCATCAGCATGAACGGTCTGCAATTTTCTTTCAACGATTCCACCATTTTTGGAAACAATCATTCTTCCTCCAACATCGGTTGTTCTCATTATACTTCTTTTCATTTGAGCAAACACGTCTAAACATAAATAAACCCCTCCTTCTCAACTAGAAAAGGAGGGAGAGCATTATCTTGTTATAAATCGCACAATCGTAGATTCCAGTGTTAAAATCAATCCGCCGTATAAAGCAGCTTGAAAACCATCAATAGAAAATCCATCTACAAACCAGCTCAAAATTCCAAATAAAGCTACATTCAGAATCAAGCCAAACAAGCCAAGAGTAATGATCGACAATAACCATTTAATCGGCCAGATGAGAATATTAATAACTGCGATTAAAACTGCGATCCATAGTGCTGTTTGCCAGTTGTCTACATGCACACCTGGCAGGTAAGTCGCGATGAGATATACCGTTACAGCATTTAAGATAATCCCTATTATCCAACGCATGATCTATCTCCCCTTTCCATAAGTATACCTGTCTTGTACCACTAGCTCAAGTTAACCTTATCCCCATAATACGTATGTTACAAAAATAAGACCACGGACTGTGGTCTTATTTTTCGAATCAACTTCCAACTGTAACTGCTTGTTTCCCACGTTTTTGCTCTCTTTTTAAAATAGGTGCAAGATACTCTCCTGTATAAGAACCTTTCTTTTTTGCCACTTGTTCTGGTGTACCTGTTGCAACAAGCATACCACCATCTTTTCCGCCTTCTGGACCCAAATCAACGATATAATCTGCCGTTTTGATGACATCCAAATTGTGTTCGATAACGAGTACTGTATCACCATTGTCAGCAAGCCGCTGGAGTACAGTAAGTAAGCGGGCGATATCGTGCACATGTAATCCAGTTGTCGGTTCGTCTAACACATAACATGTTCTGCCTGTGCTGCGTTTGTGCAGCTCAGAAGCGAGCTTCACCCGTTGTGCTTCCCCTCCAGACAATGTGGTCGCTGGTTGTCCCAATTGGACATAGCCTAATCCGACATCCAGTAATGTCTGTAGTTTTCGCTTGATTTTTGGGATATTGGCAAAAAATTGTACAGCATCCTCAATTGTCATATTGAGTACATCTGCTACATTTTTGCCTTTGTAACGAATTTCCAATGTTTCACGGTTATAGCGCTGGCCTTTACACTCTTCACAAGGAACATATACATCTGGCAAGAAATGCATTTCGATTTTAATGATGCCGTCACCGCGACAAGCTTCACAGCGTCCGCCCTTGACATTAAAGCTAAAACGACCTTTGAGATACCCTCTTATCTTCGCTTCTGTCGTCGATGCAAATACATCACGAATATCATCAAATACACCTGTATAGGTGGCTGGATTGCTTCGCGGTGTACGGCCAATTGGTGATTGATCGATACTGATAACTTTATCCAGATGTTCAATGCCCTCGATCTTCTTATGTTGCCCAGGTACTGCTTTTGCCCGATTGAGCTGTTTGGAAAGGGATTTTAATAATATTTCATTGATCAATGTACTTTTTCCTGAACCAGAAACACCAGTTATACAAGTGAGAAGTCCAATAGGAAAAGAAGCAGACACATTTTTGAGATTATTTTCGGATGCTCCTACAACTTTAATCCATTTATCTGTCGCTTCCCGGCGTTTTTCTGGCAAGGGAATATATTTTCTTCCACTCAAGTAATTACCAGTGAGTGACTGTTCATCTTCCATAATTTCTTGCGGAGAACCCGCAGCAATAATTTGGCCGCCATGCACACCAGCTCCTGGACCGATATCCAAAATATAATCAGCTGCCATCATCGTATCTTCATCATGTTCAACTACGATGAGCGTATTTCCCAAATTACGCATCTGCTCCAAAGTCTGGATCAAACGAGTGTTATCTCGCTGATGAAGACCGATACTCGGTTCATCTAATATATAAAGAACACCCATCAAACTGGAGCCGATTTGCGTTGCCAGACGAATACGTTGTGCTTCTCCCCCTGACAATGTTCCAGCAGAACGACTTAATGTCAGGTAATTCAAACCGACATTCGATAGGAAGCCCAGTCTGCTTTCTATCTCTTTTAATACAAGTCTTGCAATCTGTCGTTCTTTCTCTGTCAGTTCCAGAGACTCAAAGAATGATAATGCTTCTGCTATCGTAAGTCTTGTCACAAAATCGATATTTTGATCACCAACTCGCACGTGCAGCATTTCCTCTTTCACACGTGCTCCCTTACAAGTTGGACAAGGTTTGGTGCTCATATAGCTCTCCAATTGCTCACGAACCATATCAGATGCAGTTTCTCGATGTCTGCGAGTCAGATTGGGAATGACTCCTTCAAAAGTAGTATGGGTATCGCGGGTAAAACCCATATCGTTCGTATATTTAAAAGGAAACCGCTCTTTGGAACCATACAAAAGAAGCTGCTGCTGTTCTTCTGGTAACTTTTCAAATGCTTTGGTCTTACTGATTGCAAAATGCTTACAAACTGCATCCAACAACTGGTTGTAGTAGTTACTAGTCGAACTAGCCCAAGGTTCGATAACACCTTTGCTGATAGATAGTTTTGGGTTTGCAATGACTAGCGATGGATCGATCTCCATCCGATTTCCCAGTCCATCACAGGTTGGACATGCTCCAAAAGGACTGTTAAAGGAAAACATACGTGGAGTCAGCTCTGGAATACTGTAACCACATTCTGGACAGGCGAGATTTTGGCTGAAAAGCATCTCCTCTCCGTCGATCACATCAACAAGGACTTCTCCATCGGATAAACGAAGTGCCATCTCCACTGAATCTGTCAATCGAGAGGCGATTCCTTCTTTAATAACAATACGATCCACCATAACTTCAATCGTATGTTTTTTATTTTTTTCCAGCTTTTCTACTTCACTGACTTCTTGTATTTCTCCGTCAATTCGAACACGAACAAATCCTTGTTTTTGGATATCTGCTAATACTTTCTCATGTTCTCCTTTTTTCCCTTTGATTACAGGGGCAAGAATTTGTATTCTCGTTCGTTCTGGCAATGCCATGATATGATCAACCATTTGAGTTGTAGTTTGAGAAGTAATCTCTATCCCATGTCTAGGACAATATGCACGACCAATACGTGCAAATAAAAGCCGGATATAATCGTATATTTCAGTTACCGTTCCTACTGTTGAACGCGGATTTCGGCTCGTTGTCTTCTGATCAATTGAAATTGCAGGGGATAACCCTTCAATACTATCGACATCCGGTTTATCCATTTGTCCTAAAAACTGTCTGGCATATGCAGACAAAGACTCCACATATCGTCTCTGCCCTTCTGCATATATCGTATCAAAGGCTAAGGAAGATTTACCTGAACCGCTGAGTCCTGTAATAACAACTAATTTATCACGAGGGATAGTAACATCTATATCTTTTAAATTGTGGACACGTGCTCCACGTATCTCAATATTTTCAATCGCCAACCGTTAATCCCCACTTTCTGCCTTTAACTCTAAGAGAATATCACGTAATTCTGCTGCTCTTTCAAACTGCAAATCTTTTGCGGCTTGTTTCATTTCTTTTTCCATTTTCGCTAGCAATACTTGTCGCTCTTTTTTGGTCATCTTCTTCTGACCTGTTTTCGTTTCATATGTGGCTTTTTCTTCAGCCACTTTGCTCGTCGCTTCTATCACTTGTCGTACTTTTTTCTGTATCGTCATCGGTGTAATTCCGTGTTTTTCATTATGAGCGGTTTGAATACTACGACGACGCTCTGTTTCATCAATCGCTTTTTGCATGGAGTTGGTTATCTTATCTGCATACATAATCACTTCTCCATTGGCATTTCGTGCAGCTCGACCAATGGTCTGGATCAAGGAGCGTTCTGCCCGCAAAAAACCTTCTTTATCTGCATCCAAAATTGCGACTAAGGATACTTCAGGCAAATCAAGTCCTTCTCGTAAAAGGTTGATGCCCACTAGTACATCAAATTCTCCCAGACGAAGATCACGCAATATCTCCATCCGCTCAATCGTTTTGATGTCTGCATGCAAATAGCGGACACGGATACCGATTTCCTTAAAGTAATCAGTCAAATCCTCTGCCATCTTTTTGGTTAGAGTGGTAACCAGTACTCGTTCATCTTTTTCTACACGTTTATTGATTTCTCCAATCAAATGATCGATCTGGCCTTTTATCGGACGAATATGGATTTTCGGATCAAGCAGTCCTGTCGGCCGGATAATTTGTTCTACCATTTCCGGTGTTTTCTCCAATTCATATGGACCTGGAGTAGCAGAAACAAATAATATTTGATTGATTTTGCTCTCAAATTCTTCGAATTTTAACGGACGATTATCCTTTGCTGATGGCAATCGAAAACCATGCTCTACTAACATGTTTTTTCGAGCCTGATCGCCATTATACATTGCACCTATTTGCGGAATAGATACATGAGACTCATCTACCACCATTAAGAAATCATCCGGAAAATAATCAATCAAAGTGTACGGCGGCTGACCAGGCTGCATCCCGATCAAATGACGGGAATAGTTTTCAATCCCAGAACAAAATCCAATCTCGCGCATCATTTCCATATCATAACGCGTACGCTGTTCCAATCGCTGTGCTTCCAGCAGTTTGCCTTCGCTTTTATAAAAAGCCAATTGTTCTTGGAGTTCTTCTTCAATTGTTTTTAGAGCACGTTCCATCACTGCACCACGAGTTACATAGTGGGAAGCAGGAAATATTGCAACATGTTCCCGGTCACCAATAATTTCTCCTGTTACAACATCTATTTCCCGAATACGTTCAATTTCATCACCAAAAAACTCTACACGGACTGCTTGTTCACTCCTGGAAACCGGAAATATCTCGATGACATCCCCGCGAACACGGAAGGTCCCTCGTGTAAAGTTGATGTCATTACGCTGGTATTGAATATCCACCAGTTTCCGCAAGACGGCATTACGCTCTTTTTCCATACCAACACGCAATGATAAAACAAGGTCACGGTATTCAATCGGTGAACCAAGACCATAAATACAAGAGACACTAGCAACGATAATTACATCATTACGTTCAATTAATGCACTTGTCGCTGAGTGTCGCAGTTTATCTATTTCATCATTTATCGAAGAATCTTTTTCAATAAAAGTATCGGATTGAGGGATATAAGCCTCAGGTTGATAATAATCATAGTAACTGACAAAATATTCTACAGCATTGTTTGGAAAAAACTCTTTTAACTCACCACAGAGCTGTGCTGCCAATGTCTTATTATGAGCAATTACCAAAGTTGGCTTATTTACCTTAGCTATCGTTGAAGCAATCGTAAAAGTTTTCCCTGTACCTGTTGCCCCAAGCAAAGTTTGGTGTTTTTTACCTTCGTATATTCCATTTGTCAGTGTTTCAATCGCTTTGGGCTGATCACCACTTGGTTGAAACTCCGATACCATTTCAAATAATTTATCCAAATTCAATCACCGTCCATTTTACATGCCTGAATCGTATCTATATAAAAACAACTTTTTTCATTCTCAACATCCAACATTATAACATACTTTTGCTGTCAATCGAAAACATTCGTTCTTCTATTAGGGATCTATAACCTTTACTTGAGCATTGACAAAATAATAATTTGTTGCGTAAGATTAATATATGAATATATGCTCATATATTAGTGATGGAGGAAAACATATTGAGTTCTTTAGAATCCCATGATGCAAAAGAATGTTGTGATGTTACTATCATTCATGATGAGATTATATCGGAAATGAAAACAAAACAACTGCCTGTTGAGCAAGGAAATAATCTCGCCTTGTTGTTTCAAGCATTAAGCGATCCAACTAGGATACGAATTATCCATACTCTTATTCAAAAAGAACTATGTGTTTGTGATTTAGCAGCTAGTCTGGAGATGACACAATCATCGGTATCCCATCAACTGCGCAATTTACGAGCTTTGCATTTGGTTAAACATCGCAAAGTGGGAAGAATGGTTTACTATAGCATTGATGATGAACATGTTTTAAGCTTGATGGAAATAGGACTTGAACATATATCTCATTCTGGAAAAAACAAAGCGGTTTAGGGAAGAGGGAGATTATGCACATTCACGATCACTCCCATAGTCATGGACATGGACATAACCATGATCATGGTGCACAAAGTAATAAAAAAGGCTTGAGCATTGCGTTAATCATTACAGCAGGTATTATGTTCATCGAATTTTTTGGAGGACTGTTCACCAACAGTCTTGCACTTTTATCGGATTCAGGTCATATGCTTAGTGATGTAAGTTCCCTAGCGCTGAGTTTAATCGCGATGGGTTTTGCAGCCCGTCCGCCGTCTCCAAAAAAAACGTATGGATATTACCGTTTTGAAATACTTGCTGCTCTCTTTAATGGTGTTGCCTTATTTGTTATTGCAGGTATTATTGCTTGGGAGGCGGTGCTGCGTATCATGCACCCTCCTCAAGTACAAAGCGGCTCCATGATCGTAATCTCATGTATTGGTCTATTGGCAAATCTATTAAGTGCTTGGGTACTCATGCGAAATAGTGATGTAAAAGATAATATAAACGTCCGAAGTGCTTACCTTCATGTCATCGGGGATGCTTTAGGCTCTGTCGGTGCGATTGTTGCGGGAATTCTCATGCTGACATTCTCATGGTATCTGGCAGATCCTATTATTAGTATCTTTGTCACGATCCTTATCTTAAAAAGTGCTTGGGGCGTCGTCTCCCATTCTTTTCATATTTTGATGGAAGGCACTCCGATCACCATCGATAAACAAAAAGTTGAAGCGGTTTTGTTAGAAATACCTGGTGTACAAAACATTCATGATCTGCATATTTGGACTATTACTTCTGGCTTTGATTCACTATCGTGCCATATCCTTATTAAAGATGAAGCTACAAGTCAAACTGTTTTGCAAGAAGCAATCACTAAGATAAAAGATCAGTTTCACATTCAGCATACAACCATTCAAATTGAAACAATTGATTTTCATCATACAGACTGTCTGACAAAAGGACAGTGTAAATAAAATGACTTTAAAAAAAAGGAGATCTGTTTAATCTCCTTTTTTTAAAATAATAAAATCACTTAATTTAATGAATTTATTGTTTATTCATATGTTTATTGCTATAATCGAATTAAGGAATTCCTATTGTTAGAAGGAATCCTTAGCAAGTCTCATTCCATAAAAGTGATACAAGGAGGGAGTAATTGATGCGCTTCTTTATTCCGCCTCCACGCTAGGATTCATTCTACTATGAAATTAAATCAGACAATCGTACTTAACAAAAACCACCATTCTAGGTGGTTTTTTAACTTTATATACTTCTAATTATTCTTAATAGAAACATTCTAAACTTATAAAAGGTATATCATAGAGCATCCAAATTACAAGACATGTTGTTGCATTCCTTTTTTCTAATCTAGTAATTGAAAGCCTTCTTGGATTTGTAATCCTAAAACCTGTTTAGAAAAGTGTAGGAAATTTATCAAAAAACGTCAAACACAAAATACACTTGGTCGTCGAAATAACCAAGTGTATAAGTAGACTTTCTTTCAAAACCACTTCGCATTATTATAAACAATTTCAAAGTAAGGATTACAACGGCTCTGCTCCTACAATTCCAAGATGTTTTGGATCTTTTTCATAAATAGCCCGCTGCAAAAAATGACTGTCATCCTGCTCATCCAACACTTCCAATTTGCAGAAGGAAGAAAGCGATACTGCTTTTTCTAGATCATCTGCTGTTTGAATTCGAACTCCATTGAGCCGATGAATGATGTCTCCTGTCTTAATCCCTAAATTTGCCGCTGGTGTTTGGGGCAGTACAGCTAATACTTTTAAACCTTTTTCATTGGAAACAAATAGAGGTTCCTTTCTTCTCTCTATAAATCTGCTCCATAAATACATCGTCTCATGTCCCAACAGCGCAAATATTGCTGCAAACCATAGCAACTCCCCATGCAGCGTAGCTCCCCAAAGCAATACCGATAAAATGACTGCGTATAATAAAGTGAGTGTAGAAATGAGTCTTTTCTTTTGTTTTAACGGTTTGGAACAATTTTTACTCGCAAACCCAATTACAATTGGCAGCGGGAGCCATCCAGAAGAAGTAAATGCTACCAATGATATGGGCCAGGATTTAGCTAAAAGATAGCCGGGAACACGCCTCCCCGATATATGATCAAGTCTTACGGGTGTACTGGATACAGACCCTTCCAACCGTATTAATATCCATTCCAAATAATGAGCCAATCCAACAATATACAGCCAATGAAGTACGGAAAAATCTTTCACTACATAATACCATCTCACTAATCCCACTGGTAAAACGGTTATATGCAAATACGGCAACAGCAAATGCAAAACGGATAAAAAGCCAACGGAATAAGCGATACATGCAAATCTTCTGCGGAAAATAGCAAATCCAATGGTACATATCCAAACTAACAACAATTCTTCTTTTGATACTTCAAATAAAAAAGAAGAAAGAACAAAAGACAATATACAGCCTGCCAATAAACCATAGAAACAGGTTCGTAAAATCGTAGGGATTGGCGCCTCTAAAATATTACCAAAATGTCTCCGCTCTAAGAGGTTCGTATAGATAGTGAAAATGATTGGTATAAACAATGCAACAATCCACAATGGTTCTGTCCATAGTGAAATCCAAGTTTTGATAAACTCCAGATGCAAAAAAACCCCCTCCAGTGCAAACATCAGCTAGAAGGGGTTTCGACATTAGTACCATATATTCCTTTATGTTCATCATTTATTCACTAATATGTTCCAAAAATTGGATAGCAGTCTGCAACTGCTTATCATTTTTGGGATCTCGTAAAGCACTTTGGTAAGCTGTACCTAGACTTTTAGCTGTTGACTCATCTAATTGACCATTGACAGTTAACCCATTTGCATTCTGGAAATTTTTCAAAGCAGTTTCGGTTTGTGTATCGAAGTATCCGTCTGTTCTTCCTGGTTTAAAGCCAAGTGCATCCAAAATCAACTGCATGTTTTTCACATCGGTATTGTTGCTGTCTTTTTTCGATACCTGCTTCCCTTCAGGCAGATTGGCTAATGCAAAAGCAAATGGCTGAACTTGTACGTTCGGAGATAAACCTTTGGTTCCACCATGCTGGTCAATCCAAGTCCCGTTTGGTGTAAGCCATTTTGCAATCGTCAATTTCAGGTTACTGCCATCAGAAAACTCAACGCTTGACTGTACACTGCCTTTTCCATATGTTTTTTGACCGATAACAGTATATTTACCTGATTGTTGAAAAGCTGCTGCCATGATCTCTGCAGCACTCGCACTGCTGTTATCCACTAATAACGTAATCGGATAGGACTTGAGTTTTGTTGCTTTCGCGCGATAAACGACCTTATTTCCAGCTTTATCTTGCGTACTGACAATAACTTTTCCTTCTGGAAGCATTGCTTCACACATTTTCACAACAACAGATAAGAGTCCTCCAGGATTGCCGCGTAGGTCAATAACCAATCCATTCATTTTTTGTTTTTCCAGTGCTGCTATTGCATCAAAAAATTCTTTGTCCGTACTCTGAGAAAATTGGGAAATGCCGATATATCCAATATGGTTATTCATCATTTTATTGCTTACTGTTTTTTGAGGGATATCTTTACGGACTGCGGTCACTGTAAAAGGAGCTCCGCCACCGCGTACAATCTCTAGTTTTACTTTGGTGCCTTTGGGCCCTCTGATTTTTGAAACAGCTTCATTTAAGGTCATTCCGATAATACTTTTTCCATCTACTTTGCGAATCTGATCATTTACTTGTATGCCAACATCTTCCGCTGGCGAGTCTTTCACAATGGACTCGACGGTAACTTGGCCATTTTTCAGGACAACACCTGCACCAATTCCAGAAAACGATGAATTCATAATCGAAGATAAAAATTGCTTTGCTTCTTGCGGGTTCATATACTCTGAATGAGGATCACTAAGAGCAGCAACCATTCCTCGCAATGCACCATCTAACAATGCTTGTTCTGAGATCGGCCTGACATAGCTAGAGCGTATGGTATCAAACGTTTTCTTTAATTTCGCTTCATAATTGGAATATAACTCTGATCTGCTTGTCGCTTGATTGGGAAAAGTTTGTCCCTTTTCATTCATAAAAAACAAAGAGGTTAACAGACTTCCTAATGCCATGGAGGCAATAACCATGAGCGCGACTGTTCTTCTTCGAATTGTCATTTCTCCAGCCCTTTCTCCGATCGAAAACAATCTATCTTAATAAAAACCAATATTGGCATGAGTGGGTAATAATCCTGTCCAATTTGGTTTTACTCTAACATATTACGCTCATTTGAGAAATAGAAGGAGGACATTTCCTAACACCAATTATGTTAGGAAATGTCCTTTACTCCTTCCATCTATACAATTCACCTTAATTTGCGAGGTAATTCATTGGATCTTTCGCTGGTGGTTTCGCTCCATATCCAATCCGTACTTCAAAGTGCAAGTGAGGTCCAGTTGAGTGACCATTGTTTCCAATAGCAGAGATTATTTCTCCTTGGGATACTTCTTGACCAACTTTCACTTTTACTTGATAAGGATAACTATGTGCATATCGCGTATAGAATGGCTGTCCATGATACTCCCCGTGATAGATGGTGATCAGCCAGCCATATCCGGAAGACACCCTGCTCTCTACTACAACACCATCAGCTGCGGCCGCATATGGAATGCCTATTTTTCCTTGTGTTCCAAAATCGATTCCTTCATGCATTCTCCCCCAGCGAAATTTAAATCCAGATGTAATCGGATAATTCAGCGGTTTATGTAACGGGCCTGTATAAGCAAATTTAAGTTTCCCACTGCTGATCAAGTCTTTATTAATATCAATCAATTCAGATTCGTTTGCATCTTCAACGCCCTGCAAATCTTTTAATTTATCTTTATCTTTTTTCATTTCAGCCATCATTTTATCAAAAGCTGCTTTTGATTTGTCCACTTCTTTTTGCTGGACTGCTATGAGTTTATTTAATTTATCTATTTTCGCTTGTACTTGTGCAGTAGCCGCCTTGCGTTCAGCTAATAGAGCATAGTCTTGTTGTGCAACTAAACGCACATATTCAAATCGAACCAAAAATTCATTAAAGGAGCCGGCTTGCAGCAGCAGAGACATATAACCCATCTCGCCGTTTTCATATAACTCACGTAAACGTTTATTAAATTTTTGCTGGTAGAGAACTTCTTTTTCCTCTGCTTTTTTCTTCTCCACTTCTACTTTGTCTACTTGATTTTGTATGCCGTCAATTACTGTTTGACTTTTTTCCATCTCTTTGTTGTATTTTTCCAGTGTTTGATTGCCAGCTGCGATAGAGTCCATTACTTTGTTTTTTTGTTCACGGATCTCTAGTAATTCTTCTCGTTTTGTTTTTGCATCTACTTCTGCGCCGCCTACAATTGTACTCGCACAAACCAAGAGAGCAATTGTAGCAGTGAGTATGCGTCTTGTATTTTGCAACTAAACATCCTCCCAGAATGGCCAATTAAGATATATATGGCATTGGATCAACAGCTTTATCATTTTTATGAACTTCAAAATGGAGGTGTGATCCTGTTGAATGTCCGTTGTTTCCAATATCAGCAATCCATTGACCCTTTGTTACATGATCTCCTACGGATACTCGGACTGTACTGCGATACATATGCCCATATAGTGTGGATAACCCATCCGAATGTTTGATGACGAGGTAATATCCAAAACCATTTGGATCCGCTTTGGCAAGAATTACAACACCAGAATCTGCAGCAAAAATCTTCTTCCCTTTGTCATCATCGATATCGATACCTTTATGCTGTCGACCCCAACGATAACCAAATCCAGAAGTAATGGTCCCTACTGCTGGTTTCATCAATCTGCCAGTGCCATAGTTTCCGCTATATTGCTGGGAGGCGATCTTTTCTAGTCTCTCTTGTTCTTTAATAGCAGCTGCGGTGGCTTCTTCATCTTGTTGAATATTATCCAGTTCTTTATCTAAAGACTTCGTTGTTTTATTAATTTCATCTAATTTCGCTTTCTCTTGTGCGAACAATGGCTGTAGTTTTGCACGTAATTGTTCTGTCGTTTTCTTTGTCTGTGCAATTTTCGTTGACGTTTCATTGAGCTGTTTTACCAGTGCACTATCACTTTTCACTATCAATCGAATACCTTCGACACGAGTCAAAAATTCGGAAAATGATTTTGCTGATACCAACTGCCCCATGTAACCCGTTTCGCCAGTCTGGTAAAGACGAACAACACGTTTATTTAACTGTGTTTTTTGTTGTTGCAGTAATTTTTCATTTTGTGACAAATCTTTGTTAGCTTGCTCCAATTGTGCATCATATTGAGCCATCTTTGCTTCCAGTGGAGCAATCTCTTTTTTGATTTTGTTCAATTCGACCTGAGCTTCCCCAAGCTGACCGAATTTGTTTTTTTCTTTTTCTTGTAACTGCTTTAATTTATCTTGTTGTTGTTTTGATTTTGCTGGTGCCGCATCTGCACCAGCAACCCATATGCTACATGCCAATAGCATTGCTAAACTAGCTGCAAATACCTGTTTCATATAACCCCCCCAAAGTTCTTTGCTGACTGAATTAAATTTTGAGGAACTTCCGAACAGAGAGCACACTACCAAAAATTCCAATAATCGCACCTAATACAAATGTACTGACTGCCAGATAAGCACCTAGAGATGTAACTGGCATCATTTGAATTACAGTATACGCTGCACCAGAATTAATGGTGTTGTAAAACGCTTGATAGAGTATGAGCAAAATTCCTATTGGCAGGATAGCACCTGTTACACCAATAAAAGCTCCTTCAATAAAGAATGGCCAACGGATAAACCAGTTACTAGCACCTACCAACCGCATTACTTCAATTTCTTTTCTTCTAGCAATAATCGTCAATTTAATCGTATTTGAAATTAAGAAAGCAGCTAAGACAGATAAAGCTATTCCAAAAATAAGAATGACGTTTCGAACTACACCAGAAAATCCAAGAAGAGTTTGTGTCACTCCACCGCCAGAATCCGCCGCTACAACTCCAGGGATCTTCTTCGCTTCAGCTTCTAATTCTTTTACTTTCTTCGGATCACTAGGCTCCAAACGGATAATATCTGGGAGAGGATTTTGATCTCCGGTTTTTAATCCTTCAATAAAGTTGGCATCTCCCCAGCTTTTTTTCATCTCTTCCAGACCTTTATCTTTTGGAACAAGGTCAGCTTTTTTTACTAGTGAACTTTGCTTTAGTTTATTTAGGATTTCTACTTGTTTAGCGGGAGGAGTATTATCTTGTAATGACGCTCGCACTGCTAATTGTTTGTCCAATTCTTTGGTCAAGTAGTTGATATTAAACGCAAAAATAAGGAACACTCCAAAGATCAAGAGTGTTACTGCTACCGTACCCATTGCCGCAAAACTCATCCATGAGTTCTTCATGATTCCGCGATACGCTTCGCGAAAATGGCGACCTGTGGTTTCAATCTTCATAACCGTATTCGCCTCCCAATTCGTCTCGCACAATCACGCCTTGTTCAATTGCAATAACACGTTGGCGCATCGTATTTACGATCTCTTTATTGTGTGTTGCCATTACGACAGTAGTTCCACGAGCATTAATTTCTTCCAGTAAATACATGATATCCCAAGAATTTTCTGGATCCAGGTTTCCTGTAGGCTCGTCCGCAATGATAAATGTCGGATTATTTACAATTGCACGAGCGATTGAAACCCGTTGCTGCTCTCCACCTGATAACTGCGAAGGCAATGCTTTCATCCTGTCTCCTAGACCAACCAACTCTAGTACTTCTTGAACACGCGGTCTCATTTCACGGCGAGGAGTCTCGACCGCTTCCATCGCAAATGCTACATTCTCATATGCAGTCAAATGCGGTAATAGTTTATAATCTTGGAACACTACTCCAATCCGGCGGCGTACATAAGGAATTTTCCAGTCTCGAACCCTTTTAACATTCACACCATTGATCAAAACAACTCCATGTGTAGGTTTTTCTTCCCTGTACATCAACTTGATAAAGGAACTCTTACCAGCACCACTCGGTCCTACTATATAAACAAATTCCCCTTGATCCACTTTTACGTCAATCCCACGTAATGCTTCGATTCCGTTGGGGTAAACCTTCCATACATCGTGCATTTCTATCATAAAATCACCTTCCGTTTTACCACAGCATTTGTCATCAGCGATTACGCCTACACAAGTATTAGGTAGTCAGGTATTTCTCGAAACCATACTGAGTTTCCTCTTTTAATAGAGAAATATAGCTACACACAAAGAGTATTATGCTAATGAAACATAATTTGGCAATCTTAAAATAGGAAAATGCCAATAGTCTTCCTATCATCTTTCATTTTTCGGGGTAAAAAACGCAATTCCTCTAAAAACCTGTTTCCTATTATAGCATCATTCTACAAGTTTCCTAGAGTAATATTTTGCAAAATGATGATATATTCAAACTTGACAGCAAAAATCTCCAGTATAGATAACGGTTACTGGAGATTTATTATATCATGTTCTTTCCATCATCATCGTTGGCAAGAAAAACCAAAAATTACGTTTGCTGAGGCTTTATTTCCCTATTTGTATCTCGTGATCGACTACTGGACGCTGTATATTTTAACATCTATCAATCATGACAAGGGGATCAGCTCTTGTGCAGCCTCCACCGTCTTTAACCATTGTTTTGCTTCATTTAAATACGCAGTTCGTTTTTCCAATTGGTTTTCTACCTGAACTTTTGCGGTACCGCCTTCACTTTTCCGCGCTTCCACAACTTGCTCCTCCGCTAAAAAAGTGTAAATATCTTCTGCTACGATGGGAGAGAACAGCTGATATTCATCCAGCGATAATTCCAGCAAGTATTTTTGTCGGGAGATCGCATATAAGACTGTTTTACCGGTAATCTCATGCGCTTGGCGAAAAGGAATTCCTTTTGCAGCTAAATAATCTGCTAAATCTGTGGCGTTGGAGTAACTCTGTTGAACATTTTTCAGCATGTTTTCCTTTTTCACTTTCATCGTTGCGATCACGTCACGCATGAGATGAAGACAATTTTCTGCTGTTTCAACAGCATCAAATAATGCTTCTTTATCTTCTTGCATATCCTTGTTAAAACTGAGTGGCAGTGCTTTTAACATAGTAAGTAATCCTACTAAACTACCAAATACTCTTCCGCTTTTTCCTCTGACCAGCTCTGGTATATCGGGGTTTTTCTTCTGTGGCATCATACTGCTTCCCGTACAATATGCATCATCCAATTCCACATATTGGAATTCCTCACTAGACCACAGGATTAGTTCTTCTGCTAAACGAGTTAAATGCACCATGATCAGAGAGAGAGCAGACACCAGCTCAACGATGTAATCACGATCACTGACCGCATCCATACTATTTTCATACAAATGTGCAAAGTGAAGTCTCTTCTGTACATATGCCCGATCGATTGGGAAAGTCGTTCCAGCAATTGCACCGGCTCCAAGCGGGCACATGTCTGTCCGTTTATAGCTATCGATCAACCTTCCCAAATCTCTTTCCAACATACTGGAGTATGCCAATAGATGGTGTGCAAAGCGAACTGGCTGGGCACGCTGCAAGTGGGTATAACCAGGGAGCAGTGTATCCACATTTTCCACTGCTTGCCTAATGATTGCCTCTGATAGAGCAACAACACTCTCTGTGAGCTCTACTGTTTTCCTTCTTGTATATAGATGCACATCCAAAGCACTTTGATCATTTCTACTCCGTCCTGTATGTAGCTTTCCGCCAATAGGACCAATTAGATCAATTAGCATCTTCTCTATATTCATATGAATATCTTCATGTTCTACTGAAAAAGCCAATTTGCCTGCTTTTGCTTTTTCCAATAAAGTAATAAGTCCGTCTCTGATCGTTTTTGTTTCTTCTTTATTCAATATTTCTTGTGTACCTAACATCTCTACATGGACAATACTTCCGACAATATCTTCGATGACTAGTTTTTGGTCAAAATTAATTGAAGCTTGAAATTCAAGCGCCAGTTGATCCGTCGACTTGGTAAAGCGACCGCCCCAAAGTTTCATCAGCTTTCACCTCATCTTCATGTATCGTTGCATAAATATGCGTTGGTAGTCCCCATAATTTGATAAAACCAACTGCTGCTTGATGATCAAATGTATCATCTGTAGAGTAAGTCGCTAGCTGCTCATTGTATAAGGAATGCTCCGAAGTTCTGCCCGTTGCCACAACTGTACCTTTATGCAATTTCACTCGAACATCGCCAGTAACAAATTTTTGCGTCTCATCGATAAAAGCATCCAATGCTTGTTTCAATGGTGAAAACCAAAGTCCATCATAGGTAAGTTCTGCCCATTTTTGTTCAATGGATGGTTTAAAACGAGCAACATCACGTGTTAATGTCAGATATTCCAATTCCCGGTGGGCAGTAATTAACGTAATCGCTCCAGGACATTCATAAACTTCTCGTGATTTAATCCCTACTAAACGGTTTTCAACATGATCAATTCTGCCAACACCATGTTTTCCAGCCAACTGATTTAAATTGGAAATCAATTGTTGCAGCGGTAACTCTACACCGTCTAACGCAGTTGGTATCCCTTTGGTAAAAGTAATAACTACTTCTGTCGCTTCATCAGGAGTTTCCGCAACTGCTTTGGTCAACTCATAAGCACCTTCTGGCGGTGCAGTCCAAGGATTTTCAAGTACACCACACTCACAACTGCGTCCCCACAAGTTTTGGTCAACACTATAAGGATTGTCTAGATCAATTGGAATAGGAATATTATGCTCCTGGGCATATTTGATTTCCTCATCGCGAGACATCGCCCATTCTCTTACAGGAGCAACCACTTTCAAGTTGGGATTTAAAGCCTGTACAGATACATCAAAACGCACTTGGTCATTGCCTTTACCAGTACATCCATGTGCTACTGCAACAGCACCTTCTGCTTCTGCTATTTGCACAAGTATTTGTGAAATAAGCGGTCTGGACAAAGCAGATACAAGTGGATATTTTCCTTCATACATCGCATTAGCTTTTAACGCTGTAGCAAGAAAATATTTGGCAAAATGTTCTTTTGCATCGATAACAATCGATTTTACTGCTCCTACTTTTAAAGCCTTTTCTTTGACAAAATCCAAATCTTTGCCTTCTCCAACATCAAGAGCAACTGCAATCACATCATATCCATAATTTTCGGTTAACCAACGAATGGCAACAGAAGTATCTAAACCGCCTGAATAAGCGAGTACAATTTTTTCTTTACTCATCATTCACACTCCTATAAATAAAAATACATCCTAATGAGTTATTATACATTAAATTGATAAAAAAAGAACCCGGGAAATTATTTCTGCAATTATTTCTTTGTTGATATAAAATGAAAACGGCAAGCAAAGAGCCATGATAAATAAAGGAGAAGACATGGCGAAGCGGATATCGGGAGCAGTCGCAGCAACGGTTCAGTTTTGGACAGGGAAACTGCCAAACATTGCACCTGAGCAGCTCAATAAATTTCAAAAAGACATCGCAAAGACAGTAGAGCGGGATGTAAAAGAATTTGGATACTGCCGTCTGGATTGGACTTTCATCAATCAGCTTCTTGACAGGCTCAGTATAAAGCACACCGGTGTTCGTGAGGAAATCATTAGTGATACAAGGGTAAATATCGTTCGTATTGAGGAGAACGGTAAACCTTGGAGCAAGCCTTATTGGCCCATGCGTTAAGGAGGCTCCTCGCAGGTACAGAAGAAAAATCTTCTGTACCTGCGCTACTTTACAGACAATAATTTTGATAGAATAGATTTGCAACCATCCGGCTTGTCTAATAGATAGGAAGACCATGTCGTCGACTCCATCCTTTTTTGGATACCAGAATCCGACGGAAGCGACTATTGCCTTTTGGCTGTGGCGTATGAAGGAACAGGGAGATCTCCCCGATAATCATCGGGTCTCTCCCGCAAGTCCTTTCCAAGTGCAGATGGGGAAAGAACTAGGTATCACCAATAGCCTTCAGGTTCATAAGTTCGTTGACCTGATGTATAAGCGTATCGGTACAAAGTCTTGCTCATTGGAGACTCGTGATATCAAGGCGATTGCTACACAGGCTGGTTTTACTTGTACACTCCCACGGATAGGTTCTAATACAGTAAATACCGCTGTTGATGTGAAGTACCAGGAAGCATGGGAAACCATCTGGACAAAGCGATAGGTGTGGTACGTTTCACCCCCTGAGGAAATCCTCAGGGGGTGGCTGATTTTATCCAGAAAACGACGCGGCGGGCAGCCACTCCTTCGATAAAATCAAAGAGAGTGCTGCCCGCCGATTGACTGGGTTACTTGGACTTCTTGGTACCAGTGGTCGTCGACTTCTTCGAGCTGTTGTTCGAGCTCGAATTCGAGTCGGAACCCGACTGCTGGTTCTGCTGCCGCTGGGCCGGCTTGTTCGCCGGCTGCTGCGGGGCTGCCGGCAGCTTGCCGAGGGTCTTCGCCGGTGACGGCTTGTTCAGCGTCTTACCCGGTGACTGAGTCACAGGCTTGATGAACGTCGGCGTCGGGGTGACCACGATCTTGACCTTCTTCTTGCTCTTCTTCGCGGACTTGTGCTTCTTGTGCGAGTCCTTGAAGTCGAAGCAGAAGTAGAGCTTCTCCTGCGAGTCCACCCACGCTGCATACTCGTCGGGGTCGCAGTTGGCATCCATCTTCAGACGCCAGTCCGTGATCTTCTTGAACTTCTCGCCCTTGTCCGGGTCGTAGCACTCCTGCGCGGTGTGCTTCTTGTCGGACCAGATCGCGATCTCGTCGTCGTCGCACTTGCCGCTGTCGGTGTTGACTTTGACAGCCTTGCTCTCCCAGTCAGCGATCCGATTCTCACCGCGAGCAGCCTTGACTGTCTCGTAGCCGGTGGATCGAGAGCACCCCGAGAGCACCAGAACAGCACCAACCGCCAGCGTACCGACGGTCGCAACAGACTTCTTGACCATTGCAATAAACCTTCCAGTCAAACTTCTCCGCGGTGCGGAGTTTCCTTACACTCATCCTATTCCAAAATCACTGCAACGTAAAGCATAATTATGTTTTTATTAAAATTGATTACGGACGGCCTTCTTTTGATGAAAGAAAACTGTCCGTAAATGAAAATGCTCTCTATTTTACCTTTTTCAGTCTCCTCCGCTTCCAAGCATCCTCGAGCGAGTGAGGATCGTGCTGGTGCTCTTTGGTATCCGACTCGTGATGTGTGACTTTATGAGCAAAGTTTTTAAATGTCTGCTCCATTCCAATTTGCTGAAAGGCAAGAACACAAGCCACGAGGAGCGACACAAGCACATCGAAGATGAGATCATAGCGACGCAGAAGCATGAGAGACTCTTTTCTCTTTGTATTTTTTTCTCTGCCTCCTCATCGTACAAAATTCTCTACCATCATTCGTTTTTTTTGGCACTTTCTTATCTGAGCTTTAAATATTTTTTTATGTACTCTTTACAGAAAGCGTTTTCTGTAAATTTTTTGCATAGTTGTGCTTCCAAATAAATCTGTCTACAATAGATATTAAGTTTCTCTACTTGAGCAAAAACAATATAAATAATCCCAAGCGAAGATATGCACCTCTGACAAAGGCACAAGTCTCGCTACGTCGCTATGCTCCTAGTCTCGCTTTGCTTGGCTGTAGCGTCCTTTGTGGTCTTTACAACAGACGTGGAAGACATGCATTCGAGCGGATTTGAAAACGAAACGTTAGTAAATTTGCTCAACTGGGGTAAGTCAATGTAAAAGGGGTTCCTCTGAAAATGATTCGAACACTTGTCTATACCAAATCAGGAGAACTGCATCAAGATCTGAAACTAAATGAGATCATGGAAAAGCGCTCACAATATGCATGGTACTGGGTCGATTTCAACCAACCCACAAAAGAAGAGGCAAAAGAACTATCCCACATGGGCTTTCATGAATTAGCCATACAAGATTGCCTGTATCTTCAGCAAAGAACCAAACTAGATGACTATGAAGACTATCACTTTTTTGTGCTCAATGCGATCCATAAAAACAGCTTGAAACCAAAAGAAATTGATATCTTTCAACATCATCAATATGTCGTTACATTTCACTATCATGAACAACCGGAAATAGACGAAGTTTGGAAATTGATGCAAAAAGACAACAATGCACAATCACTCGGTTCTCGTTATATTTGTTATAAAATTATGGATAAAGTAGCTGATTCTTTTTTTCCGATTGCAGAGCAGTTAGAAGACCGCCTGACAGAAATCGGCATTCGCCCGGAGAGACTGGGACAAATGCAAGAACAAATGAATGAACTATTTAAGATTAGGCGTGATTTGCTTCGTCTTCGCCATGTCGTTTGGCCATTTCGCGATCTCGTTTTTCGGATTACCCAATCTGATCATTTATCGGGACAAGGAGAAGAACGAAGATATTATATGGATGTGTATGATTATTTATTGAAACTGAGTAACACAATCGATTCTAGCCGTGATATGACATCAGATATCCGAGACAATCACATTTCATTAAATTCCAACCGGATGAATTCCATTATGATGACACTTACCGTTATTACAACCATTTTTATGCCGCTGACGTTTATCGCCGGTATTTATGGGATGAATTTTTCTTACATGCCGGAACTGCATTGGCATTATGGATACTTTATTGTACTCGCTTGCATGGCAGTAATCAGTATCGTGATGTTTCTCTGGTTTAAACACAAAGGATGGTTTTTTCGCGAATGAAAAAAAGCATATTTTTGTTCATAACTTTTGCGTTTCTCACAGGTTGTACTCTCGTTCACAAAACACACTCCACCTCAATACAACCCACCCCTGTCAAACAAGTAGTGAAAGATAATAAACCAGCAGAGTCAACGGAAAAACAAATTTCAAACCAATATCTTGGGAAAAGGCCAAAAGAATGGGGAGAAAAGGTGACGGGGGTAGTGCGGACACTGCCGACTAAGGATAAAGTCATCGCTTTAACATTTGATGCCTGTGGTGGAAAAAACGGAAGTGGCTATGATCGAGATATTATTACCTACTTAATCAAAAATAAAATACCTGCAACCTTATTTATTAACTCTCGTTGGATTGATGCAAACCCAACATTATTTCGTGAACTCGCAAAAAATCCACTATTTGAAATCGAAAATCATGGAACCGAACATCGACCACTATCTGTAACAGGACGCAGCGTTTATGGGATTAAAGGGACAAAAAATATTTCCAATGTGTATGAAGAAGTGAATGGAAATCACCAAAAAATAAAAAACCTAACGGGCAGAGCTCCAAAATACTTTCGTGCAGGAACTGCCTATTATGATGATATCGCAGTAAAAATTGTAAAAGCTATAGGGGAAACACCAGTTAATTTTGATATTGTTGGAGACGCAGGGGCTACGTACAATACCAAACAAGTAGAAAAATCGATGCTTCGCGCAAAAGCTGGATCAATCATTATTTTACATATGAACCAGCCAAAAGGCGATACAGCAGAAGGCATGGTAAAAGCAATTCCAAAGCTCCGAAAAAAGGGATACCGGTTTGTAAAATTAGAAACGTATTTAAAATAAACCTCCATTGATGGAGGTTTTGTCGTCTATTTAAATGTATTATCTTCTGTCTGGATATGCTGACGAATCAGCATATCCAGTTTCAACTAGAAGGATCAATTAGTTGAGGTCTTCCCAAGTTGTACCACTTGTTGAATTGATGATTTTATCAACAATTCTGGCATGCTGGCTGGGATTGCGATCAACACCATTGATTTTCAGTGAAATAGGAGTGCACTTCTTGAATGGATCTGTCTCTTCGAGAGAAACCCATGTTACCAGTTCGTATCGATCCTTCCCATCGGAAAGTGTAGCCTTCCTCTTTTTCTTATCTCCAGCCATTACTCCTCCAATGGTTGTTGGCTTCTCACTATTATCTCATATTTTCGAAAAAAGGAAATAGTATTTCAGCAACCTCAAAGAAATACGAAGGGAAAATTTACTGATAAAAACGAAACCACGAAAAAATAACCCATATCCTCTATGGAAAGATTGATTTTCTATGATCCAGTCCTATATCATAAAAGATGTACCACCACATATCCCTTGAATATAAGGAGTAAGCATGTCCTACGGTTATAACTCTGCAAGCCTCGGTGGCTTTCAAATTACTGATAACGCAGCCTGGTCTTGCGCGACATATACCAAGATTTACTATGGAACAGATGAGAGTCAGGCTCCCGTTCAGATGCATCAATATGAAAACATTGACCCACGTAAGCTCCCTGATCGGCATGGGGAAATTACGGTGGAAGGCGGGCAGATTGTAATTCGCGAGTATGGCAATTATCAGCATACGCTTCGCGGCCGTTACGAGTCTGTTACTACTCCGCTTGGGGTTAAGGTGGAAGTCTCTTAAACAAATCCTATACGGATAATTTGTTTATCCGTATCAGTGCCCAGATACTTCGTATTCGGGCACGTTGCTTTTCATCATTATCTGGGTAAAATGTTAGATTGTAATTCACCTAACGAATTCTATACTTTCTTATCAAAACTAAAAAAACATCCATTGTTGGATGTTTAATATATGATTAGCCTTTTAATTTTCAAGTTTAACAATCGCGTTTAACAATCTTTATATATATATTTTATTCCAATTATAAGAAAGGCTCCTTATCTATTTATCAGTTGTTCATAAATATTTACTTTGACGGAGGCACTCATTAAGAGTGCCTCCTCTTCACAAAATGCGAAGGAAATCTACTACTTCATCAGACTCTGGACATTCGTCTTTGCCAGTTTAAATCGATAGGTACGTGCGGAAACATGATCAGAAGGTAGGCCAGCTCGATAAGAATCATGGAGCTGACGAAGGTTTGACAGCTCGCTCTCCAGATCAACGATGACCTGCATATCGATACCGTCCCTACGAAGATATGCTTCGATCTTGGCAATAAGATCGCCGCACTCCTTCTTCTGATCCCGTATAACCTTATCGAGGCGCTTTCGAGACTCATCCGCAGACATGTTTTTCTCTTTCTGTAGTAGGGAATTTATATAAGGTTTACCCTTACATATATCTTACTACATTTCATAAAAAAATTATCAATTTTTCGAAAAAAACTCCCACATAAAAAACGACCCCTTTAAAAGAAGTCGTTTTTCTCTCACTTCACTGTTAATGGTAAAAAATAAGATAAATCTTGGGTGATTGCTTGTCCGATTCTCCCTAATACAGCAGAAGGTTTTCCCCCGATGAAAAAGGAGCCAAATAGTAGTTTTCCCGTATACGGACCACTAGCAGTTTGCACCGTTAGAGTAGGTAATTCTACTCTTTGTTGGTAGACCATCGGTTGTTCCCAATAAAAAGCAGCTTCATCAGTCGCTTCTAATGTCCCATTGGCATGATACAAAGAAACTGCCCCTCCTTCTCTGCCAAAGAAAGGCTTTTTGACATAGGCTGTTTTTCCACGAAATTGATTTTCCAAATAAGTAGGAAGACAGTAAGTAGCCACTACTTCCCGTTCTTCTGAAGTGAAAAATATGTTTGATTCATATAAATTCCAAATAAGTGCTTGCAATGCTTTCGTTTGTGTAATAAATGCAGTTGGCGGATTAATAAATGCGATTCTCTGTTTTGCTGCCAGTTCTAATAGTTTTGCGCCAATCGGATATCCTTTGGATGTCTTGTCTTTTGCAATTATCTCTAAAGCATGTAATCGATAGAGTACATCAATCGGACGAAAATCACCATCGGGCATTTTCGCTGTAAACCGTTCATTGGCCGGATCATAAGCCAATTGTGATAGGGGTGAATAGAAACCAGTTAAACCAGACTGTTGTAACAAATATTTCGTTGTACCTCGATCTTCGTCATCAAAAGCATCACAACAAAAGGCAATATTTTCGGTAGGATATCCGTGTTCTCGGTAATTTTCAAGCAGTTCATGAAACATATGTTTAAAATCTAGTTCGGTTCCTGTATTCATATTTTCTACTTGATAGTGTTTGCATACTTCCGCATTGACAAAAAATGCTTCGACGATACTAGTTGGCGTATCACTGTTAAACTCAAGCATTTTCAAACCTTGATTGGTATAGGCAAAATCAAATCTACCAATCGCAGTTACTGCCTTATAGTTTGTTGATAATCGAATAGCAGACCACGTTTCGGAAGGATATCCTAATTCGCTCCATAATTCCGCAGACCCAAGTCTCACTACTTCTGCTACCCTAGCAAATAGATTTCCGAGAAGCTTGGTAGCAAGCTGCATTTCTTTGTGTATTGCTCGATCAATGGCCACATATGATGCTAATGCATACTCTTGACCTTCCCAATAATCCCACGAAAAAATATCACGTATTGGTTCATAAATTTTTTTCCGATGCTGATGATAATCACCCGCCACTGCTGCTGGATGAGCTATCGCTGTCATAAACGATATAGGCCTCCCGTTGACCATTGATTACTACATAGGAACTTGGGTCTATGCGATCATACGTATCATCGCAGTATTGATCATTATCTTTGTCATAGCAGAGCGTATAATCATCTAAATCATTGCTATCTCCACAACCAGACAAAAGCAACATGCTTGAAGCAAATAAACCTACTACATATTTACTCTTCATCCATTTCCTCCTATGGTATGAGATATGTTTTGTTTCTTTTGTTTTCGTATCCAGCCTGCGAGTAGTACTAACACTATTAATATTATATTTACTACATACTCAATCCAAGGAAAATCTACAATTATATTATGAATTATTGGTTCCTCGGCAATCATTCCTCCTGCTGTCCATGCAAGTACACCGGAACCAATATATAAGATAATCGGATATCGATCCACTAGTTTGATAAATAAGGTGCTTCCCCATACGACAAGCGGAACACTAATTACAAGCCCTATCACTACAAGCAGCACACTGCCATGTGCAGCTCCACCTACAGCTAAAACATTATCCAAACTCATAATGGTATCTGCTAATATTATAGTGCGAAGTGCAGACCAAAAATTATTTCCAGCCTTCACGTCGTCATGATTATCATTATCAGCTAATAAATTGTATGCGATCCAAACAAGGATCAATCCTCCAACTAATAATAAACCTGGTATTTTTAATAAGTAAACAATGGTTACTGTCGCTATTACACGAAGTCCAATAGCTCCTGCTGTTCCCCATAAAATGACTTTGTTTCGTTGTTCAACTGGAAGCTTGCGTGAGGCCAGCCCGATGACAATTGCATTATCCCCTGCTAACACCAAGTCAATAACGACAATTGTCAGTAACTTGGATAAAAACGCTAATGAAAGTATCTCCATCTTTTCCCCTTCCTTTCATGTGCATAATAAAAACCCTTACCTCTAGCAATTACAAAAAAGCTAGAAGTAAAGGTCTCGCAAACAACGTTATCGTTGCCAACAAAGCCGGAGAGGTTATCTCGTAATGACGACTTTGCTGTAGTAGCTACTCCCCTTTAATCTATAAAGGCGATTCTATTATCTTCATCCTTATCATACCGGAGACGGCTAAAAGCTGTCAACTCACTTCAAAATTTTAACATTTATTTGATATTTTAAGTTTATTCATTCTTCCCTAATAAGTTGATAATATCGTTATTTTTTGTTTCCTTTGCTAGTTGAAATGCCGTTTTTCCAGAACTATTTTTCTTATTTCTATCGATTTTCTTTGAAGCAAGTAATTCTAATACTATCGATTTTTTTTGTTCGTTTACTGCTTCCATCAAGGCAGTATCCCCATAGCCATTTATACTGTTCACATCTGCGCCATGTGAAATAAGTTCCTTGATAGAAGCAAGATTTCCTCTGCGAATAGCTACATGGAGGACTGGATCTTTGTATTTATTATTTACATTCGGATTTGCACCTGCATTTAAAAGTGTTTTAGCGTCGTCATAATATCCATAATCAATTGCTTTCAAAAGTAATGATTCTTTGTCTTCATCAACACTGTTCGGATTCAAACCATTTTGTAAAAATGCTTTGAATTGATCTCTGTACTCCAACATTAGAAAAGAAGCAGTTTCTTTCTCATTATTTCGTGCGTCCAATTTTAAACCTTTGGATACTAAATACTTAACTGTTTCATTTATGTTGGCATCTATTTTTTGAAAAACCACTGTCTGTCCTTTAAAATCAGCTGCCTTTAGATTGATTCCATGCTGTACTAAAATTTCAAGTACTTCCAGATTCCCTTCTTCTACAGCTGTCCAAAGTGCTGTTTTTCCTTCTTTGTCAGTCTGATTAATATTTGCTCCTAAACGGATCAAACACTCAACCATGGATACATCACTTTGTTCGATTGCCATCTTCAATAAGGAAAAACCATCTTCATCTGTTTGATTCACATTGGCTCTATAAGAAGCCAATAAATTAACCATATCTATATTACCTGATTCTACTGCCACTCGTATGGGGGTTTGCTTGTCCTCATCTCTTTCGTTTACATTCACTCCCTGCTTCAATAAAGTCTGTACCTGTGTGTAGTTGCCATCTCGAACTTCATCTAAAAAACTTTCGACATCTTTGGAACTTGATTCTTTGTTTGTATTTGTACCAATTCCGCTCAAACGATCAATCCCATACCACACTGCGGCTATCACCCCAAGAAACAAAAAAAGAACAATAATTACATCTTTTGCTTTCATAAAAACCCCCTTTGGATACCTATATTTATTATCACTTTTTTTATAAAAGAAAAAAACCACCTCATGGGCGGTTAAAACATCCTTTTGGATCTTCGATTTGGAAAACGCGGTGATAGATTGTCATCTGAATTAGTATTGGTATTATTTGCATCTTTTCTTATAGATGGATATTGCGTTTTACTAGTCGATGGACGGCGAACTGAACTACGTGTAGTACCTAAGGTTGAATTAGAAGTAGTATTATTTGAATTAGAACTTAGTGGCGTGCGTTTTGTAAAATTCGGCCGTTTGTTTATCGAGCTATTCTCTGTCAATGCAGTGTTACGAGACTGCAAAAGATTGGATTTGAATTGCTGTCGATTAAACTGTCTTTCTGAAGCATCGGAATCTTGAATCACTGGGAGATTTAGATTTTCCTCTTCTTCTAAATAATCATCCATATCGTCATCTTCTTCTTCGTGCTTGAGTCTCTCTACATATTCTTGTTTCTCTAATTCAAGCACATCTTCACGAGGCTGACGGCGAGGAAGATGTTGTGAAGCTTGTTTGCGTTGCTGCCTGGCCAAAGTACTACGTCTTACTTTCTCCACTGATATACGGGTTGAATTATCGAGTTCCCCATCTGGAAAATATGTACCAAGCTCGTCTACTTCTCTACTACGTTTACTACTTATTAATGCAGATAAAACAATAATTGCAACAATTACAAGTGCTACACCGATCCAAAATATAGGACTCATTACTAAACTCATCATCGTTGTATCCTCCATTCCCCGGGAAATATCACTCACCCCGAAAAGTTGGTTTCCTCTTCTCCAGAAATGCGTCCATTCCTTCGATTCGATCCGCTGTCTGAAAAGTAATTCCGAAATAAGATGCCTCCACTTGCAATGCTTTTTCCAAAGGTATCTCTAAACCATTATGAATGGATTTTTTAACATATTGAAGAGCAATTGGTGCCAGTTTTGCTAATTTTTTTGCATAGTTCTTCGCTTCTGGTAATAATTGATCAAGAGGAAATACTTTTTGGACAAGCCCAAATCGCTGTGCTTGTTCACTGGTAAAAAATTCACCAGAGAATATATAGTACTTCGCATTTTTCTCGCCTATTGCGCGAGCTAGGCGTTGCGTGCCGCCATAACCGGGAATTATCCCCAAATTAATCTCAGGCTGCCCAAATTGAGCAGTTTCTGCTGCGAAAAGAATATCACCGGCAAGAGCTAACTCACAACCTCCACCTAAGGCAAAACCATTCACTGCCATTATAACAGGGATTGGCATATTCTCAAGAGTATCAAAAACCTTCTGCCCAAGTAAAGACTGTTTTTCTGCCGAAGGAGCATTTTCGATAAGTCTCAATTCTGTTATATCTGCTCCTGCTGCAAATGCTTTGGGCCCAGCGCCTGTTATTATCAACACTTTTACTTCTGTCTGGGTTTCGATGTACTGTATTGCCTCCATCATTTCTGACAACATTTGCCTATTTAAAGCATTGAGTACTTTTGGACGATTTAATGTTAAAACTGCGATAGATGTGTCCAACTCAAGAGTAATACAAGTCCAGCATTTCAAATTGCATCGCCCCTATTACAGAATCTTCCCTATTTTATCATACAAAAGCGAACCCTCCAACTAGAAGCGTTCGCCAAATGTACGTGTTTATTTTTTTACTTGCTTTTTTAAAAAAGCTTCCATGAAACCATCGATACTTCCATCCATTACTGCTTGCACATTTCCATTTTCTACGGAAGTACGATGATCTTTCACGAGACTATAAGGATGGAAGACATAGGAACGAATTTGGTTTCCCCAACCGATTTCTGTCTGTTCTCCTTTTAATTCATTTAATTTTTGTTCCTGTTCTTCGATTTTCCGCTCATACAAACGCGCTTTTAGTACTTTCATCGCTTTATCGCGATTTTTTATTTGGGATCGCTCTGATTGGCATGTTACCACTATTCCTGTAGGAACATGAGTGATACGCACTGCAGAATCGGTTGTATTAATATGCTGTCCTCCAGCACCGCTTGCACGATACGTATCAACCTTAAGATCCTCTGTCCTCACTTCGATTTCGACGTCATCCTCTAGTTCTGGAACAACATTTACCGAAGCAAAAGAAGTATGCCTGCGGCCAGATGCATCAAAAGGTGAAATCCGAACAAGTCGATGGATACCTTTTTCTGTCCGAAGATACCCATAAGCATTAATCCCTTTTACCAGTAAAGTAACACTTTTCACACCAGCTTCATCACCTGGCAAATAATCAATGGTCTCAATCTTGTATGACTTCTTCTCAGCCCATCTCGTATACATGCGCAGCAACATTTCTGCCCAATCTTGCGATTCTGTTCCCCCAGCGCCTGGATGAAGCTCCAAAATAGCAGAATTCCGATCATATGGGCCATTTAATAATTGTTGCAGTTCAAACGCATTGACTTGCTGTTGGAAATCTTTCAGTGCAGTCTGACACTCTTGATGGAGAGAAGGATCTTCTTCTTCTTGTAATAATTCCAATAAGACTTGCAGATCATCTTTTTGTGTTTCCAGACTTTGCACTTGCTCCAGTATATCTTTCACTTCTCGAAGTTCTGCTATTTTTTGCTGTGCTTCTTGCTGATCATTCCAAAAATCTTCTGCTGACATTTCTGCTTCTAATGCAGTAAGTCTCACACTTCTAGACTCTAAGTCAAAGAGACCCCCTGAGATCAGCAAAACGCTTTGCTGTATTTTGATATTCTTGCTTAATAGCTTGTAGGTCCAAAAGGATCAACTCCAATATTATTTCTTGTAGTGACAGTTTTTATATTTTTTTCCGCTACCGCAAGGACATGGGTCATTTCTTCCTACTTTATCTGCTCGGCGCAGTGGTACTACTTTTGGTCTTTCTTCTGATGAATCCCCACCTGCAACAGGTGTTACCTCGGAAGTAATATCTTCTCTGGTTAACTCTTCCTCTTCTTGAACAACAGCTTTCATCACGTACTTGACAACTTCTTCTTGAATTTCTTGCACCATCGCTTCAAACATAGCGAATCCTTCAAATTGATAAGAACGAAGCGGATTATCTTGTCCATAAGCACGCAGATGGATACCTTGACGGAGTTGTTCCATTGCATCGATGTGATCCATCCATTTGCGGTCAACTGTCCTCAATACAACAACTTTGGAGAATTCATTCATTCTTTCCTCTCCAAGTTCTTCCCGTCGTTCGTTGTAATAAGTTTCTGCTTGACTATAGAGGAAGTCGTTTAATTCTTCTGGAGTTTTATCTTCCAAATCCTCTTCGCCAATTCGATTCTCAGGTAAAACATTGCTTTCGATATAATCATGAATCGCATCTAATTCCCACTCTTCTTCATCACCGGCAGTGTGAGCTTCTACGATGCGTCCAATTTCAGCTTTGACCATAGGCAGAACCACATCATCTAAGTTCTCACTTGTGAGAACTTGGCGTCTCTGTTTGTAGATAATTTCCCGTTGTTGGTTCAGCACATCATCATACTGAAGTACCCAACGTCTAGCATCAAAGTTATTATTCTCTACTTGCTTCTGAGCATTGGCAATAGACTTGGTAAATAAATTGCCCTCTAATGGGTCTCCATCACTCATCACACGACTGATCATCGATTTTACACGATCAGGGATAAAACGGCGCATCAAGTCATCTTCAAAAGAAAGATAAAATTGAGTAGAGCCAGGATCCCCTTGACGACCAGCACGACCTCGCAGCTGATTATCAATACGACGGCTTTCATGTCGTTCTGTACCGATCACATGAAGTCCACCTAGTTCTGCTACATTTTCACCAAGCATAATGTCCGTACCGCGACCAGCCATGTTCGTGGCTATGGTAACTGCACCATATTGGCCGGCTGCAGAAATAATTTCTGCTTCTTTGGCATGGTTCTTTGCATTGAGTACTTGATGGGGAATTCCTTTACGCTTTAATAACAGCGATAATCTTTCCGAGTTCTCAATCGAAACAGTACCTACCAACACAGGTCTGCCAGCAGAATGAAGCTGTTCAATCTGATCAATGACTGATCGAAATTTTTCATCCACCGTCTTGTACAACACATCAGATAAATCTTGACGGATCATCGGTTGATTGGTAGGTACAATCACGACATCCATATTATAAATCCGTCGGAACTCTTCTTCTTCTGTTTTCGCTGTACCTGTCATACCTGATAATTTCTCATATAAGCGGAAATAATTTTGCAACGTTACAGTTGCCAGCGTCATACTCTCATGCTGTACTTGAATATTTTCTTTTGCTTCGATTGCTTGATGCAGACCATCGCTGTAGCGACGACCATGCATCAATCGCCCTGTAAATTCATCTACAATTACTACTCCATGTTCCGGATCTACAACATAATCTTGATCCCGGTGCATTGTCACATGAGCCTTCAGCGCTTGCTGTACATGGTGGTTTAATGTGATGTGTTTCATATCATACAGATTGTCCACCTTTAGAGCCTTTTCGACTTTCTTTACTCCTTCATCAGTCAAAGCAATCTGCTTTGTTTTAATGTCTAATGTATAATCGTCTTCTGCCTTCAATCGGCTTACTACTCGATCAGCAGTATAATAAAGATCTGTCGCTTTGTTCGCTTGACCACTAATAATAAGCGGTGTTCTTGCTTCATCGATTAAAATACTGTCGACTTCGTCCACAATAGCAAAATTCAAATCTCGTTGTGTCAGTTGCTCTTGATAAGCGACCATGTTATCACGCAAGTAATCAAAACCAAATTCATTATTGGTTCCATAGGTGATATCAGCTTGGTAAGCTTCACGTTTCTCTTCTGGTGAAAGGAATGGAACATTTAATCCAACGGTTAATCCCAGAAACTCAAAAATTTGACCCATCCACTCTTTATCTCGTCGAGCCAAATAATCGTTGACTGTGACAACATGTACTCCTTTTCCTGTTAGAGCATTGAGGTATGCAGGCAAAGTAGATACCAGTGTTTTCCCTTCCCCTGTACGCATCTCTGCAATATCCCCGTTATGAAGCACCATGCCCCCAACCAACTGTACACGAAAATGACGCATGCCAAGCACTCTTTTAGATGCTTCTCTAGTCACGGCAAAAGCTTCTGGAAGAATATCATCCAGTATCTCACCTTTGCTTAGTCGTTCTTTAAATTCAACGGTTTTCCCACGCAATTCCTCATCAGATAAATTTGCAATCTTCTCTTCCATTGCATCTATCTGATCAGCAATCTGAAAGTACTTTTTCACTTGACGCTCGTTTGGATCAAGTAAGCGTTTTATCGTTTTTAACATGAGGCTTTCCTCCTGCAATCTATCTGTCCTACCTACTTCACGTATAAGTAAACATACTATTTACCAGTGTAACAAAAAATAGGATTTTTTTCACTTCATAGCTGGTGACAATCCGTTCAAATTCAAAAAACCTAGCCTCATTATTTGCAACTAGGTTAAATAAACAAGTAAAGATAATGCAAATTCATATAATATATATATTGTACAACCTGTTGTCAATGTTTAGGAGCATCTATGGAAATTATTCGAATTTGCTATTCCGACTGTATCAAAGCTGGAAAAAATGGAAAACCCATAGAGAAAAAGAGAAGTGAAATAATCTGTATCAAAAAGGGGTAAACCAAAAAGTTTACCCCTCCAAATATAACGTTTGCCCTATGAATACATATTTACTTTCGCACGAAACCACTCAAAATTTCATAAAACTTCTTTGCTAATTTCTGCCGATTTCCCTCACGATCAATAAACTCTGCACCATTTGCCTTAATTTCTACCAATCGATCAGGAGAATATTGGCTGACTTGCACAATCGCTTCAGCTAATCCCTTCGGATCTTCCGCTCCACTAAACACACCCACACGATTTTGCTCAATGATTTGCCTTACTTCCCCATCTACAGTCGAAATAATAGGTTTTCCTAAAAAAGTATAGTCAAATAATTTATTTGGTCTTGCACCTCGAAATACTTCATTATCCGCAAGCGAGATAATTCCTACATCCGCAGCATTGGTATAATCGAATATTTCTGCTTTCGGCACTGGATCCAATAGATGTACGTTTTCCAGACCAAGCTCGGCTACCCTCTTTTGCAGTCTCTCCTTGTCTGGACCATCACCGATCAATACAATAGAATACCCTTTTTTTGGCAAATATTGTCCTGCTTGCACAACATACTCCAACGCATTTGCAGGTCCATGTGCTCCTGTGTAAATGGCTACAAAATCATCCTTAGGAACACCTAGTTTTTCTCGATAAACCAATCTTTTCTCGTCGTTAGGCTGCCAAGATCCAACAACTACTCCATTGGGAATCAAGTCGATCTTTTCCAAAGGGATTCCTTTTTTTGCTATATATTGACGTTGGTGTTCTGCCAACACAATAATCTTATCGGATTTTTTATAGAGCTGGCTTTCCATCCATGTCAGTGCTTTTAGTACTGCACCTTCCTTGACTCCACCCATTTTCACAAGCGAATCAGGCCACAAATCCCTTACTTCAAATACGAATGGAATCCGCCTGATCCGTGCTACCAGCAAGCCTGCATATGCTAGAAACAAATGCGGTGAAGATGCGATAAATACATCAGGTTTACGCCGAAAAAGAGTCGCAAAGAAAAAGACAAACGCAAAACTTATCATATTAATAATTCGACGAAAATCGTTGACCTTATGAGGGAAAGACCAAAGCCAAGCCAGATTCAAACCATCCACTTGCTCAATTTGTGCTTTTTCCTCTGGAGTGATAAAAGTCCTCCTAGGATGAACAAATTTGGATAAAAACAAAGTCACTTCGGCATTTTCTTCTTTTGCCCATTCTCTCGCTAACTCAAAGTGCCTTGTTATTCCTGCTATATTTGGTGGTACCGCATAATGATTGGCAAGCCAAATTTTAAACCGCTTCATATTATAAACCCCGTTTGATAATCTCAACCAATTTTTCTGCTGTATGTCCATCTCCAAATACACTTGGAATATTAGTGAAATCTACTTTAAAATCAGAAACAGCTTGTAAAATTAGATCTGTATTTGCTCCTACCAATTGGTTTGCCCCGTAAGTAACAGTCTCTGTCCATTCGGTCTCATCACGCATTGTAATACAAGGCACTTGTGCAAAGAAGGCCTCTTTTTGCACACCGCCAGAATCCGTTAAGATCAATTTTGCTTCGAATTCCAACTGAATCATGTCCAAATAACCAACTGGCTCAATCACATGTACATTATCATTAGAAATATGCAGTCCACTTGCTTTTAACTTTCCGAAAGTACGGGGATGCAATGGCAGTATTGCTGGAATAGGCAATTGATTGATAGCGTCTACAATTGCTTTTAATCTAACCGGATCATCTGTATTTTCTGCACGATGCAGCGTAATCAGAGCATAAGATTTCGCTTGTACTGGAAGATTACTTAAAACTTTTGCCTTTCCTTCAGCCAATTGGGTGTTGTAGTTAAATGCATCGAGCATAACATCTCCAACGACATGTACGCCTTCGGTTATTCCTTCTTTTGCTAAATGCTTTACCGGGGTATCTGTAGGACAGAAAAGCCACTTGGAAATATGATCTGTTAACACACGATTAACTTCTTCAGGCATTTTTCGATTAAAACTTCGAAGTCCTGCTTCTACATGTGCTACAGGTATATGTAATTTAGCTGCCGCCAATGCTCCAGCAAGCGTGGAATTGGTATCACCATAAACCAAAAGTGCATCTGGTTTCTCCGCTAATAACACATCCTCAACTTTTTTAAGCATTTCTCCTGTTTGTGCACCATGTGATAAAGAGCCGACATGCAGATGATATTCAGGAACAGGGATCTCTAATTCGTCAAAAAATACATCTGACATCGATTTATCATAATGTTGACCTGTATGTACTAAAATCTCTTCTCCCTGCTCACGCAACAC
This sequence comes from Shimazuella sp. NTD247, assembly GCF_059510415.1. NCBI lineage: Bacteria > Bacillati > Bacillota > Bacilli > Caryophanales > Thermoactinomycetaceae > Shimazuella > Shimazuella sp. NTD247. Next base: position 270,646 of record NZ_JCAJZU010000004.1, on the reverse strand, counting down.
ACGAGAGACTGGAGCAGCTTTGATAAACTGCGGACGAGCACCAACAACTGTAACAACCTTCATAACCATAAGTCCTCCTTCATCCTAAACAACTGAGACAATAATAACACAAGACAATGCTATAAAAATTGTATAAATTCAAAAACTCCCCACACGAATGTGGGGAGTTAAAATTATCTTATTTTCTTTCTACGTTAGAAGCTTGTGGTCCACGGGAACCGTCAACAATGTCAAATTCTACCGTTTGACCTTCTTCAAGTGTTTTGAAACCTTCTGTTTGAATCGCTGAATAGTGTACGAATACATCGTCACCATCTTCACGCTCGATAAAACCATAACCCTTTTCAGCATTAAACCATTTTACTTTGCCTTGCATGAAACAAACATTCCCTTCTTTACTCAAAACTGTTATCTTAGCACAAGAACTATTCTTATGTAATTTCAATATAACATTTGGAAAAAATTAATGTCAAGCAACCAACATTTCCCTAGATTTTCTAGCCATCTCTATTAGTATTATGGATAAAGTTATCCATATATTCCACAAATACAGTGAAATCATACCCGAAACCATTACTATTTTTCCCAAAACAAAAGTCTACGCCCAATAGCCCTTTTTATAATTTTATAAAAAATGGATGGTTGCTTATCCTCACCGAGAAATAGCATCCCATCCATATTTCTATTTTATGAATTAACGGCTTCTTTTAATTGTTTTCCTGGTTTAAAAGAAGGAACACGACTAGCTTCAATTTGAATTTCTTCACCAGTTTGAGGATTGCGGCCTGTTCTAGCTGCTCTTTCACGAACTTCAAAGTTTCCAAATCCAATCAAAGTTACTTTATCTCCGTCTTGAAGTGCACCGGAAATACAACTTAATACTGCATCGACAACTTGACCAGCATCTTTTTTGGTTTTACCAGTAGACTCTGCTACTTTTTCAACTAATTCTGTTTTATTCATGTTTTTTCCCCCTAAAAGTAGGTTATTTCAGACAGTCTCCCATATATTTAGGGACTCACTCGGTTTAGCCTTATTGCTATATTTATATCCAAGTCAGTTCCGTCTGTCAAACGGCATCTAAGAACCGTTTATCACTGGTTTTGCCCAGTCTGAGCTTTTCCATACCTAAAGCTTTGCTTTTTATCTAGCGAAAGTAATCGCACAGATTGATCCAGCACCTGCATTGCGAAGAATTTTGGCACACTCCCGTATTGTTGTCCCAGTCGTGTATACATCATCCACTAGCAAAATGGTGTGAGATGTGAGATCTAGTTGTTGTCCAAATTCTGTTATCTGAAAAGCATTTTGTAATGACTGCATTCTAGCCTTTCTGCCAAGACTGGCTTGTGGTGAAGCTATTTTGATCCTCTGTAATATACTTTTGGTGGGTAATCCTATGCTTTTTCCAATATGTTCTGCCAGCAACTGAGATTGATTAAAACCACGTTCTTCTAAACGCTCCTGATGAAGAGGTACACTAGTTATGAAGGTAAATGGTATAGATTGATAGTGTAAGCCAATCGCATCACGCATCATTTCACCTATATAAGCCGCATATCTTTCATCACCAGTATATTTGAAAGCGGATATTATTCTTTTGGTTTTCGTTGTATAAGAGACAACACTCACATTTTTTACTCTTTCCAACTCGCCTATGAATAAACAGTCATTACAAATTCCTTCATCTTCCATTGGCCGAAAACAAATATGACAAGTAGGTGTACTGATCGGAGAAAGTGCCGAGGCACAATCCCTGCATATTTTTGACCATGAGCTAGATAAAAATTTTCGCTTCATCTGTTGGCTACAAAACCAGCAACTGGGATGATTTGGAAAAAGAGAAGACCACCACCTCATACCGTATTACGCTCCCTCATGCAAATATCCTTCTTTTTTTGCTAACTCATTTATATAATTATGTTCTTTTTTTGTCTGAACGATGGCATTTGTATTTTCCTGACCAATAAACCAAACTTCATTACTCGGAAAATATGCACTACTTCCGATGATTTGGCTTAATTCTATAAGTCTTGATCGTTCCATCAATTGATGATCAGCAAAAACCATTAACAAATGAAGATTTGCGATTTGCACATTTGTCACCCTTTGATGAGGAACTATTAGAAATCTAAATTTTTGCCCAAAAAATAAAAATCTAATTCTTTCTTCCTGCTCCTTTTGCATCATTACTTCAAATTGGTCTATTTCGTCAGGAAAAATAGCTTTTATCCAATCGTGAAAAAGAAGGACATCATCATTTGTTGGTAACACGATGAGCCCTTGTGCTTTCGTTTCCTTTACCTTGTTCAAAAACTGCACAATTGGTTCCACTGTTTTCTTTTGTACAATATGTCGTCTAAGTCTCTGATAATGGAAAAACTTAGGGATCGATAACGGCTGTTGATGTAATCGAACAGGATGAACGATTACGCTATTCTTTGAATATGTAGGAAAATAACTTTGAATCTGTATGTGTTGCCCATCGACTTTCAAAGCAGTTTGTAAGAAATGATCCTCCAACTCCAATCCATTTGTAATAACCAAATCAAAATGTTGATAATACGTCAGAAGTTCCCAACTAGCCCCCATCACCAATCGCTGATCAAATTTTTCCAGTAAAAGCTTCCCAAGGATAGGATGTAATAATGACAATTGATTTTTCATGTGCTCTATTTCATTATTGGGAGAACCCCAAAAAACTCGTTTCTTATTCGCTAATAAGTGAGAAATGAGTTCCGATATAATTGCTAATTTCCCACCACCAGCAACAATCACGAGGTTAGTTATCTTTTGTTTATTCTGTAAATTATCCAAAATGGATAATAATGTTTTTTTCTGTTCCGGAAGAAGGGGGTAAGCTGATGGAGCAACAAACACTTCTTCTGCCTCGGCAGTAGAAAAAGAATACAAATCATCACAGCTTTTTAACTTACCCAGATGCAAACAACCCGCGCAATATACACATGATCCCGTTTGACAGTGCACACAGTTACTTTTTATTAGTTGACTCGCACCAGCTTGGCATCTCCTACACCGCCTACGTATAGCCCAGAAAGAATCAACAATAGCTGGTTCAATTCGAACCAATTCAGATTGTACAAGTGTTTTCCATATTTGTTGGTTAGGAAAATAACCGAGATACTTTTCTATCTCTTTTTTAAGCAAACGCCTGCCAGCGAATTGTCGATAAATAGCGGAAGCCTCTGTCTCCATTGAAAACCTCCAAAAAAAATCAGCCACTTCATCGGTGACTGATTTATCATGCCGTCTCTTTATCTTCTTCAATATCACGTAAATCCAATACAACTACCTTTTCTTTTTGCTGCTCAGCTCTCAGCCAATCCGTCAATTCTTCTTCGGAAGATAGTTTACGCGAAAAAACATCTAAATGCTCGTATTTTTGCTTTAATCTTTCAATAATCGAGATCGTGTCGTCTGACGAGCCCATATCTAAGCAAGTGATTCGTCCTTTTTTCAAACCTTTGGCACGTAAATGGTTCGCCATGTGATAAGAACGAATCAGCCACTCAATGGAATGCTGGCTATTGTTCGTTATAATCACAAGATGCGATGCTTTATGGTGGTATAACCCTTTTCCAAAAGTGAGCAACCTTCTATACAGAAACACGAAAGCGACGACGAGAACTGCCCCGATCAAAAGGTACCAGTAACCCATACGCCTTACCTCCTTAACATTCAATCTGTTGTTTGGTCACTTTCTAGGCAAGAGTCTACTCGCAGTGTATGCTGCTTTCCCTGTATTGATCCAATCGTTCTTTCTAAAATGTAATACTATTTTCATTTTACCATTTTCCTGTCAGAAAGGAAACGGCGAAGTTGGTTGATCACGTGAATGATTAAATACAATCAGTTATGTTATTAGGCAGTTGAGATAAACCAATTTAGACTACCCGAAACCGGGATTTTCCCCAGCCACAACTGACTATAAAATTACATCCATTCTATATCCGTAAATCTTTTACAACACATGCCTTGGTGTAGAGACAAAAACATTGCTCACTTAGTTCATTCTCGCTGTTAATTTATAAGTTAAGTAACTAAACAATATACTTATTATGTTTCGTTATACAAAATCATAGCTTTGTTTGTATTATTTCAATACAGCTCGATATCGGTAAATCAAAACTATAAGTTACTGTTCGTTTGATCAAAAAAAGAGACCTAACTTTTTGCTGATATTGACTCATGTTCAACGTTTTATATGTATTAGTCCTATTTAGTTAAAAAAATCATTGTAAGTTGAAAGATTCCATCTCCATCTCTTTCGTCCTTTTGGACTCATCAGTATGTACAAAAATACATAGAGAGATGGCGGGCGTTCGCAGCATGCTGCGAACGCCCAGTGTACCTCCTCTTATTCTATAGTAGTTGTCAGTTGTAGGATTGCTCAGTGGTGGCGTCGATGTTGACGCCGCCGGAAGCCTCTGCCAGCTTGGCGAGGTCCTCGACGAGTCCGTTCTCACCCACCTGCACGACATTGAGCTTCAGACCGTGCAGTTCGGATACGTCCGGGATCGACGCTTGACCGTCGGTCACCATGACGATCTCCGGGTAACGGAACTTCCCTTCGCGAACAAGCTCGTTGACTCGTTCGCTTGCGGCAGTCAGCGGCCTGACGAAGTTGGTCCAGCTCCCAGAGTAATTCTTGGGATCTGTCACTACCTGCAGGAGTTCGCGGGCGGACTCCGGAGAGTCGGCATGGTACTCCTGCTCACCGAGCTCGCCGTCGAAGAACCGGAGGTAAACCTCCGCCTCTCCCTTGATCACGCGCTCAAGCGCGTTGATCGCGACACCGACTGCACGGCTGACAGCTGTACCTTCCATGGAACCAGTGCCGTCCATGAGCATGAACAGCAACTGCTTCTTGTCGTGCCGGGTGACCGGCTCGCGAACGAGCAGATCACCTGTAGCCGCCTTGTAGTACAGAAGGTCGTCGGGAAGCCCCCAGCTCTGCTGATTGATCCGCGGAAGCTCTCCCAGCTCCTGAATGGAACGGACTCTGATGTCCTCCCCATTCGGGTCAGGAGTGAGTTCACCCTGCGGGCTTTGGAACGCTTCGGTTTCGTCGAGCTGACGAGCAATGCGCAGCATTTCTCGCAGATCGATTCCTTGTGCCGCTGCGATTTCCATCGCCAGTTGGGTTTGGTTGTCCTCTCCCTCCTCATCGCCGCCGGCGAGACGAAGAAGCAGCGCCATACCCTGGGCATCGATTGGAGGAAGCTCCATGATGCCCATCAGCCACACCACGATGTCGAGGTAGTGGTAGTAATACACCTCGACGTAGTGCTGCGCGCTCTTGTACAGCTTCAGCGCGCGAACCGCCTTCATCATCTTGCTGCGTCCGGGTACCTTGTCGAGCGGGAAGCGCTCGATGAACTCAGCGATCTCCCTCTCCTTTGCCTTCAGGAGAATGGAGGTCTTCCCGCCACTTGATTTCGCCAGCATGTCCAGCACGAACTCGATGTCGCACTGGTCGAGATCCTTCATGCCAGCATAGCGGGCAGCTCGTCGAATCTTCGACTCGGGCGGCTCCAGGAGCCACTTTGGCGGAGTCATCACTCGCATGATTGATTACCTGTTCCAGCCGTTGTTGGAGTTCTTGAACTGCATGACCCTCTTGCTCGCGAAGTCCTCCAGGGAAACCATGTTCTGGAGGGCGCCTTCGGCGCGGGTCGCCAGCCAGCCGTTCGAGGACTCCTTGTAGTTACGGAGCTCGTTCACCAGATCGGTGATCTCCTGCCTGACCTTCTCTGCATCGGACCGGTTCTTGCTCTTCTTGATCCGGTTCTGCAGGTCGTTGCGGCGCATCTCGATCTGGGGGATGCGGACCTGAGCCTGCTTCAGCTCCTCCATCTTACGCAGCGGTTCGATCTTCTCGTCGATCAAGTAGCTGAGATCCCCCGTCTGCGAGACGAGGTCCCTGTAAGTGGAGATCAGATTCGAATCGGCATCCGAACCGAGCTTGACCGAGTCCAGTCGAGTTGAGAGGTGCTGAAGTTCCTGCTTGCATCCCTCCAGCTGCTCGATCGTGTTCACGGAGTCGACATTGACCTCGATCTTTCCGAGGTCGTTCTTGATCTCGTCGATGATCGAGGCGACCATCAGCTCGGCCTTCTTTTCCTCGATCATCTTGCAGATCGACTCGAAGAGGTTCTGGCATCCGGGCAGGTACTTGACCACCTGGATGTCCTCGGCGTCAGCCGTGTTACGACCGTTGATGACGGCAGCAGCCTTCACGAGGTGCAGCGTCTTCATGGCGGTACGCGGGCTGATCGTCACCTTTTCCTTGCGCAGTTCGGCGAGGACGTGTGCCAGAATCTGCTTGACCACCGAGCCGACCTTGACCATCTTGGTCTTGGCCTGCATCTCCGCGATATCCGCCCATGAGACAGACGGCTTGGCGTCGGAGAACTCGGTGTTGAACAGCTGCGTGAAGTCGTCCTCGGTGTAGCTCGGCCACTTCACCTCCCACTGGAGGGGGAAGCGCTCGATCAGTGCACCGACGGAGTTGTTCGCCGAGGCGATCTCGGTCGGCGACATGTTCGTCGCCGCAGCGAGCACTCGGTTCACGAGCGGGACCCGCTGGTCGCCGTTGCGCAGTTCCTCCTCGGTCAGCACATCCTTGAGGAACGTCAGCACCCGCTCAGGCGCATCGAACATCTCCTCGAACATGGCGACTTCGTGGTCCATGAAGCTTCGCTGGGTCGCGAATTCCATGACGCGCTCGGAATCGAACTTCGCGAAGTCGATCCCTCCGAACAGTTCCTCGGGCGTGGTGCCCTGACCGAGGGACTTTACGAAGGGCTTGCGGTCCTTGATCACCTTGAAGGCGGCCTTGAGGAACTCCGACTTGCCGTGTCCGCCGGGACCCGAGAACACGAGGTTCTCTCCGGCGACCAGAGCGAGCGAGACGACCGCCCGCATGTCGGCGGCGTACATGAAGCCCGCCGTGGCTGCCTCGATGCAGTCCAGGGTCAGGGTGTGCTTCTTCGCCGTCGTCGCAGCGGTCGCGGACTCAGCTCCGGTGATGACAGTCATGATTCTTCCACTTCTGTGAGTTCTTTTACTGACAGACTACTACAGGTGAAAAGGTAACTGATATACCTTTCCGGTATGTGCGAATATTATACCATATCCCATGATACAAATATGTTCATAAACAATGAATTCGCAGCTATTTTTTGCAATGATTTTTAAAGAATCATTGTATTATGTTCCTTGCAATAAATTACTCTTCCAGAACACAAACAAAAAAACACCTCACTCCATATTTATCAGAGAGAGGTGCTGTTTATTTAACTTACGCTTCGTTACGTAAAATCTCAGCTTTATCGGTTTTCTCCCAAGGAAGTTCGATATCTGTACGGCCAAAATGGCCATAAGCTGCTGTTTGTTTGTAAATTGGGCGACGTAAGTCTAAGGAACGAATAATTCCCGCAGGACGTAAATCGAAATGCTTTTCTACTAATTCAACCAAACGATCTTCGGAAACCGTTCCTGTTCCGAAAGTGTCCACACGAACCGACACAGGACGCGCTACCCCAATTGCATATGCCAGTTGAACTTCGCATTTTTCTGCCAGACCAGCTGCAACAATATTTTTGGCAACATAGCGAGCAGCATATGCAGCAGAACGGTCAACTTTGGTTGGATCTTTTCCAGAGAATGCCCCGCCACCATGACGAGCATAACCTCCATACGTATCAACAATGATCTTACGGCCAGTTAGTCCTGCATCTCCAAGCGGTCCGCCGATTACAAAACGTCCTGTTGGATTAATGAAATATTTGGTTTTGTCATCAAGCATCTCTTTTGGTACGATAGGCTCAATTACATGACGGTGAATATCTTCTTTAATCTGACCAAGAGATATATTTTCTGCGTGTTGGGTGGAGCATACAATGGTATCGATCCGGATTGGCTTGTTACCATCATACTCTACCGTTACTTGAATCTTCCCATCTGGACGAAGATAAGCTAAGGTCCCATCTACGCGGACTTCATGTAAACGACGTGCTAATTTATGAGCAAGTGAAATTGGCAATGGCATTAGTTCAGGTGTTTCATTTACAGCAAAACCAAACATCAAACCTTGGTCTCCTGCCCCTATCGCTTCGATCTCCTCTTCACTCATCGCACCTTCTTTTTTCTCCAGTGCCTCATCGACACCTTGGGCAATGTCAGCAGATTGTTCATCAATCGAAGTAAGGACTGCACAAGTTTCAGCATCAAAGCCATATTTTGCACGATCGTACCCAATCTCCTTAATAGTAGAACGAACTAATTTCGGTATATCGACATAGCAGTTGGTGCTGATTTCTCCAGCAACCAAAACAAGCCCAGTGGTAACGGATGTTTCACAGGCTACTCGAGCATTTGGATCCTTTGCTATAATTGCATCTAAGATGGCATCTGAAATTTGATCGCAAATTTTGTCTGGGTGTCCAGCTGTTACGGATTCAGATGAAAACAGAGTACGACTCATTTGTTATCCCCCTTTTCTTTTCACAGAAAAAATAAATTCCGTCCTTTTCGGCACAATAACCATAGATTAACGTATCAACTACAGAAAAACAATAACGAATCATAAAGATATTTATTCCTATCGAAAAGATTGGAAAAAAAGTAGTCAAGAATGTGATTTTTTGCCTATTTTCTTGAAAAGAACTATCATTACATTGTAGTATGTTCTATAGTGCGTAATTATTATCTTTTATAAGAAAGGAAATGGACCGATGATGGAACGCGTGGAACAAAGCCGCAAAAAACGGGTTGATCATAAAAAACGAAAAAAATGGGTTCTACGGGTATCACTGTTCTCTTTAGTGGCCATTTTAATCGTAGGAATATATTTTGTTGGTACAATTTGGGGTGCCCTGACAAAGGGGCATGACACCGATCAAGCTAAATCAAAATATCGTACCCAAGAAGTCGATATTAATAAAGATCCTTTTACAGTACTTTTTATTGGAACAGACCAATATGATTCAAAAGCAGAACAAGAAGACGCTTACCGTACGGACGTTTTGATGGTAGCGGCTGTTAACCCGCAAAAGAAAACTATCAAATTGGTTAACATCCCACGGGACACATACGCTACCATTGCACACACAGACGGTTTTAAGACCAAGATTAATGCTGCTGCGTTTTGGGGTAAGAAAAAAGGAGTCAATCCAATTCAAAATACCCGTGAGACGCTTGAAACGCTCCTGTACGGAGTCCCTATTGATTACTATGTGAAAATCAACTTTAAAGGATTCATCGATATTGTAAATGCAGTTGGAGGCGTAGATGTAAACGTCCCAATGACTTTCCGAATAAGTACTTTTGACCGTGTTGTGCAGTTTAACAAAGGGCCTATGCATCTAAACGGAGAAGAAGCATTACCTTATGTTCGTATGCGGAAAAAAGATCCATTAGGTGATCATGGTCGAAACAAACGACAACAAGAGGTTATCAATAAACTGTTAGATAAGATGGTCAGTTTTGATTCCCTCAGTAACTTTACGCAAATTACAAGTGCTGTAGGAAATAACTTAAGTTATAGTATTGATCCCAGTGAGTTTTTAAGTTTGGCGCAAATATACAAAAATACACCAAAACAAAGCATTGAAACATTAACAGCAAAAGTGGAAGATAAAAAAGTAGATGGTGTTTGGTACAGCTTTATGAAACAAGACGAAAGAAAACGTTTAAGCACCATATTAAAACAAGAATTAGGCCTGTCTACCAGTAATAATGGAGAAGCAGACACAAGTACTGATCCTACCGGAGATAGTGGCAGCAGTAGTTCCGATAATAACAATGCTGATTAACAGCAATAAATAAATTTAGACAACAAGAACGGTGACAGACACCGTTCTCTTTTTTTGGGGCTGATCATATGAGAAAAACAATAGGAGAATATGGAGTCACAGAAATCGTCATCCAAAAATCCCGGTTTATTTGCCAAGCGAAGCGGGTGAAAACAGAAACAGCTGCACAACAATTTATAGCAGAAACAAAAAAACAATACTGGGATGCTACCCATAACTGCTATGCCTATATCATCACCAATCAAATACAAAAATCTGCCGATGATGGAGAACCAGCAGGAACTGCTGGACGCCCTATTCTGGAAGCTATCCACAGTAAAGAGCTCACAGAAACAGCTATTATTGTTACACGTTATTATGGGGGAGTAAAACTTGGAACAGGCGGGCTTGTACGTGCCTATGGTCAAGGAGCAATCGCAGCAATACAACAGGCAGGCATTCTAGCAAAAAACACATATCAGCAAGTATTTCTGACTTTTGATTATTCCTTTTTGGGTCGATTGGAGCACGAGTTGCGAAATACCCCTATTCTATTAGATGATCCAGAGTACGGAGAAAAGATACACTGGTCCATCTGGTTACCAACTGAAATTGCAGATGAATATCTTACTAAAATAACCGATTGGACAAGCGGGCAAGTCCATTTGCAATTAGGAAAAACAGAAGAAAAAATATCCGTTTAAAAATTGTTTACACCCTCAAGAGACACTTGAGGGTGTATATATGTAATTATTTTTTATTTTTATTTTTCTATTTACTGATGAAGAAGACGAAGCAAAAACGCAAGCATCACTTCCAGTCCAACGGGAATTGCTTCCTCATTAAACTCAACATCATTGGAATGAAGACTAGTAATCGGTCGTCCGACAAAACCTACTCCTTGACGAGCAAGCAGCATTTTCTTTACATATTTTTGCACTTCACCAAAATCTTCTCCACCCTTCGAAAGAACTGCTTCTTCTACGCTATCTTCATCAAGCAACTCTCCGATGGTCTCCGTAAAGAGATCAACTAGGGAAGCATCACAGATGCAAGGATAAGGATAGCCCTCTTCGATGATCGGCATAACCTTATACCCAGGATGATAAGCAATAAATCGCTGGGCAAACTCACCGATGAATGAGAGAATCTTCTCCCGAACTGCAGGATCATGACAACGAACGGTTCCATTAAAAACAGTATATTCCGAGATCACATTTGGTGCACTGTGATGATTCGGGTGGTCGTCCATCTGTCCACAATGGATCTTCGTAATAACGGTACAAAATTCATCTTCTGACAGCCCCAAAGAATGCACCCAAGCATACAGTTCGGGATACTCCTCTTCCCAATATGGCTTAAGTGATCCAGCGAAAATCTGCCGAAGCATGGAAACCATTTCGACAGTCGGATCGATTGGATTTTTTGCCTTGTCTGGATGTCCAGAGTGACCATCCTTACCAGTGACACGCACATAGAAAGTATCATAACTAGCGGTGATAGCGCCCTTGCGAACAGCAAATTTTCCTGCTGGAAGATCAGGGTTTACATGATACATAATTGCCGCATCAAACCGATCCCCAAGCACATTTACCATATATTCCATCATATCTCTGCAGCCTCCAGGAGGCTGTTCCTCCGCAGGCTGGAACATGATGGTCATTATCCCAGCGAATTTGTCCTTATTCTCATAAAACCACTTTGTAATGACAAATGCTTGCGCTGTGTGATAATGATGCCCACAGTTATGACAAGCATTATCAAAACCTATCTTGACACCGGCGTTTGGCCTTGGCACCATGGGAAGTGCATCTATGTCGCCACGGAACAAAATAGAAGGGCCGCTCCCCTTTTCTCCCTTAATCTGAACTCTCAGGCCATAGGTAAGCCCATTGGCAACTGGAATTCGCATAAAGGGAATCTTGTACTTCTTCAGAAGTTTTTCAAGAAACGGAAGTGTCCACTTGGTCTCTTCAAATGATTTGCAGGGATGCAGATACATCTGACGGCTAATATAACGCGCCAGATCGATATCACTGATCGAAACATTCGGGATCATTTTTTTCTCCATGGAAAAAGGCAATAAGACAACTACCATTATAATCATTTTTTTCGATATATTCCAATTTAATTGAATAGAAAAAAAGGCAGGGTTATCATACACCCCTGCCTTTTTGCTTTAAAATGCTGGTACAACTGCACCTTTGTATTTATCCTCAATAAATTTTTTCACCTCAGGTGAATTCAATACTTTTGCTAGTTTTTGGATTCGAGGATCATTTTCTTTTCCTTTTTTGGTAGCTAATACATTCACATAAGGAGACTTTGAATCCTCAATAAACAGTGCATCTTTCGTTGGATTTAGTTTTGCTTGTAGTGCATAGTTAGTATTAATCACAGCAAGATCTACCTGATCCAAAACTCTTGGTAACATTGCCGGCTCCAAAGGCTTTAGTTCGATATTATGCGGATTAGATACAATATTTTTTGCTGTTTTTTCGCCAGTGCGGTTATCTAATTTAATGACACCATTTGCATCCAATAACAACAAAGCACGGGTAGTTTCAGATGTAGCATTTGGAATTGCTACTGTTGCCCCATTTGGAATTTTGGTTTTGTCTTTTATTTTTTGGGAGTAAACACCCATTGGTTCAATATGAACACCTACAACTTTTACGATATGATAGTTATTTTCTTTATTCGTTGTTTCCATCCAAGGAATATGCTGAAAATAATTTGCATCGATCTGCCCTTCTTCTACAGAACGGTTTGGTAAAACATAATCTTGGAAAACCTGCACCTGAAGATCAACGCCTTGCTTTTTCAAAATCGGCTTCACAAAGTTTAATATCTCTGCATGAGGTACTTGCGTAGCTCCTACCTTTAATACTTTGGATTCTGTATTTCCAGTGCTATTATTCGAATTTCCACAAGCCGATAAAACAAATGCGAAAAGTAAGGATAAACCAAGTAATATACCTTTTTTCATTCCCATACTCCACCTTTATGATTGTAAATTTCTTTTATCTAAGCGACGGGCGATAAAATCGCCTATCCATTGAACCAACTGAACCAATACAACCAATAAAATACCACAGGCGAACATCATCTTTTCGTCAAACATTTGGAACCCATAGCGAAGGGCAAGGTCACCCAAGCCTCCCCCGCCAACCATACCAGCCATCGCTGAATAACTGATCAGACTGACACAAGAAACGGTTAAACCAGAGACAATCGCGGGCATTGCTTCTGGAAGAAAAACACGCCATACGATCGTAAAAGGACTTGCTCCCATTGCTTCTGCTGCTTCTACCACACCTCGGTCGATCTCTCGAATTGCTGTCTCCACCATTCTTGCGAAAAATGGTGCAGCGCCAGCGATTAATGGAATCGTAGCTGCAGTCGTTCCAAGCGAAGTTCCCAAAATCCATTTGGTAACTGGAAATAAGAATAAGATCAAGACAATAAAGGGAACTGCGCGAAAAACGTTTACGACAAATCCTAATGCTTTTTGTATCCAAGGAACTTCCCAAAACTGCCCTCTATCCGTAATTACCAATAAAATGCCTAATGGAACACCGATCAATGCAGAAAAAAATGTAGAAATTGCTACCATCAATAATGTTTCCTGTGTTCCTTGCAAAATAAGTGACCAATCAAGACTAGGAGACAATTCGCTTCCCTCCTTTTTCTTCTGTCAAACCAAGAAAAGTTTTGGTGACCTGATGTTTTGGATCTTGAAATACATTTGTTACTAAACCACTTTCTACAACACTGCCAGACTCAAGAACAGCCACATGAGAGCATACTTTTTTTACAACAGACATCTCATGGGTAATAAACACAAAAGTGATCCCTGTTTCTCGATTGATCTCTTGAATTAATTGAAGAATGGAATCTGTTGTTGCTGGATCCAGAGCAGATGTTGCTTCATCACACAAAACAATCTCAGGATGATTCGCTAATGCTCTTGCAATTCCTACTCGTTGTTTTTGTCCGCCGCTCAATTGTGATGGATAGCTGTTTCTTTTTTCAGTCAAGCCCACACGTTCGAGCAATTCTTCCACACGTACCTTTATCTCTGATTTCTTCTTCCCTACAATCTGCAGTGGGAAAGCAATATTGTCAAAGACAGTACGCGAAGTGAGCAGATTAAAATGCTGGAAAATCATCCCGATTTTGCTTCTTAGCTGCCTGAGCTCAACCTTACTCAACTCAGCTATATTTTTATCACGTATGAAAACTTCGCCTTCCGTCGGCTGTTCTAAACCATTTATCATTCGCAGCAAGGTACTCTTTCCTGCTCCGCTATGACCTATAATCCCAAGCATTTCTCCTGCCTGTATGGATACAGACACACGCTCAAGTGCTGTCACTTCAGCAAATCGCTTGGAGACGTTTTGCAACTGGATCAAACTCAATTTCAAAGCACCTCCTAAAGTAAACTTGCCAGTTGGCAAGTCGTTAAGACGTAGCCAGAGGCTTAGTTGCCCTTATGTGGATAAGATAAAATTTTACTATCTTATCCACTAAAATAACAAAAACCCTTTCTGCACAATGATGCAAAAAGGGATATCTTCAAATATCGCCTTCTCTCATCTGTCAGAAACAAAATTCTGTAGGAATTGGCACCTTTCCTCATAAGGATGGTTGCCGAGGTATCACAGGGCCTGTCCCTCCACCTCTCTGGATAAGAGAAATCCATATCAAGTTAATGATATTATACTTTATAAAAATATAAAAATCAAGATGAAACTATAGAAATCGAATAATGTCTCGCTGCTGGAATATCTCAGGAACGGTTGCATGCTGATAAAAATGAGCAAATACTTGCTTTGTCGTCTCCACACCATGCCACTCGTTACTCAATGGATCTTTTCCATCAGCTTGAAATCCAAATATTTTTGTATACCATGGTTTGCTTTGTTCAGGCTGTACTTCCCCCAAGATATAATGGTAATGATGCTTATCATCGACTTGATGATACTCAATAAACTGTACTTGCTCATTTCCAAAGCACTGGATATAACTTCCTGTTTCTGTATCTTCTAAAATACAAAATTTATGGGCATCCCCATTGAGCATTTCAAGACGATGTAAAACAACTTCCAATGACGGATCAAGTATTGCTTCAGCCCCACTCTCTATGTCAAACACAAACTTCATTCGATCCCTCCTTATGTAAGTAATATACAATATATTTTATCGAAATTTATGAAAATTTGATATACAAGTATCGGCTTAGAAACAATAAAAATTCTTCTTCGCAAATAAAATTCTGATTTACTTGAACAACTCGTCTCTAAAAAGAGACGAGTTGTATTACTCATGATCGAAGCGAGCTATGCCATTGCTGGAGTTTTTTGCCATGATACCAGTGCTCAGCAAGTATATCTACTGCCATACCCATCATGTACCCATTAAACATAGTTTGCACGTTCAACACATCATGAGCCGCATCCAGAGCAATTTCGTCTACTTCTTTACTTTGTGAACTCATCCGCTTTTCCATCAGATTTGCCCACAATTCAATAAACTTAACAATCTCATCCAAGTATGGGACTCTTTTTGCGTTTTCCTTAAAATCATGCCATTTCTTTGGATCAACAAGCAGCATCATGGCTCCTATGAGCTCTATCTATTTAGAACTACACAATCGTATTGTATATTTGTCATCATGACAACTTTGACACTCCCACGGCTTTAGCCGTGGGATTCTTGGGTAGTCCACGCACGCAGTCCATTTCTGTTTTGTGCAACTCCCAAGTTCAGGGGTGTGCCATCACCCCATCCCATGCAGTTATGATGTACCTCCATGGGCGGCGTACCTGTTACCAGTACGCTAGGCTGCTAAACCGGATATCGCTTTAGCGATATTGATCGCGCCATTGAGATCTGCATGACTACGATAGCCACATTCCTTACAACAAAAATGAAGTCCCTTGCGATTTGCTTTATAGCGATGACCATTTTTGCATGTTTGGCTGGTATATTCCGGATTTACCAATTCAAATTGAATTCCAGCCATCTCGGATTTGTAGCGAATGTATTCTCGTAATTGATAAAATGACCATGAGTGAAGATTGCGACCTTGATCCTTGCGTTTCGATTTTGCTGTATTGCGAATGCCGCTCAAATCTTCCATCCGTATCACGCCAACACCGTTGGCAATTGCACGGTCGACGATTTGACGACTGATCCAATGATTTTGTTCTCGCATCCAGCGTGATTCTTTGTTTTTCGATCGCTTGATTGCGTTTCGTTTCTTCGCTTTTCCACACTTGCGTCTTCTTGCTGTATGTCGTCTACGTTTCTATGCAACCGAAGAACCTTTGAAAAACAGCGAATAGGTTCCCACACTTGCGACAGCAAGATAGCGCAGCCCTATGTCGATTCCCATGACACCTTTATTCGGTGAGGCTTCCTCTTCCCATGTGATCGCAATAGCGAGAAACCATTTCTTTTTCTTGCAATATAGCTTCGCCGCTCCTTGTTTTACCGTTCCATCGATCAGTTTGTCCAGCCATTTTCGTTGAAAGGCTTGCACCACTACGGGTACACCGATTCGTTTTTCCAGCGTCGGGAAAGAGACTGTGTCGTATTTGTTTCCCTTTTCTACCTTCATGTTTTGATTGTTAAAAACACACCATATTTTACGAAACATTTTTGCTTTCTGATGTTTCTTTTGCGACTTTACTTCCCGAATCGTTTGATTCACGATCGCAGATGGGAATTTTTCCTGCGAAAACTCGCGGAAAATTTTACTTGTTGCTGTGTTTCCCTCTGGGTGCTGCAGCAGCCAATTTGCAAAATCCGTATTCCGTTCCGTCCGTCATTTGCTTGTACATCTGCTGTTTTGCTTCCGTTGGTTTATGTAGTTCTAGTCGCAGTGTGATCGTTGGCATGTGTTCCCCCCCTTTTCTTTTGTGCTTCTACCTAGTGATGGAATGTCTCCCGCGATACACTTCCTATGGTATAAGTTTATTCAAACAACAGCAATGAATACAGCAAAAAATAGTTGCTCTAAGCGTTCCCTTTCTAAGGGATACCGAGCAACGCTGTCTTTCCTCCCACGATTGAAACCGTGGGAGGAAAGACAGCAGAGTTCTGTAAAAATAAAAAATGGCCACACTAAATCCAGCCATTTTCTTTATGATCATTGCTATTATTATCATTGGACTCCACTCAATGAGTGGAGTGAGGCCGATACCTCTTTTCTCCATAGGAGAAAACCAGAATAAAACTAGATGACAGAGACGAGAGAGAGAAGGCCTTCCGTGATCCAAATGCCATGGAAGCTGATCCAGACACCGAACTGCTCACAGTCATCGAACCCGATTGAGAACGGCTTGGGGTTGTCTTGATGCTTGGGGAAAACCATGTACTTGCGACGATCTGCCTTGACAACTACCACATGACGTTCGGTATCATACACTGTCACCTTCTCCTTTTTAAGACCTCCCTTGAAAAGGATCTTTCCAAAGGAAACATCACCGTGTCTCTCAAGAGGAGAAATCGGCTCGGAGATCGACTCTTGTACACGATAAACGCAATTCTTACCGATCTTCAGCCACTGATCGATCCAAAAGTAACTCTCCCAAGTGGAGAAATAATCACTACCAAAGTAACCTGCACGAAATGGCGTGAAAGACTTTTCTCCTGTGAGTACCATAAACTGCTCATCCTTATAAATAACTACATGACTGGAACAAATGTAGACCTGTACACCATTGTAGACACGCTTGTTATTCTTGCCTCGGCAAGAGTTAAAGTGTACCCAGTAGTCCAGCTTCCCTTGTTTCTGACGAAGAGTTAGATCAAGCATTGACTTCACACGAACTGGAGACATTACTCGCTCAATCTCAGCCATCATAACCTTCCTTAACTGATGTACCGACCCTTGTATCTTTACTATAGCACTTTGTTTGACAACTCCATACATCTAAAGCCATTGGATTTTTGGGACGATAGCCTCATGACTATTTCATTACCAGCTAACCCCGTGCGCCCCACGGTTTATGTTTGTTGATTTCTTCTTTGCCGTGGGCAAACTTATTTTTCGTCTGTCATGACTATACATATATTACGATGGGAATGTTTGTTGTAAACTTGCTTTTTCCAAAAGTTGAACTAGTGAAGGAAAGTTCCTTACCGTCGTTCAACGCTCGCTTTCATCCCACGATTTAAACCGTGGGTTTTCTCGCTCGCAATGTTATAAAAATCGTCTATCAAGAAAAAAGCGAGGATTTACATAGGAGTACTCATGAATAGTAAAGTAACAGTAAAAGAAGTAAGATCATTGTCCTTGTCTTGATATATAATTGTTACAATTTTTTTCACTATGTTTACCTAAGAGTCAAAATATTTCAAATTATTATCAGCATGACTGCAAATCTGCATATTACTCATCATTTTTGCAATAAACAATTGCTAATTTGTAACAATGCTAAATGTTATTACCCCAACATTACAGTTCATTTACATTTCCCTCCAAATCCTTTAAAAAGTGCTCGATTGGAATATAATAAAGACAACAAATCAAAACGGGGGTGTCTTCGATGCAATACACAGTAGTAGGTAAGTTTTTCTGGATAGGAATTATGAACGCAGTGTTACTCAGTATTCCCATGTGGGGTCTTATCTACTTGGCGCTAAAAAGCATTTTTTAGACCCTGTGTAAACAAATCAAGACACTGAAAAGAGCACCTCATTTTGGTGCTCTTTTTGTATATAAAAACAATGTTAAGCATGTTGATTGTATATGCTGTTTATCTACATCGATCACTGGGGTTTTTGAGCATTAAATAAGATAACTTTTCTAAGAAGCTATCTTGTTTCCAGTTTTCATTTCTTTCGAATAGAATTTATATTTCATAAAAAATATACTCCACCCCGCTCCTAAAAGTGGGGTGGATGACTCAACTGTTACTTAAGCCGATCGAACTTGGAAGGATTCTTCTCCAAAGTTTGTTCGAGAATTTTAAGAGCTCCTGCTCGATCTCCTGCCTGTACACACCGAGTCATCTTATACTCAGGCGTCATAGCAGCATCACGAGGACCTCGATAGCTTGTGTATTCTTCAACGATCTTGTCGAGAAGCTCATCAAGCGTCATATTATATCCTATCCTCTATGAGCAACATCTTTTCTGACATTGCTATTATAACTGACCTACAAAATTATAACTACCCACCATTTGTATAATGATCATCTTTCATTACAATAGCTGGTCTGTTAAAAGAGAACTAGCAAATTTTATGAATAAATTCATTTATTATTTAGTCTGAGCAGCAGTTTCTGCTGCCCAGATTTGGAAGAAGGCTTACTCACCAATACGTGTGACTTTACAGATCACAGTTCCATCATGACTGATTACCTTTGATTTCCCGATCGGAAGATAAGTCGCATAGGCAACATTCGTACGAGTTACGTACTCAATAACCACATTCCATGATTTATCGCCATTATCTGCACATACATTTACATCTGCCGCAGGATCATCTGTAACGAGAATCCGATATTTGTCTCCCAACTGACAAGTAAACATAGGAGGCTCACGAAAAGGGGTAAAATTTGTAACCTTATGCTCCGTTTCAATCTTCCAACGGTTCGCTATAATAGGAGAAATCCGAACATCCTCCATGATATCCCGCATAATAGAGTCCTCTCTCAATCAAGACAGACTGGATTTCAGCCAGTTTTTATTATATCTCCCTGTTATGAAAAGTATAATTGTCGAAAATGTTACAAACAAAAAAAATGAAGCATTTCGCTTCATCTTTTATCTTGCTCCATCACCAGTGAATACAACTTTAATGGTACGGAAGAAGATTTTTGTATCAAGTTTAAAGGATTGTTTTTGAATGTAATACATATCCAAGTCTAACTTTTCTGCTGGAGTCATTTCATATCCACCATTTACTTGTGCCCAGCCAGTTAATCCTGGTTTTACTAACAAACGATTTTTAAAGCCTGGGATTTCTTTGTCAAACTGATCGGTAAACATTGGTCTTTCTGGTCTTGGGCCAATCAAGCTCATCTCGCCATTTAACACATTAAACAATTGTGGCAACTCGTCGATTCGCGTTTTACGAATAAAACTTCCTACTTGGGTTACCCGTGCGTCATTTTTAGCTGCCCATTGCGGACCATTTTTTTCCGCATCATTACGCATAGAACGTAATTTCCATACATTAAATAATTTCCCGTTTTTTCCAACCCGCTCTTGTTTGTAAAAAATTGAACCAGGTGACTCAAGTTTAATCGCAATCGCAGTGACAAGAAGCACTGGCAATGTGATGACCAAGAGCAAAAGGGAAAATAACATTTCAAAGGTTCGTTTCATTATCGGATAAACGACTCCACCAGCACTTATATCCCCAAATACCATTTGCGATTGGTTTCCCACCATTACTTTGGAACGCATCTTCTCACCACTCCTACATTTATATATATATCCAAATTCATCTTTTTTCATTACGAAAGTAACACGAATGTTACAGGAATATTTCATGACCTGTAACTTAGTATAAGTCAGTTATTTCGAAAGTACAAGAGGATATTTGTTACAATATTTTTGTAGAATGCCGAGAAAGATAAAACTGGTATGTTTTTTCTAATCCTTCCGCAAGTGAGATGGCAGGAGACCAATCTAAACTACCTATTGCCTTGTCGACTGCAAAATAACTTTGTTTGATATCACCCAGCCGCTCATCTTCATAGATAGTTTCCAATGTATGTCCGCTTATTTGCTGGAGTTTCATTACCAGTTCATTAAGTGTTGTATGTACTCCTGTACCAATATTAAAAATTTCCCCACTGCCAGCTTGAAGCGCTGCCACATTTGCTCTAGCAACATCTTCGACATAAATGTAATCGCGGGTCTGCTTCCCATCGCCAAAAATAGTGAATGACTGTTTTCCAATCGCTTTGTCAATGAATATAGAAATAACTCCACCTTCCCCATGTGGATCTTGACGTATTCCATAAACATTTGCATAGCGAAGGATAGTGTAATCCAGCCCATACAAATGCCCGTAAACACGAAGATACTCCTCTGGTGTATACTTTGAAATTCCATATCCAGACAATGGCTCTACAGGATGTTTTTCATCAATTGGTACATATTTTGGGTCACCATAAACAGCTGCAGAAGATGCATATATAAACTTTTTCACTCCATGTGAGCGAGCTGCTTCGAGTAAATTAATCGTACCCAAAATATTCATATGGGCATCATACACAGGCTCTTTGACGGATGTTTGAACCACTGTTTGTGCTGCTTGGTGGATAACAACCTCTGGCTTTTCTGCTGCAAATATATCATTAACTTGTGGATGTTCCATATCAAGCCGGTAAAATGATGCTTGAGAATGCAAATTGATTTCTTTTCCAGAAGACATATTGTCAACAATTACTACTTGATGACCAAGATCAATCAAGTGGTCGACAATATGAGAACCAATAAATCCTGCTCCACCAGTAACCAAAACTTTCATCTGTCTCACTCCTCCCCTTATGAAAATGGGAACAAGTCCAAAATGCCTTGTTCCCTCACTTGTTTTACTCTTGATTTTCCAATTTTTCTCGGTCGGGTACATCTCGTAACGTACGCGCAGGAACACCAACATATAATTTTGCAGGTTCTGTATCTTTGTTAACCAATGCACCAGCAGCAATAAAACTCTCTTCAGCTATCGTCACGCCAGGCAGCAGTATCGAAGCACCACCAACACGGGCACCTTTTTTGATCAGAGGTCCACGTACTAATTTAAAACGCTCTTTTGTACGTCCCATAAAATTATCATTAGTAGTGGTAACGGTTGGTGCGATAAATACTCGCTCTTCAATCGTTGTATAGGCGGTAATATAAGCATTTGTCTGAATTTTTGTATAAGAACCGATTTCTACTTGGTTCTCAACTGCAACTCCACGTCCTACAACAACAGAATCACCGATTTTCACTTTTTCGCGGATGGATGCTTGATCGCCGACCATGACCTCTTTTCCGAGTGTTGAACCACGATACAACACAGTATTGGCGCCCAAAGTTGTACCATCTCCTATTTGCAAGGCAGGCAGACTTTTATCCACTTTTACCGTGGAGGCTTTAGCAGGTCTTGGCCAGCGCCCTACAACACAATTATCAGATATAAATACGTGTGAACCAATTATAGTATCTGCATGAATAGTGACATTGTTTCCGATGGTAACATTATCTCCGATTACTGCTCCTTCTTCGATTACAGAAAAGTAGCCAATCGTTACATTTTGCCCCAATTTCACACTATCATGAATGTAATGTTTCATTTGAGATCACCTGTTTTTACAGTTTTTCGTAGTACGCTTTGATATTTTTTACATCTTTCATCGCATTTCTTGTGTCAAAAATGGATGCAGATAGATCAGCTATTTGTTGATAATCAAAAGCACTGTGATCTGTTGTAATGAGCACTAGATCAGCTTCTTTTAACTTTCTTTCTGTTAATTCCACTGTTTCATATGCTTTTTCATCTAAACGAAATGATGAGATATGCGGATCTACCAATTCAAAGTCAGCTTGGTAATTCTCTAGCAATTTTATAATTTCCATTACAGGTGATTCACGATAATCATCAATATCTTTTTTATAAGCCACACCTAAGACAAGCACCTTTGCTCCGCTCAATGATTTTTGATAACGATTTAATATCTTCATTGTGCGATCAACTACAAAGTTTGGCATTTCGTTATTAATTTCCCCAGCGACTTCAATTAATCGTGTATGGTAGTTGTATTCTCTTGCTTTCCAAGTCAAGTAAAATGGGTCGATTGGAATACAGTGACCACCTAGACCAGGACCAGGGTAAAATGCCATGAAACCATATGGCTTTGTTTTTGCAGCTTCAATTACTTCCCATAAATCAATTCCCATTTTGTTACAGAGAATAGCCATTTCATTAGCTAGTCCAATATTGATATTGCGGAAAGTATTCTCTAGAATCTTCTCCATTTCTGCTACTTTTGGACTGGAAACTTCATGTACATCCCCTTCCAGTACGCTGCGATACATTGCAGCTGCAACTTTTGTACACGCCGCAGATACGCCTCCTACAACTTTAGGAGTATTTTTGGTGTTAAAAGTTTTATTTCCAGGGTCCACTCGTTCAGGGGAGTATGCCAAATAAAAATCTCTTCCTACTTTTAAGCCTGTAGACTCTAAAATAGGCTGGAGCACCTCTTCTGTCGTCCCCGGATATGTTGTACTCTCTAATACAACCAGCATATTTGGGTGAAGAAATTTTGCAATTTCTTTTCCTGATGCTTCAACATACGTAGTATCTGGTTGTTGATATTTATCAAGAGGTGTTGGTACACAGATCGCCACAGCATCCACTTCTTGGATTTTTGAGTAGTCCACCGTTGCAGTAAGTTGTCCTGATGCGATAATTTGTTTTAGTTCCTCGTCTACAACATCCCCGATATAATTCACACCATCGTTTACCATATCAACACGTTTTTGTTGCACATCAAACCCGATTACTTTGTAACCGGCCTTTGCTTTTTCAACAGCGAGTGGAAGACCCACATAACCTAGTCCCACAACCCCAATCACTGCATTTTTTGACTCAATTTTATTGAGCAAATCATTCATCGGGATCATTCCTTTTCAAAAAAGTTACGTACAACTTGAACAATATGATCAATTGTCTCTTCTTCTAACTCCGGATATAGTGGGAGTGCGAATATTTTCTGGGAAATAGTCTCCGCATTCGGCATATCTCCAGCTTTGTAACCAAGATCTTTATAAACTTCTTGTAAATGAAGTGGTAATGGGTAATAAATACCAGATGCAATGCCATTATCTTTCAAGTGAGCCATCATACCATCACGATCTTCAGTTTGTACATTGTATAGATGATAAATATGGTTGCGGTTTTCTGCATGGAATGGAGTCACTACTGGCAGTTCAGCTAATTTTTTATCATAATAAGCAGCTTTTTCTGCTCTAGCATTATTCCAATCGTCCAAATGGCGCAATTTAATACGCAGCGCAGCAGCCTGAATTTCATCTAAACGGCTGTTATACCCAATCATGGTATGATAATATTTCGGGTTGCTGCCATGAGCCCGCAAAATACGTACTTTTGCAGCTAATTCATCGTCGTTGGTTACGACCATCCCACCGTCACCGTATCCACCGAGATTTTTAGTTGGAAAGAAAGAAAAAGTAGCTGCATGTCCCCAAGAACCGATTCTTTTTCCTTTGTACTCAGAACCAATAGCTTGAGCTGCATCTTCTAAAACAAATAGATTATGTTTATCAGCAAGTTCCATGATTTCATCCATTTCAGCTGGCTGACCGAAAATATGAACAGGAATGATTGCTTTTGTTTTTGGAGTAATTGCTTTCTTTAGTTGTTCCACATCTAAGTTATACGTTTTTGGATCGATATCTACAAAAACAGGGGTTGCTTTTAGCTGAGAAACAACTTCAGCAGATGCAAAAAAAGTAAAAGGAGTAGTAATGACCTCGTCTCCTTCTTTAATACCAGCGGCATCCAAAACTAGTTGAAGAGCATCTGTTCCATTTCCCACACCAATCGCATGTTTAACACCACAATACTCAGCAATCTCTGCTTCTAAAGCCTTGGTTTCAGGTCCTAAAATATAATGGCCACTTTCCAATACTCGATCAACAGCATCTCTTACCTCTTCACGAATACCACTATATTGTTTTGTTAAGTCAAGCAAAGGAATCTTTTTCATCACTTTGTTACTCCTTTTTTGGAATTTAGTAAATCGTCCATCCGTACAGCTTTGCCTGTTTCAGCTGATTTCTGGCATGCTATAACAAAAGCCAATGCTTCTCTACCTTCTTTACCAGAAACGACAGGGATATAATCCTGTTCAACAGCATTGGTCATATCTTGGATAATACATTCATGTCCAGGAATTCCAAACGGATCTGCTGCTACTTGATCCATCGTTTGTTGTTTTTCTTTCTCGCTGATTCCTTCAAAATCCCATGTTTTAATCCAGTTCGCATTTGGACCGCCAATGATTGCGGTTCCAGTTTCTCCAAATAACGATAACGATTCTTCCAAATTTTTTGGGTAGATCGTCACCGCAGCTTCTAGTACACCTAATGCGCCATTTTTAAATCGTATCACCGAAACGGAGGTATCTTCTGCTTCAATGTCACGAATTCGGGTTGCATCATAGGTGCTTACTTCTTCTATATCTCCCATCATCCATAACAATAAATCCATATTGTGAATAGCTTGATTCATTAAAACGCCGCCATCCATCGCTCTGGTTCCCCGCCATGGTGCTTGATCATAATATGCTTGATTACGATTCCAACGCACTGTAGCATTTGCATGACCAATTTTTCCAAATGCACCTTTGTCTAATTGTTTTCTCAATTCAATGATTGCAGGGCGAAAACGATTTGGATGAACAACTGCCATCTTCACGTTATTTTTTTCGCAAGCCTCAATCATTTCATTCGCATCTTCTAGTGTGAGAGCCATCGGCTTCTCCACAACAACGTGCTTTTTCGCTTCAGCTACTTGAATGGTAAGTGCTTTATGTAGTCCACTTGGGGTACAAATCGAAACAACATCTACTAAGTTTGATTCCAGCATAGCTTGTAAATCTAAAAACCCTTTGACTTCTTCTGTAACAAATTCTTGTAATCGTTCTGCATTGGTATCACAGACAGCTGTCAATACTGCGCCCTTCACATTCGTTATTGCCTGAACATGTTTTTTAGCAATATGACCACATCCAACAATTCCATAGCGGATCAAATTTTGTACCTTCTTTCCAAACTACATTTAATGTTACAGCAACATTACAAACACTGTAACACAAATGAAATGTTTTTGGTATAGTTGAAAAAATATAGACACATAACTTTTTTAATCGATTATGTATTGGGTTTTGTATCAGAATCTGAATCCATGATTGCAAACATAATTTCTCCATCTGCCACTACTTTATCTCCAACACGCGCAACCGCATTTCCTTTGCCCATTTTTCCACGAAGGCGTGTCATTTCCACTTCTAAATGCAAAACATCACCAGGTTTTACTTGTCCGCGAAAACGAACACGATCAATTCCCGCAAAGAAAGCAATTTTCCCTTTGTATTCGTCCAATACCAAAATGGAACATGCTCCAACTTGTGCTAAAGCTTCCACAATTAATACACCAGGCATCACAGGATATCCCGGGAAATGTCCTTGAAAAAAGGGCTCATTCATTGTTACATTTTTAATTCCAACTGCTTTTTTTGCAGGGATAACCTCAACAATTTTGTCCACTAATAAAAATGGATACCGGTGAGGTATCACTTCTTGTATTTTGTTAATATCCCACTCCATACATACACTCCTATCTTTGTTTCATACTCCGCTACAGTTTAGCATACGTTTTAGAGCATGACGAGCTGTGCAATGATTAGGCATCATCTCGATTAGCTGATCGTATTAATACAAAATAGATCAACGTCGTCAAATAGGACAAGCCGATAACAAACCAAAGATAAGTTTGAGCTCCGTGAATATCAAAAAGTAGCGCAAATAACGCCACATAAAAAAGTACCGTTGTCAATTTCCCCATAATATTTGCTGGGATGGTCTTTCTCCCCTTCAGGTGGAAAAAAGTTGAATATAGAATCATGGAAATATCACGCAAAAAGACAGCAAATGCTGCCCATAAACTAATTTTATCTGTTATGAGAAGGGACAAAAATACTGCTATAATCATCAACTTATCTGCCAAGGGATCAAGAAGACTGCCAATTTCTGTTATTAGATTATACCGCCTTGCTAAGTATCCATCTACTACATCGGTAATCCCTGCAAGTAAAATAATGGCAATAGACCAATACAATTTACCTGGTATATCGGAAAAATAAACGATTAGATAGGTAGGGACTAAGAAAAAGCGAAAAATTGTAAGGATATTTGGTATGTTTATCATCTAAGACCCTCCAGCCTACCACAAAGAATCCCGTCTTTGTGGCAATTCACACAGACGGGGTATTTTAGCTATAAATTAAATTGTAAACATGCATCCACATGCCCATATCAAAAATGTCACTTACCGGTTGACCGCCTATTACCGTGTGACCAATGATCAGGCTGACAAATAAAACGATGACCAATAGTGCAGGTACTCCTATAACCCAAATGGAACGTTTTAACCATTTATTATCAGAAGCATATTCATCATCAAAATCTTCTTCGTCCACTTCATGAAGATGAGAATCTTCTTGATGCAGCGTTTGAAGTTCTTCCTCTAGCTTTTGCGGATTTAATGCATTCAATTCCTGTTCAATAGCTTTTAACTGATCCGCATTAAATTCGTATGTTTTAAAGTCAATAGGAGTAAGCGTATCTTCTATATTTGCTAATGGATCTTGTTTGTCATTTTTCTCTTTCTTTTCCTCAGCAGAAGAAACTTGAGCTTCTTTTGTTTGAGGTTCTTTCTCGTGTTCTATTTCTACATCTAACAGCGTTGCAGAGATTTCCGAGTGTACACTTTTTGCAGAAGATTGTTCTTCTTCTTTTTCCACTTGTTCTTTCTCGTTATTTTCTACTTTTTCTTCCTCCTTTTCATTTTTTTCTTTTTGTTCTTTACTCCACTTCAATTCTCCAACTGGTAAACGTGATTCTTCTTGTTCTTCTTTCACTTCTAGATTCTTTCTATCTTTTTTATCTTCTGATTGACTCATCTGTCATACCTCTCCAATTACAAATAAGCTTGTCCATGCTTTTCACCTAACAAAAATATAACAAAGCAACCCTTCATCCGTCTACCGACAGCAGTGAAAATTGTATTATATATTAAGCTGTCAATCTTTCCCATATATTTTCGGATGATTATTTAAAACAAAGTAGCGCTTTCATAAATTAGGGCTCTAATTAAAATGAAAAATAGAAAAACTTATAATTTACTTATTCGAGAAAGAACAAAAAACGCATTTTATATATATTACCATATAATTAGAAGGTCGGAAGTGAGATGATTATGTAAATTTTGAAGACAACCGACCTTCGAAATTGTGAAATTTTTATCTATATAGATATGCGGGCCACTTCCTTGTTTCCTGCTTTGCGTTTATATTTTATCTTTGTAGCTTCTCCACCGCGTAAATGTCGAATAGATTTATGATATTCTAATATTTCCTTTACTTCATTAGCTAAATCAGCATTTATCTCTGGTAAACGCTCTGTTAAATCTTTATGGACGGTACTTTTCGAAACGCCAAATTCTTTCGCTATAACACGCACGGTACTTTTCGTTTCAACAAAATATTGGCCAATTTTTATAGTTCGCTCTTTTATATAATCGTGCAACTGTTCTCCTCCTTTCTGCTTGTTTGATACATTATATGAACCGTACAACCGGTTATGCTGGGACAAGCAGAAAGAATACATTCGTTTGGAGAACAGCTTGTTATTTTAAAAAAAAGAAAACGCCCTTATGGGGCGCTTATTATTTAATATAGTCATTTGGATTTAGTGCTTGGTTGTTTTTTCGTACTTCGAAATGAAGGTGCACGCCTTCACTTTTTTCAAATTGGTTTTGTCCTGCTTCGGCAATAACATCACCTTTTATGACCGATTGATTTAAGGTTACTTTGACATTGGACAAACTCTGGTAAATGGTAGTCAAACCATTCTCATGTTTGATTTCTACAACTTGACCAAGAACTGGATTTTTTTCTACACGAACTACTTTTCCAGAGGCACTGGCTATTACATCAAATGATTTCCCATTTTTCTGGGCAAAATCGATACCAGTATGAGGCCAATACGTATCTGCATATTTTACCAAAGCACTCTCTTTTGCAGTATCAGTGGCATTGGCATCATAGAAGTCCATCACCTTTGCAACTGTCGGATTACTTGTGATCGGCAAGGAAATTTGTTTGAGATTATCCGTTGGAACTTCTTCCACTGGTAAAACAGTATCAACATCAGGATTCGTCGTTCGTGTGACATCTTGTTGTTTTGTCGATTGATACCACCATGCCATTCCAAGTACACAAACTGCTACAGTCATATAAATAGCTGGAAAAAACCACTTTTTATCTAATAATGCATTTGTCTTTGCTGTTTCTTGATTTTTGTTTTCATCCAGAAATGACACTTTGTTTTTTGGTTCTTCTGGTTTCATTATCTGATCACCTCTAGTGACCAGTGTCGACGCATCTTATGGGGTTTATACCTGAATTGGTAAATTTTGTACAATAGTTGGTATTTTATTTTCATTTTGTATTGAGAACGTTCCAAAAGCAGTGCTAAGATGAAGTTACAACTGTCCTCCAATCGGATGGAGCGTTGTCTTCATCCAGAAAGCAGGTTTCAAGTGGGTGTGAAGATTGGGCGTCACACGGCGACCGCTACCGTCGCACTCGATGGTGACAAGATGACCATCTCGGTCACTGTCAACGGGAAGAGCGGTCAAGAGGTGGTAGTCGCTAAGACTGACACCTATACCGTTGATGCGGACGGATACCCTGTACGCGTCAAGGTCAGGGTGACCGGTAAGTCGGCTCAAATCATCGAAGCAAAGATCTGAATCCACAAGCCTTTCTGAGGTGAACCCCTGCTGTAGATGTATGTCTACAGCAGGGTACACAACAACATAACAAAGCCAAACTAGTACCAAATGTGTCTGGTTTTTTTGTTATGGAAAAAATTTTTTCTCATGGGTTTAAACAGACAGGGCAAAGTAAACACAAATGATTACAGGAGCCTAATAAATGAAACCATTCACACCTGATCTTGTATACTTTGAACCAGCAGCTCTGGATTATCCACTAGGGAAAGAACTATATGAAAAATATAAACAAACCGATATTCCGGTGGAAATGACTACCTCCCACAATCGTGTGACCAATCTACCAGGGGAAACCGATCTAGAAAAATACCGAATCGCCAAGCGCACATTGGTAGTCGGCATCCGCAAAACATTAAAATTTGACACTTCCAAACCTTCGGCAGAATATGCCATTCCCCTTGCAACTGGATGTATGGGACACTGCCATTACTGTTATTTACAAACAACAATGGGTGCTCGTCCTTACGTACGTGTATATGTAAACTTAGATGATATTTTCGCAGCAGCAGATAAATATATCGAAGAACGTTACCCGGAGATCACTCGCTTCGAAGCAGCTTGCACATCGGATCCAGTAGGAATTGAACACATCACAGGTTCACTCAAAAAGGCAATCGAGTTTATGGGAGAGCAAAAACTGGGCAGACTTCGTTTTGTCACCAAGTATGCCAATGTGGACAGTTTACTCGATGCAAAACATAATGGAAATACGCGATTTCGCTTTAGTGTAAATGCTAATTATGTCGTCAAAAATTTTGAACCTGCTACTTCTCCCTTAGCCGACCGAATCGAAGCTGCTGGAAAGGTAGCAAGAGCAGGCTATCCGCTTGGATTTATTATCGCTCCAATTATGATTTTTGATGGATGGGAAGAAGAATATGCAAACCTCATTCTTGGTCTGCATAATACTCTGCCGCCTGTCGATGATCTCACATTTGAATTGATCACACATCGATTTACAAAAACAGCAAAAAACATCATTGAAAAACGTTACCCAAAAACAAAGTTAGAAATGAACGAGGAAGAGCGCAAGAAAAAATGGGGAAAGTATGGACGCACCAAATATGTGTATCAAGATGTCCATATGGAGGCAATTCGTGTACATATGAAAACACTCATTGAAAAATATTTCCCACGAGCGGAGATTAGTTATCTTACTTAACATGATATACTAGAGCTAGTCAAAATCCATTGGAGATAAGCATGTCAATCGCTGGGACATTCCTCTGTATCTTCCTGGCTGCTCTCATTGTAAACTTCTTGTTCGGCGACAAGATTCGTAAAGCCATGGGAGTTGACAGTGACAACCCCGAACAATAAGAGTTACAAAGATTGAGCAAAATCTCCTAGTTGTTCTTGGAGGCTCCAAGGACACTCCCCACATACAGTGGGGACCTGTACATCAAAGAATATAAACATAAATATACCCATAGAAAGCAAAGCTAGTAAATTTGAACTGCATATCTTAAACGGTTTGAGAAACCCACGTTAATAAAATTGTTTCTGTTGACGATGACTGGCTTAGGTACAGGGTCATGGTATTCGTGCCCCAGTTACCTAAGCATCCCTATTGTAGTAATCCTCCATCAATTACAAATTCAGAGCCAGTCACAAATTTCGATTCATCAGAAGCTAAGTACACAACTGCAAAAGCACTTTTGGCTCACCTAAATACGGTAGCGGGGTCATAGAATGACATTCGTTTCGATATTTTTCATCTTCCAGAAGTGGTTTTGATAGAGGTGTAATAATCACACCAGACTGTGTTAAATTCCATACATAATCACCAGTGAGATTAATATGATCTCATTCCAAAGGTTTAACTATTTTTCTGGAATACCCATTTCTTTTTGCTGGTTTCTACTGCTTGAGAGATAGAAACGGTATTCCTATATGCACATATAGGCAATCGAAATAAATATGGGTTCCCCTGCACAGAAGCTGTACAGGGGAGTCCCACATCCTAGATGGTTTGTACCAGAGAGGAGCTACATGTGGTTCATCTTCACCTTGCCATCGGCACCATCCCAGATACCGGCGGTTGTGTTGAACGTGACCTCACGGCCGTCTTCGATCCAAGGCCAGCCACAGCGGAGCAGGCGACCATCTTGACGGAGAGGGTAGCGCACCCCCTTGTTAGATGTCCAGATTGCTTCCGCTTCCGGAAGTACCTGGTCAGTCAGCTGCTGCTTGTAGCGCTGGTAAACCTCGATGGTACCGACGCGGGGGTGCTGCCAAGTGTCGATAAGCACCGGCGAGCGGCTGAGGTCGACGACATTGATCCTACGGTCTGACGGCAAGAGGTCGTTGACGACGGTGAACTCCTCCTCTTCCCGAATGACATCGCTGGGGGAAACAGGGTTCCACTTCTCCATTTCGTAATCCAGCTTGTCATCGTTGAGATTGAAGTATCCTCCAGTGACCTTGGGGGCGACGAACCTATCTCCCTCACGCTTGAGAAACGTGAAACGAATGAACGATCGTCGTCGAGCCGGCTCAGCCGGCTCCACCAGTGCAGGGGCAAAGCAGCCCCAGCCTCCGGTAAAGACAGCGCCAGCCTCGAAGTCGACAATGATCAGCCGCTGCCGCCCCGACGGCTTGATCACAAAAGAGTTGTCGGACAGCTTGTGGATGGTGTACGCCATGAGTGCATCCCTTTCTAGGATGTGGGGTGGTTTCCTTATAACTATCTTAATTCAATTTTCACACACCTACAACAAAAAACGCCTCCAGGCGCTATTTTTGCCATTCCTTGTCAGAAATTAGTGATTCAATTCCATTCAAACCCTTATACCTCATGGTAGAAGGAGAGGCATATCTACTATAACAATATCAATTTGTATAACTTTTATCAGTTCTCTTTATTCGCCCAATATTATTTGTTTATTTTGGACTGCCATGCTGCTGCATAGCAGTCCTTGATGAATGCTTGAGGTTACTTTACGATTCGAAGATCTGGCCGGTACTGAGATGCAATATCATAAACATCGGCTTTCACATAAATGACGACGTCTTTTTCCCGTTTGGGGAGACGGTACACTTTTCCATCCCGAATATATGCAGGCATGTTTGGGGAACTTCCTTCCCATTTACCGTGATAATCTTCTCCGTTGCATTCAAAGAACGAATATCCATGGTTCCTCATCTCATCTTTTCATGGACAAAAAATTTTTTTGATTATAAAAGAATTATAATATAACATCAACTAATCATTTATATTTTTTATTTTTATGTTTTGATAGTAGTAGTGAATGATCTGTTCCGCTGTTTTCCCTTCTTTTGCTAACAAATTCGCTCCCCATTGGCTCATTCCTACCCCATGACCAAAACCATGAGTGATAAAGGTGATTTCTGCCCCATGTTGTCTCCAAGAAAAATCGGAGGATGCTAAATCAAGCGCTTCCCGCACTTGTCTCCCTGTAAAAATGTGATCTCCAATCATGATTTTCGCCACACGATTTCCAGATGTCTTTTTTAAAATTCTTATTCCTCCCCCTTGTGCCAAAACGGTTGTTGCAATTTTTTCACCTGAACTCTTTTCTAGTGCTCTGCCTACACTTTTTATGGACATTGTTTTTGTTTTCGTGAATTTGGGAGACTGTTTATCCCAAATGGATATCACACTTCGTAAATACGGGTATGCTGCTTGAAAATATTCTTCAGAGTTTTCCGTGTAACCATTACTAGTAGAAAAAAACGCAGCATAAATAGGCTTATCTTGATACGTAATAATTTTTCCTTTGGTTGCATTTACAGCAGCGGTTATTTTGGTTAAATTTTCAGCATAGTGTTCTTTCCATCGCTCTTTTAATTTCTCATCTGTAGCATATACTTGATCTTTGACTGTATCAGTTACCGTAGCTTCATTATTTTTTACCCTGCTGTAAATATAAGTTCTCGCTGCCATAGCCTGTGCTTGAAGAGCATCAGATTCAAACTCCACAGGCATTTCAGAAGCAACTACACCACGTATGTAATCTTCGAGCGGAACTCTAATTGTCTTTTTGGGATTGGATAATTTCACGTTTATTTGTATCGGAGAGTCACTTTCGTGATTTGAATGAAAAGAAGAAATTGCGTTCACTTGTTCCGTATCATTTTTAAAATCTACAAACACTATTGGAAGTAAAATTACTAGTAGAGGGACCAGTAGAAAAAAGGAACATAACAATACGATTTGCTTGTAATGGTAAGCCAAAAACGAACCTCCTAATCGAATCTTTCTCTTATCCTATTAGACAAGTTACTAGATTAGAACCGTATTCTAACAACAAAAAACCGTTCCTTATAGGGAACGGTCTGCAAATATATTTTTTTATGCAAAGGAAGGCTGTGTTGCTGAAACTTCATCTTCTGCTTTGACTCTTTCTATTTTCGCACCTAACGATTGAAGTTTACCTACAATGTCCACATATCCCCGATCAACATGGTGTAAACCATAAACTTCTGTTACACCATCTGCTACAAGTCCTGCTAAAATCAAAGCTGCACCAGCTCGCAAATCAGTTGAAGTTACTTGCGCTCCTGATAATGGATGTCCACCTTCGATCACTGCAGTCCGTCCATCAATTTTGATGTGTGCACTCATCCGCTTTAACTCTTCCACATGCATAAAACGATTTTCAAATACAGTTTCTGACATCAAACTTGTACCATTAGCTGTCAACTGTAGAGCCATTACTTGTGACTGCAAATCCGTTGGGAATCCAGGATAAGGAAGAGTTTTCACATCGATTGGTTTTAGTTCCCCTTCAGCACGGACTAAAATACCATCTTCACTCACCATAACTTGCACACCCATCTCACGGAGCTTTGCGATGAGTGGAATGAGATGATCAGCAATAGCCCCCTCAACAAAAACTTCACCACGAGTAATTGCTGCTGCTGCCATATAAGTCCCTGCTTCGATGCGGTCAGTAATAACGGTATATTCGGTACCATGTAAAAAATCGACACCATCTATTTTTATTTCGTCAGTCCCTGCTCCACGCACATTGGCACCCATTGCATTCAAGAAATTAGCCAAATCTACTATTTCTGGTTCACAAGCAGCATTTTCAATAATAGTGCGTCCTTCTGCAAGGGTTGCTGCCATCATAATATTTTGGGTAGCACCTACACTTGGAAAATCGAGATAAATACTCGCACCTTTCAAACGATCGATCACACTGCCTTCTATATGGCCAGCTTCTATTTCAAATTTTACTCCCATTGCTTCTAAGCCTTTTAAATGCTGGTCAATCGGGCGACTCCCAATCGCACAACCACCTGGCAGAGGGATACGTGCATGTTTCTTTCTCGCTAAAAGTGGTCCCATAATTAAAAATGAAGCTCTCATTTTCCGTACCAAATCATATGGAGCCTGTGTCGTTTGTAAGGTTTGCGCATCAATATGTACGCAATCTTCCCCCAATTCGGTTTTAATCCCCAGTCTTGATAGCATTGCCGTAATTGTTTTTACATCGTCAAGCATTGGTACTTCCAATATGCTGATTTTTCCTCGTGCTGGTAAAATCGATGCAGCGATTAAAGGCAAAACTGCATTTTTCGCTCCATGTAACTTCACTCTTCCCTGCAAACGGTTACCACCTTGAACAATAATTTTTTCCACATGTCTTCCCCCCAGATGATCTAATATTCTACTGTAATGATTGGCGATCCAATCGTCACGATTAGCTTCCCAGAACGCATATCGCGGTGAGTTGCTACTTGGAGGTTCATCGCTCCTCCTCTTGTTCGAATGCTTTCAGAAAACATTGGTGAATAAGCAGATAAACTCACCGTTTGATCCGTTTCCATTCCTTCTATTTCTTTTGCATCCAATTTTTTGATGATTTCATGTGCAGTTTGTAATATATGTGTTGAATAATTGCTTGTTCCTTGTAGTGAATAATGCAAATGTGTAGGAATTTCTTGTTGGTAAAGGAATTTTTGGATTCTCCCGGCCGCTTGCGACCAGTCGTCATTTGGACGACCATGTCCTGTTACTTGGATCGCTACATATGGCTCGGAAGCTTTTGCATCTGGTTTGTCAATAATCATATAAAATGAGACCTCTAAATTTCTCCATTTTCCAGAAGCATCGTAACGAATTCCATCTTGATCTTTTATTTTTTTCCAATCACCAAGTGAAAGCTCATTCATCCATTGTCGCATTTTTTCTTCTGCTTGTGAAGTCGTAAGCATGTTTCTTGTTCTTCCGCTATGATGTACCACAAAGGTAGTTGGAGTAATCTCCATCTCATTCGCCACTGTAAGCAATTTTTGCGGTACAACTGAATCAGCTTGGCTACTCCCCATTAAAAAAATACTACTGATTAATAATATCCCGATCCAACGTAACATAGAAACCGCTCCCTATAACCATTTCTATCCATTTTGTACGACGGACAGAAAGATTATACTAGAGCCACATCAAAATAAATTTTGACTGATAATCCGCGCCCAGTCTAAATAATTGATGAAAAAGAGTGCCAGCTGATGTCCAATTACAATGGATAGCATCATCATCACAATAAATGCAAACCAAGGCTCTTTAATCTTCAATACAGCCTCAATTCGAACACGAAGTAACACCCACCATGTAAAGGCAATCAATGCCAACGAGAAAATGATGTTTGTCAAAGAGGAAACACCAAGTGCTGTTGCTTGCTCCAAGGGATCACCTCCTACTATCATGGGTAATGCAGCCATAATCTATCGTACACAAAAGTACGAATGACAGCAAAACATTTTTTGAGAGTATTCGAGAAAATAGAAACGATTATCGTAAGTGAAAGAAGGAAATGAAAGTGTTGACAGATAACCAATTTACAAAAATAAAAAACGTTTTTCCCTTTTTTCATGAACTAAGCAAACAGGATTGGCTGGAAGCAGAATCGGTTTTACTTTCTTATCCGGAAAATACGAAATTTTTCACACATGAAAAAACAAAAAAATTTGCATTCTTTTTAGTTGATGGAATAGCAAGCATTCGTTTCATCAATGGACAAGGCGAAGAATACGCAATTCATTCGATTTCTGCCGGAGAAATCTGTGGACTGCTTGTCTTAAGTGGTCTAAGTGGGAGAGATTACCCAGGTTCTATTACATCACTCACAAATGTAGAGGTACTATATGTTCGAAAAAATATATTTCTAAAATGGATTTTGCAGTATCAAGCGATTCGACACTACACTTTTCAAAAATTGTTAGATGGAATGTATCAAAAAAACGATCAATTGTTTGGCAAAGTAACTGAATCAATAGAAAAACGATTGATAAAACTTATTTTGAAGTTACACACACAGCAGAAAAAAATCTTTTCTACTCATCAGGAATTAGCAAAAGAAATTGGAACAGTTCGAGAAGTGGTCAGTCGTACATTAAAAAAACTCCGAACAAAAGGGTGCATTCAAACAGGGCGTGGGTGGATTGAAGTGTTAGAGACAGATAAATTAGAACAGCTGTTATGTGACGAAGTCACAGATTAATTATTTTTCCTCCATTACGATGGACTTATCAATCATATGGAGGAAACAATATGAAACAGAAACTAGGGAATTTAGCCCCTTTATTTGAGAGAAAAGATCATACAGGCAAACAAATTAAATTAGAAGATTACCGTGGAAAAAAAGTATTATTGTCTTTCTTTCGAAATGCTGCATGTGCTCTCTGTAATTTACAAATACAACGGTTTATAAAACATTATCCCATATGGAGGAAAGAAGGCTTAGAAGTCATCGCTTTTTTTGAATCACCTGAAGAAAATCTGCAAACACATGTCGGAATGCAACAGCCTCCTTTTCCATTAATCGCTGATGCAGAGGCAGCCATCTATGAGCTATATGGTGTAGAATCCTCAAAGCAAAAAATAAGTGCTACTTTGGCTAATAAAGAAAAAATTGAATCACTGACCAAAGAAGTAGAATCTGCTGGATTTTCACTTATTCATGAAGAAGGGGCAAATTTTGACCGTATTCCTGCTGAATTTTTGATTGACGACAAGGGGATCATACAAGTCGCTCACTATAATGAATATACTTATGATCACTTATCATTGGATACAATAAACAATTTTGCAGAATATAATTTTTAAATCAAAAAAATATTTAACAAATGATAAATGTTTGATATAATAAAATCAATAGTTTAATGTCGACCTCATTGGAGTCGAAAGTGCACCTGCTGCATACTTAGCCGACCTGAGGTCGGCACGGGACTAAGCTGCACTCCCATCTCAATGCCAGGAACGATATGGCCCAGTGTGTTCTCGAGACCACTGTAGTCCAGTCGCAACCAGCATTGGATGGTGTCCATCCAAGTGTAGCCCAAGCTTTTTCAGTGCTTTTAGGACAGCCCTGTTCGGCCGGCAGAGCTCCTTTGCAGTATTGAGAAAGAATTTGGTGCAGTATTCTCTTATACTGCGCCCGTGTAAATAATGTTCAATCCATAAATGAAACCTTTTCCTATGTCTAGGAAAAGGTTTTTATCTTTATCTATGAAAAACGAAAGCAAAATTATTATGTATGTTTATAAATTACTTTTGAATTTTCGTGATATAATTTACAGGGTACTGAGAGCCAGTGCTTCAAGATAAAGATGGAGCCTCAAATGGATTTCCCGTCCAAGCTGAACAGTAAGGTTGTTGTGAAGAACATTCCGAGCAACGCTGTTATCACACCAGATGATCCTTCAAACCTTTTTCACCGTGAGGAAAGCATCCTATTCGGAGCTGTACACATTAGAATCGACGTGGATGGTGTCGCTGTTTTTGGCGTGACGGCAAGCGACATTCGTAGTGGAAACTATATGGGTTGTGGTAATCACATTCTTCTTAGAGGAACCTGCTACTTCGTAAATGGTGTGGAAGTACACATGAAGTGAACACTGTTTGAGTACATGGGAGTCCCGTGTACTCAAACTGAAAAATCATGCTAACCGCTAATATATAAACCATTTTTAAGAAATGTTAAGCATAAACAAATCGAAAGATGAATCCTAATTTGATTTAAAAAGGATAGAGATCATATATCGATATACATATTTAACACCTAATTACATAGATGATAATGAGGTACCTCTCACCTATTAATAGATGAGAGGTTTTCAAGTTAAAACAGCCAAAACGCCAAACCAAAACCAAAAGCAAATAAAAGTAAAAAAATAACGATAACGCCAATGAAT
The DNA here is from genome assembly GCF_059510415.1 of Shimazuella sp. NTD247. Classification (NCBI taxonomy): domain Bacteria; kingdom Bacillati; phylum Bacillota; class Bacilli; order Caryophanales; family Thermoactinomycetaceae; genus Shimazuella; species Shimazuella sp. NTD247. The sequence continues at coordinate 232,045 of NZ_JCAJZU010000004.1, read as the reverse complement.
AAGCCAGCAATCCAAATCCCAAACCCAGGGATAGAAATTTTTTGTGTATAGTAAGTTCGTTTTAGAACTATATACAACAAATGACCAAAAAGATAAGCGATAACAGGCAAAAAAAATAAGATAATTTTCAAGAAAATCATTTTTTGTCGTACCTCTATCCTCTTTCTTATCAGGATCTAGAGAATCCCTTATCTATTCTCCTATATTTTATTTTACATTGAATTAGCTGATAAAATAACAACTTTTTATATTCTTCTTATAAAAAAGAAAAAAGTACAAGTTAAAAATTATATTTCTCCAGAGAGCGAAAAGGAAAACTGCTTTCATACACAGTAAATGTGTTACAATAAAGGTAATCCACTAGTAATCAGGGGGGTAATAATCATTTTTACAGATTTTATTGATATCAAGCGCTTTTCTGGAAGCTTATTGATTTCACAGGTGAAATACCCTTACCGATATACTTTGACTAGTAAGGAGTTTATTTTTCAAAAGCCAAATATGACTTATCATCTCTTGCTAGCGGATATGATTGGTCTAATTCCTTATACTCTTCCTGCAGCGGAACGAAAACAGGATACAAATGATTACTACAAAATCCGTACAAAAGTTTTACATGTCATCAACCGCAGTGGAACATTTGAAAAAGAATCAGCAGATCTGATTCTGCCACTCCATCCTCGCATGGTTCAGTCACTGATTGAAGCAGAATCATTCACTCGTATTTAAGCTAAGCTATTCGTGAGATTGATTCAATATACAGTGTTTAAATAAAAACGAAGGACAGATTATGTAAAACACGTAATCGGTCCTTCGTTATTTTTCATTCTGCTTTATGCTATCAAGTTACTTACTCCTTGCAGCAAAATTTGCGGTAGTATCCCAAACAAGAAAGTCCCAATTAACGTTATGATAACTACAATTCCTATTGTCCATGGAACGCTTTCGTATTCTCGGTCTTTGTCCTCTTTCCAGTACATCTGGCGAATCACTCGAAAATAATAGAAATAAGAGATAACAGTGGTAAGAAGCATCATTGCCGCTAACCAGTAAAGACTATTGCCGAATGCCTCCACGAGAATCGTAAATTTCCCGATAAATCCAGCTGTAAATGGTATACCTGCTAACGATAGCAAAAAGACAGATAAACAAAAGGCTAGAAAAGGTGACCGTCTATGTAACCCACTAAGTATTCTTTGATCCGCTCCTCTATCCTTTGCCACAGTTTGGACTATCGCCAAAACCCCAGTACTAGCAAATAAATATGCTACAAAATAATAGAATAAACTGGAATATGCTTCCGTTTGTCCTCCCAATAAGATAGAGATAATGGCTACTAGCATATAACCTGCATGGCCGATACTGGAATATGCCATCATTCGTTTCAGATTAAACTGTTTTAGGGCAATAACATTTCCACCAACCATCGATAATATAGAGATAATCAGTAGAGCAGGAATAATTACATCAGTTAAAACAGGATGTAAAACGTCTGTTTGAAATATACTCCCTAAAAACCGCAGCAAAAAAGCAAAACCTGCTATTTTGGATACAACAGATAAAAATGTCGTAATTGTAGTAGGAGAACCTTGATAGACGTCTGGAGCCCACATGTGAAATGGAACTGCTGCTATTTTGAACCCTATACCAACCAACAGGAAGAAAATAGCCAAGTATACAAGCATCTCATGATTATTGGAGTACACAACAGACAGATTTTCCGAGATGCGGGAAAGTGATGTAGAGCCGGTAAGGCCATAAAAATAAGACAACCCATACAATAAAAAAGCAGAAGATGCTCCTCCATAAATGACATATTTCCAGGCTGCTTCACTGGAGGCAAGCTTGTTTTTCTGCATACCGACTAAAACGTATGCAGAAAGGCTGAGTAACTCCAAGCTAACAAATAACAAGACGAGATCTGCTGAACTCACTAATGTTAGTGCACCAAGTAAAGCTGCTAATAAAAGAAGATAATACTCCCCTTTGGCATTTAACTTTTCTGTAAAAGAGAGTAAAAGTACCAAAAACGTACCCAAAATAAGAATTATCTTTATCGAACGGATCAAGGGATCACTCACATAGCTCCCTGAAAACAGGCTGATGATCTCTTTTTTCTGCAGTAAAACAAACAGACCAGAAGATGCTACTGTTAAACATGCAATAATGCCCAAAAACACTCTTGAACTATCTTTTCTGAGCAAAATCTCGCCAATTAGAATAAGGGCTATCCCCGCTAGCAAAATCCATTCTGGCGAAAGTTGCAATATCATTTGTTTCATCATCATCCCCTCCAATCGGAAACGATTGTTTCTAATGTATGATTTAATGTATTGCTAATGAAATCAGGATAAATACCAATGGAGATAATAGTAATCACCAAAACAAACATTGGCAACCATTCTTTCCATGGAAGATCGATAAGATCTTTTCGTTTCAATTCACCAAAACTCACAGAAAGTAATGCGCGCAATGTGTAAACAGCAGCCAAAATTAAACCTAACGATCCGATAGCTGCATAGATGGGATGCTGCTCAAACAAACCTAAGAAAGAGAAAAATTCACTAATGAACCCTGACAAACCCGGTAATCCTAGTAAACCCAAACTAGCAACCATTAAAATTCCACAATAGATTGGCATCGATTTGGCCAACCCACCCAAATCCTCTAATTGAGTCGACTTTGTTCTCTCATAAAGTGCTCCTATCAAGAAGAAGAAAAGTGCTGATATTAATCCATGAGATATGGATTGAAACACTGCTCCTTGTAAACCAATCTGATTAATTGCAGCGATTCCTAATAAAACAATGCCCATATGACTGATACTTGAATATGCCAAAATAGACTTCAATTCAAGTCCTGCGAAAGCTAATACAGCACCATAAAACAAATTGATAAGCCCCAAAACAGCAAGTACAGTTGCAATATACTCCATATACGATGGAAAGAGACTCACTCCGAAACGCAGCATCCCATATGCGCCTATTTTTAATAAAATTCCCGCGTGAATCATCACTACGGATGGAGGTGATTCTACATGTACCAATAACATCCAACGATGAAAAGGAAAAATCGGCAGCTTGATTGCAAATGCAATGAGTATACAGGACAGCAATGTCCAAGTAATAGGAGTTATACTGCTAGCTGGAATAACTTTTAATAACGTTTCGTAATCGATCGAACCGAAATAAACATATATTCCGATGATTCCAATCAATAGAAAAGCAGATCCTAAACCATTGTATATAAGAAATTGGTAAGCAGCTTTTTCCTTTTTCGAATATCCCCATATTCCAATTAAAAAGAACATCGTTATAAGAGTCAGCTCAAAAAAGAAGAAAAACAATAACAGATTTGTTGCTAAAAATACCCCTATCGTCCCAACCTCTAACAACAAAAACAAAATATAGTACTGTTTTGTGCGCTCTTTTACATAAATAGATGCCAAAGAGGCAATAAAACTAACCAATGTAGTCAATATCAACAGCGGCAAAGACAAACCATCAAGTCCAAGACTATAAGTTACAGGTTCTAAAGATCCTATGGAAAACCAAGTCATGTTCTCAACAAATTGCATCTCTTGATCAGTTTGAAATACAAAATACAAGTAAAGAGATACTAGAAGCACTGCAAAGGTGATTAGATTTGCGATCACCCGATGGGTTGTAATCATACGTTTTGGAAAAACAAGCAACAACAGTATTCCAAGTATTGGAACACATAGAAGAATAGATAATATCCCCATCAGCCGACTAACCTCCCTGCCGTAATAGATAAGAGGAGAATTAACATACCAAAAATACTAATCAGTATATATCGTTGTACTTGACCATTTTGTAAATATGACCCTAGTTCACCTAATTGTCTTGCCAGTTCCTTGATGAACCGGGCGATACCTTCTATTACAAAACGATCCCAGCCCGTTAATATCCAACCCAACCCTTTTAAAGACCACACAAAGAGGGCTTGATAACATTCATCTACATAAAACTTTCGATAGGACAGCCGGTAACCAAAGCCGCTATACTTTGCCAAAGCTTTAGCTGATATACTCTTTCGTTGATATACCAAATAAGCAAACAGTATTCCAAGTAATGCCACTACTGTTGCTAAAATGGGGATCCACCAAATCGTATTTTGCTGGGTTTCTTGAAACCAATCTGTTAATACTTGTTTTGGATATTGTAAAAATCCTGCTATTACCGAGAGGAAAGTCAATATCCAAATAGGCCATTGAAAATGCCAAGATATCGGCTTTGTTTCTGTTTTTTGATTTTTCCCAGTAAAGATGAGGAAATATAGCCGAAACATATAAAAAGCGGTACAAAATGCAGTTAAAAGTGCTATACCAAACAAAACATAATGTCCACTCTGAAAAACTGCTAAAAAGATTTCATCTTTTGAAAAAAATCCAGAAAACGGAGGGATTCCTGAAATGCTCAAACATCCTAATAAAAATGCAACTGCTAATCCTTTTTGCTGTTTGCCCAATCCTCCCATTTTGCGAATATCTTGTTCATGGTGTAATACGACAATGACAGCACCAGCAGCTAAAAAGAGCAGTGCTTTAAAAAATGCATGTGTGAATAGATGGAATATACCAGCACCGATCCCTAATGTCCCTAGTCCAAGCATCATATAACCGAGTTGGCTGATAGTGGAATATGCGAGTACACGTTTGATATCTGTTTGGGTTAGAGCAATAATAGCGGCGAACAAAGCTGTAAAAGCACCAATATATGCTACAACATCCAATGCAATAGGCGACGCCTCAAATAACCAATATGTTTGAGCTACAAGAAATACTCCAGCAGCAACCATCGTGGCAGCGTGAATAAGAGCACTCACAGGAGTCGGACCTTCCATGGCATCTGGTAACCAAGTATGTAGTGGAAATTGCCCTGATTTTCCAATCGCACCGATAAAAATCAAAATGGCTAACAGTGTCAGCATACCTGCTGATATATGATCTGTATCAATCGCTTGTTTTACAGTAGAAAAATCAAAACTTCCTACTTTCCAAAAAAGAAGGCAGATTGCGATAAACAAGCCGACATCACCAATACGAGTCACAATAAAAGCTTTTTTGGCCGCTTGTTTAGCAGATTCTTTCTCATAGTAGAATCCGACTAATAAGAAAGAACACACACCTACTAGTTCCCAAAAAAAGTAGAGTTCCAAAAAGTTTGGTGAAATAACTAATCCGAGCATGGAAAAAGTAAAAAGTGAGAGATAAGCAAAAAAAGTATTTCTTCTCTTATCTCGTTCCATATAACCAATTGAATAAAGCTGCACCAAACAACTTATCAGCGATACAATAAACAACATAGCTACTTGTAACGGTGTAAAACTAGCACCAACGCTTATCTGTTTCGTACCAATATGTAACCAATTTACTTTCCAATCCGCAATGTCTTTTCCTGCTACGCTCCATACCAAAAGAGAAGTTGAATAGAGAAATGCTAAGAGAGTAAAGAGAACTCCAAGCCAAGATACCAATGCCTTTCTTCCTTTTGTTCTCAAGAGGAGCTGAAGTATAAAGGCAAGGAGTGGAAGCAATGGAATAACCCAAGCATAATTTATCAATTCAATCACCATCCTTATCCTTTTAAGGAGTTATACCGATCTGCTTCTGCTGTTTCTTTCTTTCGATAAAGATTAATGAGTATCGCAAGACCGACGGCTGCCTCTGCTGCTGCTACTGTTATCGTAAAAAAAGTAAAAATCTGTCCTTCAACACTTGGGAAAAAGCCTAGTCGAGAGAAAGCTACCAAGTTTAAATTTACAGCATTTAACATTAACTCCACACTAAATAGGAGCATGACAGCATTTCTCTTGGTTAAAACACCATAAAGTCCAATAGTAAACAAAATAGCTGCCAGTGCGAGATAAGAAGTCAAATACATTACTTTTCCTCCTTTCTAGCTATTACAATTGCACCTACGAGCGCAACGAGTAACAGGATGGAGGCTAATTCAAAAGGAATAGCATAGTTTTGGAACAAAATGCTGCCAATATTTTTTATCGCAGGAGTGGAAGCTTTTTCCGCTGGTGAAAAAATAGGATTTTCATAAATAATGATCATCACAACTAGAAAAAAACAAGTAACAATCGCTAAACTGATCCATTGATGAAGCCGAAATGATTTGCTTGGACTACTTTCTTCTGGCTTGGTCAGCATTATGCCAAATATCATTAAAATGGAAATTCCACCAGCATAGATGAGGATTTGGACAACAGCTAAAAACTCTGCTTGTAACAAAAGGTATATCCCTGCCAAACTAAAAAATGTAAATGCCAGTGCCAATGCCATATGCATCACTCGAACAGCATTTAAAAAGAATACTGCACCTCCGATAGCAAAGACAGAAAGTATGGTGAAGGCAAGAAACTCAGCATTCATGAAGAAGCCCCTCCTGCCTGTTTCTTGACTGGAATAGGATTCAATGTATTTTCTGATCGAATATTTTCGTCATTAGCAAACAACCATTCACTGTTTTTGAATAATTCATCTCGTGAGTAAGTTGATAACTCGAAATTATTAGTCATCACAACAGCTTCTGTAGGGCAGACTTCGGTACATAGATCACATAAAATACAAATTTCAAAGTTGATATTATAAGTATCGATGACTTTCCCTTTTTGACTTGGATCGGGATTCTTTTTACCTGTTAAGGTAATACAATCAGTAGGACAGACACGCACACATTGATTGCAAACAATACATTTATCTGGATCAAAATACTGAATACCACGAAATCGATCAGGCATTTTTAACGGTTCCTTTGGATAATTGTAAGTTACTTTTGGTTTAACCATATTTTTAAGTGTTACATTTAAGCCTTTGATAATTCCAAGCATCCACCGAACCTCCTTAATAAAAATGAGATAAAAATGGAACCTCTTTTAACAGCGTGGTCAGTACAATATTCGCAATCGCAACTGGAAGCAAAACCTTCCAGGCAAACTGCATCAATTGATCAACTCGTATTCGAGGCATCGTCGCACGCACCCAATAAAGAAAAAATACAACACAAGCAAATTTCAAAATAAACCAGACAATCCCTGGTAAAAAAATCAGGCCAAATGGAGCATTCCATCCTCCTAAGAAAAGAACTGTTGTCAAAGATGCCATCGCAAAAATATATACATATTCTGCTAACATAAAGAATGCAAATCGAAATCCACTGTATTCTACATGGTAACCTGCTACTAACTCTGATTCTGCTTCTGGTAAATCAAAAGGTGTACGGTTTAACTCCGAAACAGATGCAATGATAAAAACAATAAACCCGATAATCTGTGGAAAAATGAACCATGTTTTTTGTTGCGCTTCCACTATATCCGTCAGATTGAGCGAACCAACCGTCAGCACAATCCCTACAACAGACAGCACTAATGGAATCTCATAACTAATCATCTGTGCAGCAGAGCGCATTCCTCCCAAAAGTGCATATTTGTTGTTGGATGCCCATCCTCCTAGCAGAATACCAATGGTTGTAATACTGGAGATAGCCATATAATAGAGCAGGCCAACTCCTATATCCGCAAACTGAATACGAGAACTAAAAGGCATCACAGCTAACACCAAAAAGGAAGGGACAAACGCAATGATAGGAGATAACTTAAATAGAGTTCGATCCGCCTCTTTTGGGATGGTGTCTTCTTTGATTAGCAATTTTAGAATATCTGCTACTGTCTGCAACAATCCCCATGGTCCTACTTGATTCGGTCCTATTCTGCCTTGAATCCAACCAATAACCTTTCGTTCTGCTAAAATTGCATAAGTGACAAATCCAAGCACAACCAACAATAAAATAACAGGACTGATATACAGCAAGATAGTATACAGCATTATCCATCCACCTCCCCAAGCACGATATCAATTCCTCCAAGAATTGCAACCAAATTAGAGAGATTTTCATCTTTCAATAAATTGGGTAAAATTTGTAAATTATAAAAGGATGGTCGTCGAAATTTCAAGCGCCAAGGCTTATCTTTACCTTTGCTTACAATATGGCAACCCAACTCACCTCGAGGAGATTCAATGCCCATATATATTTCTCCCTCTGGAACACGAAGTACACGGGGAACTTTCCCCATAATTTTTCCTTCCGATGGGAAACTCCCCACTGCTTGGGAAACAATAGATAACGATTGATCGATTTCTTTCATTCGACAAATATATTTCTCATATAAATCCCCCGTTTTCCCAACTGGAACATCAAATGTAAATTGATCATAAATGGAATACGGAGTTGTTTTGCGAAGATCCCAATCCAAACCAGTCACTCGTAAATTTGCCCCAGAGAGTGCATAACTAATCGCTGTTTCTTGATCGTATACACCAATTCCTTTGGTTCGTTGAATAAAAATCTCGTTACCAGTTACTAACTGGTGATACTCTTTTATTTGCGTTTGCATATAAGTGACAAACTTTTCCACTTTCCCAATCCAGTCGTTTGGAGCATCCCACTTTACGCCACCAACACGCATATAGTTATAGGTCAATCTCGCTCCACATAATTCATTAAACAAATCTAAAATTTGTTCCCGATCACGAAATGCATACAAAAATGGACTCATTGCTCCGATATCCAGCAAATAGGTTCCCATCCAAACTAAGTGACTAGCAATGCGATTTAATTCCATGACGATAACACGCAGAAATTCTGCTCTTTCTGGAATTTCCAATCCCATCAATTTTTCGGTTGCATGTACAATCGCATAGTTATTTGTCATGGCAGAAAGGTAGTCCATTCGATCAGTATAAGGAATAATTTGAGTATATGTTAAATCCTCAGCCAATTTCTCTGTCCCACGATGCAAGTAACCAATTATAGGCTCTGCCTCGATGATTCTCTCTCCATCTACTTTTACGACTAAGCGCAACACTCCATGTGTACTGGGATGCTGAGGGCCAACATTTAGAAGCATCTCTTCTGTTCGAATCACAGGCTAAACCTCCTTATCAAACGCTTCATAATCTTTGCGAAGCGGATGACCTACCCAACTATCTGGTAATAATATTCGCTTTAAATCAGGATGATTGGTAAATTCAATCCCCATCAAATCAAACATCTCGCGTTCATTCCAATTTGCTGCAGCAAATAAGTGTGAAACACTTGGCAGGATTGCTTGATCATGATCGAGCTTTGTTTTTATGGCAATCTGTTCTTTGCGTTCTAAATTATTGAGATGAAAAACTACTTCTAAATGAGTTTCATAGTCGATGGATGAAGCATTTTGCAAATAAGTATATCGATGTTTTGGTTCCTTGCACACAAATGTTAAGACATCCAGCCAATTTTCCCGGGAAATAATTAAAGTCGGCAAATGATTGTTTGGCTGATTGATATATCCTTCTACTACTGCCATTTCTCCGATTTTCGCTCGTATTTCTAAGACAAGTTCATCTACCATAGGTTGTTTCGGTGAAGGCGGTAATGGCTTTTCTTCCGCCTTTTTTACGGTTGGTCGAGGACGAACAGGCGGTTTCTTCTCTTCTTCACTCATCGGCTAGTCACCCGCTTTCCAGTTTTCGCTTCATATCGTATTTTTTCTTGTAACTTATGAATTCCATATATTAATGCAGCTGGATTTGGGGGACAACCAGGAATATAGACATCAACAGGAACGATTTGATCGACACCTTTTACTACTGAATATGACTTAATATAAGGCCCACCAGCAGTTGCACATGAACCCATAGCAATAACCCATTTCGGTTCTGGCATCTGATCATATAGTCTTCTTAGTAAAGGAGCCATTTTTTTTGTAACCGTTCCAGCAACAATCATTACATCAGACTGTCTAGGAGATGCGCGAAATATCACACCAAAACGGTCCAAATCATAGTGCGAGCCGCCTGTACCCATCATTTCAATTGCACAACAAGCTAAACCAAATGTAAGTGGCCACATGGAGTTACTTCTAGCCCAAGCCTTTACTTGATCCAAACTCGTTGTTAATACATTTCGTTCCATCGTTTGACGCGTCAAAGGGTCGATATTCTCAAAATTCACTTCCACTCTAACACCTTCTTTTTCCAAGCGTAGATCAAACCTAATACGAGAAAGCCTAGAAATAAACCCATCTCCAATAAGATCGCTAAACCAACTTGTGAACGAAGAACATCATAAGAAGCTGCCCAAGGAAAGAGATAAATCGCTTCTACATCAAAAATCACAAACAAAAGAGCATACAAATAATAACGCACGTGAAACTGGATCCAGCTTCCTCCTACTGGCTGTACGCCGCTTTCATAAGTTGTAGACTTCTCTTTATTTGGTTTTGATGCACGTAAAAATCTGCCCAAAGTTAATGCAGCTACAGGAAGTAACACAGCAATTACAAAAAAGATACAAATAATGAGAAAAGATTTACTTATCGGCATTAAAAAAACCCCTTTGCATGCCCTTCTTTAAACAAAATAAAACGCTTACAGATTTTTAGACAAAAAAAGAACCTTTTTCCATACATATTTTTCATTGTGAAAAACAAAATCTTAATAAAAAATCCAATCTTTTGAACTGTATTATAGCAAAAAAAGTTGATATGTGTCTAATTATGTACAACTTATAGAATTGTCGTTCGCAAGAATAGGATAATTATGTAATTAATATAAATTTATCTTAAAAATCCATCTAAAATAAATATACTTCTTTTGATAATCCTTATCTCTCTTTTGCCAGCAAAAAAAATTCAAGGATTTTAGCTATAAGAGAAAGAGGGTTACTTCACCATTTATTTATGGGACAACAAGATAAAATATGTCTAAACAATGACATGCAAATCTTTTTAAAGTAAATTTAGTACCTTGCAATAAACGATAGGTATATGCTATGATGCATTTACCAAGTACTAAACAATGCACAGTACCTTAAGTTAATTGGATGTGATCAAATGAATGTACAGTTTAAAAAAGGAGTTCTTACACTATGCGTACTGGTATTGACATTAAAAAAAGATAGATACGGCTATGAATTGGTTCATACAATATCAGAAAAATTCCTCATCGCAGAAGGGACCATTTATCCACTTCTCAGACGTCTCACCAAGGAAGGATATTTTACAACCTACCTCGTTGAGTCAACAGAAGGACCACCACGAAAGTATTATCAGTTAACAAATGACGGGCAAAAGTATGCAGATGAATTAATCCGGGAGTGGAAAGAATTTTCAACTGGGGTGAATCAGTTGATCGAGGAAGGGATTATCAATGAACAAAAATGAATTCCTAATGGAATTAAGCAAACACTTACAAAAACTTCCTAAAATAGAACAAGAAGCAACAATAGCTGATTATGAAGAACACTTTGCACATGGAGTTTTCGAAGGAAGAACAGAGGAGGATATTGCCAAGAGCATTGGTCATCCCAAAAAAATAGCTCATGAATTATTGACAGAATTTCACTTAGAACATGCAGAACAAAACAACTCCTATAAGAGTATTACGAGAGCTGTTTTTGCTTCTTTAGGACTGGGATTCATCAATCTTGTATTCGTTCTAGCACCATTTATCGCAATTATTGCTGTCATCATCGCAGTTTATGCAGTATCTTTGGCATTTGTTCTATCACCTTTATCCGTCATTGCCGTGCTGTTTAGTGACGACAGCTGGCAACAAATTATGCTGCTAGGCTTTGTCACACTGATCCTGCTCGGAATTGGTTTAATACTAGGAACGATTAATACTTATTTTACAAAAAAGTTTTCTACATGGTTTACTCGTTATTTAAAAACAAACCAGCGAATCATCCGAGGTGATAACAAGTGAAGAAATTTATATTCGCAGGAATTATTATTTTTCTTATTGGATTCATCGGCTCAGCATTCATGATTTTTAATCGTATTGGAACAGAAAAAGAAAACTCTTTTAAATATGAGCAAAAACAAGATGCTACAGCGATAAAAAATATAAAAATAAATAGTGACCTGATCGATGTTAACATTTTACCTAGTACCAATAACCAAATCATTGCCTCTTTTACCGGTACGAAACCAAAAGAAGTAAAAACAGCACTACAGTTTTCCGCAAGTGGAGATACCGTTGAAATTCAGACAACTTATGCTGGTTCTGACATCAAAGACTGGATTCATTTTGATCTCGGATCGATTAAAAAACCGAAAAAATTAACGGTCTATTTACCAAAAAAACAATATGAGTCACTCACCATAAATGGAAATCAAGGTGATGTTCAGATAAAAAATTTCCAAGGTAAGACAACAACAGTTCTCTTAAAGAATGGAGACATAAAGCTATCAAACACCAATGCTATTTTGACTTTACAAAGCAGCCACGGGGATATTGATTTAGATAACATTTCAGCTTTTCAAGGAAAAAATATCATTTCCACTGACACAGGAGACATCGCAATTCAGACAGTAAAAAATCAAACGAACCAAATACCAAGCGGCACACAGCTCTCATTACAATCTACCCAAGGTGATATCTCCTTAAATGGATATGAAGGTGCACAATTGACAACAAAAACCGATAATGGAGATATTCATATTGCTGATATAAATAGTGCTTTTACTGCACAAACCATCAATGGTGATATTAATTTACAATCCATTGCTAACTTTACCGGACATAATAGTGTTGTGACAAGCAATGGAGATATCAATGTTTCTGTGGGAAATGATCCAGAATCATTACAAATAAACTTTAAAGCTTCAACCGTCCATTCCGATTTTCCTGTTCAAAATGCGTTAACCACAGTGAATACGAATAGTGAAGAAACGAATGAGTTAAAAGGGACCATTGGAACAAACTCTGCAAATCTCCCTTCGTTAAATATGCAAACACACCACGGAACTATCACATTTAGTAGATGATATACACTCCCTTTCTCTAAAAGAGAGAGGGATTTTTTTATCCATCAAAACTACCTCTCAAATGCATCTTATCCCTTAATAATTAACATGTAAAAGAAATCGAGGCGTTTTAATCAGAAAAATGAATAGTCATAACAACGAATTTTATATTATTTAATATTTAAATTATATTTTTGAGTATGTCTTTTTTTTGTCACTTTTACGATACAACTAGGATAACATTCGATATTTTTCAGATACAAATTCCTTCTATGATAATCTTATTACTATAAAAAAGGAGACAGATCTATGAGTTTTATTTCAAAAGGACTTATTGCTTTGCTTTTAGTTAGTGTAGGTTTAGTTGGATGTTCGAATGGAAATGCAGACAAAGAAAAAACTCCATCTAACCAATCAAATACTTCCGCACAAACCGAAAATCATGATGAAGTATTAACACAAATCAAAGATTTGGCAGATCAAGGGAAAACCGTTGGGAGTGAACCTTTTGCAATAGGCGCTGATCGATCTGAAATCGAGAAAGACTGGGGAAAACCTGTTGATAAACAAGAAAAAGGATTATTTTTTAGCAACCAAAAAATTTCTGTTTATTACGATGAATCGAATAAAAAAATAGACCAGATCGTATCTCTATCCCCTTCACTTGCTGATATTACGTATGAAGAAGCAATCAAATCACTTGGAAAACCTGTTGATCAAAAAGCAGATGAGGGAATTACTAATGTATTCTACGATGCAGGATCGGGGAAATATGATCTAACTTTAACATTCGAGGGAAATTATAAAAATAGTGATAAATTACAATCTGTAACAATTGGTACGAAACCAAAGCAAGATCCAGACCAAGTAAAGTAATACAGCGATCTGCTGATTATAACATTGCGAGCGAGAAAACCCACGATTTAAATCGTGGGATGAAAGCGAGCGTTGAACGAGGGTAAGGAATCTTCCTTCACGAGTTCAATCTTTGGTAAAAGCAAACTTACAAACAAACATTCCCATGATAAAATATGTATAGTCGTGACAGACGAAAACCAAATTTGCTAGCGGCCAAAGAAGAAATCAACAAACATAAACCGCGGGGCGAACGGGGTTAGCTTGGTAATGAAACAGTTATGAGGCTATCGTCCCAAGAATCCAACGGCTTTAGCCGTATGGAGTTGTCAATGACTGCATCTCTTGCTTTATTTTGTTTAAGGTTATCTTTTGCCCTAATCAATATGTTGATGGATCGTAGGGAGATTTACAGACATTTTTAAACCGATTTCCATCTTTCGAAACTTCAGCAGTAATGAGTCCAAAATTCATACAAAAACTCCCTTACTGACGTAAGGGAGTTTTTTAGCTTATTTCCATTTTGCTACTTCTAAACGATTCACAGCACGTTTCAGTGCTAATTCTGCACGAGCAAGATCACCTTCATGCTCTGTTAATCGTTCTTGTGCTCGGTTTACAGCAGCTTCTGCACGTGATATATCAATAGCGGATGATATTTCAGCAGTTTCAGCGAGAATCGTTACCCCAGAAGGTCTTACTTCTAGAAAACCTCCACTAATTGCGATTCTCTCTTCTTTGCCTTCATCTTTCACTCTGACTACCGTGACAGAAAGTGGACTTACTAATGGTGCATGATGAGGAAGAATACCAATATCCCCATTTGCTGCTCTTGTAATTACCATTTCTACTTCTTTGGAGTATACTTTACGCTCAGGAGTTACAATATCCAAGTGCATTTTACTCATCAGCTATCACTCCCTCTAGACTGTTACGCCAAGGGATTTCGCTTTTTCAATGGCTTCTTCAATGTTACCTACCATGTAAAAAGCATCTTCTGGAAGATCATCATGCTTGCCTTCCAAAATTTCTTTGAAACCACGTACGGTTTCTTTTACTGGTACATATACTCCAGGTTGTCCGGTAAACTGCTCAGCAACGTGCATGTTTTGGGAAAGGAACTTCTCAATTTTACGAGCACGTGCTACCAATTGTTTATCTTCCTCGGAAAGTTCGTCAAAACCAAGGATTGCGATGATATCTTGTAATTCATTGTAACGCTGCAAGATTTGTTGTACACCGCGTGCCACATTATAATGCTCTTCTCCAACAATCGCTGGACTTAAAATACGAGAAGAAGAAGCCAATGGATCAACCGCTGGAAAAATACCTTTTTGTGTCAATCGGCGTTCCAAGTTGGTTGTTGCGTCTAAGTGTGCAAACGCTGTAGCTGGTGCTGGGTCAGTATAATCATCCGCAGGAACATAGATCGCTTGGATAGATGTTACAGAACCAGACTTCGTAGAGGTAATACGTTCTTGCAATTGACCCATTTCTGTTGCAAGGGTCGGTTGATAACCTACCGCAGAAGGCAGACGTCCAAGCAGAGCAGAAACTTCAGAACCTGCTTGGGTAAATCGGAAGATATTGTCCACAAAAAACAATACGTCTTGTCCTTCGTTATCACGGAAGTACTCTGCCATGGTTAACCCTGTCAACGCAACACGCATACGCGCACCCGGCGGCTCGTTCATCTGACCAAACACCATTGCAGTTTTGCTGATAACACCAGAGTCTTTCATCTCGTGGTACAGGTCATTCCCTTCACGAGTACGCTCACCTACACCAGAAAAAACAGATAGACCACCATGTTCTTGTGCGATATTGTGAATAAGTTCCTGAATCAAAACGGTTTTTCCTACACCCGCACCGCCAAATAAACCAATTTTACCGCCTTTTGCATATGGTGCTAACAAATCTACTACTTTGATTCCGGTTTCTAACATTTCCTGTTCCGTTGACTGCTCTTCAAAGCTTGGAGCAGATCGGTGAATAGGAAGCGTTTCAGAAGCCTCCACTGGCCCTGCTTCATCAATTGGTTCACCCAATACATTAAAAATCCGACCTAGTGATGGGCGACCAACTGGTACAGAAATAGGAGCACCAGTATTTTCTACATCCATTCCACGCACCAAACCATCTGTTGATGCCATGGCGATTGTCCGCACATTGTTATCTCCTAAATGGAGAGCTGTTTCAAGCGTAAGCGTAGTGCCGTCGCTTTTCTTTACAACTAATGCATTGTTGATCTCTGGTAATTGGCCGCGTTCGAATTCAACGTCTACGACAGGACCCATTACCTGTAAAATACGTCCAAGACTCATCAAATTTCCCTCCTTAACAAAGAACTATAGGGCTGCTGCACCACCGACAATTTCTGCAATCTCTTGTGTAATAGCTGCCTGACGAGCACGGTTAAATGCAAGCGTCAACTTACCAATAATTTCGGTCGCATTATCAGTGGCATTTTCCATTGCGTTCATCTGTGCTGCATGCTCGCTCGCTTTACCTTCTAAAAGAGCACTGTAAATTAGCGTTTCTGCATATCGAGGTAACAACTCCGCTAATACTTCTTCTTCCGATGGCTCGTATTCATAAGCGGTTTTATTGCCTTCTTCTTGTTTTAACTCATCTGAAGCCAACGGTAATAAGCGTTTTTCTATTGGACGCTGTATTACTGGATTGACGAATTCGTTATACAAAAGATATAACTCATCAAAACTTCCATCTTCATAGTTACCCACTGCTTGTTTCGCAATGTTTACTACTTCCGAATATTGAGGTATCGCCGATATACCTGTAGCTTGACCGATAATCGGGATATTGCGTTTTTTGAGTACTTCCAATCCTTTTCGACCAATCACAAACACTGCATACTCATCTTTTGATTGATGACGTTCTTTTAACTTCTCTGTAAGAAGACGGATTAAGTTACTGTTGTATCCTCCAACTAATCCGCGGTCAGAAGTAACGATTAAATACCCAGTCTTGGAAACAGGACGAGATTCCAGCATCGGATGTTTTACACCTGAAGTGCCCTGAGCAAGACCAGTGATAACTTCTTTTAGCTTATCTGCATAAGGACGAGATGCTTCCGCTTGTTCCTGTGCCTTACGAAGATAGGACGCAGCTACCATTTTCATCGCTTTGGTAATTTGCTTTGTTTTTTCAAAAGAATTTATCTTTATTTTAATCTCACGCATTGTTGCCATCGTTGATTCACCGCCTTTCTTTTCCAGCTAAAGCAATTAAATTTATACAGAAGGAGAAAATCCTTTTTTGAAATTAGTAATTGCTTCCTGCAACTTTTTGTCGTTATCGTCTTCCATTTTTTTATGTTCACGAATACTCGCTAAGATATCTTCATGGTTTGCATCTAAGAAGGAATGGAATTCACTTTCAAAACGACGTACATCTGAAACGGCAATATCATCGAGATGACCTTTGGTTACTAAGTAAATAGAGATTACTTGTTTTTCTACTTCCATTGGCTGATTTTCATCTTGTTTTAAAATCTCGACGACTTTTTCACCACGTGCAAGTTTTGCACTAGTAATTGGATCGAGATCAGAACCAAACTGAGCAAATGCAGCCAATTCGTTGTACTGAGAAAGGTCAAGTTTTAAACTACCTGCTACTTTGCTCATTGCTTTGATTTGTGCGGAACCGCCTACACGAGATACAGAGAAACCTACGTTAACTGCTGGACGAACACCAGAGTAGAACAAGTTAGACTCCAAGAAGATCTGACCATCAGTAATCGAAATAACGTTGGTAGGAATATAAGCTGAGATATCTCCTGCTTGTGTTTCAATAAATGGCAATGCAGTTAGAGAACCGCCGCCACGTTCGTCAGACAATTTTGCTGCACGTTCCAAAAGCCGAGAATGCAGATAGAAGACATCTCCTGGATATGCTTCACGACCTGGCGGACGACGAAGGAGGAGAGACAACTCACGATAAGCTGCTGCTTGTTTGGATAAATCATCATATACGCAGAGAACATGTCCGCCTTTGTACATGAAATATTCACCCATGGAGCAACCTGCATATGGAGCTAAGAACAAGAGAGGAGCTGGATCTGATGCACTAGCTGCTACAATAATCGTATAATCCAATGCGCCATGACGACGTAATTTTTCTACCACTTGTGCAATGGTTGACTGTTTTTGTCCAATTGCTACATATACACAAACTACATCTTTACCTTTTTGGTTAATAATGGTATCGATTGCAATGGTAGTCTTCCCTGTTTGACGGTCACCGATGATCAATTCTCTTTGTCCTCGACCGATTGGTACCATTGAGTCAATAGCTTTAATTCCAGTCTGCATGGGCTCATGAACGGATTTCCGATCAATAACACCAGGAGCTGGAGATTCTACTGCACGAAATTCAGTTGTTTGAATAGGACCTTTCCCATCCAACGGTTGACCCAGCGGGCTGACAACCCTGCCCAAAAGTGCCTCACCTACTGGCACTTCCATAAGACGGCCGGTGCGCTTTACTTGGTCTCCTTCACGTATTTCACTATAAGGACCAAGAATAATTACCCCAACATGATTTTCTTCTAAATTAAGAACCATTCCCATAATGCCGCCATTAAACTCTAACAGTTCTCCAGCCATTGCATTTTGAAGACCATGCACTCGAGCGATACCGTCCCCTACTTGGATAACGGTACCGACATCGTTTACTTCTAGTTCCGCTTGATAATTTTCGATCCGTTCTTTAATCAGCGAACTGATCTCTTCTGCACGAATGCTCATACCGATTTTTCACCCCTATGCTTTAAGCATTTAGACGTTCTTGAAAGCGGAGGAGCTTCGTTTTCAGGCTGCCATCATAAAGACGATCGCCCACTTGGACAATAACTCCACCTAATATATCTGAATCCACTTTTTCCTGGATAACCAATTTCTTTCCAATAATCTCACTGAAAGTATGAACCAATTCAGCCTTTTCATTGTTTTTCATTGGGTAAGCAGTAGTAACAATTGCTTCTGCCATACCGGATGCTTCTAAAGCTAATCTCCGATATTCCGTTGCAATTCCAGTTAGTTCTTCTTCTCGACCTTCATCCACCAGCAAAAACAAAAAGTTTTTGGTGATTTGCTGTACCGTAGCAAAACTGTTTTCTAATATGGCTTTTTTCCGCACCAATGGTGTCGATGGATGAGAAAGCCATTTCGCAATATCTGAATTTGTTAGCGATTCGAATACAAGCTCTAAATCAGCTCCTATTTCTTGGAGCAAATTATGTTTTTGGGCGACTTCAAACAACGCTTTACCGTATCGTTTCGCTACCAATGACACACTCATTGCATTCTTCCTACCTGTTCCAGATAGCGGTGCACCAATTTCGATTGGTTTGTTTGGTCTAGTTCTTGACCAAGCAATTTGGTAGCAAGTTGAACACTTAACTCGCCAACTTCTAAACGAAGTGCAGCTAGAGCTTTTTCTTTCTCTCGGTTAATTTCATTGGCCGCCTCTTCCATTAACCGACCTGCTCTTTCGTTAGCCAAACGAATAATTTCTTCCGCTTCACGTTCTTTTTGTGCTTTCGCACGTTCTACAATTTCCCTTGCTTCTTCACGTGCTTGTTGTAAGGCAGCTTTTTGTTCCTCTACAAACTTTTCCGCTTCTACTCGATGCTGTTCTGCAGATTTGATTTGATCATCAATATAATCTTGTCTTGTACGCATCGTTGCTAGTAACGGGCGAAGTGCAAATCGAGAAACCAGCAGCATCAGGATAATAAAAATTACCAACTGAGCTAACATTGTACCCAAATTTAGACTTAACAAAGGAGGTCACTCCTTTCGGTTTTATTCAAAAACTCGGATGACGGATATTTTGAAAGAAATAGCGGGAGTATTTGTGCCCCCGCCCATTTACCTAACAGACAGAATAAGGATGGACTAGCACAGAGACTTGGTTTTTAGATAACTCCAAAGAGAAGAAGAATACCAAGTGCTACACCGATAATTGGCAGTGCTTCGATCAATCCGAATAAGATCATTGTTTGTCCGAACAATTTGCTTTGACTTTCTGGTTGGCGTGCGATACCTTCAATGTATTTTGCGAAAAGATTACTGTTCCCGATAGCCGCTCCGAGTGCTGCAAAAGCGATCATGATTGCACCTGCAAGAATATTTAAATCCATTTATATGTTCCTCCTAAAAAATTAATGGTCTGATGACATTTTTTGAGCGATATACACATTGGCAAGTACGGTGAAAATATATGCTTGGATTGCACCTACGAAAACAGAGAAGCCCATCCATGCGATCATAGGTATACCAGTTAAGTAGATCGGTCCTTTTGTCAGCATAATGACAATTAAAACTTCACCAGCAAAAATATTTGCCCATAGACGCATTGCATGTGTCGCTGGTTTTGAAAACTCTTCAATGACATGTAAAATACCAAGTGGACTTAAAAAGTGTTTGAAGTAGCCTTTCACGCTTGTGCGTAGTCCCATGTAGTTAGCAAACAATGCTACTGCAACTGCCATGGAAATCGTCACGTTTAAATCAGCGGTTGGCGATTTCAACCAAGAAACCTCATGTGATTGTTTTAGTAACTGTTCTGTGATACCCAAGGAAGGAATTGCATGATGTGCTTCTGCGGATACCATCATAATGATCCCAAGCTGGTTGGCGATCAAAATAAACAAAAATAGGGAGAACGTAAAACCCAAATATTTTTCTGCTGTACGATCATCAAAACTCATACGAGCTATTCCACGGCTGAAGTCGATAACCATCTCTACTAGATTTTGTAGTTTTCCGGGTCTCATTTTTCGTCCACGTGTAGCGAGTATAGTAATAATGAATACGAGAACAGCAGTTAATAGCGAACCAATTATGACAGTCAAATCAAAAGTCAATCCGAGAAAAGTTACCTTTGGTGTTAATTCCATTCTGTGTAGTCACCCCCTTTTTGCTATAGGAGTTGTAAAGTAGGAGAAGATAGATAGGATATAGCATAGTGGTAAGCCGATGATTACTCCTTTTGCATCAAATGCAGCTGGAAATCTAGCTACGATAAGCATCGCAAAAGCTACCACGAAGAAACGATTGATCATTCCAGTTCCTCTAATCTTGTTGCCTGATAGTACACTCTCCAGTACCAGTCCCAATTTCCAAGACATATACCAGTAATTATAGAGACTAACAATTGTTCCCAAGAGGAGTCCGCAAAAAAAAGCACGGTATGGGGTTAGAAAAACCATGATCAGGAACACGATGAGGAGTCCAGTAGTGAGGACCATCACGCGACGGCGAGTGGTTGATTTTGATTTCATGAGGGAAGTCATTCCTTTAAAAAAGCTTTTAACGTGAAGGCAGCACTGACAAAACCGATTGTAAGACCTATAACTAGGCCTATAAGAAGCCACAAAGGCTTGGTATGCCAAGTATCGTCTGCCAGTTTCCCTAACCAAGCGCCACCAACAGCGAGGATAATCACTTCCATACCCATAGAACCAACCATTGCTACCAGACGTAACGCACTTTTATCTTGATTCACACTAAAAACCCCCTGCATATAGGTTTAAATGGGGTATTGGGTGAAAAATTGTTGGTTCGAGGGTAAATCTCAATTAGTCGTTTCCCCTGCTAATACTACCGGATGCCTTCTTTCATTGTCAACGCTTTCGTATGCGAGAATGTGAATAATTCGTCACACATTTGCAATATCCTTGGAGAAAGCTTGAAAAACCGGTGTAAAATTCGTGAAAATTTATTTTGTTCCAAAAAGCCTGTCCCCTGCATCTCCCAAACCTGGTATAATATAACTTTTTTCATTTAATTTCTCATCTACCGCCGCTACATATATATCTACATCTGAATGATCATTTTGCAATCTTGCAATACCTTCTGGTGCAGCAATCAAGCACATAAATTTCATACTTGTTGCACCTATTTTTTTCAATTCATCAATAGCAACAGATGCTGATCCTCCTGTGGCGAGCATAGGATCAATAACGATTAGATCACGATCACCAATATCAGATGGCATCTTTGCATAATACTGCACTGCTTCCAGAGTTGCTGGATCACGGTATAAACCAATATGACCAACTTTTGCTGCTGGAATGAGCTTAAGTACACCTTCTACCATGCCAAGTCCTGCCCGCAAGATCGGGACTAAACCTATCTTTTTTCCTTCGATCATTTTACACACAGTGGTAGTAACAGGTGTTTCTATTTCTACTTCTTTTAATGGCAAGTCCCGTGTGATTTCATATGCCATCAACATTGCTACCTCATCCACTAATTCACGAAACTCTTTTGTTCCTGTATTTTTATCACGAATATACGTCAGCTTATGTTGAATCAATGGATGATCAAAAACGTATACATTACTCATCTTTCATTCCTCTTTTCTGTTATCCATTATCGACGATGTATTTTTTTCCATACCTAAAAAAAGACCCATATTGAATATAGAGGTTTTGAAAGGAAATTACTAGCTTTCAGAAGGAATAAATGTAAATCTTTATCTAGAAAAGAAAACAAGCTTAGCTTTTTATACTTAAGCAGAGCTTGTTTTTATGTAAAGTATATTCTTATCAATCGGTGCCTAGAAATATATTTATAGGTTCTCCCTAAACAAGGAAGCTGCCTAAATTTCGTGTCTAACTTTTGGATTCAGATCAATATATATATTGCTTTATTTAGAATACGACAACATCCCCTATCTCCTTTTGGAGATAGGGGATGAACCATGTTACTTGAGCATCTTTTTGAGGTAATCCGCCAGAATACGGACTGGCTGAGAAGTATCTTCATTGGCGCAATGGAACAAATGGCAATCAGCATACCAGCTGTTCTCATTGGGATCGAGGTTACCGATCCAAGCCAGTTCGGGATGCTTCTGGCTAACTTCGGTTCGCTGTTCGGGGCTCAGTTTCCGCAGGAACCCAGAGAGTGCGTTAGAAGCGATAATGATGTCCATGGTTTCCTTCCAATTGGTTAAACAGTTACTTCTTTATTCTAGCACTACTTGATATGAAATCGAATAGGAAAGCAGTGTTGTAATAGAGCAATCTTTTGCAGACAAAAGAAGAAACTACGCAATTGCCAACTCCGTACAGGTTTTCTCGTTCGCAATGTTATAATAAAAATATTCGGACTACAAAAAAGGATAGGCAAATGGATCTGAAATCCCGAACCCGCAGTATGCTTAGGACTGCTGGCTGGGCTGGCGCAGGACAACTGTCAAAAACCGCAACAGGTGTTATTAACCTAGTGCTGGTTGCTCATCTGGGCTTTCAAGCCGTGATGATCGCTGCCTCGACTTATATGGTTAATTTCGTTTATGAGGCAATCGATCGATCTTACCAAGGAGCCACATTGACGTGGATTGGCCAATCCACCAGCGATAAGAAAGAAAATCTGCCGAAAAGTCTGAAAGTCCTGAAAGCCCAATATAAAGAGATAAAAACGGAGAAAGCGCTCGTACAGACGACTGTTATCCAAACATTGTGGTTTTCCATGACATTCGGTGTGTTTATTGGAGGATTTGCAGTTGTCTTCCCAAGCGAATTTCTGCGGCTATTTGGCAGCAGTGATTCAGTCGCCCAAGCAGGTTCTGCATACTTTCAGGTGATGATCGGGCTGATTTGTCTGTTCTCGTTTTCCAATGTACTAGAAAGTGCACTCCAGCAACTCGAAGAAGCCAAGCTCTCCTTCCGAGCGAGCATCGTGAGAAATGGAACACACCTGTTGCTTGCTGGTAGCGGAATCTGCTTCCTGCATATCGGAGTAGTTGAAATTGCGTGGGCAGCGATTTTGGGACAGGTAGCAGGGCTGATGTATGTGACCTATTTTATTTGGAAATTGGTGTTCCAAGAAAAGCTCATCTCACTTCGTCCCGATTGGCATTTTCAGAAAGATGCCATCCGTAAGGCAATCCCGCTCATTGCAGATAAGTTGTTTTACCAAGTGAACAGAATGCTGTTGTGGCACATCCTGCAAACTTATGGGGATGTAGTGTTTGCTTCGCAGAGAATTGCCGAAGATATCGTCGCGTTTCCTGTCGCGATTCTCGGAGGATTTTACGTAGCCATAAGTCAATCGGTTGCAAAGGCATTCGGCAACAGTGCGTACAGATTGGTTAAGCAGTACGCAACTAGCATGTTGAAAGCAGGTCTTCTCACCGCTTGTATCCTGCTTGGCATCGTAGGTCTCATGGGAAGACAACTTGCAGAGTTCTTCACTGATGACCCGCAGATGATCGAGTCCACACACCAATGGATCTGGATCCATGTATTGCTGAACGTAGTGGCGGTTTTGTACAAAGCCTCTGAGCAAGCACTTACAGCAATCAAACAGACTGCGATCATTGCGTGGAGCAGCCTCGCAAGCAACGTCATTTGGCTCGGTACCCAGTACTATGCTTGGAAGCACATGAACCTGTGGGCTGTCGCAATGGCGTATGTGCTGTACATGATGTTCGAGTCCGCAATAGTAAGTTGGTACTTCTACACACAAAAATGGAGGCCGGCTGTGATTAAAACAGCATAAGATCGATGTACCAGCACAATAAAAGCACCCTTCTTTTTTCACAAAGAGGGGTGCCGTCATATACAAATTACAATTTACGTTTTTCCATACTGTAAAACCATTATTCTCATATATGGAATTTTAACTTTGTATTATTATCTCTCAAAATTAATTGAATTACCATATAAAATTGAATATATGAATTACGGTTGCGATCGAAAATAGGAGGAAGCGTTTATGAAAAGCTGGTCATTGACTTTATTGTTTATTATTTGTCTCATAACTGGTTGTACTAGCTCAAACTTAGAAGGAAACTGGGTAGTTAATTGGTCTGAGAAAAAAGATCCTTGTTTTTATACCCTCTTTTTCCTTGATGATAATCGAGTGAATACCACCAAATCTAGTAACCTGAATTTTGAAAGCTTTACTTATGAAAAAATAAGTGGAAACAAATACAAGTTTAGTGCGGATAAGCATGAAGAAAATCTTGATATTCAAATGGAAAACAATTTAATGACAATGAAATTCGAAAATGGACAAGTTTGTCATTATAGAAGAATGAAAGATACAAGTGGAGTGAAATTCTGATAAGAAAAAGTCAAGGATCATTCCTGAGCATCCTTGACTTTCTTTGCTATAAATATTTTCGTTATCTATACATATAAAGGGTGCTTACTTGTCAACTTTGCCACTCGTGCTCGTGCTTTTTCAACCGTTGAAACATCTTCTCTCTCTTTCAATGTAAGAGCAATAATTGCTGCTATCTCAATCATCGCCTCTTCGTTCATTCCACGACTTGTGACAGCAGGGGTTCCGATACGAATACCACTTGTTACAAAAGGACTTTCCGGGTCAAATGGAATGGCATTTTTGTTCGTCGTAATGCCAACTTGATCCAGCAAATGTTCTGCTTCTTTTCCAGTTAAGCCTAAGTTACGAACATCAATTAGGAGCAAATGGTTGTCTGTTCCACCAGAAATTAGTTCTAAACCATTCTCCACCAGCTGATTTCCGAGCACCTTCGCATTTTTCACCACTTGGGCACCATAATCTTGGAAAGAATCGCTCAGAGCTTCTCCAAGTGCTACCGCTTTGGCTGCGATCACATGCATAAGGGGTCCGCCTTGAATACCAGGGAAAATCGATTTATCAATGGCTTTAGCATATTTTTCTTTGCATAAAATCATGCCGCCGCGAGGTCCACGCAATGTTTTGTGAGTAGTGGTGGTCACAAAATCCGCATAAGGAACTGGGCTTTGATGTTGTCCTGTTGCTACAAGACCAGCGATATGAGCCATGTCGACCATAAACAAAGCGCCAGCTTCATCAGCAATTTGTTTTAGTATAGCAAAATCAAATTCACGAGGATACGCACTTGCTCCTGCTACCAGCAACTTTGGCTTATGTTGCAGAGCCAATTCACGAACTTCTTCATAATTGATGCGATGTGTTTCTGCATCCACACCGTAAGCTACAAAATTATATAAAATGCCAGAAAAATTAACGGGGCTACCATGTGTTAAATGTCCGCCATGAGCAAGATTCATTCCGAGTACAGTGTCCCCTGGTTCTAGGAAAGCATGATAAACAGCCATATTCGCTTGTGCACCAGAATGAGGTTGAACGTTGGCATGTTCTGCCCCAAAAAGTTCTTTCGCACGATCACGAGCTAGATTCTCCACGATATCTACATGTTCACAACCACCATAATATCTTTTTCCAGGATATCCTTCTGCATATTTATTAGTAAGTACCGAACCTTGTGCTTCCATCACAGCAGGACTTACGAAATTTTCTGAAGCAATCAATTCAATATTGTTTTGTTGTCTTTCTAGTTCCAGTTGAATCGCTTCGAAAACTTGCGAATCTTGATCTTTTAACATGGGTTTTCCCCCTATTTCCGAATATTTTTCTCTAACATCATAACAAATGTTAATATTTTTTACTAGCATCGATTGCATTATCCCCATCATTTTCTGAACCTTATTCCCTTAGCGATTGTATGTCGTCTCCACAAAATACATTGCTCTTATTTTACGACAAAGGAGGTCAGATGTTTATTTTGAAGAAATATAATAACATTTGTAATTTGCATAATATATACAATATATACATTTTTTTCAGATTTTCGAACTCTGTTCATATAATATCATGGTACGATTGTATTATTTGAAATGAGGTGTTTACAATAGCTAGAGTATTAGTCGTCAATTACTTAGGAGAAGGACATGTCAATCCTTCCATCAGTCTTATAAAAGAACTAGTCGAACGCGGAGAACAAGTCACTTATTACACAAGTGACATATACAAAGATAAACTACACTATACAGGTGCAGAATTTCGTCCTATCTCTATGAAGGCCCAAGCATTGATAAAAGAGGTTACAGCAAATTTCCATGACCATAAAGAAACGAGTCCCATGATTGGAAACATGGATAAAATGATGCAGTCCATGGAATGGATTACAGATGAAATTTTAGCAGAAACCCAAAATGAAGTTTATGATTATGTAATATTTGATGCGCAAAGTTTTCCTGGAAAATGGGTTGCAGACATAAAGAAATTGCCATCATATGCACTATGGTCTACCTTTGCTTCCAGTGAAAAGACAAGTATTTTCAAAAAAGTAATGGAAAAATGGTCACCGGAAATGAAAGAACAATTTCTAAAGAAACGCCAAGAAATGGAGCAAATCACAAAACGATTGGAACGAAAGTATGGTGTTCCTGTCCCTAGTTTCATAACCGGAATGGTCGTCGATGCCGAATTACACATCATCTTTACGTCTCACTTGTTCCAGCCAGAGTCAGAACATTTTGATGAAAATTATGTTTTTGTAGGGCCATCTATCGCAAATCGACAAGAACGACTGGATTTCCCAATCGATGAATTACAAGATGACCGTGTTGTCTATATGGCTCTCGGTACCATTGTCAATAAACGTGTAGATTTGTACCAAATGTGTATAGATGCTTTAAAAGATCTTGATGTAAAAGTTGTTCTCAGTATTGGAAATCAGTTAACACCAGATGACATAGGCTCCATTCCTGATAACTTTATCGTGAGCAACTATGTCCCTCAATTGGAAGTTTTGAGACATAGTGATGTCTTTATCACTCATTGTGGTATGAACAGCACGAATGAAGGGCTGTATTTTGGAAATGCACTTGTCATGCTACCGCTTGTGAATGATCAACCAATAGTAGCAGAACAAGTAGAGAAACTGGGCGCTGGCATCTTGCTTGATCCACAAAACTTAGATGCAGATGCTCTGCGAAGAGCAGTATTGGAAGCTTTAAATAGCGAAAAATACAAAGAAAACAGTTTAAAAATTAGCCGTTCTTTCCAAGAAGCTGGGGGATATAGAAAAGCAGCTGATGAACTACTAAAAATAACAAGAGAAGAATTAGTTGTTAACACCCCATAATGCTAAAACGGTTAAGTATCAAAGTTTGAACAAATTTGGATTCAATATCATACAGTGATTGTTTCCCCATGGAAAACGCTGTTGTTTGTGTTGATAATAAGCTTAGAATGCAAAATCCCAACTTAACATGGGTGTAAGTTGGGATTTTATATGAAAGATAAAAATGTTGCAAAAAACAATTTATACTCTACTTGAGCAAAAATAAATACAAAAAATCCCAAGCGAAAATATACTCGTCTTTAGCGTCCTTTGTTGCTCTTTACAACAGACGCGGAAGACGTGTATATCAAGGGGATTTGGCACAAAATGTTAGTGAATTTGCTCATCTGGAGTTTATAAAAATTTTCAAAATATTCATACTCCGTTCGTGAACCTCTCACAACTAAAGTCGTAAGCTTCGTCTACGAAGGTTGATAGCTAGGCTATCCTTATTCGTACAGGCGTGTCCACTTCGCCTCTAGTGTATAAGCCCGTAAGGGCTACAACGTTACTTTTTCGCAAGATGTTTAATGCGCCATGGATATCTGCGTTCATCGACATTCCCGAAAATGTACGATATAAGCCACGTTTCACCCGTGCACCTCTAAAGGTATACGTTTTCGAGTTGTATGGATCATAGGTGGGAAGTTCATCTTGATCCCAAAAACTCGCTTTGAATGTGTAGCTTTCTTCTTGTTGCACCAACGTCATCCCATATCGCTCACACATATATTCCAACTTCTCTTTGATCATCCCAATGGGGATATTCACGAAATTTTGATTGTTGCGCTTGCCTAGATTACTTCCTTTTTGCAGATTTTCGTTATATCCGATAACCAGTGTCCCAATGCGATATTTCAAACAATAATTGATTATCTTACGACAGGTCTTGTTCAGGTAATCGTTCACCAAACGATTTCGTTTTGCCACCAAAGCAACTTGTTGATGCGTATACCCTTTCTGCTTTTGTTTATCTTTGATTCGCTGCAAATGGGCATTGCGTTTGTTATACCATTGGTTGATTGCCTTTAGTCTTTTTCCATCGATCAGAAAACTTTTCCCTTTGGAGGTGACACAAGCCGCGAGATTGCTTATCCCCAAATCCATTGCAAGTACATGGTTTTTATCGGTATCCCTTTGAACTGCCTGCTCTTCATACGTGTAATGCACTTCAAAGAACCTTGCTCGATGTTTGGGAAGAATACGAATCTCTTTGATTTTCTTGTCCGCCAACAAGGGAGGAATGCGAACCATCAGTGGGGGATGTTCCTTCTGATAAGAACGAGAATAGGACAACACAATCAGATTTCCATTTAAACGAATGAAGCCGACTATTAACGGATAACATCCATCTTTCAGTAGGTATCGAGGCATCTCAATGGCTCGAAAGTCGTATTTTCCTTGCTTGGCTTGTCGGATCAGCGCAAAAAAAGACTTCCATACCCCATCGACTTCTTTTAAAATTTGTTGTGCCATGTTGCTATTCAACCGCTTATAATGTTCGCTTCCTTTCAAAAGCTGATTATTTTCCTGGTAATTCAGATATTTCTTTTCCTGAAAGTATTGCTGGCGAACTTGGTATAAGCCTTGGTTGTACAAATTTTTGGCAGTATGACTCAAGTCTTTTAAAATCAGATATTCTTCTTTCGAAAGATGTTTGAGTTGTTGTTTTACAGTGAAATACATGAATTTCTCACCTCTTTTCTAGTAAGGATGAATCCTAATATGCAAAATATGGATGGATTTGTCAAAAAAGAAAACCAAAAACCGTAACGATTCATCCCACGAATGAATTCACGGGTATTCTCACCACAAAAATAAAATAAAGTGATACTATCTGTATATTTGAAATGAGGTGCAAAAATGTCCAAAGTACTAATGGTCAATTATATGGGAGAAGGACACATTAATCCTTCTATTGGTTTAATAACAGAATTAGTAAGACGTGGAGAACATGTCACTTACTACACAAGTGATCATTACAAAAAAAAGCTGGTACAAACAGGAGCTGAAGTCCGCTCGATCTCTTCAAAAGCAC
Source organism: Shimazuella sp. NTD247 (assembly GCF_059510415.1). Lineage (NCBI taxonomy): Bacteria > Bacillati > Bacillota > Bacilli > Caryophanales > Thermoactinomycetaceae > Shimazuella > Shimazuella sp. NTD247. The sequence continues at coordinate 202,410 of NZ_JCAJZU010000004.1, read as the reverse complement.
AGACCTTGATGAATGAGCTTTTAGCAAACTTTCATAACCATAAGGATCAAAACAAGAGTCCCATGATTGGAAACATGGATAAAATGATGCAGTCCATGGAATGGATTACAGATGAAATTTTAACAGACATTCAAAACGAAGTTTATGATTATGTTCTATTTGATGCAATGAATTCTCCTGGAAAATGGATCGCTGACATAAAGAAGTTACCATCTTATGCACTATGGTCTTCCTTTGCCTCCAATCAAAAGTCTGACTTTTTTAAAAAAGTCATGGAAAAATGGCCAACTGAAATGAAAAAGGCATTTCAAGAAAAAAAAGAACAGATGGTGCAACTAACCCAGAGACTGGAACAAAAATATGCAATTTCCATTGCTAGTTTTCTAAACGGCATGGCTGTGGAAGCTGACTCCCATATTGTATTTACTTCTCGATTGTTTCAACCTGAATCTGAACTTTATGGAAATGATTATCTCTTTGTCGGACCTTCTCTGATAGATCGAAAAGACCTAACGGATTTTCCAATCCATGAGTTACAAACTGGACCAGTAGTTTACATGGCTCTAGGTACGATCGTCAACAAACGAGCCGATTTATATCGAATGTGCATAGATGCATTAAAAGATCTGGATATGAAAGTAGTCCTTAGCATAGGCAATCACTTATCACCAACAGATATTGGTCATATCCCTGATAATTTTATCGTACGCAATTATGTACCACAGCTAGAAGTCTTAAAATACAGTGATGTTTTTATCACCCACTGTGGTATGAATAGCACAAGTGAAGGTTTATATTTTGGTAATGCTCTTGTCATGTTACCACTCGTAAATGATCAGCCTATGGTAGCAGAACGGGTAGAAAAATTAGGGGCTGGTCTCTTGCTTGATTCACAAAAATTACAGGTGGATTCATTGCGAAACACAGTACTAGAAGCGTTAAACGACCCAACCTACAAACAAAACAGCTTAAAGATCAGCCGTACTTTTCAAGAGGCTGGCGGCTATATCAAAGCTGCAGATGAATTGTTAAAAAGAACAAGAAATAAGACAGCTAATAATATATAAGAGTAAGAGCAGAAACTACTTATCCCAATAACAAAAAAATACTTTTAAATGAATTCATAGCCCTTCTGAGAAAAAAGTCAGAAGGGCTATGAATTTAGAACTACTGAGAAAAATAGATGCTTAAATCAATTCGTATAATTTAATTTCTTATAGCATTGCGAGCGAGAAAACCCACGAGTTAAATCGTGGGATGAAAGCGAGCGTTGAACGAGGGGAAGGAATTTCCCTTCAGCAGTTCAACCTTTGGAAAAAATAGATTTACAAACAAACGTTCTAGTTTTACTATATGTATAGTCGCGACAGACGAAAACCAAGTTTGCTCGAGGCAAAGAAAAAACAACAAACATAAACCGTGGGGCGCACAGGGTTAGAATAGTCATGAGGCTATCGGCCCAAGAATCCAACGGCTTTAGCCGTATGGAGTTGTCAAGACATATTATACGAATATAAATCCCACTACGCTAAAAAGAACGCTACTATCAGCGTTCTTTTGGCGATTAATTATTCTCTAACACATAAACAGCTCGGCTTCCCCCGATTAATTTCGGTCTTGTCATGGCCATTGTTACATAAGCCTCGCCAATATAAGGTGATTCAGCTCGAATCGGTACTGCTACCTTCTTTAAGTGCATTCCGATCAAAGTACTGCCAATATCAATCCCTGCATCTGCCGAAACCGATTCCACCAATATACTATCTTCCATATGGCGGTATGCATATGAGGCCATTGCTCCCCCAGCATGACGAACTGGAACAGCTGCTACTTCTGTCAAACGAAAGTAATCTGCAGTTTGTCTTGTTACAACTAAAGATCGATTTAAGTGTTCACAGCATTGAAATGCTAACATAAAACCGTGTGCTTTTTGGGATTGTGATACTGCTTCAAAAATATCGGCAGCGACTTGATCACTGCCGAAACTACCAATTCGCTCACCTAATACTTCACTGGTGCTGACACCTACTACTAATAATTTGTGATGATTCAGCGGAAAAGTAGCATGCAGCTGACTCACTATCGATGCTGTTTCCTCACGGATTTTACTCATTTTTAACGAAGTTCCTCTAACTTAGCGATCTTCTCAACACGTCTTTCATGACGATTTCCTTGGAAGGAGGCAGCAAGCCAAGCATCAATTATGGACAACGCTAATCCGCGGCCAACCACACGTTCACCTAGACAGAGAATATTAGCATTGTTATGTTCCCGGCTCATTTTAGCGGAAAATTCATCTGAAACGACTGCTGCACGGATTCCCCGAATCTTATTTGCAGCAATGGACATGCCAATGCCTGTCCCACAAACTAAGATTCCAAAATCAGCTTCTTTATTTGCCACTTTGTTCCCAACAGGTGCTGCATAGTCAGGATAATCAACAGATTCTTCTACAAATGCACCATAATCTTCAAATTCGATTTGTTTGGACCCAAGGTATTCGATTATTTCTTTTTTTAAATGTATTCCACCATGATCAGAACCTATTGCTATTTTCATTTTTAAGCTACTCCTTTGACCACTTTTCCATTAGTATCTCCAAATGTTGATACAATTCTTCTGCACACCGGCGATATACTTCCACAGAAGAACCGTATGGGTCCATGATATCAAATGTATCATCAGTAATATATTCTGTAAGTGTATAAACTTTTTTATTAAGAGAAGGAGACTCCCATAAAACAGCGTTTTTATGCTGCCGTGTCATCGTAAGAATTACGTCCGCCCACTCTAATAATTCCTCATTTAGCTGCCTTGCACAATGATCTGTATGAATCCCTTCTCTAGAAAGCACTTCTTTTGCTTGCGGGCTGATATCTTCTCCAGGCACAGCATAAATTCCCGCTGAACGAACTTCTAGCGGGAATTGTTTTTGCTGGGACATATGAGTAAGAATTGCTTCAGCCATCGGACTTCGACACGTATTACCCGTACATACAAATAAAACGCGTTTCAATTTTTTCCCACCTTTCCTCATTCTTCAGTGGGTAATATGCAAAAAATGCCCACTATTCATGTATAACACATCTGAAAAGCATTTGACAATTGGATTACCAGATAAATTGGATCCCGAGTGTCATCAATATAATTCCTCCGAATACTTCTCCATATTTCCCGATCCAGTTACCCATTAAACTTCCAAAATATAAACCAATCCAAGACATGACCCCTCCAGCGACACCACATAGTACTACAGTCAATATAGGGTCTGTTGCAAAAAAACCCAAACTTAGACCAGCAGATAAAGAATCTAAACTCACGCTAAAAGCAATAAGAATAAGACCAATAACCGTTCTATCACTAAAGGCAAGTGCATCATCCCGCTCTTGGATACTTGACCAAAACATCTGCAATCCTAATAAACAGAGCAATGCTCCTCCCACAATAACAGCAATATGATGAAAATATAAACTTAAAAATTGACCAATCCATATTCCGATAAGAGGCATCACTACATGAAAAACAGCTATAAAACAACTGATAAGAAATGAACGTTTATGAGAAGGTTTCCTCGTCCCCAGCCCTATGCCGAGTGAAAATGCATCCATTCCCAGAGCAATTGCTATGATACTAAGCGTTATTAACTGCCCCCATGCTAATGTGTCGATACCCATGGAGAACCTCCTTGTCCGTGGCTCATAAGACAAGGTTATGCACTGTCCCTGTCAAATAGAATCGAAGCCAGTTGATCAAATTATTTAATCAATTGGTTATGATTCTCATATTTTCTTATTACCATTTTTTTAAAAAAAAGATAAACTATCTACTTTCTATTTCATTAATATGCTATTATTTTTATTGAAATTACCTTATATTTATTTTAATTATGAATCTTCAAGAGACAACTAGAAATTTATAAAGAATTTACCATTTTTATCAACTCAATTTTGATGAAGGGATGTTAAAAAAATGGAATTTCATGAAAAAGTAGTCATGATTACTGGTGCTGCTGGAACAATTGGAAAAGAATTAAGTAAGCGATTCCATGAAGAAGGAGCAATACTTGTTCTTGTTGATATTGATCAGAAAGCACTTGACAATTTAAAATCATTCATGCCACAAAACGCTGATGCTTACTACTTCCAAGCAGATTGCGCAGATGAAGCAGCTGTAAAAGAATATGTCGACAAAACCGTTGATATATTTGGAGGAATTGATGCTTTTGTACACTGTGTAGGAATTACAGGTGACATTATGCCAGCTACGGATTTAACCGTACAACATATGAACGAAATCTACCAATCCAATCTTATTACTGCCTTTTTAAACCATAAATATGTGTTTCCTGTAATGAAAAAACAACGTTCTGGATCCATACTGTTTACGTCTGCGGTGTTTGGTATTCGCGGGTTACCCCATTTTGCAGCATACACTACCGCTTGCCATGCTTTGAATGGTTTTATGAAATCAGTTGCTTTAGAAGCTGCACTGACAGGTGTCCGGATAAATGCAATCATTCCCGCTCCAACCAATTCTCCTGTGATGGAAGACGTAGAAAAAGCATTGTTCCCAAGCGACCCGAAAATTGGAAGAGCACATATACTAGGATTTCTCCCATATGGTAGATATTTAGAAGCTGATGAAATTGCTGATCATGTATTATTCATGTCTTCTCCTCGGGCAAAATATATCAATGGAACTTCTCATATCATCGATGGCGGTATGCTGGCAAAATAGAGAGAAGTTTTAATCCAAAACCAATTTCTTAACAATCATAAAATACTAATACATATAACGATTTTTAGAACAAAGTTATTCGTAAATAGACACCCTTTAAAAATACAATAGATTTTTTATTGCTTTCTTCTTTATTTAAATATTCATTTTTCATTACACAAATAATTCCTATCAAAAAAAATCTCGAAGAGGGGAAAATTTTTAGTGGAGTATAAAGATAAAGTTGTTATGATCACTGGAGCTGCTGGAACACTAGGTACATCATTGAGTAAACGATTTCAAGCGGAAGGTGCTATTCTCGTCCTGATTGATAGAGATCAGGAAAAATTGGATGAACTAAAAAAACAATTGTCAAATGAATCAGATGCTATCTTTATTCCAGCCGATTGCAGAGAAGACGAACAAGTCAAACTCTATGTAGAGAAAACAATCGATTTACTTGGTAATATCGACGTTTTAATCAATTGTGTAGGCGTTTATGGCCCGATTACTCAAGCTTCTGATATTTCTTCAAATTATATTATGGATACATTCGAAACCAATGTACTGACCTCCTTTTTAAACTACAAATATGTGTTACCTGTCATGCAGAAACAGCATAGTGGATGTATTCTCTTTGTATCAGCTGTTTTTGGATTGCGAGGGCTGCCATTCTTTTCTGCATATTCTATGGTATCGCATGCACTGATCGGATTTATGAAATCCGCTGCATTGGATTGTGTAACATCAGGTGTTAGAGTCAACGCAGTCGTCCCTGCACCTATGAAATCATCTATGATGGATGAGGTGGAAGAAATTCTCTTTCCGGATAATCCAATGATGGGAAGACAACAAATTTTAAGTTTACTTCCGATGGGGCGTTATTTGGAAGCAGATGAAGTAACAGAGAGTATTTTATTTCTAGCTTCCGACAGAGCAAAATACATTACAGGCACATCACATATTATTGATGGCGGGATGACAGCGAAGTAATAAAACAATAACAAAATGAAGTCATAGAAGCAGCAACTATCTCCAGTATACGCACGATTATCTTCTACATACTTATATTTTTTAGCATTGTGAGCGAGAAAAACCACGATTAATCGTGGGATGGAAGCGAGCGATGGACAAAGGAAGGAATTTTCCTTTACCCGTCCCATTACAAACAAATATTCGCACGATAATAGTATAGTCACAGCAAAAAACCAATTTGCTTGCGACAAAGAAGAAATCTACATATATAAACCGCAGGGCACACGAGTTTACTTGGTAAGGAAATAGTCATAAGGCTATCATCCCATAATCCAACGGCTTTAGCCGTGTGGAGTTGTCAAAAGTGGGTATTTTTTACTCCTAAATAATAGTGATTTATCTGACCTGATCTCCATTTACTTTTTTTAAAAAACGTTATAAATTAGTTGTATGAGTATTAAACTAATCTCAGAAGATGAAACAAGAATTAAAATTTTTAAAGCATTGGCTGATCCCACACGGTTAGAGATCCTTCGAACACTTTATCATAGTAAAAAGGAGATGAGTTTTGGAATTGTAGGGGAACAATGTCACACCTCAAAAGCAAATATTTCTTATCATTTTCGTACACTTCGTGAAGCTGGCTTAATAAAAGTAAGGAAAGAAGCACAGACAAAGTATGTTTCTCTCGATTTAGAAATATTTGAGCAGTATTTACCTTCCTTCCTGGATACCTTATAATATTCAGGTTTTCTTTCGTAAATTAGTTAAATAGTTAAATATCAATTTAACTAATTTACTAACTTCGCATTTTATCTTCTAATTTATATAATGAGGTGGTTATCTTATGAATTTTAGCATTGGTAAAGAAATTCATCTATCTAAGAGACCTGCGAATGGTGTACATGAAAATGATTTTACAATCGAAACAGTGACCATACCAAATGTTTCAAAAGGACAAGTTTTAGTCAAAAATAAATATCTCTCATTGGATGCTGGAATGCGACTGCGTATGGAAAAATTAAATATGCCAGTACCCCTATACTCGATTGGAGAACCAATGTATGGAGATGCAATTGGGGAGATAATCCAATCGCAAGATGAGTCTCTGCAAGTCGGTGATATCGTACGTCATTCATACGGATGGCGTGAATTCGCATTAGCAGAGGGGAATCAGTTTCGTAAAATCGATCCAAACCTTTTTCCAACTTTAGGGGCTCACTTGAGTCTCGGTTTAACCTCGTATGTAGGATTACTCGATATTGCAAAGTTTAAAACTGGTGACACTGTTTTTGTATCCAATGCTGCAGGTTCCGTTGGAAGCATAGCTGGTCAGATTGCCAAAATCAAAGGAGCCAAACGAGTTATTGGTTCTGCTGGTTCCTCCAAAAAAGTCGAATACCTATTAAAAGATCTGGGATTTGATGCTGCTTTTAATTATCATGATGGCTCCATAGACCAGCTTCGTCAATTAGCATCAGAAGGTATCGATGTTTATTTTGATAATGTTGGGGGAGAACAGCTGGAAGCTGCTATAGAAGTAATGAATCCGTATGGTCATATTGTACTATGTGGAACTGTACTTACATCTTCGGGAAGCATGAGTAACATCTCTAATCTAGCATTAGCCATCGGGAAAAGAATAACCCTGAAAGGTTTTGTCGTTACTGATCATCTGAATCGCGCAATTGATTTTAATGCTGATTTCAGCGATTGGATACAAAAAGGTAAGATTAAGTATACAGAAACAATCATTATAGGCATTGAAAATGCTCCAAAAGCCTTTGAAGACCTCTTAGCTGGCAAATACTTGGGGAAAGTTCTTGTACAAATATAGTAAAAACAAATGGTATGTATTCACAATATGCATGCCATTTGTTCCTATAATGACATCACAACCATTTGAAGATGATCATTCACCTGCATACGATCGATTTCATGAAATCCCAAACGACGATATAAACTTATGGCAGGTATATTGGCTGCACCTGTACGAACAACAAAATGATCTACTTTCTGTTTATATGTTTTTAATACAAAAGAAAGCATCGCTTTTGCGATTCCTTTTCGAAAGAAAAGCGGATGAACAACCACTCGGTGAATATCTAAAATATTTTGGTCTATTTGAAAACCAGTCACTCCCATTAATGTTTCATTCTCTATATATCCATAGAACATCTCTCCACTGTTTTGCAACGTTTCAACAGTATCTTTTAGCGGTGGAATATCTTTAAAACCAATGAGTTTAGCTTCCACTTCATATGCTGGCATCTGTACATTCAGAATCTGTTCTGCAACCATCGGATTGCGGATATCAAGCGGAACTATCATTTTGATCCCCTCTACGTAATGATTTTCCCTTCAGATGCTTTCATCAATCGATTCATCACAGATAAATAGATCCCATCCATAGGAAATGTTTCTGACAAAATGAAATCTATATCGAATTCGTCAAACTGCCTTAAAACATCATATAGTGCATGAGCAACAGAAGAGGGATTATTTCTGCTCCCACAAGATATTGTAGTTACACCACAGTAAAGATGTTTGTTCTCTATAGTCGTCAAAACGCCAACACGATACCCAGCACTCACCTTTTCCCGGGAAATAGATTGAATTTTGCTTACCATGTCGACACCTGAAACGAGCCACATTTCACCTTTTGGAGCATAATGACGGTATTTCATCCCAGGAGAGCGTGGTTTTTGGCTAATTTCATTATCAACCAATACTTTCCCCACAACGTCCTCGATCAACTCCAAAGTGATCCCACCTGGTCGAAGCAAAATAGGAACATCTCCAGTTACATCGATAACAGTAGATTCAACTCCTACTGTACTCGTCCCACCATCTAAAATCATATCTATTTTTCCATCCAAATCCACCTGCACATGCTCAGCAGAAGTAGGGCTTGGTCTGCCAGATGCATTAGCACTTGGGGCTGCTACAGGAACATCTGCCTGTTCCAGTAAGGCAAGTGCCAGTGGATGATCAGGAATACGAATACCAACAGTATCCAAACCCGCTGTAACTGCTTGTGCAAATCCTCCTTGATGCCGCAATACATATGTAATTGGCCCTGGGGAGAAATGATTGATTAATAGCTGTGCTACAGGTGGAACTACTTGAATCCATCGTTTGATCTGTTCTATTCCTGCTAAATGAACAATCAATGGATTGTCACTAGGTCTTCCTTTTGCTTTGAATATATTTTTCACTGCTTGTTCATTGGTTGCATCTGCACCCAATCCATAGACCGTTTCCGTCGGAAATGCAACTAAGCCACCTGATCTCAGAAGATCCGCGGCTTGATTCACTTCTTTTATTTTCCGATACTCACTTGTTTTTTTATTGTATGGTAATTTATTTACGATTGTCACTCGTATTGTCTCCTTGTTTACGTACTCCTTTCAAGGTAACGAATATGAAAACAAAATGCAACTTAAACAATTTCCCTTACGGATAAGGAATAAAACAATAATTCCCCTTTATTTGCAACACTTTGGTAATGTGTTGAGAATTGCAGAGCGTGCGGTGCTTCCTCAACCGGTAAAAACCCTAGATCTAGCAGCCATTTAGAAGTTGGAGGGACAACTAGAAATAATTTGTCCTTTTTTTGTTTTTGACAGTGATGAATCACATGATCGAATAACATTCCCAATTGTTCCAGTGTTGGAGCACCATGCATAAAACGCAAAGAATGCAAATAAGCGATGTTTCCATGCAGTTCAACTGCTAACATACCAATCGATTTTTGCTCGATAATGGATTCCACAATAAAATACTCATCTATTTTCTCTACGTTTTCTTCTGCCACTCCCAAGTTACAAGTATTCATCCAGTTTCGATCCGTTTCTATCGCTCTACGTAAAAAAAACATATCTAACTCCCTTTGCTCATTGTTTTGTTCTAATCTATGAAAAAAGAGGAGAAGTAGAACTATGTTTCCGTAGTTTGGTAAAGTTTCTCGTACTCGTCAAGAAAGAAAAAATTTATAACCAACAAAAAAACATCTCTCATGAAAGTTGCCAAATGATTATTCTTCATAACTTTGCGTTCCTCTGGCTGAACGCCGAATTTGCCAAGCAGATGGGTCGTGCAGAGTCGCCGAATATTTGTATGGTAATTATCAATAAACCATGAAAAACCCTTTTTCTTATCGAAAAAAATAACATAAATATTCTTTCGATAGTAGTATTTGCTATACTATATACAAATACTATTGCCACCCCACGTGAAAGGGTCCACACAATGGCAGACAACAAGCTTACCATCGAGCGAAAGTGCATCCCGGGAACGGACATTCACTCCCTGTATTTGTTTCAGGGAGGGGTGTATTACATCTTCCCCTACCTTGCCTCCGAGAACAAACTTGGGAATATCACCGTATTCACGACACTTCACCACACGGTTTTTGTGGACGGTGATCAGCGTTTCAAGGTCGAGCCGAATGGAAGCCCGGCCAAGCACTTCTTCTGCATTGACGAAGCGGGAAGTCAGCTGCGCAGTCGACTTGGTATTTGGCTCCAGGTCATCGACCACTGGCTCTGCAGCGCAGAAGATGGGCAGGAGCCGGAGGCCTTCCCGTGGTTGCAGGATCCTCCACTTGAGGAGAATGTCCTCGGCACGTGGTGGCATCGTTGGAGCTGGGATCATCAAATCACATCCTACTGATCGCTATGCAAAGCTTGATCATCACAGCTGGGTGAAGGCAATAGCCCCGCTCCTCTCAATGAAGAGGAGCCCCAATTATTCAAAACATGCACACCCCCTGTTATAATCCAGAAAATGAAATAATTTCCAAAAAAACGAAAACATTCCCATAAATATTTAAAATAATCTTATTACTTCTGCTTCATTTTCGCTTGATTTCTCTATCGAAAAATGGAAAAACCTATATACATTATGTATATAGGATCAAAATAAATTTTTGACTTCATCTAATAGTAAAAAACGCACTTCCAAATGACTCGCTTTTACCTTCTTATTCTCTCTTGTCGGTTCTGCGTACACTTGCCTCTGAGGTTCAATATCCGTTGAAACTACTGCTCCTGTATCATTTTTAGGATATGCTTCTCCTTTCCCCATGTCGACAAAACATAATGGAGGAAATAGAACACACCACCAGTTTCCGCCTTTTCCAGAACCTATCGTCACTAACAATGCCTCGTAGTTTCCAGCAGCATATACTTGATTCCCATAGAGCTTTGTTGGAAATGGAACTTGTCCAAATTGTACTTTGACTGGATAAGTGAATCCGTATTTTTTGATCGTTTCTTTTGCTAATTGTTGAAATAAAGGAAGATGCTGACGTACCATTTGCCTCGCTTCAACGATTGTTTTTGGTTTATGTACCCATGTTTTCATTTCATTTACGATTTCATTCCGAACTTGGCGTTTAAGCCATTGATCTCCAGCTGAATCACTATTGGCAAGAATGCGGAGTCTTACTGCTTCATTTGGAATACTGGGAATACTGAGATCTTCAGTATGTTGACTGGATACAAGCATCATCGATAATAAAAATGTTATAAGTGCAAACAACTTTTTCATTTCTTTCCCTCCTCCCTATTCAGTATGGACAATTGATTAGAAATTTAGTCGTGGTACCATTCAGAAAATTCCAGATGATTCATTTTTTGCTCTCTATCTATCATACGGAAGTAGTTTAAATGCCATTGTTTCTGTATTAATCCGGCTTTGTGATAATGAGCGAACCTCTTAAAAGATTTGTAGATTTAATTTTTCGGAAAATTTTGTTATAATTGCAAATAAATACATAGAGGGAGGATCACCTTTGCACAAAACTTTTCTGTTCATTGTCATTTTTTGTTTTTCCTTCATCCTTGGATGCTCACAGCTGCACGCATCCAAAGTAGCAACAGCAACGTTGATCGATTCGAAAGGAGTAAACGTTGGAACAGTTCAACTTACGGAAGATCACAATGGTGTGCAAATAACAGTAAAAGCACAAAATCTGCCAGCTGGCACCCATGCATTTCATATTCATGCAGTAGGAAAATGCTCTGCACCAGATTTTAAATCTGCAGGTTCACATTTTAATCCAACAAACAAACAACACGGTCATCACAATCCAAATGGAAACCATGCTGGAGACCTTGGAAATATAACCGTAAAAGCAGATGGTACATTTAGCTTAACCAAAAAAATAGAAGGCATTACTTTGCAGCCCGGTGAAAAAAATTCTCTTTTCCAGCCAGAAGGCACCGCTTTTGTCATCCATGAGAAACCGGATGATGAAAAAACAGACCCGACTGGAAATGCGGGAAGCCGCATCGCTTGTGGAGTAGTAAAATACAAACAATAATATTTATAAAAGCCATCCGATGGGATGGCTTTTTCTAATGCGCATTTTTTCTCCAAAGTGTTTCATTTCTTAGAAATCATATCCATTTTTATTTAAATATCTCCATACAATTATAAAATAATCTGTTATCTGGTCTTTTCAAATATTTTTCCTTTGAAAATGTATCCTGCTTTGGTAAGAGAAAACCTTTAGAATAGTTCATCTCTATGCTTCCTTCATTATTTACTAAAAGGAAAAATTAGTATAAAATAAAGATTATTATGTTATTAATTATTTTTATAATGTTTTAGAATCATATTATGAAAGACTTGGTGATCCAATGAAGAAATTACGGTTTCTCCTTTTTCTAGTCGCACTTGTCGTTATTCTTTACAAAGGATATTCTTTATGGAAATCTGACACGGATACAGACGCTAGTACAAATACCAATCAAAAACAAATCCAGCAAACGTCCACGGATGAACAAAAAACTCCTCTTCAGATTTTAAAAGAAACACAAAAGAAGATCTCAGCGATACGCGGTTATAAATTTTCACGGATTACGATTGAAAAAAGCAGCACTACGAATTACAACAACACAGAAACGGGAGAGGAACAACTAAATCCGGAGATTGCCCATTTTACAAATTCCAAAAATCACGAGTATTATTACGATAAACAAAATATTTATATGAAAAAAGATGGACAATGGATCAAAGGTACCAACACCGATGGAAAAGTATTAGTGAGTGTTTTATTTACAAATAATGTGGAATTCATCTTGGAAAACCTAGGAACAAAAGACCAGATCCCAGGCATTACCGTAAATAAAAATGACTTTGAATACACCATTACGGTTGATTATTTGGTATTTAAAGATCCTTCCATGACTGATGCTGATTTTATTACCTATAAAAAACAAACCAAAACCCGAAAAACCATACTAACAGTTGATGCAAATACATTTGCACCAAAAAAATACGCTTTCAGTTATGAATCAGCAGACGGCAGTAAGTTTAATTCAGTGGATTTGGATCTAGTTCCTTACAGCGATCCAATCACCATTCCATCAGAAGTGATCCAAAGTGCACAGCCTAGCCAACCAACGAGCAGTAATGGAAGCAGCAATAGCAATACTACTTATTAGTATTTTAGAAACAATTTTATCTTTTCAAATTGGATCATAAATAACTGCACCTTCTATTGTTAAATTACTACCAATAGAGAGTGCTTTTTTATTATATTTTATTAGGGCAAATAATTGAAAATCGATGGGTAATAAATTAATATAAAGTTATCACAACAACTCCCAGGAGGTTCCTGATGATGGCTCGTGCTGACGAGAAGGCTCCCGGTGTTTCCTTCGACGGTGAGACGCTGTCCTTCCAGGACAACAACGGCGACGCTCACAGCCACAAGACCACCGCCCCCGAAAGCATCATCGGCGAGGGCGACCTGCCCTGCGAGCTCTACTACGAGCTCGACAGCAACGGAGAAAAGACGGACAACTACTTCCTCGTCTACGAGGACGGCACTGTGCAGGACAAGTCCGTCTGGCTGAAGGGCTGACGCTTCTCATGCACTAGAGCCCCAGGAAGATCTCTCCTGTGGATGTGCTCCTGCTGGGAGTACACCTGAACAGCTGCTTCTAATCAAGCGGATGTTCGGGCTCGACTATAACATTTTTGTTCATATAGAAAAAAACCGTATGAAAAAATTTTTCATACGGTTTTTGTTTTGGTAAGAGCTCACAAATGCTCGCTAAGTTAAAGGTTGAAAAATAGTATCTGCATTTATGCCTACTTCCTGTTTAATTAATCCAACCAAACACATAGCGGTCGCGGTTATTCATATCTTGTAAAACTTCTATTTCACTGCTCTTGGGTATTCTTCGCACAAGGTCAGCTACCTGCTGACCTTGTTCATCTCCAATCTCAAATGCGATCAACTGCTGTTCATGTAATGGCATCTTCTCGATTTGTGAAGTGATTTGCTGATATGGATATATTCCATCTTCTCCTCCATCTAATGCAAGATGCGGCTCATACTTTTGAACTTCTTGATTCAACGTATGAATCACACTAGATGGAATATAGGGAGGATTGGAAATGATAACATCGATACCCGTATCTTGCACAGGCTCTAAGAAAGAGCCTTGTAAAAATGTTATCTTGTCTCTGACACCGTATGTTTCTGCATTTTTCTTCGCGATTTGTAAGGCATCAGCGGATATATCAATTGTCGTAACAGACCAATTTGGCCGTTCTAACTGCAATGTAACAGCAATACAGCCGCTTCCAGTGCCAACCTCTGCTATTCGAATCGGACGGCCCCCATAGCTGGCATCAACTTTTTTTATGACATGCTCTACCAATAGTTCTGTTTCTGGTCGTGGGATCAGTACAGCTGGTGTTACATGAAAAGGCCGGCCATAAAAATCAGCCTTGCCAAAAATATATTGCAATGGTTGATGATGTGCTCTCTTTTCCAGCCACTCTTGAAATTTCTGTAACTCGCTTACTGTCATCTGCTTGTCCAGATTCAAAAAAAAGGCAGCCCGATCCACACCTAACAATTCCCGGAGCATCCATTCTGCTTCAAATAATCCATCTTGAATTCCATTTTCTATTAAAAAAGAAGAAGCCTCACCTAAGGCTTCCCGGATTGTGTTATTCTGCATGTTTTAATTGCTCCGTCTGCTCATGTAAAATAAGCGAATCGATTACTTCTTCCAGATCACCATCTAAAATCATATCCAATTTATGCAGTGTAAGCCCGATACGATGATCTGTAACCCGGCTCTGCGGGAAATTATACGTGCGAATTCGTTCGCTGCGGTCCCCTGTACCTACTGCTGATTTTCTTGCATCCGCATACTTTGCCATCTCTTCTTGTTGTTTCAAATCATACAGTCTTGCACGTAGAACACGCATCGCTTTGTCTTTATTGCTAATCTGAGACTTTTCATCTTGGCATGAAACAACAATTCCCGTTGGCATATGTGTGATACGAACAGCAGACTTCGTCGTATTCACACTCTGTCCCCCAGGACCGCTGGAACAAAATGTATCGATTCGCAAGTCCTTATCCAATATCTCCACTTCTACATCTTCTGCTTCTGGCAGAACTGCTACAGTTGCTGTAGAAGTGTGAATACGGCCGCCAGATTCTGTCGCAGGAACACGCTGTACGCGATGTGCCCCGCTCTCATATTTTAAACGGCTGTAAGCACCTTGGCCTTGAATAGAAAAGACTACCTCTTTCATTCCGCCTAATCCTGTTGAATTGGCTTCTAGTACTTCTATTTTCCAGCCTTGGCGCTCTGCATAACGTCCATACATCCGATACAAAGAAGCAGCGAAAAGAGCAGCTTCATCCCCGCCTGCTGCGCCACGAACTTCGACGATCACGTTTTTATCATCATTTGGATCTTTTGGCAGTAATAAAATTTTAATCTGTTCTTCTAATTCTTCTTTTCGTTCCGTCAATTCATCCAGCTCAGCCTTAACCAGTTCGCGCATTTCATCGTCCAGTTTCTCTTCGAGCATTGCCTTCGCTTCTTGCAGGCCTTCGATTACTTGTTTATACTCCAAATAGGCACTGTTTTGATCTTCCAAACCTCGCTGCTCTTTGGAATAAGTACGTAATTTATTTGGGTTATTTATCACTTCTGGGTCACATAATAATGTACTTAGTTCTTCATATCTTTCATGAATGGACTGGAGTCGATCCAGCATAGTTCTCACTCCCATTTTTTAACCATAAGTCATTTAATTGTAACATATCTATTATAGAGAAGAAAGGATATTCAAATCTATCATCGAAGGAGACAAATTTGTGTTTGAAATCATATTGGAAGTTTCCCCTTTTCTGCTTCTGTTCCTCTTCCTGCAGTTTGGAGAGAAACAAAAAGACAATCATCCTTTCGTATATGAATGGATTATACGAATAATCTATACCCTTGTAATCGTTAGTTATGCGTTTGTTGCTATTTCAAATTTTCCAGCATTATTACGAGTTGCATATTCACAAGATGAAAATACACTGCAATCTGTCGCTATGTTTCTCGTAGCAGTTGCAGCACTAACCATATTTGTACCAGCAATACGAAGATTGATCAGCCGTTCCATTCCCATAAATCCAAATAGTGCTATACATACAGTATCACTCAGCCTTAGCTTTATCGTGTTTCATGTGTATATTTTGACTGCATTTTCTTTAGAGCAGCTCATCGAAGATGCCAGTAAAGGTACAACGATAGGAAATCTTTGGACACAAGACATATTATTAGCCTTGACCGCTCTACTTGGAGTCGGATGGCTACAAAATAGGAATACAAAGGAAACGCTCGCAAGATTGGGCATTGTCCGCCCGACAGTACGGCTTGTTTTACTCGGGGTCACATTTGCGATGTGCTTCGTGTTTATCAATGTAGTATTAGAACAATTAGCCTCGATCACTGGTATAGGCATCGATCCGAACGTCGATAAAGTAACAGATCAAGAGTTAGGCCCTTTGTTCAACACCATACCTGGCATTTTAACATTAGGACTGGCCGCTGCATTAGGAGAAGAACTTATTTTTCGAGGTGCATTGCTGCCTCGTTTTGGACTTGTTTATACAAGTCTCCTGTTTACACTCGTACATGCTAACTATGGATTGAGCATTGCCACTTTGATTGTGTTCATATTAGCCATCTCCCTAGGTATACTGCGCAAACGATACAGCACAACACTAACCATGATTACACATGCGAGTTATAATATTATTTTAGGTCTGATGACACTGATTGGTTCACACTACACATGATAACTCCCCACGGCTAAAGCCGTGGTCAATCCAACGGAAATCAAAGTAGAGCAGTATGTCGCACAATCAAACCGCAGAATACAAGATGCAAAACCAAGAAGTGTAAAATTCATGATCGAAACACCAATGGAGTATGGCTCAAAAATAATCGAAATCGATCTCCTCGATATCCAGCAGTTTGATCTTGGTGACGGCAAACCGCTCATCCCAAGTCGTTTGAATAAGTGAATAGAAAAGACTTGAGCTTCGCGATGAAACATGGCTCAAGTCTTTTTATTATTATCATGATGAGCAGTGTCCTAGCACCTTACAGAGGCATTATGCTAAAAAACGCTGACGAATTTCAGGTGTAGGAATCATACAGCTTTCTTGCTGACCAAACCAACGGTATCGATTTTTAGCAAACCAGCGGTAAGCAGCATCTCGAATAAATTTAGGAACAAGAAGAAATACGCTCAATAATTTCCATAAGCCTGTTAACTTTTTCGTAATTTGTAGAATCGCAGTTGATTCTGTATAGACTTTTCCATTTTGAAGTAACACAATAGAGTCGAGTGTTGCTTTTTGTTTATATTCGTTTAGTAATGTTTGGGCTTCTGTTGATTGGAGAGACGCAAAACGAAAATGCGACTGCTGATCTCTTTTAATGATAAACTGAACCCAGTAATTACATACATTACAAACCCCGTCAAATAACACATATGTACCAGATGGATCTGCTTTTGTATCGGTTGACATAACTGTCATCCCCTTTGCTATTCTACACTAGTTGAATTCCCTCTCTGCAAATTTTTAAACATAACATTACCTATACTTGTCATGATGATTGTACTATTTCCTTTTGCTAATTTGTGTTATTTTAGTAGTACTCTATTTTAAAAAAAGGGAGAGAGAACTCCTTGTCTCGAAAAATACTCGTTTTTACGACAAGCACGATACTATCCATTGTTTTACTCATTCATTTTAGCTTTACCTTTATTTATTTGTCACCTGCAAATCCACTAAAAAGTAATTATTGGGAAGAAATATTTCATTACATGAACCCTTTATTTACACAAAATTGGAAACTATTCGCACCAAATCCCGCTAACCAGCAGATGAACTTGGATATGCGTGTACAATACGTGGATAAAGAAGGAAAAACAAGACAGACGGATTGGAAAAGCATTACGCTGCCAGTGATACAAAAACTGCAATCCAATCGTTTTTCGCCAAATGCGCGTATCTCCGAATTCCAAGATTCCCTCATCAGCGATTATGTGTGGGGAGAAAAAAATGACAAAGATGCAGCTTTTCACTCCATGCAGCGGTATGTGGACTATATTCTTAAAAGCAAAAAATATGTAGTCCCAGGAACGATTAATAAAATTCAGCTTCGCGCAGTCGTTAACCGCTTCCCAAATTACCAAAACAGGGACAAGCCTGACTCAGCTGGTAATATTAATTACTATCAAACAAATTGGTGGAATCCACAATCGTTACAAACAGGAGGTGGGGAATCTTGATTAACCGACTTACAAACTTTCTCACTACACAGCAATCTTTGATTGGTTTGAGTCTTGTCCGTATTATCTTTGGAGTTGCCATGCTTTATGAACTAGCGATGAATATTCCGACAAGATTTTTACTATGGGGACCTGATGGTATCGTCTCTTATGAATCATACCAACATATTACTGAGTCTAATAACATACATACATTGTTTGATATTGGGCCGGATTTATGGGTTGTAAACCTCATTATTTTTGGTGGGATAGTTGTTTCTATTCTCTATATCATTGGATTTCAAACTCGCATCATGGGGATTTTGATGGCTATTCTCATGTTCTCGATTTATACAAGAGATTACAGCATTACGCATGGCGGGGACAATATTTTACGCATTTTATTTATTTACTTGATCTTTGCAAATGTGGGCGCTTACTTTTCGGTCGATGCATGGTGGAGAAAAAGGAGAAAGGGCAAATGGTTTGCAAAGCTTCGCGATAATGAAGGGTTAAGAGATTTTATCGCGATTATTCACAACTTTGCATGGATTACCTGTGCGATCCAGTTAATCTTTATGTATTTCGCTTCTGGCAGCTACAAAATCATGGGTGAACTGTGGCAAAACGGTACCGCATTGTACTATGCAAGTCGTGTGCAGGAATTTTATACTCCTGGGTTAAATGAATTACTCTGGAAGTACCAGCCTGTTCTCGTTCTCGCAACGTATGCGACGACGATTTTTCAAGTAGCATTTCCGTTTTTGCTGCTCAATCGCTATACCAAATACTTTGCTATCTTCTCAGCATGTCTCTTACACATTGGCATCGCTGTTTCCATGGGATTAGTCGACTTCTCATGGGTAATGATTGGTTGTGAATGTATGCTGCTGTTTGATAAAGATTATCGCATCCTCGCAACATGGTTGAGGCGCATTATTCAGCGAAAAGAAAAACAAGTGGAAGCACCTGTGCAAGAGACAGTTATTACTTCCTAATAGATTATCCGTTTTCCTAATGGAAAGCGGATTTTTTTTCTAAAAACGACGCTGCCCTGTTCAAGATGACTGGATGGTCATATGAACAGGGCAACTTTCTACCTAATCACAGGTGAGTACCTGATCTCAGGCAGATGTTCAGTTGTTGGAGCCCCACTCCTCGCGGGCGATCATGCGGATGCCGTTCCAGACCTTGTAGGTCTTGCCGGCGTGCTTGAAGACCTTGTAGGTCTTGCCATTCTCCTCGATGGTCTCTCCGAACGCCTCGACAGCCTCCAGCGTCGCCGGGAGGATGATCCTGCCCGTGACGAACTTGTTGGTGCGGCTGGCGAACGTGCTGAGGATCTCCGCTCCGTACTCCATGATCGGAACGAGGTGATTCATCGATCCGTCGATCAGGTGGTACTTGAAGGTGATCTTCTCCGGGTTGACAGAGATACCCAGCTCGGTGAACTGGCGGTCGAGGACGTTCTCCGCCATCGCGTTTCGCGACTTGGCGATCTCCTTGTTGACCGATCCACCGGTGGCGGCGGACATGACCTGACGGTTGTTCCCGTTCTCGTGGAGAATGAGCACGAGGTACTTGCCGGTGCGGACGCCGTCCGTCAGATCGATGGTGTCCGGCTCGGCGACCAGCTGCTCAAACTGCTCGTCGGTCAGCTTGGCGTACGTCTGCTGCGGGGCGTTGAACCGCTCCAGCGAGTCGATTCGCACCGAGATGAGCTTCTCGATGACACTCAGCGCCTTGTCCAGCACCGAGGACTTTCGCATCCACGTCGGGAAACGGAAGACCGGGATCTCCGTGTTCTCCAGCTTCTTGTGCCAGAATCCCGACTCGACGAGCTCCAGCACGTAGTGCGCCGAGTCGTCGATCTGGATGAGCGTGCCGCCATGCACCTCTCCGTTCTTGGAGGGAAGCTTGGCAGACTTGATCGCCTGACGCTGGTACTGCGGCAGCTGAACCTTCCCCTTGTGGGTGTTGGTGGTCAGCGTGAAACCAGCCGGAAGACGACGAACCTGCATGACAACTCCATTCAACTGAATCTTCAGCCTTGATGGCTCTTTCTGTAATTCTACCATTTTTCTAGGTATTTTGCTGTATGCAGTGAGTAAAAGAAGCCTCGTTTTTGAGTGAATTTTTTCACATAGTTAAAATCGTAAAAAGACGGTGTATTTATAAAGAGGCAAAAAACGCATGCAGCCCCTTGATTTTAGTCATGGGGCTGCATGCGCCAAAAATAAAACATATTCCCTTTTCATTCAACCTTTGGTTCTACATAAGACAGCTAAAAACCAGCAGCTTTTTCGCTTAAGCCTAGCACTTGTACTGTTAAATGATGGACTTCGTCCAGCAGCGATGGATTTTCCAGCAGAGACATGCCATAAGATGGAATCATCTCTTTGATTTTCGGTTCCCATTCTTTTATCTGATCTGGAAAACATCTTTTGATGACTTCAAGCATTACATGAACAGCTGTAGAAGCACCCGGTGAGGCACCTAGCAGCGCTGCAATGGAACCATCAGCGGCAGTAATTACTTCTGTGCCAAATTGAAGCGTTCCTTTGCCGTCAGCGGTATCTTTGATAACTTGTACACGTTGACCAGCAACTACCATATCCCAATCTTCACTTTTGGCGTTCGGAATAAACTCACGCAGCTCTTCCATACGCTGTTCTTTTGACAGCATCACTTGCTGGATCAAGTATTTGGTCAATGACATCTCTTTCGCGCCAGCCGCCAGCATCGTCAAGACATTATTTGGTTTGATGGAAGTCACTAAATCAAACATAGAACCTGTTTTTAAAAACTTAGGTGAAAATCCAGCAAACGGCCCAAAGAGTAACGATTTTTTATTCTCAATATATCTGGTATCCAAATGTGGAACAGACATTGGCGGAGCACCAATCTTAGCTTTTCCGTATACTTTTGCATGGTGCTGGGAGATGACATCTGGATTATTGCAGACCATAAATATTCCACTTACCGGAAATCCGCCGATATGCTTTCCTTCTGGAATACCGGACTTTTGCAGTAAATGCAGGCTTCCTCCCCCACCGCCGATAAAGACAAATTTGGCAGTATGACGTTTTATCTCGTCACTATCGAGATCCCGCACTTTTAATTCCCACAGCCCGTCGCTTGTACGTTTAATATTATTCACACTATGTTTGTAGTGAATATCAACGTTTTTACTTCCCAAATGATCAAATAACATGCGTGTTAACGCACCAAAGTTGACATCTGTTCCTGAGTCAATTTTGGTGGCAGCTATCGGTTCATTTGATACACGGCCCTGCATGATCAGCGGAATCCATTCCATCAGTTTCTCTGGATCATCAGAAAACTCCATATCTTGGTAGAGAGGATTATTCAGTAACGCTTCAAAACGTTTCTTTAAAAACGCTACATTTTGCTCCCCTTCTACAAAACTCATATGAGGCAATGGCATAATAAACTCATGTGGATTATTTAGCAGATTTCTTTTAACGAGATAAGACCAAAACTGCATGGAAAGCTGAAACTGTTCATTAATTTTTATCGCTTTACTGATATCTACTGATCCATCTGGTTTTTCGACGGTGTAGTTAAGCTCGCATAGAGCCGCATGTCCTGTTCCCGCATTATTCCATTCATTAGAGCTTTCTTGTCCCGCGTTCGCGAGTTTCTCAAACACTGTAATTTCCCATTCTGGCACTAATTCTTTCAAGAGTGTTCCGAGAGTGGCACTCATGATTCCAGCACCAATTAAAATCACATCTGTTTTCGTTTCTCTGTTGCTCATTTTTATCAACCTTTTTTTCCTGAAATTTACAGAAAAGATGCAGGCGTCACATCAAGCTAAGGCGCAGTCACACACCTTCCTGTCCCCACTATGCCATATCATAGTGTATTACAATTACTTGTAGTATGAAATATCTTGAAACATGCCATTACTACTAGTTTGTGGCATCTAACTCCATGAAATGTTCCCATGACCTTCTCAAATTTGGACGGGTTTACTTTACTTCTACATCATCTATTTTACAAACATCTTTAAATAAGTTCAATTTCCAATAACATATTTGCCATTCTATAAACGGTATATGATTTAAACGAAGCATAATCCAAGGGCCCCAATGAAACAGGATAACACATGTTTCATTTTTTTGCAGCTTTTACTGAATTTGAAAAAAGAAGTTGCAGCAGAAATGAGCTGCTGCTAGGACTGGGAGAAGGAACAAAATCGAAAAAGATAAAATGATAAAAAGCAATAGCTAAAATGGGTATCCATTAAAGCTATTGCTTTTATGTATGAAATCGGTCATCTAACTGTTTATTGTTAACTAATTTTCATTCTCTCAACGTCAATTGATTTTTGTGATATAAAGCTTCCACAAATGCTCGTGTCTTCTCAAACGCTTCCACAGGTCCCTCTACTACTTCCGCAATATAAGCCTCATCCGGCAACTGATCGTCCACACCCGGAATTTTAATCCGATCTCCATAGCTGTTAATCGCTCCATGTTCGCGCATTTGATCAATCATCCGAAAAAGGGGTTCCCAATACTCTTGGTGTACAAAAATTGCCTTCACACGATGTTTGCGTAGATGATTGGTTTGGATTTTGGATAGTGTCTCAAATACTTCCCAAGCAGTTCCAAAGCCACCAGGCCAAAACAAAATAACATGCGAATAATTAATGAGCACGCTCTCGCGAATCGAGAAATTGTTTAAGCGTAACCGCTGATTGGTGTAAACCGAATAGGTATCTTTAAGATTAAAAAAATCATCTATGCCAAACTGACAGTCAATCCCAATAACATGAGCATTTTGCTCTCTGGCTCCTTGGGCGGCTGCCTGCATAATGCCGGGTCCTCCGCCAGTACACAGCGGAATATAGCATCCACCTAGTGCTTCTTCCTGTTCATTTGCAGAATAATGCCCCCACAACTGACCAAATTTTAAAGCGGAATCCCAATATTTTGCGCTATTATCAATAATTTTTTTATGTCTTTCTGCACGTAAATCTGTTTTATAAAGACGATCTTGCAACAGTTTTTTCGAGAAAGTATCATTTTCTTCTTCCATGGCTGTTTTCACTTTGTCTGTATGCGTTCCCAAAACGTCTATTTTTTTGTTAGCAATGTCACTGCATGAAATCGTACCAGAACCCATTGCCGTGATGACACCATACTTCGCCTCATAATTAAATAGCAGCTCAGCTGCGTAAATATCTGCTACACTTTGCTCCGTGCGGAGATTTCGGTCATTTGGTACAAAACATACTTGTGTGCCGACAACATGAAAAGATGCGATACAAGTATCTTCTGTGTAATTGCTCCATTTTAAAATAAAACCTTTTTCGTTAACCTGATATGTTTCTACATCGCCATTTTCGTTAATATTGCTAATTGATAGGTTATAATGCTCCGTTTTAGATGGTAAACGCTGATCAAAGGTGATTGGCTCTTCAAAAACGATTTTCGCTTTATTTTTTTCTGTTCTATCAATCCACCATCCAGTACCAGATCCAGTCCATTGATTGGTAGTTGGTTCATAAAAAATGGTTCCATACAATTCTATTTCATTCATACCAAACAACCCTTCTTATGCCTGTCATTACATCCTCCTTTATTTTCCTTCTTTTTATACATTTTTTATGCATTGTGAAACAAACAATATGCTTGTTGGAATAAGAGGATTACTGATAATATAAGAATCGTACAAACCATCACCTAACAGTTGGAGACACCATGGAATTCCCTGGACAGTTTGATGAAACAACAAAAATGTTCACTCTCGAACATAATCAGGGAGAAATCCGTTACAACAGGGAGCGATGGAAGCAATTCCTTGACGAAGTTCTTTACTCTTTTCGTTACAAGAGAAAGAAATTTGAAGGCCAGTGTGAAGAGGCACAGCTTCAAGAGAGACCTGGTGAGCTGATTCGAGAGCTGCCTCAGGAAACTGAGTTCATTATTGTCCTCACTATCAAAGCAGGCAAGCTTTATCGCTATGTCTTCTTTGATAAGAATAAGAAGATTATCGGCGTATGGAAGCTTGAACCAGGGAAGGGCTGGGCAAAGGAAGCTTAGAACTTATGAGGTAAATAGCTAGTAAAAAAGCAAACTGGTTGCGATTTTGCAACCGCCCCCCATTAGTTTTCAAGCTATTGGGGGATATATTTATTTTTAGGTATTTTTGAAATAGGAATAACAAAAATCTACTGTATCCCAAATGTTGAAAAATCTAAACAATACCTCTTCTTTTTTATTACGAATCCTTCTTATATCACTTTTATTTTACACATCCTCATTCCCATAGACATCCATAAAAGCTTGAACTGCTTTCGTTTGATAGCGGTCTTTCTGATAAGCAAATACCAATGTTCGAGTGGGCTGCTCTTCTAGTGAAAAATACAATAGATCTGCTCGTTCCCGTGTCACCATCTGTGGAACAATCGTCACTCCTAGCCCAGAAGCAACAAAAGATTGCGCGGTCTCGATATTGCTGGTCAAAAAAGCAACATCTGGCTGAAAACCTGCTTCAGCACAGAGATCCAAAACGGTTCTCCGAAAGCCATATTCTTCTTTTAATAAAATAAACGGAACATGTTGCAGTGCTTTGATAGAAATAACCATGTGGGAATAAGCCGATTTTATTGAATCAACTGAATCTGGCAGAGTTAGTAACATGCTATTTGGCTGTTTTTTTGGAACAGCTAACAGCAATGGTTCGGTAATGATTGAACGGGTTGCTATATTCTCCTTTTCGACTGGCAATGCTAAAAGTGCAAAATCAATTTCACCTTGAATTAATAATTTTTCTAGTTTCGCTGGTGAATCTTCGATCAATCTCACATGAACAGACGGATATTGTTCTAAAAAACTCTGAATCATAGGAGGCAGCACATATCCTCCTGTTACTGCTGGAGTTCCAATCGTTAAAGTCGAACATAAATCACCTTCGTGATCTTTCATTTCCCGTACCAAGTCATCATGTGCTTGAATAATATGCAGCGCGCTCTCCATAAAACGATGACCTTCAGGGGTAGCGGCTACTTCATTTTTGGCACGGTGAAATAAAGTCACACCAAGTTCTGATTCTAATTTTTTTATTTGCTGACTAAGGGATGGTTGAGCAATATGTAATCGGGAAGCTGCTTTGGTGAAACTCCTTTGATAGTAAATTTCCAATGCATAACGCAACAAACGAATTTCCATTTAACTCTCCTTCATAGGTTCTATCTATCGATCTTATCACAACCATATCTTAGACTTATAAATATTCTTACGATAAACTGAAAAAAAGTACAAGGAGGAGTTATTTTTGAACACATCTTCCGCTGAGCAATTCGCCAAAAATCCAGAAAAATACCGGGATAATGAGATCTTTGCAAAAGGTACAGACTTACGAGATATGAAACAAGCTGTAGGATTAGATCATATTAAGACACTGCTAGACATTGGTGCCGGAGCAGGGCATACTGCCATTGTCTTTGCTGACTTAGCTGATGAGTGTATAGGAGTAGACGTGACAAAGGAAATGGTATCCGTTGCCAATCAATTCGCAGCGGATCAAGGCATAACCAATGTACACTTTCAAGTAGGAGACGTTACTAGGCTTCCTTTTGCAGATAACACTTTTTGTGTAGTAACCTGTCGCTTAGCAGCACATCATTTCCCAGATATACATCAAGCGATGAGC
The DNA here is from genome assembly GCF_059510415.1 of Shimazuella sp. NTD247. Classification (NCBI taxonomy): domain Bacteria; kingdom Bacillati; phylum Bacillota; class Bacilli; order Caryophanales; family Thermoactinomycetaceae; genus Shimazuella; species Shimazuella sp. NTD247. Next base: position 176,433 of record NZ_JCAJZU010000004.1, on the reverse strand, counting down.
GAGATAGCCAGAGTATTAAAACCAGGCGGCGTATTCCTGCTTGACGATCATTATGCTCCTGAAGATACAAAACTTGACGAGTTTATCAACCGAATCGATCAAATTCGCGATCCATCACATATTCGTGAATATACCTTATCCGAATGGAAATCATTCTTTATCGACAATAACTTGAGTTATCAAGAAGTCAAGCACTGGGAAATTCCTCTCTTCTATGATAACTGGGTCGATCGAGCACAAACATCGAAAGAACAAAAAAAACAGCTTCAATCCTTCTTCCAAAATGCTTCTCAAGCAGAAAAAGATACCTTTTCCATTCGTTATAAAGAAGATGGTTCGATCGATTCTTTTTGTTTAAAATCTATTTTGATTAGAGGCATTAAAAAAATGGAATCAATTGAAGCCATATAGGAATAATCTTGAAATTGGGAATCGGAGGTAATACTACATTTCTTCTGATTTCCTTCATTTTTGTACAAAAGAATTTTCGAATACCACCCTTCCCCTTTTCTCTTCTATCTCTAACTATCACTTTACATATCCTTAGAACTTATACTCCATTTGATTTCTATGCGCAATCCAAAATTTTTTTATAACAGAAAAGTAAATGTTGACATTATCTCTAAAACGGTATATTCTATCCATAATCAATGAATGAATAATTCATTCATCAAAAAAATACAAAATGAAAGAGGTATTCTCTTATGAATAACTTATTATCTTCCATGATTTTCCGCAAAAGAAATCAACGCCAAAATGCAAAATTACTGCAAATCGATACTCCAAACAGCATCACAGAAAGCAGATTTATCCAAATCGGCGGCATCGACCAATGGATTTCTATACGAGGGGAAGATCGAAATAATCCGATACTCTTCATTGTTCATGGCGGACCAGCCTCTAGTTATACTATCTTTCACTCCTTGATACGTTTTTGGGAAAAACAGTTTACCGTCGTACAATGGGATCAACCAGGTGCTGGAAAAACATTCAGCCGAAACGGGGAAGATCGAACAGGGAAAATCACCTTTGATCGTCTGATAAAAGATGGAATCGAGACAGTAGAATATTTACTAGAGCAATTAGGACACAAGAAAGTAATTCTCGTTGGCAGCTCCGTAGGCAGTTTAACAGGTACACAAATGGCATATCAGCGGCCAGATCTCTTTTATGCTTATGTAGGGACAGATCAAAACTCACCTGACCCAGATCACCTTGGTTATCAAATGATACTTGATTCTTTGACCAAAACTGAAGATAAAAAAGGACTCGATTTTGTTAGAAAAATGGGAACGAATCCGTTAAATTGGACAGAAAAAGAGTTTGATAAACGCAATCAATTATTGATCAAAACAATGAAAAATGTACCGAATATGATCATGGATTTGATTTTACCATCCATGCTTTCGTCTCCAGAGCATACTTTCAGTGACATAAAAGATTATTTTAAAGGGATGAAGTACTCTTCTGCACAACTAAATAAGGAACTAGTGAATTTTTATGAAAACAAAGAAGTTACATCACTTGAAATTCCTCTATTTATCTTTCAAGGAGATAATGACATAATTACTCCAACCGTAACAGCAAAAGCATATTTTGATAAAATAAAAGCTCCTCATAAGGAATTCACATTGCTTCGCCAAGCAGGGCATCTCGCCTGCTTTGCAAGACCGGATCATTTTTTAGAAGAGTTGGTGACACGTGTCTTACCACATATAAACAAGGGAAAGGGATACCCTGTTGCCCGATAATGGAAGGGATGAATAGAAGTTGTCTCCACTGAACAAACAACAATTAGAACAAATAAAGGATGAACGCAAAGAACAAATTAAACAAGCAGCACTCAAAGTATTCGCCAAAAAAGGCACAACTGGAACGAAAATGAGCATGATTGCAGAAAAAGCCGGTGTTAGTGCGGGATTAGCCTATCGCTACTTCAAATCCAAGGAAGAATTATTTCAAATATTAGTGGAAGATTTGTTAGCCGATGCCAGCCAAGAACTCGATGAGACGCAATTGTTTCCAGGAACTCCACTTGAACAGATGCGAGCTCTAACACAAAATATGCTTGATGAAGAAAGCCGTTATGCATTTATGTTTATCCATCAAGTGAGAAAAGCAGATAACCTCCCTGAAAAAGTAGTAGAGCTTTTGCAGAAAAATACGAAAGAAGCTTTTTATGAAAAAGTGGTACCGATTATCGAAAAGGGACAAAAAACAGGACAATTTCGAGAAGGGGATGCTAGACAATTGCTCGTTTGGTACTTTCTCGTTATCAATAGTCTGCTCGTACAAGAAAATGGGGATGAAATTTATGGTATGCCAAGTGTTGATTTTCTTTTGCAACTAATCAAACACCCATTGTATCACGATTAGAATTGGATATAAAAAATGACTAGTCAGTAGATGGGCTAGTCATTTTGGATTATATTAAATGTTTTTTTCGTAGACCTGCATAGATGTAATCTATGCAGGCTGATTACTATAGTGTAATCAAAAAGGTCTACTACGCAATTTTAAAGGTAATTCAGACATTTAAAGCGGAAACAACAATTCCCAGTAATATGACCACACAAGGAATACGACTCCTGTGATAACCAATACTATATATCGAAACAAATCCGTTTGATATACTTTTTTCATTGCACCTTTTACACTGAGAATAAGTGTTAACAGTACAGTTAAGACTGTAAATACTTGCACAATCAGCCAAATCAGCGGACGATCTAACAAAATTGGTCCTAATATTTTCGCTCCTTTAGACCAAATCATAATAAAATAGGTAGCAAATCCGATGGTGGCAATCAGTCCTGCAGCTGTTGTCCAGCCTGCGTAACCTTTTATCGGAGAGTTTTTCTTTGTTTTTCGATTAGAACATGAGCTGATAATTACAGTGATGTAGCCAATGAGTAAAATTGCTAAGATCCCCGCTTGCATGAACAAAGAATCATAGACTTTTACATCATGAATCAAGTTATGATATACTTCAACATCTTGTTTTGGCAGTTGTCCCATCACTTTGGATGTCAGTGTCTTTCCCTCTGCCACTTGCTGAAGCCAATCTGTTACTCCTTTTTCATAACCTGCTGCAAAGGCATCATCTCTTTTAAATCCTGTTTTATCTGTTTGATGTGCTGCATGGTCTGCATCAGCTATAAACAAAATGGAACTATGTTTATTACCGTTCTGTTTCCAAAGTTCCAATAATTTTTGCGAACCTTCTGTTGCTGGTGTCAAACGATCTTTTGCTCCCCACACTGCTAATATAGGTTGTTTTACTTCAGCTAGATACTTCTCTGCTCCATGATCACCTTCCGGAAACATCCCTGATTGATATACAAATCTAGCACCTCTCGTGGTCAGCGAATCAATCACATTAGGAGCAGTTATTCCATTTTGTACCAGACGATTTTGGATATTGAAATCTTGTTGTTGAATCGGTGTTATAACTGGTGTTCCTAATAATACAACAAATGAAATGTCTTGTGATTTCGCAGCTGCCATCGGAGCAACCCATGCACCTTCACTAAATCCCCAAATTCCTACTTTTTTTGAATCAACATCTTTTTGAGCTTGTAGCGTGTGTATCGCAGCTAACGCATCTTGTGACAATACTTCTAACGTCCGATTTTTTGATTTATCTCGTTTATCATAAATCAAAGCGGCAAACCCAGCTTTTACAAACACTTCTGCATCTTGTCTAAGTTTCTCCCGCTCTTTTTGACCGGAGCCATGAACCAGCACAATTCCTGGGTGCTTTCCAGCCCCCAATGGCATCAAAATCGTACCATGCATCGTCGTCCCATTGCTTTGAAAAGTTACTTCTCTTTCTTGATAGTTTTTAGATGATGCGGCATTCACATAAAGGATATTTGTTGATAAGACCAAACATAAAATAGATAAAACAATAGCGATACTTTTTGATATGGTTTTAGTGGATATGCGGTTTAACATGATGTTGTTTCCTCTCTCTTATTTAGAATGATTTCATTCTAAGAGAAAACAACTTTTGGAAGAACAATCTTAAGCATGAAGTTATACAAGACCTTGGTCTTATCGTAATTTAAGACACTTTACATGTATGAACCGACCCTGATATAAAAACAGGATCGGTTCTATTTGGGTTTTATATTTGTCTAACTAAGGATCACACGGTATGTTGTTCCACCAAGATCCCCCGATTTGTCAGGAGTAATTGTCTTTTTTCTTTTTCCTTGCCTGATTTGAAATCTTTTTTCATCCAATCTGATTACGGTATTACCAATACCAGGGATAATCTTCTCTTCTCCGATTTCAAATCGATCTCCATTAATTCGGACTGGGTGTCTTCCGCTGCACCATGCTCCTTTATTCACAATAAATCCTTACGCCTAGATTCTATCTGTTTGAACTATTCTACTTTAACTTGATAAAGAATACCATTAAGGTTATGTAATTTTCCGAGTTTTATGTCATCATTGAAACCGGTAGATCATTATTCCAACCGCTTCGAAGGATATTCGTGTATACATCGTTAATTTAAGTAAAAAACGATTTTCAAAATTTAATTCCTATTACTGATAAAAAACCCCGTCTTCGAAAGAGCACGGAGTCAAATCACGCTTATGTGTTTTCTTATCGACATTGAAGATTTTGTACTATAATCACTACTCTAAGTAGTCGCTATCAGAAACTCCTCTCCGCTCGAAAGCGAAAGACCATCGTTTCGACCAGTAAAATATCGCTTGTTAAGATCAGCCGGAGATACATGCTGGACTTCCTGAAAACCAGCCTTGTGAGCCAGATCTAGCATCTCTGATGGTGTAAAGAAACTGATGAAAGGTGTACCGCTTGCTCGTGCACCCTTCTCTGCATTCTCAACCTTGGAACGCTCTTCTTGCCCCGTGGTGCTCAATCGGCATGATGAACGTCATTGCCAGTGTAGAGCCTGGTGCAAGTATCGCCACCTGACGCAGTGTAGCAAAGATTGCATCTTTGGTTAGGTACTGTGTCACACCTGCAGATGCCACCACAGCTGGTTTGCCTGCATCAAAACCAGCATCATTCAACTGATCGAACCAAGACCATCCTGCTTCGAAGTCAACCGGCACAAGTCGTAACCACTTGGGGATGCCGAGTCCGAGTTCGATTAGTCGTTGCTTCTTCCATGCTTGTGTATCAGGATGATCGACTTCAAATACCTTCATCTGAGAGGCGATATCTATCCGACGCTGAGCAAATGTGTCAAGGCCAGCACCGAGAATAACATACTGGTTTATTCCTTTATCAAGCTGTTCAGCGACCAGATCCTCAATAAATCGGGCACGGGCCACGATAGATGCACGAAAAATCATGGTACCTTCAGGCTCCATATCAGGACGCCCTCGCCATGCCTTTTCCGGATCTGCAAGTTGCAGACCTATCTCATCTTCAAATATGAACGGCGGAGAATCAACCTGTACATGCAGCGCCCGCCACAATGCTACTCTTACTGCGGTACTATCTGGCTCAAAATTTTCCTTGTCATGCATAAATGCTGCTCTCCCCTTTGATTCATTTCGTTTTAGAACCAATACAAAACGACTTGATTTTCATTGGCATACCATCATTTAAAATCTTCTACTAGTATGATCACATATGATAATGTCATCCTTTTAAAGAAAATAATTTACAAATGTATTCCGATTATGTCCCCTGACTACACAGTTACTATTCCTTTGAAAAACGAAAAGACTAGGTCACTCGTTTGAATGCCCAGCCCAATTATTTTTATTGAATCTCTACTTTTATCCATCCGCGAACACTATTCACCAGCCAAATAGCATCGGCGCGAAAAACATCTTGTTTATAAATGACTCTCTCCGTTATTTCTTTTGATGCTAACAATTCTGCTCGCATGGTCCCTGCTAATAAACCAGTTTTTTGTGGAGGAGTTACAAGTTCTCCATCCAGCTTCAGAACAACATTACCAATCGTAAACTCGGTTATTTCTCCTCGTTCATTCCATAGCAATGTATCAAAATATCCATCTATCTTAAGCTTTTCGTATGTCGATCGCTGTGTTGTTTTATGAAATAAATAGATATCATCACTAGCGATAGGAATTTCTGCTAGTGTTATCATTTGCGGCTCAGATATCTCTTTTAATGGTTCTGCTTCTAAACTGATTCCACCGGCTGCTGATACAAGCAGTCTCACTTTATATACTCCACATACATATTTTACTGCTAATTGTTTCAAGCGTTGATCAATCTCATCAAGAGGACAACAGTAACCAAAATAATTCGCACTTAGTTTTAATCTTTCTAAATGGCGATCCAACAATGTATATGTTCCATTCTCCAAACGAATACTCTCCAGTAATTGGTGATTATACGGCTGTGATTCTAATACTTTTGCTTTTGTAATCACTTCTTCGTATTCCCCATGACTTGTAGAATCCCAGGTAATTCCTCCACCAACACCATAAGTAGCTCTTTGCTTTTCTTTATCCAAAATTACAGTACGAATGGCTACATTAAAAACTGCCTCTCCATTTGGTTTTAAATAACCAACTGTTCCACAATATGCTTCTCGGGGAGATTGTTCCAACGAATGGATCAATTCCATCGTTTTTCGTTTCGGTGCTCCGGTGATCGAACCACATGGGAACAAAGCAGTGAATACATCTGATAATGTTGTTGTTGAATGTGTCTTCGCTTCAATCGTAGATGTCATCGTCCAAAGAGTGGGGTAGCGTTCAACCGTGAATAAATGAGGGACATGAACCGTGCCAGGCACAGCAATCTTGCCTAAATCATTCCGAAGCAGATCGACAATCATCAAATTTTCAGCACGATCTTTGGTTGAATGTTTTAATTGCGCAGCGCATAATCGATCTTCTTCTGAGGATCTTCCTCTTTTTGTCGTACCTTTCATTGGACGAGTGGTGATCTTCCCCTGTTCCCAATGAAAAAAAAGCTCAGGAGAAACAGACAATATTTGAAAATTTCCTGTATCCATAAAAGCATTGTATCCATCCTGAAGCGAGGTCAAATGCTGATAATACGCCCACGGATCTCCTCGAAAAGCAGTATGAAGCCGAATAGCATAATTGGTCTGATAAGTATCTCCTCTTGCAATCGCATCATGAATTGCTTGGATAGACTGCTGATATTCCGTTTTGGATTTATCAGGCAACCAAGAAGAAACCTCATAATTCCCATCCGTTATCCAATCATCATCTTTTATGGGATCCAATTCTCGGAAGACAGCAAACCAAACCAGTGGTAAATTAGGTTTTGTATGCACAGTTAATGTCGAATCAAATGCTGGGCTGGCCTCGTAAGAAATAAACCCTGCTGCATAGTATCCCTGCTTCCATAGCGCCTCTATTTCTTGTATAGCAGGAAGCACCTGCTCTACTGTTTCTGCTATTATTATTCGTTCGGGTTGTTTTTTTCTTAGGTGCATATCTTTAAAATCGATGGCAATCACGTTTGCAATGCTCCTTGCCTTCTAAAAATTTCCACAAAAAAAAGACAAGCAGTTTTGCTTGCCCCTAATATTAGTCGATTTTGTATTTCTTTTTGAAACGGTCTACACGACCACCTGCGTTTACCATTCTTTGCTTACCAGTATAGAATGGATGACATTTGGAGCATACATCAACTTTTAATTCTTCTACTGTTGAACCTGTTTCAAAGGTAGTCCCACAGGACATACAAGTTACAGTAGCTGTTTTATAATTTGGGTGTATTGCTGTTTTCATTTCTAGTCACCTCTTTCGTACGGTCTGTATAAAACCACTGGAGTATTATAGCATGTTACACCACTAGCTGCAAGAACAGTGCGAAATGGAGTATTTGGAAGATCTATTTAAACTACTCATTATTTTCATGGGAGGATACCATACCTCCAATAGAAGATAGGCATCCCTCCGCCATCCGCTCTGATCGAGCGGATGGCGGAACCGGACACTTACTAGAACTCGTTGATCTCCATGTCTCCGTCGGAACGGATGATGGAGGCACCCGGCGGGAGAACGCGACCATTGACGATGGTCCTCCTGCCAGACTGGTAGACACGCGTGTCGCCACTGGGGCTGGCGGTGTACTTCTTGGTGGTTCCGTTGGCGGTCACAGTGGCGGAGCTCGACGAGAACGTCGAACGCGGCTCTCGGATCTCGACACCACTGTCGTTTGCACCGTTCATGACCTGCCAGACACGCTCGGCGATCTGACGCTCCTGGTCAGGAGTGATATCCTCCAACGTTCCAACGGGGATCACCTCGAAGTCCTCCATGCCCTTGTAAAAAGAGGCGGCGTACTTCTCACCGTCGACCGTTGCATAAACCTTCATTTCTTGTCCTCCAAAGCATCCGGTTGGTTGTATCTTTATACTAATTGTTTATTTTATAAATGTATAGTTTTAATAAAAATAAGTTTGGAATATGTTTAGAACTTCACGGAATGAGTAGAGTGCTTGTCGTTTACAATAGAGTCTTGAAATAAACTACATATTCATATTAATTTGTAATGGTGAGGAGTCATCGATACATATGTCTGAATGGAAAACACCGAAAACGGAGAAATCGACAAAAAAGAAAGGATTTTGGGCATCATTAACCTATGCCAACTATGTTGAATTCGCTGTATATGTTTTCATTGTGGTTTGTTTTTTGGTCAGTTTGATCGACCACTTGACTTAAAATGCTCCATAACAAAAGAGACATTGCAAAACAAACTGCAAATGTCTCTTTCAAAAAGCTACTTTAGAACTCGAAGAGGATTTATAACTTCTCCATTTTTATGTACCTCAAAGTGTAGATGATATCCTGTCGCATTTCCTGTTTCACCCATATATCCTAATTGCTGTCCTGTTTCTAAATATTGTCCAGTGCTTACTAAAATACGACTTAAATGGGCATATAATGTGACCCAGCCTCCGCCATGATCTACCATCACCATATTTCCATATCCATTGTGATATCCGGCTTGGATTACTTTTCCTCCTAGTGAAACATCGATCACTTGTTTGGATTTCTTGGAGCTCCATATATCCAAACCTTTGTGCATCCGGCCATGACGCCAACCAAAATTACTAGTAATCATTCCAGACACAGGCCATTGAAATTGAAAATTACCTACAGAAACTTTGTCATATTTACTGACTACTACGACTTTATGTTTGGTTTTTGTTCGAGGCTTATTATCTGGTTTGGCAACTGGAACTGGAATCTTCTCTTTTTTGACAATAAGTACTTTTTGTCCAGCTTTCAACGGCTCTAACAAGTTAACTTTCGGATTTAGTTTAAAAAACAATTGTAATGACATTTTCTGTTGTTTGCAAAGTTGATACACCATCTCATTTCCTTTGGAGGTGTACTCCTTGATGGCTAGTGGAATTTTTAGTTTGGAACCAACGACAAGCTTATTTGGATTGCTTATGTTGTTTAGGTTTGCTATTTCTTGATAATGAATGCCAAAACGCAATCCAATTGCATACAACGTATCCCCTTTGCTCACCTCATAAGTGAGCTTATTTCCAATGGAGATGGTCAGTTGCTTTCCTGATTGATAAAGAGTTTCCTTAGCATCAATAGTAGCCAATTTCCCACCTGATTTGTTTTCTGCTAATAACTGCGCCACAATCGGATGGGAATTCGTGTTTCCAGCCCAAGCCACAGCTGTAGCAGCCGAAGCTGTACATACACCGATACTCGAGGCTAGGAGCGTCTTCTTACCAGACATCACAACACCTCATATCCATGATATTGGGTACCCATGACTCCACTTTATGCACCTAACCCACAACATATGAAAATTTTTGGTAGAACTATCTATATTCGACTAGAACATGGGCTGAAAAAGCCGGCTTTAGCCTTTATCTTATCGGATTTTGAAAAAAGTTGGGCACTTGTCCAAACAACCAAATACACATTTGCATAACTAGTTAAAGAGTCTTTGCTAGTCATTTGTTTGAAAGCAAGGACGAAAGAAAATTGGTTTCACGAATAAAAGGAGGATTTATATGGATTACATGGATGAGTATTTGAATACTTTTGACATTGAATTTGATGACGATGATTACGATGACTTTGAGGGAGACTTAGATTTCCATACGTTTGATCATTACTCGAATTTAGCTCAACGCCAATTTGGACCAGATCAATTTCAAAGAGAACGATTTGGGCAAGGATTTTTTGGACCAGATCAGTTCCGTCGAGTCGGTAACCCTGTAAGAAGAAATGTACGATGCTGTGTGTATCGCCACCGTAACTCTGGCAGAATACGAAGAGTATGTCAAACTAGAGGGAGACGATGCACTAATCGCCTAGGACGAAATTGGGTACTGATTGATTCCTTTACCACGAATAATTGTAATCGTTGTTTATAATTTAATGACAAAACCCCTTGTTCTAATTCTCAGTAGGGGATCAGAACAGGGGTTTTGATGAATTTAATGGGCTTTTTTTCGTTCGGCAGGACGGGACTCTAGTGAGGCTAAAAATTCTTGATTATTTTTGCTATTCTTCAGTTTACGTAGAAAAGCATCTGTGAAATCGTGGTTATCACTCAATCCTTTGCGAATAGACCATAATTTGTCCAGTTCATCTTTTGTCAGCAACAACTCTTCACGTCTTGTTCCAGACTTACGAATATCAATAGCAGGAAATATCCTTCTCTCTGCCAATTTGCGATCCAAGTGAAGTTCTAAATTACCTGTTCCTTTGAACTCTTCATAGATCACATCATCCATACGAGAACCTGTATCTACTAAAGCAGTAGCCAATATTGTTAAACTACCACCTTCTTCAATGTTACGAGCAGCACCAAAGAATCGTTTTGGACGGTGGAAAGCAGCCGGATCAATACCACCAGATAATGTTCTGCCGCTCGGTGGAATTACCAGATTGTAAGCACGAGCCAATCTTGTAATACTATCTAGTAATATAACCACATCTCGTTTGTGTTCTACTAATCGCTGGGCACGTTCTAAAACCAATTCGGCTACTTTTATATGATTTTCTGGCAATTCATCAAAAGTAGAACTAACGACCTCTCCTTTGACCGAACGCTGCATATCTGTAACTTCTTCAGGACGTTCATCAATTAACAAAACAAACAGCTCTATATCTGGTCTGTTTTCAGAAATACTATTGGCAATTTCTTTTAGTAACATAGTTTTCCCAGCTTTTGGCTGTGCAACAATTAAACCACGCTGGCCGAGTCCAACGGGAGCTATCAAGTCCATGATTCGAGTGGATGTTTTGTGTGGTGCGGTTTCTAGTAGTAATCTCTCTTGTGGATAGAGTGGGGTAAGTCCAGCAAAGTGAAGTCTTTCACCAGCAGTTTCGGGATCAGCACCATTGACAGCTTCTACATGTAACAATCCATAGTAACGCTCGTTTTCTTTAGGCGGTCTAACTTTTCCTGATACTAAGTCACCTGCACGCAAATCAAATCGACGAATCTGAGAGGCTGAGATGTATATATCTTCTGATGAAGGCAAAAAGTTAATTGGTCGAAGAAATCCATAGCCTTCTGATAAAATATCTAGTACACCCTCCATGAAGAAAAATCCATCTTTTTCTGCATGGGCCTTTAAAATAGAAAAAATAAGTTCTTTCTTTTTCATCTGACCATAGTATGGAATTTGATAACGCTTGGCCAGTTTGTAAAGCTCTGTGAGCTTCTGGTTTTCCAATTCACTAATCGTATAATCCAATTCATTTCACCACTTTTTCAGGCTTAGGTTCCTAAGACCAAGTCCGGTTTCTTTTCTAGACGATGGGTTCCATCGATAAATCTTACTGTACCAGTTTTTGCCCGCATAACCAATGACTGTGTCGTAGCAATGTTACCTTTGTATCGAACTCCTTTTAGTAGTTCTCCATCTGTAACACCAGTGGCAGCAAAAATAGCATCGTCACCTTTTACAATATCTTCCATTCGCAAAATACGAGAAGGATCTGCTATTCCCATCTGAATACAGCGTTGTCTTTGTTCTTCATTTTCCGGTAATAATCTACCTTGAAAATCTCCACCCAAACATTTCAGTGCAACAGCAGCTAAAACTCCTTCTGGTGCTCCACCTGATCCAAACAAAATATCGACACCAGTATCAGGGAATCCAGTGTTTATCGCAGCTGCAACGTCCCCATCTGTAATCAACTTAATTCGAGCGCCTGCTTTGCGGATCTCTTCAATCAACTTTGCATGGCGGGGCCGATTTAATAATGCTGCAACTAAATCTTCCACATCTTTTCCGTTTGCTCTTGCTACTGCTTTTAAATTGTCTTCTACAGATGCATCCAAGTCAACGAGACCTACTGCTTTTGGACCAACAGCAATTTTGTCCATGTACATATCTGGTGCATGTAACAAACAACCTTCATCTGCAATAGCGATAATAGCTAGTGCATTCCAAGCACCACTTGCAACAATATTGGTTCCTTCAAGTGGGTCAACAGCCACATCTACTCTGGGCTCTAAACCTGTCCCTAGTTTTTCCCCAATATAAAGCATAGGGGCTTCATCCATCTCCCCTTCACCGATCACAACTGTTCCCTTCATGTGAATAGTATCAAATACTTTTCTCATTGCAGTCGTCGCGGCATCATCTGCTTCATTCTTTTTGCCAAAACCCATCCATCTACCAGAAGCAATGGCAGCGGCTTCTGTAACACGTACAAGCTCCATCGTTAAACTTCGTTCCAATTGCTTCAACTCCTTCTTCTTCTTTGTAAGGTAACACAAGCGGCGGAAATTTGGAATAATCGATTCTTAGAAAACCTCTTTTTTTTCTGTCAGTTTGAGAAAAAAATTCGGCTTGGCACTTGTTGTACCAAGCCTTTTGATTAATTACGACTTTTCCAATCGGCTTCGAATTTTGCAATTCCTTGTGCGGTTAAAGGATGTTCTACAAGTGTTTTTACAACATTGTATGGCATCGTAGCAATGTGAGCACCAGCAAGCGCAGCTTGAGTCACATGCATTGGATGGCGGATACTTGCGGCGATAATTTGCGTTGGAAGGGAATGAGTATTGAATAACTCAGCTACCTGCTCAATCAAGAATATACCTTCTTCTCCGATGTCATCCAAACGACCAACAAATGGACTGACATAAGTCGCGCCAGCACGAGCGGCGATTAGAGCTTGGTTGACAGAGAAAATAAGAGTAACATTCGTTTTTATTCCTTTTTGGGAAAAGTGGTGAACTGCTTGGAGTCCATCCCATGTCATCGGACATTTAATAGTGATCTGTGGTGCAATTGCTGCCAATTTTTCCCCTTCTTCAATCATTCCTTGAGCATCCGGACTCATCACTTCAGCGCTAATGGAGCCTTCAACCATTGTTGTAAGTTCTTTTAAAACATCTTCAAAAACTCTTCCTGATTTTGCAATCAGCGATGGATTTGTGGTTACACCTGAAACAATCCCAAGTGGAACTACTTTTTTCACTTCATCAACATGTGCTGTATCTAAGAAAATTTTCATCAGAACTTTCCTTTCTTATGTTAAATTTACGCTTTGTGAGAACTTCCAAAAAGACGCATTTTTCCTCGAACCACTTCTTTGATCGCTTCTCTAGCTGGTCCTAAGTATTTGCGTGGATCTATCATGTCGGGTTTTGTGGTCAACAATTCTCTTACTACTCCAGCACTTGCGACTTGGTTTTCGGTGTTTACATTGATTTTTGCCGCCCCAAAAGATATTGCTTTTTGAATCGATTCATCTGGTACACCAGATCCACCATGCAAAACAATTGGCGCCTCAATCGACTGGCTTACTTCTTCAATAATTTCGTAATGAATTTTTGGTTCCCCTTTATACATTCCATGAGCGGTACCAACAGCAATCGCCATTGCATCTACTCTTGTTTCTTGCCAGAAGCGAATGGCTTCCTTTGGATTAGCAATCGATGCATCTTCATCCGCAACGTTGAGATCGTCTTCGACTCCACCGATCGTACCTAATTCCCCTTCAACGGAAATACCAACTGCATGTGCAGCTGCTACCACTTGTTTGGTCAGGCGAATATTTTCTTCAAGTGGATAATGAGAACCATCGAACATAACGGAAGAAAAACCTTCACGAATACACTGCATAACGACTTCAAAGCTACTACCATGATCGAGATGAAGTGCTACTGGTACCCCAGATTCCTCTGCAGCGATACGGGCCAATGCAACTACATTTTTGATTCCCATGTATCGGATAGCACCTTCACTAGCACCAAAAATAAATGGAGACTGCTCTTCTTTCGCAGCTGCTGCGATTGCTTGGACAAACTCCAAATTATTCATGTTAAACTGACCAACTGCAAACTTTTCCTTTTTTGCTCTAGGCAGAAATTCATTCATGGAGACAAGTGGCATTCTCATTACTCCTTTATTATATGTAATCACCAAAAAGCCAACCCCCAAAGGTCGGCTAGGACTTTATCTATTTTATTATAATTTATAGGCTCAGGTCAAAGTTCTTGGGGAAATCCTGCCTCTGTTTTGGAAGAAATTTCAAAAAAATCACCTGTCGGTTTCTATATATAACCTTTCCTTCTTAGGAAAATAATCATTTATATAAAATAAATGTTCTCCTAGTATATTGGTAATAAATTACACTTTTTCAGGAAACGAGTTGGCGAATCACTTCTGATCGCAATTCCTCAATGTCAAACGGCTTGGTAAAATGTGCAAGTGCTCCTAATTTTGTAGCTTCATCAAGCATATCTAATTCTCCGTATGCAGTCATCATAATCACTTTGGAGCGGCAAGATACCAATTGTAGTCTACGTAATAATTCTAATCCATCCATACCAGGCATCTTCATATCTAACAAAATCAAATCAGGATCTTCCAAAGAAATGATATCCAAAGCTTGTTTGCCATTAGCTGCCTGAAAGACTACCAAATTATCTTTGGAGAAGACTTCTTTAATTAAAATACGAATTCCAAATTGATCATCCACCACAAGTACCTTTTTCGGGCTCATCTGCATTTTCCAGGCCTCCTTTTTCAGCTTCTCCGTTTTCACATTATGATCATTTTTAAACTTTCCTTATATGTACATATTTTTCCTGCTTTTTCGATAGATGATATTTTACTAATCGAAAAAAATAATGAATTAAAATAAAAGTATACACTAAATATTGTATATTCGAAGAAAAATAGCCAGAAAATTGTATAATATTTATCATTTCCTATTATACAATTATTCTTCTTGTAAGCGTCTCTTTACAGATTGTGTACAATAAAAGAAACACTATTGGAAAATAAGAGGTGAATTTCATGCGAGTTTTGGTTATTGGCGCTGGAGCTGTAGGCGGTTACTTTGGTGGTAGATTGGTTGAAAAAGGAGCAGATGTAACTTTCCTAGTCAGGGAACATCGACAGAAACAATTGCATGCCAAAGGGCTTGTCCTACATAGTGTAAAAGGGGATACTTCCTTACCAGTGAACACCTTCGTAGCTGGTGAGAAAAAAGAGCCATTTGATCTCATCCTTTTAACGACGAAAGCGTACCATTTAGAAGATGTATTACCGACGATTACGCCCTATGTGGCTGAAAATAGTACTATTCTTCCACTCTTAAATGGAATTGCTCATTTTGATGTTTTGAAAAACTATTTTGGTACAGAAAAAGTTATTGGCGGTTTATGTTTTATTGAATCCACTTTAAATACGCAAGGTGAGGTGGAACACTATAGCGTCAATCACCGGGTTGTCTTTGGTGAGTTTAACCATGAAAAAACCGAGCGCATCAAAAGAATCGAACAATTATTTACTGGAGCAAACCTTGAATTCGTCTCAAGTGACAATATCCAAAATGATATCTGGAAAAAATACATTTTTATCAGTGCAATGGCAGGAATGACTTGCCTCACTCGCAGCAGTATCGGCCCCATCATGCACTCTCCCGGCGGTCCACAAATATATGAGCGTCTTTTACATGAAATTTGCACGATAGGCAAATATCAAGAACCTTCGTTGGATGCTGACGTTTGGGAGCAAACAATCGGTCGTGTTCGCACGCTGCCTGACGGCATGAAGTCCTCGATGCTTCGTGATATGGAAAAAGGCCTGCCAATTGAAACTGACCATTTTCATCGGACCCTTTTGGAGTTAGCACCAGATGATTTGGACACTCCCATATTGCAAACCATTTACAGTACGCTTTCGATCTACCAAACATCCAAAGAAACAAACTAGGTTCTAACCATTTTCTTCGTGAAAAATAACCAAATCATAACAGCGAATTCGCAGGAGACATTCAAGATGTCTCCTGCTTTTGGTTTTCAGACTCTCATTATAATTTTCAAAACAATGATCACCGCAATACAGTAAACCCCGATCTATCTTTAAGAGACTGAAAGTTCCCACCAAAAATCAATCAAAATTTTTATGCTATACTAAAAATAGAGGAAAAAATATTCCTCTTGTGAATAGAAAGGATTTTCAAATGAGTGACGATCGCGATAACGATCGCTATGAAGAGTATCTCGATGATGTGGAAGAGATTGACGTAAGCAGTACAGGTGCAGCTCGTCAAGAGCTTGATCTTCTAAATCTAGA
Source organism: Shimazuella sp. NTD247 (assembly GCF_059510415.1). Lineage (NCBI taxonomy): Bacteria > Bacillati > Bacillota > Bacilli > Caryophanales > Thermoactinomycetaceae > Shimazuella > Shimazuella sp. NTD247. The sequence continues at coordinate 159,897 of NZ_JCAJZU010000004.1, read as the reverse complement.
AAAAGGTGAGGATGTAGAGGAGGAACTCGCTCACGATCCATTGCGTCGCTCGATGTTTGACAAATTCGAAGAGGCACTTGAAGATGGAGACCCTGCTAGGGCAAAACTATATCAGAATCTTCTCCATGGCGATGACGACAACGATGAAGAAAACGATGATAAGTAAATAAGTGCCAAATGCAGGAGGCAGGTTATCCTGTCTCCTGCACTAATTTTAACCGCTATCAACAAAATCTCCACGATGCTCATCCCAATTGAATAGCCTATGCTATCAGCCCTCTTCCAGCACACATTACATACTTCATATATTTGAGGAAAAATATTTCGAAAACCAGCACTACGTTGGTATAATCAAACTAGAGGGAAGCACCCTCTGTTTTTCAAGAGAAAAGAGATAACTGATGGCAACCGTAAAGGAATTTATCACCGCTATTAAGAAAGTCAATCTGGATGATCCTGTGAGAGCACAAGATGAAATTCTATCCATCTATCGGAAGATGGAGTCCCCTGAAATTATTCACGAAATTGATAATAGTGACCAAAAGCTGAACCGTCTTCGGTATGCTCTTCGGGACGGGGATGTCCAGAAAGCCAAAGAAATTCAGCGCAGCCTTTAACTTTGTACACAAAGTCCAAAAGGCAGACAAACAGGATACAGATTAATCTGTATCCTTCACGAATATTCCCTACATCAACAAAATTCCTACAACAGAGACAGCCGCAATCAACAAACCCAATCCCATAAAGATAATTGGTATGGTATGCCCCTTCTCATTGAGATGCATAAACGTAAATAGCTGAAGAAAAACTTGGACAACTGCCGCTCCTAATATAATCCAAAATGTTGTGGTAAAGGTGAAATGAGGATATGCCACTAAATAAAACGAAAGTGCTGTAAACAATACCATCCACATAAATGACCAAAGAAAACGCGAGGTTGATCGTGTTTTTTTCACCGGTACAGAGGACTGTTTATTTAACGATGGTTCCACTTTCTACCCCCTCCCACGAGTCAGTTGGAAGCGCTTGCTTTTATTATACTGAATCTTTTATTTTTTTGCACATTCCAATTTGAATACAAAAATGATACAAGGCAGCTTTAATTATTCCTCTTCAGGCAACATTGCAAAGGCAATAAATCTATCCATAGATTAACTCAACATTTACAAAATTTTTAAATTAAAAAGATGGTTAACTTCCCATTTTTTATGTATAATACTTTTTGACATTACCACGCTAAAGAGAGGAAGCGCCATGACTGCCTTGCCTTCTGAACTGGAGGAATTGGCAAAAAAATACAAGAAAGAAACTGGTAGGGACCTGAGGATTCGACTGGAACCAATGCGTCCTCCTAACCAGCCGATTCCGGATGATAATACAGAAGAGGAACAGTAAATTAATTGTCACCAACTGTTATTTCTCTCTATGGGCAGTCAATCCAAGCCGATTTGACTGCCCGCCTAATGATTGAAAAATTTGAAACGCAAATTATAATAGATTTTGTAGTGAAACAAATAACCCCAATACTAGGGGTTATTTTCTTTAATTAAAAATTGATAATGGGAATAGGAGCAACGTATGTCATCTGATAGAACGAAACATTGTGATCAAAAAGCAATCTGGTGGTTAAGTGAACAAAAGAGTTATGCTGTCATATTCGCATTTTGTCTCATCATTCTCTCCATGTGTCTCAGCGGAATAATGCGCGGCTCTTTTCCATTTGGTGATATCACACGAAGTGTCAATGATCTGGGTAATCAGTTTGTTCCTGCACATACATACTATTGGGACTTATTACACGGAAGAGCAGAAGGAGATTTATTTTATAACTGGCGCAGCGCATTCGGCACTGGTTTTTATGCTGATTTTGTCACTTATTTGAGCAGCCCGTTTTCGCTGTTGGTATATTTCTTTCCCAGAGCACAGGTCAATCTCGCTGTTTATGTGATCACTGTACTCAAGTTAGCAACAGCAGGAGCGATGATGGCATATTATTTAGCTTCATGGAAACGAGGATCCTGGCTTTTTGCTGGACTACTCGGAGCATCTTATGGATTATGCGGCTGGGCAATTGATGACGCTGCATATGTAACGATGTGGCTCGATGGACTTATTGCCTTTCCGCTCATTTGTTTGGTTGGACAATGGGCAATGCAGCAAAAACGCTTTTATTTTGGAACCGCGCTTGTAGCAATTGCTTGGATAGCAAATTTTTATACTGCTTATATGGCTACCATTGGTGCGATTATTGTTATTCTCATTCGTATGTTTACGGAAAAAGCCGCACGCAAACAGCACAGTCTGTCCCTTTTGCGTGGCGCATTGATGTTAGGGCTCGGCGTTGGACTGGCGATGCCTTTTATTTACCCTATATTAAAAGCGACGAAAATAGCACAGCCTACTTCGACAAAGCCATTTGAAGCAGTACCATGGACACATCTTTTCTCCCGATTGTTCCCAATAACAGAAGGGATCGGACTCAGCCCTAGTATCTTTATTGGTACGCCTTCCCTTCTGCTTGCTTTGATTTTCATCTTTCAAACTTCGATTTCCATTCGAACCCGATTCATCTGGTGTTTAACGGCCTTATTGGTACTCTTATCCTTTCAATGGAACCCAACGCAATTATTTTGGCATGCTTTTGCAGCTCCAAATGGAAGTTCATTTCGGGAAGCTTTTATTTTTTGCGGCATACTGACAATGCTCAGTTGGTCAGCAATACACGATAGTAAGAAAATCAATGGCATTTCTCTTGTCGGTGCTAGTATTTTATTTACACTATTGATTGTCTTTACTCGCAATAGCCCGTTGATCACACCAATTACCATTCCGATTGTGGCAATCGCAGCATTCGTAACAATCATTGCACTTGTATGTTTGAAATATATACAAGCAGAACAAAAATTATTTTGGCTCTGCGGGATCGCAAGTATTATGTTGACACTTGTATTTTTAGGAGAATCGATAGTTTCTTCTGTAAAAATCGATGAAATTCGTTATGCAAGATTCACTTCCAGCCCGGAATGGGGTGCTTGGCATGATCAGATGAGGACGGCCGTAGCAAAAAATAAGCATTTTCCTATATATCGTACAGATACAGGAACAAATTTTATTACCAAAAATGATCCTTGGCTTCTTGGTGGGCAAGGGGCTGTCTACTATAGCAGTCTAACAATGGCTTCCACTACGAAAATGCTTACAGATCTAGGGTTTGGATGGGATCGATGGGGACGAGGAATCCTCAGCTTAAATAATGAAGTAACAGATGCCATCTTTTCCATTGGAACGAGAATTATTTCAATCCCATCGGATAATGGCAAAATGCAGGTACAAGTCCAAAAACATAGCGTTCCATCGCTTGTAACAGTTCATACAAATACACCAAAGAATAAAAAAAATGATGTTTTCTTCAATCAAGAACAACTGCTAGGGAGCAAAGTATATGATCGTCCCGCTCCAAAGGCATCAGAGGCAAATGGCACTACACCTTTGGGAGTGACCAAGGCAGGATATCTTATTCCAGAACAAAAAAACCATCAAATGGGTACCTATTTCCTGCGAACCAAATGCCAGCCTAGTTCCACTGTCTATTTGTATACTCCTTACTTATATGGAACTGCCAAATTACAAGGACAACCGGCACAGCATATATTAGGCTCACATAAAGCATACTTAGCGCCGATGATGAATCTTGGGAAAACACCATCATCTGGAGAAGTTCATGTAATAATTAAAACAGATAAAGTCGGCGACTTTGATCGACATCCAATTGGATGTCTTGATCCGAAAAAATTAAATCAAGCGGTAACAAAACTACAAAAAACAGGAGCCACCAAAGTAGAAATAGCTGGACACAGCATTCGCGCTGCTCTCCCAAAAGGAAGTACAGGTTCTGCTGTATTTTCCATTCCGACAGCACCTGGCTGGACTTGTAAAGCAAACCATTCAACCATTGGAATTCGAAGTTTTATGGGACTAATAAGTATTCCGCTTGATAAAAACACACAAAATGTAGCATGTACATACATACCTCCAGGATTATGGGTAGGGGTTGTCATTGGACTTTTATCGCTTATTGTTTGTTGTTTATGTGGATGGTTGATAAAAAAGAGGAGTACTCCTGTAACATCGTAAATGTATGTGTGAATAAAATAGACTATCTATTATAATAAGCTTAGGCTGAATAATCAGCTCTCCTCTAATGGAAGGGATTTTACGATGCCTAAGCTCACGCTTGAACCCGTACTCCGCAAAAAGTGGGAGATCGACTGCCATTTGAAAATCAAGAGAGAAAATATCCTCAAAAATAAGGTTCCTGGTACTCAGCTTGCCGTCGTTGGTGACTACCAGATTAGGATTTCTGTACTGGGTGTAGATATTGTTCTTGATAGCAATCCTCGCGGTGGTTCTGTAGATACAATACTTGATCTAGAGCCATCTGAACAGAAAACGCTGAAGGGTAAAAACGGAGAGGACATTTGTACAGTCAAGCGTTTGAGCTAAATCCCTGATGTAACTTTCATTTGGAATATTCCAGCTCTGGCAGCTACGATAAATGTTGCCAGAGCACCCAAAATGCCAAATCTATTTTATACCTTCTTTGCAAAAAGGAGGAATTGGTCAACTCGGTAGGATCGATCAAAATTTTGTAGAAGATGATCTTCTATCCCTGAATTATTCATGACATTGACAAAAAAGTATTCCGATATATAATAAAAAAGTATAAACTTCATATGGTATCCTTCGGGGCAGGGTGAAAATCCCGACCGGCGGTGATGGTTAATCAAACAAACCTCAGTCCGTGACCCGAGCTGGCAAATGCCAGAGCGGTGGATTCGGTGTAATTCCGAAGCCGACAGTATAGTCTGGATGGGAGAAGGATAAAGGAACGCAACAAGAAAAAAGATAGATTTTCTCTTGTTCTGTTTCGATGTGCTTTTTTGGCTATTACTAAAAAAGCCTATTTATCATGACTACAACCCCCGAGAGCAAACGCTTTTGGGGGTTTTTTACGCCCCAGGAACCAGCTAAAAAAGGAGATGTTTTCTGTGAGTAAATCTTCCTCACAAACACGTAAGCTGGTCCTATTGTCTGTTTTAACAGCAATTGCACTACTCATGCAGTATCTCAACTTTCCATTGCCACTGTTTCCATCTTTTCTAAAGATTGATTTCAGTGAAGTTCCTGCCCTAATCGGTGCATTTCTATTTGGGCCTTTGTCAGGTGTAATCATTGAGTTATTAAAAAACACCCTGCATTTTTTATTATCCGGCAGTGAAACAGGTGCGATTCCACTTGGACAAATCGCAAACTTTCTCGCTGGAAGTCTATTTGTAATAACTTCTGTATGGATCAGTAAAAAAATAACAGGGATCAAAGGCATGATCATCGGTACATCCATCGCAACGGTTTTGATGACGATCTTGCTTACAATTGCCAACTACTATGTTATCTTTCCGTTATACAGTTATTTGATTAATTGGACAATAACCGGAGAAACAAAAAATATGCTTGTATTTTATGGCGTTGCTCCTTTTAACTTACTAAAAGGAATTCTCATTGGTGTACTTTTTATACCGCTTTATCAAAAACTATTTCCAATCATATCCTTACAATCAAAAAGATAACATTGTATTTTTATATATTTTCGTTTATATTTTGAATAGTGAGCTATTTTTCTATTCAAAATATAAAGGAGCTGTTTTGAGATGGAAAAAGAATTGAATGTAGATGCCTTTCAACAAGAAGTAGAAGAAAAGAAATTGGACAATATCGATCCAAGTTTTATCGAATTAACGATTGATAATGTAGGTAGAACTCGACCAGAATCCAAATAATCTATAAAATTTTTAAGGGAACTATGGCTGACATTGTTCCCTTTTTTCTATAAGGAGTGAAGATATGTACAATGAAATCGTCCTTCCATGGAAACAACAAAAAACAGAGGGGATGTATGCCTCTTTAGAAAAATTGAGCCATACTTTTAGACGGCGTGACAATCATTTTCCTATAAACTGGGAGTTTTCTCTGTTAAAATATGTGTTTTTTCTCTGTTTACATAGCTCGAAGAAAAAAGATTTCACCACCATTCAACAAGCACTCTCTTTTTGGGATCATTTAATCAAAGGGAAAAGATCATCTTTTACCTATACAGATAAATCATGGCTTCTTTTGGATATAAAACATTGCAGTTCAAGACCTCCATTTTATGAAGAAAAGAAAAAAGATATCATCCTATTGACCGAAAAATCACTAGAAAGAGGATTTCAGGCAGTATCAACGGATTATTTGCATGAAAGCTGGAAAATGATTGAGAAAACAAATTTTCTGCCGCTAGTTGAACAGGCCGGCAGTGTAGTGGTTAATATGAACCATCGAACAGATGATAATGACATCACTGCCTACTCAACGCAAATTCAAGGAATTATTTACACCGATTGGTCAGATAATACCCTCGCCTATGCTGAATCAATTGTCCATGAATCTGCACATTCCCTCCTCAATTATTACTTAGAAGCATTGGCTATAAAAATGCCCGATGATTTATACTGGTCCCCTTGGAGACAAACCAATCGGCCTGCGTATGGTGTTTTACATGGAGTATGGGCATTTTCACATGTCTATTTGTTTTATAAACGACTAGCAGAGGCAGAAAATAGCGAAGTACACCATTCCCGCGCAGAGAAAGAGAAAAAAGATCTTTTGTTTGTCAAAGATTCACTGGATAAAATCTTAGCAGACATCAACTCTCCAAAGTTAAAAGAATTGGTACTTGCTGTGTTTCCTGAATAAGCAGCCATTTTTATTTATCTCAAAATTATGTATAATAAAATTAATCAACCACCACCTGATGCACCCTAGGAGCCGACCATGGCACGCAACAAGCGATCCGTTCAGAACACCTCCAAGAAGGAGACCCCTCTCGTCCTGCTGGCGACGATCAAGATCAACCCCGTCCTTGTGATGGGCAAGACCGGAAGCAAGACGATGATGTATGGTGTCACCGTCGAGAATGTCAAGCCTTCATATCAGCCCAGTGAGCCTGAGCTGATGGCGAAGATCGTCGAGGCGGTCAAGTACTTCCGCGATCAGGAGCAGAAGAAGGCCAAGGTCATCTACGGCAGGACCAGCAAGGTGACTGCCAAGGAGACGATCGCCTTCCTGGAGGACGCCAAGCGCAAGGCGCAGCGTATGATCGATGAGGCAGTGCAGGAGTTCTCCCAGGCCGCCTGAGGGTGGGAACTTCGGTTTTAGCAGTGGTTCACTCATAAAGAGTGGACTTGCTAAAACCGAAGCCCGAAATCAACAAATTTGACAATACACAAAAAAACAGAACCTTTCATTGGTTCTGTTTTTTTGTGTATAAATAGCATTGTATGTCGGGTCCCAAGAAGGAGTTCTATGCGCATGCATGGCTCACAACCTGGGCAGGAAGGGGGATTCAGGTGCTATAGCTGAAGTTCACCTGCATGGGCTGACCAGTGGAAGAATCCACCATCTCGCCGAAGCGCTCTTCAAGGGTAGCCTGGTCGATCTGCTCCTCCAGCCTTTTCCAAGAAGCTCGATTCGCTGCGGTGTCCTTCCCAGTGCTCAGTGATTCCATCCGGCACTCGAGGTACTCTTCCAGCGTGATGTAGACCACTGTCTTCCCTTCCATCTGTATATTTACTACTTATTACTCTACTGCAAATGAAAAATACTATTTTTTTCACTGTTATTCCAATATAATAGATACAAATCCTAACCGATCACTCCTTAGGAGGATGGCATGCAGATCATGCCGTTCGTTTCCGTTCCGGCTATGCTCACCCCCGTCTCCGAGGGACGATTCCGGGTACTTCCTAAGCCGTGGAACAGAGATGAACAAGAAATCTTCTCCTTCGAAGGCGTCTTGCCGCTGATCTCGTTCGACCGACGGCACAAGTGGCACAGCAAGGATCTCGCAGTGCGGTTTGAGCTCCTTTATGTTGAGGATGAGCGCCTGTTCCCGCCGTTCTCGCTGTCCGACGAAGAGTTGACCATGCAAGCGGCGATCAACGAAGTATGCCGCAATCTTGAGCAGCAGATCCAATTCGAGGACACCGTCATGGAACTGGATCAGGCGTTCGAAGCAATGCAGCGAATCAACGAGATCATCGTCGAGGCGCAGAAGCCGATCAAGGAGGCATTCCCCGCTTGGCAGGAGTTCATCTCGGGAAACAAGAGGTACCAGTCCTACTACGGACTCGCACTCTCCTGACGAGCACCCTAGTCTCGGTAACGGAAATCTCGAAAGAGAAAATTCTACTGCTGATACTAGGGAGCGAATTTAATGTAACACCTGTATAGAATAGTTCCAATATATTGTTTATTAAATTTATAAAAAGAAACCCTCGCTGCTCCATTGAATATCATGGAAAGAGAGGGTTATTCTTTGTTCAAGATGTTGTTTTCATTTTAATAGAGTTATCTTCTATACTAACTTTATGTTTTGCAGATCGTTTATTTACAAACCAGACTCCGATTAACATGGTTGGTATGGCAATAAGTTGTATGATGGACAACGTCTCTTGTAAAAATACCATAGATATCCAAAGACCATTTATCGGCACAAAATACATAAAAGCAGAGGCTTTTGATGCCCCAATTTGTTTTACTCCTAGTGAATAAAACCAATTCGCTAGTGCAGTACAGAAAAAACCCAAATAAAGCTGCAATAACCAAAAATGGAGTCCAAGCGTGCTCCAGTTGATGGAAACCAATTTCGGCAGTGCAATCAAGCCGAGTATAATTGCTCCAACTAACGTCGCATATGCGGTAACAGATAGCGGATTTAATGTTGTCAGCACTTTATTGCCTAATATCGTATAAAATCCCCAACAACATGCACATGCAAGAAAGAATAGATTTCCCAATATACGATGAGAAGCGTCCCCTGCATGATTCATTCCCATAAAATAAATACTCGCACCAATCAAACAAATAATAAGTCCAACAATTTGCTGCTGCTTCAATTTGGTTTTTAAAAATATTATTGCTAAAATAGTGGTTACTACAGGACTTATTGTAGGTACAATACTACTTCCATCAGAAGCAAATGAATACGTAACACCCCAGAAAAAGCATAAATTATAAAGTGCAACCCCTGAAATTCCTAGCAGTACAATGGGAAACCAATATTTTTTCTCTATTGATACGGCATCTTTTCTGCCTTTTTGTCGAGAAAACAATATAAGAAACATAAAGATGGCTCCAAAACCAAACCGTAAAAAAGCACCTACTTCTGCCGGAACTTCACTTACCACAAGTTTTGCTCCTGTAAAAGCACTTCCCCAGAAGATCATAGTAAAAAGCAACAGCAAATAAGGAATGAAGTTTTTATTTGTTCCTGCGTCCATTCTTTTTCCTCCTTGAAATTTCAGATGCGCAATACCTCTTAGATCTAATCCTTTGAATGGACAAGTGTAATGTATTACTATTATTGTATCGTTCTCCCTATTCACGATAAATAAATTACTTTAAAAAGACTATACTTTGCTTTTGTTTATTACAAATTGATTCATGCTAGAAAAAAGATTGGATACTGCCTGCATATTGTGTATCAACCGATTCCCAACATAAATGCCACTTGCAGCTGCCTGCGATAAAGAACTGGTGATCCCAGAACAATCTCCAATGACATATAACCCTGGTATTGCCGTTTGCAGATCAACATCTGTCTCCATCATCGGAGCATAAAACTTAGCATCGATTCCATAAAGCAATGTATCGTCGTGAATAGGCTGGCCGATAAAATGTTCCAATCGAGTAAAAAAGGTTTGTAACATGCGTATGTACAAAGAAGGAATCTCAACCGACAAGTCTCCACACTCAGCCTCTAAGGAAGGTTCTACTTCATTTGTTTTTATCTGAAGGGGGATTGTAGATTTTCCTTGCATCAAATCACCCCACCTTTGAACCACAATACGATCTCTGCCTCGGTTGATCCCCTTAATTATTTTATGAGCATAGTCATCTGCCGCTTTTTGAGTAGAAAAATACTGAGGAACAAATAGAGTAAAATTTAAGTTCCTACTTCCTTCTTCTGTTTTCTCTTGATAATTTTGTCCATCAGGCATGACCAAAGCCTCTTGATACTTTCGCACGACGCGTCCTCTGGGATTCATGCAATAAGTCATAGCAGTATGATTTGTTTCTCGAACGGCGAGCTTGGTTTCAAATGTTTCTTGCAAAATAGAACGAAACTGTTTTTCTTTCATCTCCACACGAATTCCCATATCTACTCGGGTTTCCGTTTGCTTTATCCCTAACGGTTGTAAAATATTTGTTAACCAATCTACACCTGTTCTTCCAGTAGCAATAACTACTTTTTTGGTGAGAAAGCCTCTATGTTCACTGGTAATCAAAAAATGGTCTTGTTGGGGATTAATAGATAACACATTTGTTTGAAATTGCATATCTACATGGTGTTGTTGTAAGTACAAGTAAAGTTGCTGAAAAACATCAAAAGATAATGCAGTTCCTAAATGCCTCACTTCCGTATCGATCATTTGCAATCCAGCTTGTTCCGCTAGCATGGAAAGAAAAGTATTTTCAGTAGAATACTTTTGTCTTTTCTCTCCTCCAAATCGGCAAAGAATATCATCTACTTCCTTCATCAACTGTTGGAAGGTATCTATTCCTGTTTTTCGTTCCAGCTCTCCACCAAAACTACTGGAATAATTAAATTTCCCCTCTGATTTTCCAAGCCCTGCAAAACCAAGGTAGGTATCACAAGTTTGACAATCACAGGCTTGTCCATGCTCCAAGGGGCAAAATCGATCGTTTAATGCTTTCCCCTTATCGATCAACAATATTTTCTGACCCGTATCCGCCAAAGTGTATGCTAGAAATACGCCAGCTACTCCCGCTCCAATAATCGTCACATCATACACTTGTCATCACCCTTACTTCAAATAAAAAACCATCTATCTTTGCGACAGATGGTGTATGCTATTAATTACTTTCAATCATTTCCTTGGAATTTTGTCCTAGTTTGCATTTTAATGCAGCTGCTACAAAATCACGGAATAATGGCTGGGGACGGTTTGGCCTTGAAGTAAACTCTGGGTGAAATTGCGATGCCAAAAACCAAGGATGATCTTTCAATTCAACAATCTCAACTAGACGGCCATCAGGGGAAGTACCAGAGAATACATAACCCGCTTGTTCCATTTGCTCACGATATTGATTATTAAATTCGTAACGATGACGATGGCGTTCATAAATCAGATCATCTTTGTATGCTTCTTCTGCTAATGTATCAGCTACTATTTTGCAAGGATAAAGCCCTAAACGCATGGTTCCGCCAAGATCCTCAATATCTTTTTGTTCAGGCAATAGATCGATGATTGGATAGGGAGTTTTTGGATCGATCTCCGAAGTATGTGCTCCTGTTAAACCGAGAACATGGCGTGCACCTTCAATACACATTAACTGCATTCCAAGACAAATGCCGAAGAATGGTACACGATTTTCTCTTGCATAGCGTGTAGCAATAATCTTTCCATCTATTCCGCGATCACCAAATCCACCAGGAACCAACACACCATCTACATCACCAAGTAATTCATCTACATTTTCATTTGTTACATCTTCCGAATTCACCCATTTGATGGAGATGTCACTGTTGCTTTCAAAACCAGCATGACGGAGTGCCTCTGCTACACTTAAATAAGCATCAGGCAAGGAAACATACTTCCCAACAATCGCAATCTTTGTTTCGTGTTTTAAATTTTTTACTTTCTGCACTAATGCTTCCCATTCCGTCATATCCGCAGGTCCAGCATTCAGTCCCAGATAACGAACAACGATTTCATCTAATTTTTCTTCTTGTAACATTAATGGTACTTCATATAATGTATCTGCATCCAATGCTTCAATAACTGCTTCGCGATCAATATCACAGAACAATGCAATCTTCTGTTTCATTTCTTCTGACAGCGAAATTTCCGAACGGCACACAATAACATTTGGCTGAATACCAATACTGCGTAATTCTTTTACACTATGCTGGGTCGGTTTTGTTTTCAACTCACCATTCGCCCGTAACATAGGAACCAAAGTACAGTGAATATACATGACATGTTCACGACCTACGTCGCTTTTAATTTGCCGAATCGCTTCTAAAAAAGGCAAACTTTCAATATCTCCGACTGTGCCGCCAATTTCCGTGATCAATACATCTGCACCTGTTTCTTTGGCTGCACGAAAAGCACGTTCTTTAATCGCATTCGTTATATGAGGAATCACTTGAACAGTAGCCCCTAAGTAATCCCCACGACGTTCTTTATTGATGACACTGGAATAAATTTTCCCTGTTGTTACATTGCTGTTCTTACTGAGATTAATATCGATAAAACGTTCATAATGCCCTAAGTCAAGGTCCGTTTCTGCACCATCATCAGTCACAAAAACTTCTCCATGCTGGTATGGACTCATTGTTCCTGGATCTACGTTTAAGTATGGGTCAAACTTTTGAATGGTAACTTTTAAACCACGATTTTTTAGTAGTCGTCCTAATGAAGATGCTGTAATACCTTTTCCTAAGGAAGAAGCTACTCCACCAGTTACAAAAATATACTTGGTCATGTTATAATCCTCCCATTTACCTATGATTCCCAATAAAATAGAAAAAACGCCCTCCAAATTAGAGAGGCGTTTCGAATTTCCACAGTTTATCGCTCTTGTGGAGCCCAACAAGTATTTTATAGAAGGAACTTTACTTTGTCAATAAAGCATTTATACTTCCTTTTTAATAATCTTCTTCTTCTTCCTCATCATCTTCATCTGCATCGTCTTCACCTGCAAAACTTTCTTCTTCATCATCATGATCATCATCAAAATCTTCGCGACTTTCTAAGTCATCAATTTCATCTGTGAAGTCATCATCATCGTTACCAAATAAATCTTCATCATCTAGGTCTGCATCATAATCATCTTTCACATTTGCCACAATAGAAGCATCCGTGGAGGTTTCTATCGGATACCAGTGTTTTAAGCCCCACAGACTTCTCCCAACACAAACAAAACGTCCATCAATGTTAATCTCTGTATACAGTTGTGCTATGTATTGCTCTACGTCTGCTTTTGTAAATCCTTTTTGGCCCGCGATAGAGTTCATAATATCCCGATACAGCATCGGTTCCCGTGATGATTTCAAAAGATCATATGCTAAATCGACCATTGCCGTTTCACGAATTTTTTCGGTCACTTGCGCGTTTCCCATATATCCGCTCATCCCCTCTAAATAAAGCTCGTACAACTTATTGTATCCAAATTAAGAACCAAGTCAAACCAGTTGTGATAAAAAAAGAGCACCATGCAAAAATTGTATAAGATTAAATACTTTGCGATTATTGACTTACTTTTCGCTTTATTATATATTCTAGTTATAAGAAGACACAAGAGAGCCGCTTGTGTCTGAATTCCTGCCTATGACATCCAGTCAAGGCAGGGACTCCGTGGTTTTATGACACGGAGGGCTTCACACCTGAGCACCCTATTGCTCGGGTCCCCCACCCCCCAGAAATGCCCATGCCAATAGGTACTACTGAATCGAGGGCAGGCAAAACCCTCGAGGATGTGGTGGCATGCACGCTCCTCTAAGTGAGAGTTCACTTTACTTAGAGTCGATGCGTGGGGGGGAGGTCGACCTGAAAAGGGTGAACCATATTCGAGTGAAACTCTCGAGCGGTGTGAACACACGTCGACATTGTCTCCATACCAGGAGAACAATCCCTCGACGACCCGTAGATAATGATCGACAATATAAATAAAAACCAGTTATCTCTTCACAGGTAACTGGTTTTTTGCTTGCAAAAATAGAAAATCAAGTCGAAATTTGTTACAGTAAAAGAGCCATCTATCCCCAGACAAGGAGACAAAGTGCGCTCTCGAAAGCGGTCAGATCAACTCCACTACGTCTATAAAGTAGAAAACCGCAGAAATGGAAACAAAGCGGTATATTGTATTAACCGCACGCCAAAAGCTTTTCAAGAAATGCTAGAAAATTCCCGTCGAGGTAATTTTCAGCATAAAATTTTGGAGCTCACTCACACCATCCAAGACGGCGAAACATGCCCCAAGTGTAAGAAAGAAATCCAGTCGGAGATTATCATTAAAGGAAGAACAGGGCGTCCTCCAAAAACGAAGGAATAGATAGATGAAATGGCTGCGGACGATACTGTTCGCAGCCAACTCCATTTCTATGTCTTAATTTCATACATTCAACATAAACTGTAACCGTTTGCTTATATCTATCTTCAAAATATTGATTCGATAACACTTCTACACTTCCTAACTAACCCTCGATCCAACCTGACTTATCTATTGGCTACATGTGGTTTTACTTCAGGATGTTTGAATCAGATATTCATTCCAAGAACGCAAACCAGCCATATAAGAGTTAATCATACTCGGAGCAATCTCTCTTTGCTGAAGGAAAACTTTATAATCTGCTACATTCTCCATAAACAACTGCTGTGGAACCTTCTGAAATCGATCTTGAAACCACCAAATGTATGCTTTCACAGAAGATAGATAAGAGAAAATCGTGTTTGGAGATTTTTCATGCGAGATCAAATATTGTTGAACGAATGAAGAGGATCTTCTTCTGATAAATTATGTTTCATCGAATTCATACACTCTTTTCATCAATTATGTTTCCTTTTTGATAAATATTGTAGCTAAAATGGTAAAAAAAAATAAACAAAAATGATGTTATGTTTCAAAATTCTTCGTATGTGAATAAATCCTCTGCTTAAGAGATCTATATTAGATTACCTAAATACACTACTCATAATGAGTGGTAATGCATCGTTAGCTAAAGATTCGGCTTCTTTTGCTCTTCCTTCGTTTGCCCATTGTAAGGTAATTCCATAAATCGACCAACTAAGCATAGTTGCGATTATTTCCATTCTTTCTCGTTTTTTCAAGTGAGTGATTTTCGTTTGTTGAATCCAAGAAAAAATAATGTTGTACAAAAGTTGTTTTACATTCGCTTCTATATGAAATGCAAAAGTGAATGCACGATTCATACATTTTGGGCGAAAATGTGAATGCCAATGACAAACACCTAACAAAAGGTTACGTAATGTTTCTTCATTCATTGCAGTATCTATGTCAATCCATCGTGAAATTTCTCCGCTAAATCGTTCATCAATTGTTTCATCTAGCAGATCATACTTATCTTTAAAGTGACTATAAAAAGTAGCTCGATTTACCCCTGCTTGATCTGTGATTTCGCGAACCGTAATATTCTCAAAGTCTTTTGTTGAAATCAAGTCATAAAAAGCTTGCTTCAAATATTGTCGTGTTCTTTTGACACGAGGATCTTTTACATTCACATGAATAGTCATGGATCCTCTCTCCTCCTTTATGAAACAGATAACGTCAATTTTTTATATCTGTTGTTTATCCAACACTTTGGTTGTTTTGCTAATGGTTCAGCTACTTGTTCTCTATTAACATAATAGGTAATCCGAATGAATTAAACAGCATCTGTTGATTTATCTATAAATTTATATGAGGTGAAAACATGAGAATTACTGTATTTGGAGCTACTGGAAAAACCGGAACGATACTTATTAAACAAGCCCTAGAAGAAGGACATCAAGTCACTGCCTATGCTCGTAATCCAGCAAAACTCCAAATAAAACATGATCAATTAACGATAGTAAAAGGTTTACTGACGGATTTAAAGTCCATTGAAAGTGCTGTGAGTGGTTCAGATGTGATTATTGAATTGGTTGGAGCAGTTAGCATTGGTACAAAAAATATACTCTCTGCGATGAAAAAGCATGGAGTACGACGCATTATTGCGGTGTCTACTCCTAGTGTAACTGATCCAAAAGATCAACTTGATATAAAATTTAAGGCTTTGGTCACTTTTGTAAAAGTGACGATCCCAAAAACATATCAAGAAGTATTAAACGCAGCTGAAATGATACGTTCAACAGATCTAGATTGGACATTAGTACGGGTTCCTATTCTTAATAATAAATTGAAAACAAATAAGGTCAGTGTTGGCTACTATGGTCATGGAGAAATCCAAACGGGTCTATCACGTGCCGATATGGCAGCGTTTTTTCTTGAACAAGTAAATGATACAAGATTTATCCAAAAATCTCCCGCTATTAGTAATTAATTTTTCGTTTAACGATCCATTCCATTGTCCTTTGAGATGATATCGTTTCTTGATTAATCTGCTAACTCATGGATCAATCAGTAAAAAAGGCGGGATACTCCAATAAGATAACCCGCCTTTTTTTATAAATTAAGCTACATCCAATTTAATGGTTATTCGCTTTTCCATATTCAGTTTGAAAGTTCCATACGGGTTAACATGATGATAAAACAAGGGAGATAATCCCCTAAAGTCTTCTGGTATCATTTTCTTCAACCAGTATTGATTGCTCTCATAAAGAACTTCTTGAACCATTAAGGTATTCATATAGACTAAGCGCAATTTTGAAGCAATTGAAGGGATAATGCCGATACTTTACGTTTATTACAAAGCGCTCGCTCATGGCGTAACTCCCTGTATTGAACCGATGTTGTTATCATTAGGAGAACCTATCCTGAAAATATGCAATGCTCTTATTTACAGCCCGAATGGAGAAGTAATTTGAAGAAGTAAACTTTGATATTTCAGCAGAATAATAACACCTAACAGCATGGTGAAAAATGACCGATTTTCAAATAGAAATCGGTCATTCGATCCTTTAGCATTTATTTAAAAGAAATAACATACAGAGAAGGAGGACTGGTCTCTTCAGAAGAACCACTGATGTAACCATTTATGAGAAGTTTGTCTCCCATTGGACTCCAAATAACTGGATCACTTTTAAAGAAAGAAAAAATATTAACGGATAAAAGAGTCGATTTTAAACTATTTACATCTGTTACATATAATTCGGTTTGAGCTGACTGCTCGCTTTTCACTGCAGAATATGCGAGTTTACTAGAATCAGGGGACCAACCAACTCCACCAACCATTTTACTTTCCATCACTGTTTTTTGCTTTTTCCCATCTATATCCATTGTGATAAGGGATTGTTTGTCTGTTTCGGTTTTCTCAACAGCTAACTTTGTTTTATCCGGCGAAAGTGTATAATTCTCCACATTGTCCATCAGCAGTTTCTTTTGATTGGTATCCGTATCCCAAACATATAGCTTCCTTTCTTTTATATAAAACATATCGTTTTGAGCCTTCGTTACGTTCGTCATACTTCCTTGATCAAGCTTTGTAATCTTGCCATTGACATCAGACATATAACTTTCGAGCTTCTCATTCGAAAAAGTTATATGCTCATTGTCTATCCAATGGACGTCATAGGGATCTATCGCCCCATCAGCAGTTGCAATCACCACTCTCTTTTTCGTCACCAAATCCAAGATAAAATGTAAGTCTCTGCCGTCTTTATCCGTACTGTTGTAGTACAGATGTTTTTTATCTGGCGAAAGTGCAGAAGCCATCACGGAATTTGCTTCAGGGTATAATGAGGTTGTTTTTTTGGTATTCAGATCATATTGATGTAATTGACTGAGCACATGGTCATTGTCTAGCCAACCTTCGGCATGAACATTTTTGTATGTGTCCATTTTTTTCATAGCAACTTTATTAGTGGAAATATTGTTGTTTTCTTTTACAATAATCCCATCTGCATTTGCATTACATCCAGTTGCCGTAAACATAATTGTTGTTGCCAAAATAATTGTCTTGATTCCCGTTGTTCTCCACCACTTCATCATTGTGCATCTCTCCTCTAATTGATCTACCTGTATCTTATGGTGAAGTATTTTCGAAATAAAAACCGAATTGTTTCCGAAATGTAAACTAATTATTTTACACAAAGCGGAAAAGAGAGATGCACTTCTGTTCCTTGTTGATCAATACTACTAACTTCAATCGTACCTTGCTGTTTTTCAACCAACTGCTTGACTAGTGCTAACCCTAAACCCGTTCCTCCAGAAAGTTTGGATCGATCTTTGCTGACAATATAAAATGGATCGAATATTTTATTTAGCGATTTTTGAGGAATACCGATACCTGTATCTTTTATAAGGATGAAGAGCCTGTCTTTTTTCACCTCACTACGGAGCGTAATACTTCCTTTGGGAACATTGTATTTGATCGCATTGTCTAGTAAATTAATGAAAATAAGGTACATACTTTCTTTATCTATCCAAAGTGTTGCTGGCTGCAAATCGGAAACAATAGTCACATCGAACTTTTGTGCTTTGCCTCTCATTCGATCGCAGAGCTCATCCAATATCTCTTTTGATTCTAACTTTTCCTGTTGAAGTTCAAAATCATATCGTTCAAAAGATGCTAAATGCAAAACTTTTTCCACCATATCATACAATCGTTGTGCTTCTTTTTTCACATTTTCTCTCGCATCTTGTACCAATGATTGATCATCCGCATACATCTCCAGTAAATCCATATATGCAAGAATGATGGAAAGAGGTGTTTTGAATTCGTGGGTAATATTTCCGATAAATGTTTTCTGTTGAGCTTCTAATTTCCGCAGTTTTGCCACAGCTAAATTCAATTTTGTTTGTTCCGCTTGCATATTTTTCACGTTTTCTTCGATTCGATTGCTCATTGAATAAATACCTTGACTTAACTTTCCAAGCTCATCAGATCGCTTCAACGAAATATTTGCTGGATAATCACCCTGTTCGATTTTCTCTGTTGCTTCTTTTAAAAGTAAAATTCCATTTGTTATACGGTAAAAGTATAAATAAGCGATCAAAAAACTAACGATTACAATTGCGGTACCGATTTGCAAAAACAAGTTCTTCATTTTATTGTAAAAACGAGTGCTTTCTTGCAGAGAGTACTCAAATTGGATAACGCCATTTTGTCCATTGTTAAGCGGCGCTACATAATAGAGTGTATCTCCTATTGTTTGATATGCTATTTTATTGTTCAGTCCATATAGGATAAGTTTTTTACTTATTTTTGTACCGATGGAAGATACGGAATCTCCAATCATTTTCCCTCGCCTATCATAGAGCACAACATGCATCCCTGTAACCGTTCCTAACTGCATTGCTAGTTGTGATCCATTTTTACGAAGAATATTCTGCTGTTGATCGTAATCATCTTTGTAAGCTGGGTCAGACAAGATCGTTTGTTCGATGTATGCATTTGCAATATTACTTTGTTCTTGTAAATATGATTCTTGTCGTGATTTCTGATCTTCTTTTATTTCTTTTAAAATCAAAAAACCTAATAAAGATACGGTTGAAATTAATAAAAGTGCCAAAAAAACGCTAGAATTTATTTTGATACTGTTTTTCATATATTTTCTTCCAATGTATGAACGGCTTTGTATCCAATCCCATGTACTGTTTTAATCAGACAACCATATGACTTACCTAGCTTCTGCCGCAGTCTGCGAATATGAATATCTACTGTCCGGGTTCCACCCATATATTCGATACCCCAAACTAACTCAAGCAATTCATCTCTTGTATATACTCTACCTACATGCTTCAATAATAAAAATAATAGATCAAATTCTTTGAGTGTTAAATTTAAACCTCTTCCCTTTATTGTTACTTCTCTATTTTTCTTATTGATTGCTAGATCATCGATTTGAATGCCTTCCTCGATCTTCTCTTCCTGCTGGTTGTGCAGCCTGCGAAGTAAAGATTTCACTCTTACTAATACTTCTCGTATATCAAAAGGCTTAGTAATATAATCATCAGCACCCAATTCCATTCCTACTACTTTGTCTACAATATCGTTTTTGGCTGTAAGTAAAATAATACCTATATCCTTTTGTGATTCCAGCTTTCGGCAAATATCATAACCACTCATCTTTGGCATCATTACATCTAAAAGAGCAACCTTGGGTTTTTGTTGATATATCTTTTGCAATGCATCTTCACCGTCGTGTGCAACGTCAACTTGGTAACCTTCCCTGCGCAGTGCATAGGAAAGAATCGCTGTCATACTCACTTCATCATCTGCGACCAATATCTTTGTCTGCATTATTATCTCCTCTCTTAAAACACTTTCTTATATTCACTCTATTCATCCCATCTTTCGTGGAATAAAAGATCGGTGCTCATCCATCTGTTCCAGATCTTCTAACGAAAAATAGCAAGGTCTCCGTATACACAAGTCTCCCGGTTGGAAGGTGGATAAGCAAGTGGTACAAACGTTTTGTCGTTCTTTTTTCCAAATCCTACGTTTAGATTCAAAAACGGCCACTAAGTAAGTCATATTCCAATTGAACTTTCACAACAGCGGTATAACAACTCCCCGGCGTCTGGATAATATTCTGTTAAGGATCTAGAAGCGAATTCGTAGGTAAGATATTTTTTCAATACTTGTGGAAAAAAATGAAGTCCTTCTTGGATGGAAACATTCACAGAAAAACACGTTATCCCTTCCCTTTTTAGTCATAGAGAAAGAATAGCGTATCTTTTCGTTTTTGGGGAATTATTTTGTTATTAGGTTGATGTGCATATGACCCTTTTTTATTCCGTTAGTTAGATGAAAGATAGGATAAAAGCGGAGCCGGGTGACCTTACTACATGGGAAAGATCACCCGACAAGTGACATATCGATCAGATAAACTTGATGCAATCAGTATTGATATGCCTATTCCCACTCAAACAGTGGTGGCGGTGATCTCTTTATTGTTGATTCCGTAGATCTTCACTCCCTTGGAGGTGACAATCGTCCCGAAGTTGTCTTCGATAACCTCAACGTCTTCGTTGGTGTCGATGCGCTCGAAGTTATCGGTCTCAATCAGCATTTTCGTTCGACTTTCATTCTCGAGGAAAAGGCTTTTTTCCTTCTCTACTCTATTGAAACCAATACACATAAAAATAAGAAAAATAGTGTGAACAAAGCGACTATATGATTTATAATGAGAATTGCCTATTCGTGACTGAGATAGAGGAGAAACAAATGCGTAAGGCAGACACGGCCGACATGATTATGTTGACCGAGCATGACGGTGTTTGGTATGTGCTGCTCATCGAGCGACGTTGGGATCCGTATAAGGGGAAGAGGGCCTTGCCTGGCGGATACGTTGAGCCGGGGGAAGACTCCGAGACCGCAGCTAGGCGTGAGACTTACGAAGAGGTAAACCTACAGGTGAAGGTCACCCTAACAAAGGTCGGTCAATACGGTAAACCCGGACGTGACCCAAGGGGGGATGTCGCCAGCGACGCCTTTGTGGTCGTGATTCCCGGCATGCCACAGCCAAAAGCAGGCGACGACGCACGAAAGGCCGAGTGGATTCCGGTGACCGAAGCGTTGAAAGAGACCCTCGCCTTTGACCATAATACGATTCTTCGTGATGCTTTGAAGCGCGCAGGCGTGAAGATTTAGTATTCGCTCTTGCTCGCGTTCCTTGCTGATTTGATCTATGTAAGAAACGCAAACAGTGGGGTATCTGGATATGACAACAGATACCCCGCACCAATTTCATATGAATAAACAAATAGAAAGCGCCCTGACACTACATATTCCGCCGATACTGCCCTCCTACTTCATAAAGCGCTTTTGTTATCTGGCCAAGGCTGGCAACTTTGACTGTCTCCATCAGCTCTGCAAATATATTTCCATTTTGAAGAGCTACTTTCTTCAGCCTTTCCAAAGCACTGGCAGCTTCCATTTCATGTTGTCGCTGGAAGGCAAGTACATGTGCGATTTGTGATTGCTTCTCTGCTTCTGTTGCCCGCGACAGCTCCATCTTTGCCTTTTGCCCTTCACTATTTGGATTCTCAAATGTGTTAACACCGATAATCGGAAGCTCTCCTGTATGCTTTTTCGTTTCATAGAGCAAGGATTCTTCTTGAATTTTACTGCGTTGATATTGCGTTTCCATCGCTCCCAGTACTCCCCCGCGATCACTGATGCGCTCGAATTCTTTCAGAACAGCTTCTTCTACCAAGTCAGTCAATTGTTCGATAATAAATGAACCTTGCAGCAAATTTTCATTTTTAACAATCCCCAACTCTTTTGTGATAATAAGTTGTATTGCCATCGCTCTGCGGACAGATTCTTCGGTTGGGGTTGTGATTGCTTCATCATAAGCATTGGTATGGAGGGAGTTACATTGATCTTGCAGGGCTAATAATGCCTGTAAGGTAGTACGTATATCATTAAAGTCAATTTCTTGGGCATGCAGCGACCGTCCAGAAGTCTGAATATGGTACTTTAGTTTTTGACTGCGTTCATTTGCACCATACAGCTGTTTCATGACGACCGCCCAAATACGGCGAGCAACTCTGCCAATCACAGCATACTCTGCATCTAGTCCATTACTAAAGAAAAAAGACAGATTCGGGGCAAAATCGTCGATTTTCATCCCTCTGCTCAAATAGTACTCCACATAAGTAAACGCATTTGCCAATGTGAAAGCCAGTTGTGTAATTGGGTTTGCTCCGGCTTCTGCAATATGATAGCCACTAATACTGACAGAGTAATAATTGCGGATATGGTGATCGATAAAATACTGCTGGACATCCCCCATCATTCGAAGAGCAAATTCTGTAGAAAAAATACATGTGTTTTGCCCTTGGTCTTCTTTCAAAATATCTGCTTGTACGGTACCGCGCACTTTTTGCATCGTTTGCTCAAAAATTTCTTTTTCTTCTTTTCTATTTGGTTTTCGATGATGAGCTTGGATAAAACAACTGATTTGTTGCTCAATTGCAGTATTTAAATACATGGCTAGCAGGATTGGAGCTGGTCCATTGATCGTCATGGATACACTTGTATGTGGATCACACAAATTAAATCCTGCAAACAATGTTTTCATATTTTCAAGAGTACAAATACTAACTCCAGATTCACCCACTTTCCCATAAATATCCGGGCGCTCTGCTGGATCTTCCCCATATAATGTGACACTGTCGAAAGCAGTAGACAACCGCTTAGCCACATCATTTTTTGATAAATAATGAAACCGTCGATTCGTTTTTTCAGGAGAACCTTCCCCCGCAAATTGCCTTTTCGGATCTTCGTCTTGACGTTTAAATGGAAAAACACCAGCGGTAAATGGAAACTTCCCTGGTACATTTTCTTTATATGACCAACGCAATCGATCTCCCCAATCACGAAAAGTTGGGAATGCAATTTTTGGAATATTACTGCCAGCAAGTGTTTTCGTAAATAATGGTATTTTTATTTGTTTCTCTCTTATTTGGGTAATAAATTCTGCTTGTTTATATTTTTCCTGTGAAGACGACCAGTCAGCAAGCAAGTTTCTACTGGAAACACTCAACTGCTCCCATAATTCACTGCTTCTCATTTTTAACTTTTCTATTTCAGAGTCCAGCTTCAAAACTCCATCGATCTGATATAAACTTGTAGCTATTTGAGCTTGGTTTTCACTTTCTTGATGGTAATCACGCACCGCAGCAGCAACTTCTCGTAAGTAATGTGCTCGTTCAGGCAGGATGATGGAACAGCTTTGCTTTTTGACCTCGTCCCATTTTTTATTCATTGCAAAAGTTATATCAGAGATAGAATTGATTTTTTGAAGGAGAGCGAGGTAAAACTGATTGACGCCTGAATCATGAAACTGATTAGCCCTTGTAGCAAATACAGGCATATCTTCCACAGGGAGATGAAATCGTTCATGATTGCGCTGGACTTGTTTTTTTACGTCACGTAAAGCATCTTCCGAACCTTTATGATCACTTTTATTGATAACAACCAAGTCAGCATAATCAAGCATTTCAATTTTTTCCAATTGAGAAGGAGAACCATACTCCGCTGTCATCACATAAATGGATAAATCGCTAATCGGGACAATATCTGCATTTCCTTGCCCTATACCACTTGTTTCTACAAATATTAGATCAAAATGAGCATGCTGTAAAACTTCAATCGCATTTTCAATTGCTTCGCTCAATTCTGACCTCGCTTTACGTGTCGCCAAACTCCGAACGAAAATATTGGGATGATAAATCGAATTCATGCGGATGCGATCACCAAGCAATGCTCCACCAGTTTTTTGTTTGGACGGATCAATCGACAATATACCAATTCGTTTATCTGGAAAATCGTTTAAAAAACGACGAACAATCTCATCGGTTAAAGAACTTTTTCCAGCTCCCCCTGTTCCAGTTATACCAATTACAGGGGATTTATTTTCAGACTTGGGCAGTTCTCCACCTTGCTCGACATAGGTTATTGCCCGGGAAATAGCATATTCATCTTGTACATTTTGTTCCTGCCAAGAAGTGCCCCGCAAGATAGGATAATCTGTTTCTTGGATCATGTGATTAATCATTCCTTGGAGCCCTAAAGACCGTCCATCTTGGGGTGAAAATATTTTCGAGATACCATATGACTCGAGATATGCTATCTCAGAAGGAATGATCACTCCACCTCCTCCACCAAATACTCGAATCTTATCTGCTCCTTGTTCCCGTAACAAATCAATCAAATAAGTAAAAAAAGAAACATGCCCGCCCTGATAAGAAGAAAGAGCGATTCCTTGAACATCTTCCTGAATCGCAGTAGTTACAATTTCTTTTACCGAACGATTATGTCCCAAATGGATCACTTCAACCCCTGATGCTTGAAGCAGGCGACGAAATAAATTAATAGATGCATCATGTCCATCAAATAAACTTGCAGCAGTAACAAAGCGGATTGCATGTTTTGGATAACGTTTGATTTGTTCCATCTGTCATCCCTTCCCTCATGCCATTTTCACTCACTTACAAACAAATGATCAGCTAATTGTTTTATCACTTCTTGGATCGACAATTCGCCGATCTGAAGCTTGTGAAGCATTTGCTGAACTTCTGCTTGTTTGAATAATATTTGACTTTTTTGCTCAAAAATAGTTTGTAACTCATCCTTTATTTCTTGAGAAAGATGTACAGAACGTTGATCTGCCAACTCACCTGAATTCATCAGGTAATCTCTATGCTTTTGAACTGCCTCCCACAATGACTCTAATCCTTGATTGAGTTGTGCACTTGTTGACACAACAGCAGGAAACCAATCGCTTTTTTTCGTTTTAGCAGTCTGTAGATAGTCCTCTATTTCAGCAATTACCCTGCGTGCGCCACTTTGATCGGCTTTATTTACAACATATATATCCGCTATCTCCATCATTCCTGATTTAGTAACTTGAATCATGTCCCCTGCACCAGGATGCAGGACAACACAGATTGAATCAGCGAGATGGGTAATAGAAAGCTCAGACTGCCCAACACCAACCGTTTCAATGAGAACAATATCAAAACCAGCAGCATCTAATACTCGTACTGCATTCCTTGTATGTTTAGAGAGACCTCCAACATTTCCTCGATTTGCCATGCTTCTTAAAAATACGCCTTGATCTGTTGCATGTCGATTCATTCGTATTCGATCGCCTAAAATAGCACCACCAGTAAAAGGACTCGTGGGATCTACCGCCAAAACGCCAACCGTTAAGCCTTTCTCACGCAAAAAAGCAATCAAGCTGCTGATAAGTGTACTTTTCCCCGCGCCAGGAGGTCCTGTAATTCCAATCACAAAAGATGTGCCTGTATACGGGGACAGTGCGGATAATAGTTTTTGCACCGCTTCTTTATCCTGCTTTTCAATGCGGCTAATGGTTTGAGCAATTGTTCGCTTATCTTTTTCGCGAAGAAGCTGCATCCATTTCTTCAAACCGATCACCTCGTGTGTCACTTAGAGTCCTTCAACAAGTATCTTGCGATTACGATTCGCTGTATTTCATTCGTTCCTTCATATATTTGTGTAATCTTTGCATCACGCATCATACGCTCAACTGGATAATCTCTTGTGTATCCATAACCTCCAAAAACCTGCACTGCTTCCGTCGTTACTTGCATCGCAGTATCTCCAGCAAATAATTTTGCCATTGCCGACGCTTTTCCATACTCCAAACCGCTGCTCTCCATCCATGCTGCTTGATAGGTCAATAACCTTGCGGCTTCAATTTGGGTGGCCATATCTGCTAATTTGAACTGGATTGCTTGTTGGTCAAATAATGTTTTTCCAAATTGTTTTCGTTCCTTTGCATATGTTACTGCTGCATCAAGTGCACCTTGTGCGATACCAACAGCCTGTGCTGCTATTCCATTCCGGCCGCCATCTAATGTACGCATAGCAATGGTAAATCCTTTGCCCTCTGCTCCAAGTCTTTGTTCTGCAGGAATACGGCAGTTTTCCAATATAATTTCTACTGTTGGAGAAGAACGAATACCTAACTTTCTCTCCTTTTTGCCGAAGGTGAGTCCAGGAGTGCCTTTTTCGATGATAAATGCACTGATACCCTTGTGTTTTTGCAATGGTTCTGTAACTGCAAAAACGATATAGATTTCAGCTTCTCCGCCATTAGTGATAAATATTTTACTTCCATTTAGCACATAATCTTCGCCATCTCGGTTCGCAACCGTTTTCATACTCGCTGCATCCGAACCAGAGGTCGATTCTGTTAAACAATACGCTCCAAGTTTCTTCCCTTCTGCTAGCGGCCGTAGAAAGCGTTCTTTTTGTTCAACAGAACCATAAGCATAGATGGGCCAGCTAGCAAGTGAAATATGGGCAGACAAGGTAACACCAGTAGAAGCACAGACACGAGATAATTCTTCCACAGCTATAACATAACTTAAAAAATCACTGCCAGCTCCACCAAAATCTTCACTCCAAGGTATGCCTGTCAAACCCAATTCACCCATTTGATCAAAAAGTTTGCGGTCAAACCTCTCTTCTTCATCTCGAATACTCGCTGTTGGCTTGATCTGCTCTTCAGCAAATTCCCTAACCATCTTCCGCATCATCTCATGCTCTTCATCCCAAATAAAATCCATCCTTGTTCTTCCCCTCTCACTTCCAAGCTCCCGCTACCACCATTCGTTGAATTTCATTAGTTCCTTCGTAAATTTGGGTTACTTTTGCATCACGGAATAATCGTTCGACAGGGTAATCTCTGCTGTATCCACTTCCACCGAAAATTTGAACTGCCTCTGTAGTTACTTGCATTGCTACATCAGAAGCAAACAGTTTTGCCATGGATGCTTCTTGTTTACATGCTTTACCTGCTTGTTTATAGGAAGCAGCTCTGTAAATCAGCAGCCTTGAAGCTTCAATCTTTGTCGCCATATCTGCTATCTTATGCTGTATTGCTTGCATATCAGCCAGAGGCTTGCCAAACTGGCGGCGATGCTGTACGAAACTTACGCATTGTTCCAATGCACTTTGCGCTATCCCAAGTGCTTGCGCTCCTATTCCTATTCGACCTCCTGCTAAATGCGCAAGAGCTATTTCATACCCTTGTCCTTCTTCACCTAGTCGCTGCGAGATAGAAACTTCTGCTTGATCAAAAATTAATTCACCTGTACTAGAACCATTTAAGCCCATCTTTTTTTCTTTTTTGCCAAACGAAAAACCAGGCGTATTCTTATCCACGATAAATGCGCTGATTCCCTTTGTCCCTTTTGTTGTATCTGTAACGGCAAAAACAATATATACCTCAGCTATTTCTGCATTTGTGATAAATACTTTATTACCACTTAGTAGATACTTATCTTTTTCCCTAATTGCTCTTGTTTGAATCTTACTTGCATCCGACCCAGCCTGTGGTTCTGTCAAGGCAAATGCACCAATTTTCCTCCCCCAACAGAGATCAGGCAGATATTTTTCTTTTTGTTCTTTTGTCCCAAAGTTTAAAATAGGCATCGTTGCAACAGATGTATGTACCGCAAGAATCACCCCAATCGTTGCGCTCACCCTTGAAAACTCTTCTAAGGCAATAATATAGGTGATAAAATCTGCGCCTACACCACCTGCATCAGCTGGAATTGGAATACCCATAAAGCCCATTTGTCCCATTTTCTTGATCACTTCTTTTGGAAACTCCTCTTGCTCCTCCATCTTGGGAATAAAACGTGGGATCTGCTGTTCTGCAAACTGTCGAACCAATTTCTGCATCATTTTTTGTTCAGGTGTAAAAGTAAACTGCATCAAACTCCACTCCCATAGTCGTAAAACCCTCGATGACTTTTTTTGCCTAACCAACCAGCAGCAACGTATTTTTTTAGCAAAGGGCAAGGCCGGTACTTGCTATCAGCAAATCCTTGATACAATGTTTCCATAATGGAAAGACAAGTATCTAATCCAATAAAATCCGCTAACTCCAAAGGTCCCATTGGATGATTCATTCCCAATTTCATCACACTATCAATATCCTCAATCGAAGCAACACCTTCATATAAAGTATAAATAGCTTCATTAATCATTGGCATAAGAATACGATTGGAAACAAATCCTGGAAAGTCATTAACAAGAACCGATTTCTTTCCCAATTTTTGCGAAACTTTTAATATCATTTGATAGGTCTGCTCACTTGTTGCTAGTCCACGTATAATTTCTACTAGTTTCATAATCGGGACGGGATTCATAAAATGCATACCAATTACTTTATCCGCCCGTGATGTAACCGCTGCCAATTCTGTAATTGGAAGGGAAGAGGTATTGCTTGCGAAAATAGTACCAGGGGAAGCTATTTTATCTAACGTCCGAAACAAATTTGTTTTCGCTTTCTTCTTTTCTACAATTGCTTCGATAATCAGTCCTGCTGCAGCGGTATCGTCTAGTGACGAACTTGTCACTAGATGAGACAAACCAATCGCTTTTTCTTTTTCCGTCATTTTCGCTTTGTTTATCAATTTACTCCAATTTTGATCAATCTTAGTTAAAGCCTGTGACAATTGATCTTTGCTTTCGTCTATCAGAAAAACGGAGTATCCAGCGCGAAGCGACACCTCGGCAATCCCACTTCCCATCTGGCCCGCACCAATCACTGCAATCGATCGAATCTCTTCCAAGTTAATCCTTCTTTCTTATAGCAGTTGTTGCATAAATAAATTTGAACGCTGGATAAAGTCGCTTGATGTGTGTGCACCTAAGGCACAAGTCGCACTAAGCCACTAACATGACAAGTTGCGCTATGTTTTTCGCGTCTGTTGTTGGAAAACACAAAGGACGCTCCATCCACTCAAAGCGAGACTAAGAACACAGCGAGACTTGTGCCATTGTCTGAGGTGCACATCTGCGCTTTTGCGTTGAATAGAGCTACTTTACTTCCAGCAAAACCGCATCTCCTTGCCCTGCACCACTGCAAATTGCCGCCACTCCTATCCCGCCGCCGCGACGACGCAATGCATAAGCAAGTGTGAGCAGAATACGGGCTCCACTAGCTCCAATCGGATGACCATATGCAACGGCTCCACCATGTATATTTACTTTCTCTTCATCCCACCCAAGTATTTTCCCTGTAACAAGTGGAACAACAGCAAAAGCTTCATTCACTTCAAATAAATCAATATCCGAGAGTTGTAGATTATATTTTTGCAATAAGTTTTGTATGGCATAAGCTGGGGTCACTGGGAACTCCTCCGGCTGCATCGCTACCGTCACGTGACCGCGAATGCTCGCAAGAGGAGAGATACCTAACTCTTCTGCTTTTCTGCGTGAACTGATAACCATCGCACAAGCACCGTCGTTTACACCTGGTGCATTTCCAGCAGTAATGGTTCCATCTGCAGCAAATGCGGCTTGCAATACTCTTAATTTATCAAATGTTGTACTTCGCACTGCTTCATCTCTGTCTACTAACACAGAAGACTTTCGATTTTTCACTTCGACAGAAACGATCTCTTCCCCAATCATCCCAGCTGTGATAGCTTGATTGGCTAATTCATGGCTACGTACCGCCCAATGGTCCTGCTCTTCCCTGCTGATCTGATACATACGAGCAGTCGTATTTCCATGGTTGATCATATGCACATCTTGAAACGCACACCAAAGCCCGTCATGAATCATTAAATCAACAAATTCACTATTGCCCATTCGCACACCAAAGCGTGCATTTGGAACCATGTACGGGGCACCGCTCATACTTTCCATTCCGCCTGCAACGATCAGCTCGCTGTCACCAGAGCGAATAATTTGCTCTGCCAGTGTGACACTCCGCAATCCAGAAGCACATACTTTGTTAATCGTCTCCGTCGGTACATGCCATGGAATTCCCCCAAGATGAGCAGCTTGACGAGAAGGAATTTGACCAGCTCCTCCTTGAAGAACCATGCCCATTATCACTTCATCTACTAAATCAGCGGAAACATTTGCTCGGAGCAGTGCTTCTTTCATCGCTATTCCACCAAGCGATACAGCAGACATAGTATGCAGAGCTCCACCAAGTTTCCCTATGGGTGTTCGTGCACCTTCTAAAATTACTACTTCCTTCATCTTCCCACCCCTATAAGCAGGATAAAAGCTTTTTTCATTTTCAAATGAAAACGTTATCAATATTAAGAATACCTTATTGTATCAACTTTTACAATTTGTTCACAATTACTATTATTTTATTGTTTTCATGTTGATATATCCCATTTCCAATGAAAAATAGAAAACACTTGGTTTCGCATTCTTGTCAACATTAACTATCCATTAATAAGCACATGTGGAAACGTTATACTTTCCATAATTTGTTTCAAGAAATAATTTCCCCATTTTTTCTTTTTAACGATATACTCTACAAGTAGTTTAACTAGATTCAATATAGAGAGGTATAAAATTGAAGAAATTTATCACACAACCTGTTGGTTTCTTTGTCAGCATTCTTATCATTACCTTATTATGGGGCAGTCCTGCTCCACTTATAAAATTAAGTTATGCATGGCTTTCAATTGATCAACACAATTATAGTGAAACCATCCTTCTGGCAGGTTATCGGTTTTTGCTATCTGCTCTTATTCTTTTTTTCATTTTGAAATGCACTACTAAGAAAAAGATCTTTCATTCTTCTGCCTTTCATTCCCTCAGCAAAGTAGGATTTGTACAAAATTTTCTGCAATATATATTCTTTTATATCGGCGTTAGCATGTCCACTAGTATGATCACCGTCATTTTGACGGGAACTTCCTCTCTTTTTCAAATCGTTATTGCACATTTTATCGATAGAGACGACAAACTGACGATACGCAAAATATTAGGTGTCCTCGTGGGTTTCTTTGGAATATTTGTAGTGACCCTTCATTCGATGAAGAGTGGATTTGGATTTGGAACGGGCGAGTGGTTATTGATTTTATCTAATCTGGCAGGAGCTTCAGGTAATCTAATGGCGCGCAGAGAGGCCGCCAAATTTGATATAGGAATAATTACCTTTTATCAACTTTTTATCGGTTCCCTCTGTTTGATTGGGGTTAGTGTTTGGACAGCAGGTGTCTTTCCCTTTGTATTTCATCTATCTTCTGGTATTACGCTGCTCTATCTTTCATTTGTAGCTCTGATCGGTACGTTTGGCTGGAATACACTATTACACTATCATCCTGTCAGTAAAGCCTCTGTATTCCTTTTCCTCATCCCGATTTTTGGTGTATTTTATTCCTCTGTCTTCTTATCAGAAAAACTAAATAGGTATACGTTTTTAGGCCTGATACTAGTATGCATGAGTATTATCATCGTAAATGGGAAAATACAGACGAAAAAACAAAATATATCTGTAGAAATTTAGTTTTGAAAATAAGATTGATGCCTACTTATTGAAGTAGGCACTTTCTATCCTAAGAAGTAACATTTACCTTTCTGCACGACTAACCGACATCCCACAAAATAGACTTCTCTCATGAAATGAAATCTTATTTGTGAATCCATCATTCCGATTTCCATCTTGAATAGCCACTCCAGAAATCCTCTTTCCATGGAGAACATCCCGTACTTTCTTTGCATCTCTGATGCTTCCTTGCCTTCTACAATCATCCCGTCCATCTTTGTTACAACATATGAAGTGAAATCACCAGTCTTCCACTTCATAGTATAGGATGTATTCCTTACTTTGGCAGTAACGTGAATCATCTAACTCCTAGTTTATAAATTTTTTTCTACAAATCTATTTTATATACAATTACTTCCTCGTGAATATATTTTAATACGATTAAAATTTATGGCATATATCCAAATATTCAGTAATTTATCTGCCTGTGGGACTCTACTCGCAAATGTGCAAGTGGAGCCCCCACAACAGTATCCGTCGGGCGAAGCCAGAGGCTACTTGTTCCTGTAAACGATGCCCTGGTTGCCGACACCGCCGTACATGTTGACGGTGGCACGTCCATCGGTGACCGTCTTGACGACACCAGTCTGGTGGTTGCCTTCCACCACAGTGGTACGAACTCCGTTGTCCTCCGGGACATCACCGGAGAGATACTCCATCTCCAGCAGAGTGCCGCCTTCGAGGATCGTCACCTTGTTGATGACGCTCTGGAACTCGATGTGCCACTCGTTCTGTCCCTTACGGGTGAGCTTGAGGATGCCCTCGTTGATGCCCGTCGTGATGCACTCACCCATACGCATCGAGGTGAGCTTCTCAGCAGTCATCTTCGTCGAGGCGACGGTGATCTCCAGAGACTTGATCTTGCCGAAGTTTCGTCCGACCAGATGCGCGTTCAGCCATGCGGTGACGTTTGCCTTGTTGTCACCGATGAAAAAGAACTGCAGGTCTTCGATGTCAACCGTGTTGGTGGTCTGCGCCATGATAGTCTAAGCCTTCCTATTACGATACTGTTGTTGGGAAAGTACTGATGTACTCTTTGGCTATATTGTATCACCATAGAAACAAAACAAAAACCCCTTGGAGCACCAAGGAGTTGAAATAACAATTATTTTACCAGCTTTGTTTTTTTCGCAATGTTGTAATATGTGCCGTATGATGCTGCCCATGCCACGCATAGAGTGCTGTCGCTACATCCAATGACATCACACCTGTCTCTGGGTGATCAAAAGATTTCTGCCATTCATCCGTAAATGATTGCAATAAAGAAGTCCAACGGGCATGTAAACCGTCCAAGACTGCTAAAGAAGCAGATACCGGTGCATGTTTGGCATCCTTCAATTCTGCCCACTTCTGCTCATCATAGGGACGTATTGTAGGAGTTTCTTCTGTTAAAGCGAGCCGAAAGCGTGTATAACTATTGAGATGACTGTCTGCGAGATGATGTACTACTTGCCTAACCGTCCAGCCGCCCTCCCGATAAGGAGTATCCAATTGTTGATCGCCGAGCCCCTCTACTGCGTCTGCTAATTGCTGCGGGAGCATAGCAATCGCTTGTATGTGTTGTTTTCGCAAATCATCTTTAAATACAGCCGGTATTTGGAATCTGCCAATTGGGTAACGTAAATCACTCATTTTTTGCCTCCAAATCTATTGATTGGTAAAGTAGTTCTGCAATATCATATGTTTGCACTGTATCTTCCATTTCTTTTGCTTTCGTACCATCCGATAACATCGTCAAACAATAGGGACAAGCACTGCTGATCACGGTAGGCGCGGTCTTTAATGCTTGTTCTGTCCGTACAAGATTCACACGTTTGCCTTCTGTTTCCTCTAGCCACATCATACCACCACCTGCACCACAGCACATGGCATTTTCACGATTTCGTTCCATCTCAATCAGTTTCACTCCAGGTATCTGCTGCAAAATATACCTCGGTGCCTCATATTCGTCATTGTATCTGCCCAAATAACAGGAATCATGATAGGTTACTCTCTCTGCAACTGGTTTTGAAGGAACGAGTTTCTTCTCTTTTACTAAACGTGCTAATAACTGCGTATGATGCAGAACCTCACCATTCCAACCTAATTCCCCATATTCATTTTTAAATAAATTAAATGCATGTGGATCGATGGTCACGATTTTTTCCACTTTATATTTTTGAAACAAGGCAATATTTTCTTCTGCCTGCTGCAAATACAAAAATTCATTGCCGAGTCTTCTTGGGGTATCTCCAGAGTTTTTTTCTTGATTACCGAGAATTGCAAACGATATCCCTGCATGTGTCAAGAGCTGAACCACTGCTTCTGTTATACGTTTGCTCCGTGTATCATAGGATCCCATCGAGCCGATGAAAAAGAGATAATCAAAAGTTGGATTTTCTTTTACCGTCTGAACCGATACCTTGCTTTCTTTTGTCCAACTGGCGCGTTCTTTCTTACTCAATCCCCAAGGGTTTCCTTGGCGCTCGATATTATTTAATGTACGAGATGCTTCCGGGCGGACATCTCCCGCAGTTAAAACAAGAAATCTTCTCATATCGATAATTTTGCTCACATGTTCATTCATTACTGGACAAGCATCTTCACAATTTTTGCATGTGGTACAAGCCCACAGTTCTTGGGGAGTGATTACATCGCCAATTAAATCTTGTTCCTTCGCTTCTATCGCAGCTGCTGCCTCTGTCGCAAAAACAAAGGCAGGAACCCAAGGAGTCGTAGAGGTTATTGCTGCACCTTTTGCTGTCAAATGATTGCGCATTTTTACAATCAGATCCATTGGCGATAACATTTTTCCTGTGCCGGAAGCTGGACAGACAGATGTACACCGGCCGCATTCCACACATGCATATAGATCGACCAATTGCTTTTGCTCAAAGTCTTCTATTTTTCCTGCACCGTATGTCTCTACTGTTTCATCTTCGAAATCTATCTTTGATAGAGAGGTTTTCTTACGACGCAGTAACACATTGAGAGGAGCTATAAATAAATGAAAATGTTTGGATTGCGGAACATACAGCAAAAAACTGAATAAAATCACTGCATGCATCCACCAACCGATGTAAAATAATATTTCTCCACTAGCTGGAGACATCCATGCTGTAAAAAAGAGAGCTATAAACGAAGAGATTGGCGAAAACCAAGATAAATTTTCTTGAAGCCAAACCTTTTCAAATGAAGATGACCAAATAATCGAAAGGAGGAGAGAAGTCAGAAACAAAATTACTAAACCCGAACGGAATCCTCTCTTTAACCGAGGTAACTTTTCAACATATCTTCTGTAATAAGCGTAAGCAGTAGCAAGAAATACACAAAGTACAGTGATTTCCTCCAAAAATTGAAAAGCCGGATATAAAGGAATGGGCAAACGATGACCGGGAAATAAACCTTTGATAAATAAGTCAATTGCTCCGAACTGAATAAGGATGAATCCGTAAAACATGATGACATGCATCCAGCCGCTTTTTTTGTCCTTTAACAATTTCTTTTGACCAAAAATATATCCCCATGTACCTGACAGATTCCATTCCCAGTCATTTGCTTTCCCAAGACGAATATACTTATATCGAGCATAAACAATCCTTCCAAATAAAAAGAGAGAAGCTAAAGTTAATAGAATAAAGAAACTAATATGAAACCAATAAATGGGTTGCATGTGCATTGCTCCTTTTCTTTGGAATGGATAAAAAAAGGATGATATACAAATCAACCTATTTCCTTATAAGCAATTGAACAAAGTAGAAAACACCTTCTCTTGATTCAAGTGCTCCAGCAAGTTCCTGATGAGATGAATGCAATCCACTTACAATCAACACTTTTAATTCTTACAATGTTTATGGTAAATGCTTTTTTTGCGGATAAACATGTAAAGATGAGTTTCATCACGCTTAATAATAATCATATACTGTTTTACTCAGATGAAATCATCGATTTCAAAACCCCTTTAAATTCCCTTTCTTTGGTGTTTTTTACAATTCATCATAATATCCTTACCATTTGTATGCACATCTGATCCTGTACATGCCAATTACCTATAAAATAAAAACATATTAAATATAAATTATTATATCTTTAAAGTTGGCTAAAAGCCGTAACGTCGAGTGAAAAGTTCCAGCAAAGATGGGGAGTTTCTTATCAATGTTAATGCAAAATCCGCATGATCTGGCGCATAACCATTACCAATCATTAACTGTACATCTTTACCTATTCCTTCAGCTCCTAGAGCAGCAGCCGAAAACTGAACAGCCATACTAAAAAAATAAACAATCCCGCTGTCTTTGGTAACAACAATAGAGGAGAGTTCTGTATTAGGAACATTAACACAATTAAAAGTGATATCGGCTAATGCACCATCTGTAATTGTTGAAACTGTTTCTAAAACTGCTACAGGGTTTGTCGCATTTACCGAGCACACATAATGTGCCAAATTTAACTTTTCGATTTCATAACATACGTCAACATTGTTTTCAATCGCTATTATTGTTCCTTGTTTTCCTACTTTACGTTTTGCTGATGCCAATGTTAGCAATCCCGATTTTCCTCCAGCTCCCAGAACGACCACCACATGATTGGATTGGACGAGACGTGAAGCTTGAGCAGGAGCACCACAAACATCAAAGAGAGCCAATGCGACTCTCTGATCTACATCTTTTGGTAAACGGGCAAACGGGCTACTTGCAAATAAAATAGCATATCCTTCTACTTCTATCTGACCAGTAGACATATCTATCTGTTTAATTTGTTTGATGAAGAGAGGAGTTAAAGTAAGTGAAATGAGCGAAGCAATCATTTGACCTGATTGAAGAGAATGATCTGGGAAATCCTTTCCTACTTCTTTTATTCGACCGATCAACATACCACCGGAACCTGTCACTGGATTATGCATTTTCCCACGTTCTGAAACAATTTGAAGGATTTGTGATTTAATGTGATCGGCACAATGATTGGATGCTTGTTTTAATTGAGCAAATGATGCGGAATCAATGTGAAGAGCATGGATATCAATCAACAGTTCAGATGAATGTATTGGCAAACTAGGGTCAATCGACCATGCGGGTTGAGGAAACGATCCTTTGGGAGACAACGATCGATGCAAGCCATAGTAATGATTTAGTATATATATCACCTCTACTCACTCATCAATAGGAAGAAGTTTAAAATATTCTAGTAAACGATAATGATTTTGTTATCTAAATATATTCTATCCTACCGCCTTTTTTCCTTCCAAATAAATGAATTGTATACATATCCCATGTGATATATATACGTTTCTTTCTATCTGTTACTACATTTGTATATATATAGAATTAATTCAATTTTTTTGATAGTAAAATATCGAAGTTTTATATTATTTTATCATCAAATATTGTCCTAGTTGAACTCCCTTTCCCTAAAGAGTCCTAACCTATTTCCATTACAAAAAACATCCATGATCATTCATGTTAAACTTAAATCATGAAGAAAACATTCAAAAATCAACATCGTACACTTGAGAGTTTTGGATACAAATTTCTCATTATATGTCCTAACTGCAGGAAACAAGCAACAGTACTATCACTAGGGGAACCTTATCCATTTATCCGCAATATCGCAAAACGAGTGATTTGCACCCACTGTGGCCAGACAAAAGAATTTCTGTCAAAGAAAAATCGAATGAAGCAAAATATAATTTATTATGGCACCACGTTCAAAGAGGGCGCCATTTGTATTGGCGGTGCATTTGATTGGTATTTCGGCTATGCCTCTATTTACAAACAGCTTATTGTGGTAAAATGTTATGGTTTTACAATCACGAACATCTTCAATATGTAAAAAAATATGTAGAAGCGGATATCAGAGACAGTTATCCTTACTACCGCAGTATAGAAAGCACACTGCCAAAATGGATCAAATCATCAAAAAACCGTGAAGCAATCTGCCAATCTATAACAAAACTAGAACAGCTGTGAGAAACCTTTGTTCATATGAATGAAAAGCGATTATCTTTCTCTACTCGAAGTAATGCTTGCATGGTATGATAGAAAAAAAGACCTGTTATGGGAGGAAGAAAAGTTGTTTGAAACTGTACTAGCATCCATGGGAATGGGAGCAGCAAAGATTGACTTGCGTTTAATCAAAGATATTGTTACTACCGGAGAAGAAGTAACTGGGCAGATCGTCGTAACCGGAGGTAGTGCAGAGCAAAAAATAGAGGGACTTTCGGTATACTTAATGCTCCAATCCGTACATGCACGAAATGGAAACAAATTAACCGAACGGGTTGCAATGATTGATATTACTCATGATGAATTCACCATTCAACCAAATGAAACAATGAATTTCCCATTTTCTTTTACCTGTCCGCCTAGTATTCCATCATCATCAATCAATACAAAATACTTCTTTGTTACCAATTTAGAGATAAAAAATGCAATTGACTCTCATGACCGAGACTACATAAAAGTCTTGCCAAATAAAAGAGTAGCGCAGTTTCTAAATGGTTTTAAACAACTTGGTTTTAAACAAGATTGGGAAGGTCTTGTAACAGATGAACAGGGTTGGTCTCAACTGATCCAATACCATCCAACAACCTATTTTTATGGAGTTTGCAATGAAATAGCAGTCTATTTCCATCATGATCTGGGACGAGACAGTATTGAAGGAGTATTCCAAGTAGGTGAACAGCGCACTTCGGATTACTCTGCACTGATCGACATGTTCCACATGGACGAAAAGATACGGAGATTTGAAATAACTGCCGAAGAATTAAATTCAGAGGAAAAAGTCAAAAATAGACTGGAACTTATTGTGAAACAAATGTTCAAAAAATAAATTTCTGGCAATCTCTTTACGGGATTGCTTTTTTTATTCTAAAAATATGTTAATTTATTGAATTTTATATTATATAGTAGTATAATCGAGTTAATATTTCATTTATTCAATAGATATGTATTATTATGGCAAACGAACTATCCTGCTACTCTTACTCAGCTTAAATTCTAACACTAATAACATTGACTTCATTCCATAAGATAAATAAATTATATATCGTTGAAATTTACTGCCTCTTGCATATCGATCGAAAGGGAAGGATTGCAATGTACAAAACAATCACTTTTTTCAGAAATATCGATGAGGAAACATTTCGTAGATTGTATTTAGAACAGCTTTTGCCTGTTTTCTACAACCTACCAGGATTTATCTGCACAGATGTTACTACTGTAAAGCCAATGATGGATGGAGATCTTGGTAAGATCAACTTCATTATCGAAGCACACTTTGAATCTGAAGAAATTATGAACCATGTATTAACTTCTCCTGAAATCGTAGATATGATGGGAACTGCACTTCAAGCAAACGCCGGAGACATTTTCTTTTTTACTGGCCAAACAGGACGAATTTACTCCGATAAAGCAAAAGAAAAGTTCAATAAACAAGGACATGATGCATCAGTATTAGATGCCTATACAAAGACGAAATTACTCAGTTACAACCCATAATGAACAAAATCTAACTACATAAATAGACCGAGAAATGGTAAGCAGATTAAAGCTGAACTATTTATCGAATGGATTTGCTGTACATATACCAAATTCATAAATTAAAATAAGCAAATATAAAATAGAAAACCAAATTAAGCGTGTTGATCTAATTTTGGTTTTCTATTTTTTTCATGTCTTCATACCGAAAATTAATATGGAAATCTACGATGTTCCCATAAGAATCCGATTCGATATGACAACAGCCTTTTAACAACTTCTGCAATTTCTCCCTGCCACGCTGCACACGCGATTTCGTTGTAGAATAGGGAATTTTTAGACGATCACTAAGTTCCTTTTGAGACAAACCTTCTATATCTGATAGCTGCAATACTTCTCTATATTTTTCAGGCAATACTTGAATGGTAGATTCTAAACAGTTTATTACATCCTGATTATAGTTCTGTTCCACTTTTTCCTGACTTATTTGAAGGTTATCTGGTAATGATGCTATCGATTTCTGTGATCGATAAAAATCTATGATGGTATTTCTTGTAATTTGATAAATCCAAGCTTTCATTTTCCTCTCATCTTTTACTTCACTCAAATGTCTGTCGATTTTTATAAAAACTGTTTGTAAAATATCATCGGCAATAAATGGATCATTCACTCTAAAAGCAATAAATCTTTTTAATGGTGCATAGTACTCATC
The DNA here is from genome assembly GCF_059510415.1 of Shimazuella sp. NTD247. NCBI lineage: Bacteria > Bacillati > Bacillota > Bacilli > Caryophanales > Thermoactinomycetaceae > Shimazuella > Shimazuella sp. NTD247. The sequence goes on along the minus strand of NZ_JCAJZU010000004.1, from coordinate 120,151 downwards.
CCATAATACATCTACTTGCATAATGTACACCTCTTTCTATTTATTCAACTTCCATGTCATTTTATATATTATAGGCGAAAATTTCTTTCATGAAAATTTTTTAATAGAAATGCATCTTTTTCTTTTTCGTTTCGTCATCAATATCAAATAAAAAGAAAAGGATGATTATGATGACCAGCAAAGAATTAATCGAATGGAACAGAAAGAGGAAAATACAACAAATAGCAATCGTAACTCCAGATATTCAAAAGACGATGAAAGCATGGGTAGATAACTTAGCTATCGGTCCATGGATCGTAGTAACTGTCAATGAAAAGTCATTAAACTATTTTCATTTTAAAGGTAAAAAAATCACAGAGCCATTTGAATTTATTATTGCTCTAGCAAAAGTAAGGGACATGGAATTTGAATTAATTCAACCAGTCAAAGGCCCTACCATCTACGCAGAATTTTTGCAAGAAAACGGGGAAGGCTTACATCACATCAAAGAGAAAATTACCGAAAAACCAGTGCTGTTGGATATCATAGAACGATATAAAGAAAAAGGCATTCCTGTAACTCAAGATGGAAATTTCGCTGAAGACTTCCATTATTATTTAGGAACAGAAGAAAAAATTGGTTTTTCCTATGAAATTGGAAATTCACCCGAAATGGAACTTCCTCCCGATATGTATACAATTTACCCATCAGAAACAAATGAATAACTTTAACAGACCAACATGCTACATGTTGGTCTTTATATTTGTTAAATATGTTATTTCATTTTGATAAAATAGAGGAAAGATTATAAAACTTCTTTCATCCCCTAACAAAAGGAGAATTTTATGCATCCAACGAGTTCTGTCGATTTGTTTGCTGAAGATGTTTTAGTGAATCCTTATTCTGTTTATGAAGAACTTCGGTCACTTGGCTCTGTTATTTACCTAGAAAAATATCGTGTTTGGGTCTTGCCACGTTATGCTGAGGTAGAAAAAGCATTAGGAGTTTGGGAAGTCTTCTCCTCCGAAGATGGCGTTTCACTCAATGACAACTTCAATCGTCAAATGCTAAAAGGTTCTGTCCTGGGCAGTGATCCCCCTTTTCATACTGTTTTACGGAAAATCTTATCCAAACAACTGTCTCCTCGTGCACTTGAAGAGCTCAGAGACACCATCTTTGCTCGCGCTGATAAATTGATTCAACAACTTATTTCAAAAAGAAACATCGATGCGGTGCAAGACCTAGCGGAAACATTTGTCTGTAATGTTGTTTTAGATTTAATGGGACTGCCAAAAGAAAACAGAGAGCAAGTTATCGAATTAGCTGCTGCTTCTTTTGAAATGTTTGGACCAGAGAACGAAAGATCGAGGCAGGCTGCACCATTAGCAATGAGATTATTCCAATATTTACAAAAAAATGCCACGCGGGTACAGGTAACAGCAAGGAGTTGGTTAGGAGCGGTATACGATGCTGCAGATCGGGGGGAAATCGAAGAATCCCAATGTCTCTCGCTCCTCTCTGCATATGTGGTAGCAGGAATTGATACAACAATTCATGCAATATCCAATGCTATATACTTATTCGCAACCAATTCTGATCAATGGCGGAAGCTAAAAAAGTGTCCAGAAAAAGTAACGAATGCTTTTCACGAAACCTTGCGATACGAAGCACCAATCCAATTTTTTGGGCGCAGAATTCGCCAGGATGTCCATATTGGTGATGCGATCATTCCCCAAGGCGATCAAGTTTTGCTTTTATTTGGTTCTACATGCCGTGATAAGCAGAAGTGGGGCTTAAACGCCGATCAATTTGACATAACTAGAAACAATGCCAAAGATCACCTCTCGTTTGGCAAAGGAGTACATCAATGCGCAGGAATTCATTTGGCTATCTTAGAATTCGAAGCTATTATAGGATCACTAATAAAACATGTGGAAAAAATAGAAGCAGTTGATCAACCACAACGCCAGCTGCATAATGTGTTGCGAGGATGGAAGTCAGTAGCTGTTTGTTTGCATAAATGATAAGATCAACAAGTCTGTTCAATAATCAAAAGGACTTCCATATGATAGAAGTCCTTTGTGCTAGTTATACTACTTGTTTAGATGGCGGCTGCGGGGCAGGCCTTACTTGGGTTTTACATACTGTATTATCAGGGATCTTTTTGATCAGCATCGCTTCCCCTTGGCGGAGATTTTTCAGTACATTTGGATGAATGACAAGTTCTTCATCTTCTCGCACCGTTCCCATTTGCCTAGACATATTCCCAATCAGTTTTTCTTCCGTCATGGTTGTCTTCACTAAAATTTTATGTGTTCCTACTACGTTGGATAAATATTCTGCCGAGTCTGGAACGTCTTGTCGATGAACGATTTTTACGTTGGTGTTACCAATAACCTGACCAACTAATTCTTCGCCGCCTGCAGCAGATAAGTCTGCTAACTCCTGTGTAGCAATAAAGCAGCAGAAACCAGCCGCACGGCTTTTGTTAATCATGTTTACTACTTGTTCCCCAGCAAATAAGTTAAACTCGTCAAGAATGACATAAATATAATCATCACGACCTTCTTCGATAATCGCCGCAGCGACACTCTTCAGATCCTCGACGATCATCGCCCCAAGCGCAGGGGTAAAGGAGGAATAGCTCAATCCTGACAACGACATCATCGCCACACGCTTGTTACGTACGGCCTCGAGCAAATCGATCGCAGCGGCGCCGGGACGATCACGGAACAGATCGCCCACATCGCTTTCCACCAGCAGTGCCACACGGTCAGCAAGTCCATCGATCGCATCTTTGTGTCCTTTGTCCAGACCGTTGATGTACTCTTTCATGCTGTCGGCTTCTTCCTTGTCGATGTTTTTCAATTTTTTAACCACGTTCATTAAATTTTTCTGAACGAGCATACGCTGTACAACGTGGAGATCGACAGGAGTATCCGCTAGCTGGAGCACACGGAAGACAAGCTGCAGATAACGCTCGGCTGCTCGTTTGTAGTAAGGTTCTGACCATTCTTCCATCGCCATCATTTTATCTTTCAGCTCTGTAGCCCGGCCATGGCGAAATGGGTTATAGTGCATGTCTCCAGTGTATGAAAATCCTTGAAACTCACGACCATACGCCTCGGACATCTCCCTCATTTCCTCAAGAAAACTACTGTCTCCTTTTCCATCAATGATGATCACAGGCTTGCCACGGCGGATGGCGCTTTCCAAAATAACCGTGAGTGTATTGGTTTTCCCTGCACCTGTTGCCCCGCTGACAAAAACGTGCATATTGACTTCTTTGTCATAGAGGGGAACTGGTTTTCCAAAGTCATCCAACCCAAGGACAACTCCGTCATCAATCGTTGGTAAATTAGTAAGTTTACTCATACTGTGTACCACAGGTTTTTCTTCTTTTGGCGGTTTTACTGGAATTGGCAGTAATTCCGGACGGTATTTTACAAACCACATAAATAGACCTGCTACCAAAAGACTTGCAGCAACAGACACCGGAGTCATATGCCATAAATCCGTAGGGAAAGCCTTCCAAAAATAGGCACCCGCTTGATCTACTTTGTACCCGGCAATATATTGGCTTACTAAGTGCATCATCCCTTTGAAATACAACATGAATAACCCAAAAGGGATGCACAACACAGTTAAGATGAGTCCACTCCATATAAACCAAGCTGGTTTCCACGCTTGACGTACACCGATAATTGTCAAAATAACACTTACGACAAACGGAATAAACAAAAAGATAATGAGCAGCAGTGCTCCAAGAAATTCCATCGCAAGCACGCCGCCTTGCTGTTTGCGTTGAAACTCTTTAAACTGCGTTATATCCAAATCGTCGTCACCGAACATGCTTTTCACTCCTTTCTAGGAAGGGAAAGCCCCTGACCGAAGGCAGAGGCTTAGAAGAACAAGGCTTTGTACACACCTCGTAGAAAACCAAACAGAGCAAGAAACAAAATAATCGCTGCTGGGATCAGCTTCTTTTTATTCGATACAATATCTTCAAACCATGTGCCTGCAAGATACTTGAGTTCTGCCCATCCTTCGAGCGCCTTCTCTTTAAACGGACGGCCTTTCTTCTCCTGATCTGGATTATTTCGTTCTTCATTCATTCAGTGAAGCCTCCTTGCCGTCTTATTTTGGAGTCGGTGGACGAAGTGATTTTGCGTTATCATCGAGTAATCTTGTCACTTGTTCAAGCGACAATTTTGATCCAGAGAGCATTTCACCAACTCTTTGCACTTTTTCTAGGTTAGTCGCTAGACTTCGAAGTTCAGGATAAAGTCGATCTAAACGTTCAAATCCTTTAAACTTCTCAAGACTGCCTCCACCTTGAACATGGGCAAGTGCTTGATGCATCTCTTGTCTAAAACTACCAAGAGCTTTATTAATATCTGCAAGATTATCTGATCCAGTGACTGTCTGCCCAAATTGAATTGCTTGTGTTGCCTGCATCCTACTTGCAGCAATTGGATTGTTTTGGGCAAAGAGATTTTGTAAGTCACTAAACTCAAGTTTTACTTTTTGATTGCGATTTTTCGTATCGCGAAGCGATAAATCAAAACTTTTCTTAATTCCTCTTGCAGTACCACTCATCATGCTTTCAATTTGAGAAGAAAGTTGCTTCCGGATAGAATCAGCAATTTCTTTTGTATTGATATCAATTTTAACATTCGGAGCAGTTATTTGCGCTTGAATAGCAGACTGCACTGCAGATTGTGCAAATACAGGAAGTGATCTTCCTTCTCCTCCAAAATTCATGTTTTGAACAGGAACTTTATATCCGGAATTCTTCGCTTTAGTCGCTAAATTATTATGGAATGCTTGAGCAAAGTTTTGATCACTATTTGCCCCAAATCTAGAATTAGCAACAAAATTTTGTGGTTTCACTCGGTCTTTTAATGGTTTTTGGCGATTTGCTTGTTTTGCTGACCGCATTTGCAGACGAGTTGCTGTATAAACATCAAGTACATCTTCGCCATACTGCTCTACATATTTTGTATATTCTGCACTATTTTTTGGAGGTAGCTTTTTAGGCAGTTTCTTTACCAATCGCTTCTCATCGTTGAAATATTCTTCTAGCCTTTGGATTTTCTTATTTGCTGCCTTCTGAGCTTTTTTACCTTTTTGCATCGCTACATATTGATCGCGATCTGCGCGATTTTTAAGATCCAGTCCATAAATCTCTTTTGCATCTTTCATCAATTGCTTGTCATCACGAGTTAAACGATCCGCAGTGGAGGTTTTAATAGCTTTCCAGCCAATTTTATCTAATCCTTTATTGACTTTCGCTATTCCTTTGTCTTTTAGATCTCTTGCTTTATCGATAGCAGCATTTGTCTTCTTCTTAACCTTCCCTTGCAGGACGGCATCATCAACCCATCCGGCTGCTTTTCCAACTACGCCTCCAGTGCCTTTAATCACTCCAAGCGCACCTTTTGCGGCTCCTTTTGTCACGGTCTTCCGGACGCCGGACATCATTCCGCCGACTTTGGAAACTGCTCCGAGTCCAGCTGATTTGAATACATTACTCATTCCGCCTTGCTGCATGGCAAGACCACCCGCAACAAGAACTCCCGTACCAGTTGCGGCCCCTGCTGCCATCATTGCAGCACCTGCAACTTGGTTACCTAATCTTTCTCCTTTATCGGTAACACCTTCTAAGCTGATACCATTGCCAAGTGGGATACTATCGACAGTGGAGCGCAATTCTTTGATTGCTTCGTTGAGACCTAAGAACAGTGCGAAAATAATCAGCCATAAACTGAGCATCCCAATATTATCTTTTTCCATCTGCTGTGTAAGAGCGTTTACCATGTTGATAAAAATAGCTAGCAAAACAACATACCAAAGCCTCATCCAAAACGCAACGATTACTTTCCACATATGTTGAACTGCTAATATCATTCCCCACTCCGGCCATAAGCTGAGCAGGAAATAAATCGATGCCAGCGTTGCTCTTCCCAATCCAATCAACTGCCACATAATACAGTAGAATGCATACATGACGAAACAGAGCAAGCATGCGATACTAGCAAAAAAGGTAATCGTGGTGAAAGATAATCTTGTTCCCGTTTTTTCTTTGGTAAACCAAGCATACTTATCTTTCATCGCATCTTGGTTTGATTCTTTTTTATAGGCATCCGTAATAACATTGTCACGATCACTGCTTTTATCCCGGCTGACGATTCCTTCCCAAAATTTATAGTCCTTCCCATCAACTTTTATATTCTCTTGCGAGAGTGGGACAGAACCAAACTGGACCATTTTGTAGGGAATGATAATCGCAAATTTAAACAGACTGTTTTTCATGGAATCGACTGCTGTTTCGCTCGCACTCCCTTTGGTCGGTTTATCAGATGTATCTTTTGACAAACCGCTAAGGATTAAAGCCGAAGTTTCGGTACTGACGTCATTCAGTGATCGAAGGAAATTAGGTAAATTACTCATAATCGTTGCGGTAAGGGCGATAATGAGCAGCGAGCTGATCAGCGTAGACCATAGTTTTGTCGATTTTCCGCTCATCCAGTAATAAACCATCCACGCAACTGCTACCGCCCACATCAAAAACATAAATGGCTGCCAAAATGTTTTCTGCATTCCTTCCAGTGTTGCACTATAAGCATTGAACATATAATCAAGGACTTCCATCGTAAATCCCCAGCTGATGACATCAATGAGCCACTTGGCTATCACGAGATATAACCACCAGATCATGTCCGTGAGTTTGAAAAGCGCTCCGTTTAAGGCTCCTTCAATTTCACAGCCCATTCCTAAACTAAGGAGACCATCGTCACACTCTTTTCCACCGACATCTTCTTGGCTGGAAATATACGTTAATTCATAATTGCCAAGGGGATACTTATTGTAGATATTAGGATTTTTGTCTGAGCTATCCGTTTTTTCTTGCTTGTATAAGCCATTCCCCTGTAGACTTGAGTCACTAACATCTGATGATCCATCAGCATGAACAGGGGTAACTAAGGCAAAAGAAAGAAAAAACAAGGTAAAGAGTGTTATGGCAATCGATCTGAGCTTCTTCATTCCATTCCCCCCTTAGACTCCTCCTTCGGAGACTATCTTAGATGCTTCACTAGCTTCTGGTTTGGTGTTAAACAGTTCGACTAGTTCTTCTTCAGGAGTGATGAATTGAATAAAGCCAGATCTTCCTTCTAAGTCTTTCATATATCCATATCCTGATAGAGCTTTGCTTCTTCTGGCTTGCAGTATATTTCGCAGACCTTCATCGTTGGTATCTAAATTTAGCGCTTCAATCGCTAGCGTGGTTTCATTTTCATCACTTGTCCCTAGGCAGACATAAACACTTACGTTGTTCAATATCTCCGGATCAACATCCGATGGATTCTGTGTTGCAAACCATATACCAGCATTTGCCGAACGACCTGCACGTTCCAAACGATTGGCAAGTGCCTTCCCTTGGTCGGTACGAAGCCAAATCCATGCTTCATCGAGTGCTGCAACACGGAAACCGCCTGTACCACGTAATACAAACTGTTCTGCCAAAATGGCTGTCATGGACATAACTGCTACAGAAGCCTCTTGACGCAAGCCGCTTGCCCTTTGCTTTTCGGCAGGCAGCTCTAAACCTTCTAATTGCAGCAAGATAATTCCAGTATCTGGTACACGAACCCCATCCCCTTGTCCAAATACCAATTTTCCAAGCGGCAGACGGGCAATTCGCATCAAGTATTCTGCTAAGTCTCGCCCCATGTCATCTTTGTGCAATTCTTCTACCATCTGCGCCATACTTGGATTGCCTGATTTCAAAGCACGTTCCGCCGCAGACAAGAGCATGTTTTTATCTCCACGGGTAAGGTTTCCTTCAAACTGAGAAATAACCGAAACTGCGATCTCACTAGCAAATTCAGGGTCATGGCTGAGCAGTTGGAATGGATCAAGTGCTCCTGGATTTTGACGACCGTCTAATTTCAAGACATGGACACGATCTTCTAATCCTGGCAAACGGCCAACCCAGTGGCTGCGCTCTCCTTTTGGGTCAACAACGAAAATCTTTGCATTCCAGAAAAGCGCTGTCTTATGAATCAAATTGTTTAATGTATGTGATTTCCCTGATCCTAAAGTACCAGTGATAACCATAGAAGCGTTCTGGTTAATCTGTGGACCACGTTCAGGATTGACTTTTACAACGGATCCGCGACGGGTGAGTCCTACAGGAACACCATTTGGATCGCCAAGAATTTCCGATGCCCCAGGCATTACAATGGATGCTGCAACTTCTGGTAACATCTTTTTCACATATCCGCGAGCTGGATAGCGATCTGAAGGCAGCCATGCATTGAACAGATTTCGCTGTTCACCTGTCGGTCTTGCTGCTACAAATCCCTTACGGTCAAAAAAGTTGACTACTTGCTCTGTACGGCTGTTTACTTCTTCTTGATCCTCTCCATCAACAACAAAGATCATGCGACTATCCAAAATAGGCGGACGATTTTTCTTCAATTCAAACTCTAAACCTTCCGCGAGCTGTTCTTGTTGCTGGAGGTCAAGTGGAATTTGATCTACCATGCCAATATGACTCGTTGCATCTTTGATATCTTTTCGTTTCCGAGTAACCATCCCTGTTGCTTGTTTGTTCGCAATCATTTTCCAACGGAAAGTCGCTTCTACTGGAAAATCAAACTCACTGGAGAGCTGGTGAAACAACTCCGTACCAGGAGTATATATTTCATCTGGAAAAGCTCCTAACGAGATAAAACTTACAAAACGCTCATCTTCTTCTTGGTCACAGAGAACATAGCGATACCCATATGCTCGTCTTCCCTCTGCAAGCCATGCATAATCTTGCGGGCCTTTTGGCCACACTTTGCGAATTGCTTGCGGAAGCGGCTTTAATGGCATTCCTCGATAGAAATGATGGCGATAAAAGTCAGCAATCTCATACTCTGTCAATGGATCAAGACGACTGAGTGAACCTGCCCGCTCTTCAAAAGTACGTTTTGACCAAGCGTAGTCATAAGATTTATCAAATGCAGCATCTTTTTCTTCTTTGAAAATCTTTTTGCGCAATCCTAAAAATGATTCCAATGTACGCATCGGAATTCCAAAAGTCTGTGTAATCCAGCGATAATTTTGCGGGATTGGCAGTGGCAGCTCAAAAGCAATGATGAAATCATAATCTGGAAGTGTCCCTTGCTCAATTAAGTTTAACCAGCTGTTCATCGACTCTTTTGCTTTGTCACGTCGTTCTTTTGGAACGGTTTTCACCAAACGATCCAAATAATCTAACCAGTTAAATCGACGACGTACCATCCAGATCTGCGCTGCCAAACCTGGCTCTTGGATTTGTCGGAAAAACTGAGTTGCATTCATCCATTCATTTTTTTTGCCGTCAACGGACAAAGGAGAATATGAAAAGGGGACAACCCGGTAAAAAGCCCAAGGTCGTCCATCGATAAAGGCTACGTTTTTTTCAATCTGTGTCGGTATCGGTAGCATAGTGTTTTACCCCTCCAACAATCTTGGTCAAATGAAGTGTTGCTTCTTCTGTAATATCTGGAATAGGAACCCCTCTTGACCAAAGTTTGTGCGACAACATATGTGTAAAAGAACTCCAAAAATATTGATAAGGAGGTCTTCCCTCCAGATCTACTCGTGATAACAGCCAAGCAGCACCAAATGGTATTAGCGCAAAACGAAAAACTGGCGGGATAAAAGATAAGTCGAATTTATTAGATAGTAGGATAAAAAATCCTTCTAACACAACGACAATTAATAGTTCAGATAAACTAACGGGAATGGGGAGACGAAAGCGCTCGATGTGGTAAAATACTTTCTTCAGTCCCCATACCGCATCAAAAGTTACAATCCGCTCTGGTCTCATCTACCTGCTCCCCTTTTTAACTAAATATATTTTGAATGGCTGTGGACAACTGTTTTAGGAGACCGCCGCTTTTATCCAGGGTGAATAGGTAGAGAATACCTGCTACAACAATCCCGCCAAACAATGCCATCAATCGTCCATTCATCCACGCTTGCAGTCCCAATATAACGAGCGCTGCTAGAATAACAAAACTAGCTTGATCTAAAACCCATTGAGATGCTTGTTTAAATAAGTTTTCATCGATAAGATATGCGGAAAGATGATGAATGATAGGTAACAATGTGATTCCTCCTTATATTTAGTCAAGGGAAACAATGTTCCATGACCCATTTTTCTGTTGCAGAGTCATATAATAATTCAATTGCATTTGCACATTATTGGAATCTTGAACCATAATAACTACTTTGACTTTTAGTGGATTTTGTGCAATTGGTGTAATTGACTGAACTCCTTCATATTTTGCATCCAGATTTGTTAGCCAGTCCGTTGTTGGGATGGATTGTCCATTAACCATGTAACGTTTGATTGCCTCTGTATTTCCACTCAACCAATCTTGGAAGAAACTATCCAATACTTTCTTAATCGCTTCTTCTTGGTTGGTAATATCGATATTTGGATCTTCTTCTGTTTTATCTGATCCTTTTGGCTCTGCTACAAGTGCCGGAATTGCATCTACTTGCCATGTATTTCCGGATTTTACAACAGGGAGTGAGAAAAATAAGATTTTATCATCCGATGTAAGTAAACGTGCGACTATTTTTGTCTCACCAGCTGTCTTATCAGTCCATGTTGCTTGCCAAACCTCAACTTCTTTGGCGGTAACTCCTTTGAAAGCTGTCTGTTCATCACTGGTATTGTTCGTTTGTTGCTGCTGTTGTTGATTAATAAGTCCATTGCCTTGATTAGAAAGCCGCAAATCAGCGTTACTAGTAATATAGTCGATTAGACTGGGTGTCATAAAAGGTTTCATCTTTTGCAGACGCTGATCATCGGTTTGATCAGTACCAACGGAATACCAATTTTCCAAAAATAATTTTGCAACACTTTTAGCTGTGACTGGCACTTCATCTGATGTAGCTGACTGCTGTTGAACAACAGGTTTATCTGCACCTGATAATTGTCTCGCAACATCCAATACATTGCGTATCAAGAAGACTACCAGTACAATGTAGACGAAAATTCTACCAGCTGTTTTTAGCCGTTCAAGTAGTGTTGGGTTCAAAGGTAATCTCCTCCCACCTAAACCAATATCCAATAAGAATCATGAGTCCTCCACCATATTTTATAACATCAATTGGTAGTTGACTATACGATTCAAAAAAAGAAGTAAGTTATATGGATTGATAATTGTGGAAATTTGGGGTATTGACAGAACAACAATACATTTCTCTTTAATTAAGGATATTAAATTTTTAAGTAATTCAGTTGGAAAAAATAATAGAGAAGAAACATATCCTAAACACTTATCAACCTCAGATAACTCACTGATGAAGGGATTAAATATACTTAATTAATGGCTAAATATGGCAAATCTCCTTCGCTTTTTCTAGTAGTATCATTGTTTGTAGTATAAGGGAATTTATAAGACTTTGTCTATCTAAAAGAAAAAACCAATGTTTATATTTTTTAAATCAAGTCACCGAAAGTAGGAATTTAGTTTAAGTTTGTCTAATTTGTTAAAATTATGTAAGTGCTTACAATTCCCATGCTATATGTAATTGATACTCTCCTATTATGGCATTTTCTTGTTCGAGAGCAAATCTACAGAAAATTTTTCCATTTGGATTTATTTTGTAATCATATGTTTGAACTCGCATTTTAATTATTCCTACAGGCATTTCCATTTCACAAATCGTTGACTGATTAGGAACATATTCTTGTTTATACGAAATAGGCCCTTTTCTGATTATCAACATACGATCATCGTAGGCCAATAAACTTACGTCTGATTGTTCCACACCATCCCCTTCTTGATAAGTGATGAGAATATGATCTGTATTTTTTCGGCACTCTGCCTCCAATTTTTGTTTTACGACATCTGCTTTTTCCGCGCCTGCGGCATGAATCGTCGATTCAATAGTTAAGGCGGTTCTCATTTTGCTGTCTCCTTTCGTCTACAAAAGTAGATGAAAATAGGGCTTTTCATAAGCCCTATTTCACAAAACCTAATAACATTTCCCGAATTAACTTAGCAGCTGTAATCGGTGTTTTTTCTGTCGGATCATATGCAGGTGCAATTTCAACCAAATCTGCTCCTACTACCTGCACACTTGATTTTGCAATCGCATGAATTGCTTGTAAGAGCTCACGAGTTGTTATTCCACCTGGTTCTGGTGTACCTGTTCCTGGTGCATGTGCAGGATCTAGGACATCAATATCAATTGTTACATAAACTTTGCGGCCGGCAAGTGTGGGCAGTACCTTCTTCAATGGTTCCAACACATCAAATGGATGAAAATGAATGCCTGTTTCTTTTGTATACATTACTTCTTCTTTTGTCATGGATCGAATACCAAATTGATAAACATTTCTTCCGCCAATTAATTGGGAAATCTTATAAAGCGGAGTAGCATGTGAATATATTTCACCTTCATAATCCGGACGCAGATCAGCATGTCCGTCAAAATGAAGCACTGCAAGATCTGGATAATGTTTTGCTACTTGCTCTACAACTGGCCATGTGACCAGATGCTCTCCGCCCATTCCAATTGGTATTTTCTTTTGTGCAAGTATCTGGCTGACAAACTCGCCAATTTGTTTTAGACTTTTTTCCGGATTACCAAAAGCAAGCGGAATATCTCCTGCATCGTAATACGTAATTTCGGTGAGCTCTCTCTCCAAGTAATGACTGTACTCTTCATGTACCAAAGATGATTCTCGAATACGAGCAGGTCCAAAACGGGCACCTGGCCGAAAACTAACTGTCCAATCCATGGGCATCCCATATAAAACGGCCTGAGACTCTTCCAGATTATCCGATGCTCCAATAAATACATTCCCTGCATATGTTTCATCAAACCGCATTTGCCCTACTCCTTATTTTCCGTCAGTTCTCGAACAAAAACAGGTAATTGAAATAGTGATTTATGCATATTTGGATGATAGTACTTGGTATCCAATTGTTCTATTTTTGATTCTTCCACTTCCAATGGATCATACTGTTTTGAACCTAATGTAAAACTCCATAGGCCGCTTGGATAAGTAGGTATGCTTGCAGTATAGAGACGAGTTGTCGGAAAAGTACTGGAAATATCAGCAAAAACTTGACGAATAAGATCACGGTTAAACCAAGGAGATTCAGTTTGAGCAACCATTATGCCATCTGATTTCAATGCCTCTGCCACTTTTTGATAAAAAGGTTTTTGAAAAAGTCCTACAGCCGGCCCTACCGGTTCTGTCGAATCAATAAGTACAACATCGTATGTGTCTGGATTCTCTTCAATATGTCGAATGCCATCCACTACTTGAATATCTACTCTTGGATCAGATAGTCCTGCTGCAATTGCAGGAAAGTATTCTTTAGAAGCTTCGATAACTCTTCCATCAATTTCAGCCAGCACTACACGTTCAACGGATGGGTGTTTTAAAACTTCACGAACTACACCGCCGTCTCCACCGCCTACAATCAAAACTTGTTTTGGATCGGGATGTGTGTGCAATGCTACATGAGAAATCATCTCATGATAAACAAACTCATCTTTATCTGTTGTCATTACCATTCCGTCCAACACAAGTAAATTACCAAATTGATGTGTTTCTACCACATCTAGCGTCTGGAATGGAGTAACTTCAGAGTGCAATGTTCGTTTAATTTTTGTAGTTATTCCATGATTTTTCGTCTGTTTTTCTGTATACCAGAGTTCCATATCCATTTTACATATCCCCTTTAAATATAACCTGTTATCCCTATCGTAACCAATTAACATAAGAAAAATCGGTTACCAACTGCGAGATAGAATAATTGAATTTTTCCGTTGTTTACTTTCCAAAAGATGAATGGAATACCTCTTTTTTCCACAAACTATCCTTGTTGATTTACAGTGGCCGAGAAAAGAGGATTGTCATGCAGAATGATACAAGCTCCATCGACAATAGTAAATGGTGGCAGCACCTTAGATTAGCAAAACGGTTATTTCGTCTATTTCTCCTGTTTGGATTCATCTGCTCTGCTTGTCTCTTAATACTAGTCCTTTATTTAAAATCCAAAGCCCTTCCACCACCTGATATCGGAGCATCTAGTATGATATATGATGATCAAGATAGACCAATGGATCGGATAGATAATGGAGAAATGAGAGAACCTGTACATCTGAATAAAATCCCCAAGTCTCTCATAGACGCAACCCTTGCAGTGGAAGACCAAAATTTTTATCACCATTTTGGCTTTTCCATAAAAGGGATTGCTCGAGCAACATTGGCCAATATAAGCGCTGGTCGTGTTACTCAAGGAGCAAGTACTATTACACAACAGTTAGCGAGGAATCTCTACCTCACCCATGATCGCACATGGAACAGAAAAATAAAAGAAGCATTGCTGACTGTGCAATTAGAACTTCATTATAGTAAGAAAGAGATATTAGAAATGTATCTCAATAAAATTTACTATGGAAATGGAGCATATGGTGTAAATCGTGCAGCACAGGTTTATTTTCATCAGCCCGTTGAAAAATTGAGCTTGGCTCAGTGTGCATTTCTTGTAGGAATTCCAAGAGGCCCAGCATATTATTCTCCCTATGAACATTACCAACGTGCAAAACAACGGCAACATATAATATTAGGGCTGATGGCTAAAAACCACATGATTTCCAATGAAACAGCAAAAGCTGCGATGAAAGATAAGCTCATCATTCAAAATCCCACAAAATTAGAGACTCAAAAAGCCAATTATTTTCGTGATTATGTAATTCAAACAGCCGTCAATCAGTTTGGTCTAGATGAAAGCTGGGTACGCAGTGGCGGTTTGAAAATCTATACTACTTTAAATAAAAAAATGCAACGCGATGCTGAGAAGTCAGTCATAACAACATTAAAAACTCATCCAGATTTACAAGGTTCCCTGCTGTCCGTCAATCCAAAAACTGGAGAAATCAAAGCAATGGTTGGTGGAAGAGATTATCAATCTTCCCCATATAACCGCGTTTTTGCGCATCGGCAACCTGGTTCGTCATTTAAGCCCATACTTTATTTGAGTGCCTTGGAAAATGGATTCACTCCAATTACAAAGATAATGAGTCAGCCAACTTCCTTCCAGTATGGCAGTAGCGTTTATCGCCCAAAAAATTACCAGCAAAATTATGCTAACCGCCCGATTACTTTACGAGAAGCGATTGCAAAATCAGACAATATTTATGCCGTAACTACAGAATTCCAAGTAGGTATGGAGAAAGAAGTGGAGATGGCAAAGAGACTTGGAATACATAGTGATCTGGCCGCAACTCCATCACTTGCTCTTGGAAGTTATCCTGTAACTCCATTCGAAATAACAGGTGCTTACACTGCTTTTGCAGCAGAAGGGAAAAAACAATCGTTGTTTGGTATTCGTAAAATTGTTACCTCAGATGGAGTTACCATTGTCTCCAATGAACCAAAATCGACAACCGTTACTACTCCTGCTAACGCGTTTTTGCTAACCAATCTGTTATCCAGTGTTTTTCAGTCTGGAGGAACAGGACATCGTGTCAAACAGATGTTTTCTGGGGCAATAGCTGGGAAGACAGGTACAACAAATCAAGATGGATGGCTGATCGGGTATCATCCTAACTTATTAACCACTGTGTGGGTTGGATATGATAAAGACCGAGCCCTTCCTCACGAAGAAGCAAAGCTATCCCAGTATATATGGGGTAGATATATGCGGCAAGTCTCCACCTATCATCCCCTTGGTATGTATACGATACCTTCAGGAATAAAAGCGGTGTATGTTGATGAAAAATCCGGGTATGTGGCAAACGAAAACTGTCCAAGTCAAAAACTCGAATACTTTGTAGAAGGGACAGAACCGAACATTTCTTGTCCTACCCAAGATATTAAAGAAAAATTACCAACAGCCCCATCTATAATGAAAAAATTGATCAAGTGGTTTGGGTTTGAATAATCTACTCGCAGCAAAAAAGGCGGATCCACGTATTTGTGGAGTTCCGCCTCTTTTGTGTCCTAGCAAGGTTCCAAACATTGTAATTTTATCATATCCGCTACCGCTGACAATACAAAATCATCTTTGTTCGATATTTTGTCACTTCTTCCCCAGCAATAACTAAAGCTAGTTGCAATTGAAACAACCTTTGACAACTCCATACGGCTAAAGCCGTTGGATTCTTGGGACGATAGCCTCATGACTATTTCATTACCAAGCTAACCCCGTGCGCCCCACGGTTTATGTTTGTTGATTTCTTCTTTGCCGCGAGCAAACTTGGTTTTCGTCTGTCACGACTATACTATATTACCATGGGAATGTTTGTTTGTAAACTTGCTTTTTTCCAAAGGTTGAACTAGTGAAGGAAAATTCCTTACCCTCGTTCAATGCTCGCTTTCATCCCACGATTTAAACCGTGGGTTTTCTCGCTCGCAATGTTATAAATGTTTGGCCATGCATTTATTACTGTTCCAGCATCCCCTTTAAATCCTCTGAACTATTTTCCCACATCTTCTCATCATGCTGTATGAGAAAATGTTTTAATTGATATTTCTCATCTGAATCTAATTCCTCTATGCGCAATTTACGTTTTAAAGCGTCATCCATTCTATTTACATGCTGAGCGAGATTTTTCCAGCCGCGTCGTGTCTCTTTGTTTACTACCATTGGGCAAACCGCTATTCCTGCATAGTAGGGTCCATTTTCATTACGATCCACTGCCACCCAGACTACCCAATATAAATCTCCATCTACTTCTTCTCGATTAGTAGTAAACTTTATGCCGCGTTCCAGAGCACTTTTGGCATGAATTAGACCTAAGTCAATTTTCGCTTGTTCTTTATTCAACCATAGTGCTGACAGATTACTCAGGTTTAGGACACCTGTATGGTATGCACCATGAGTAGTTGATTTTCCAGCTAAAATCTGGAACTGAGGCTTTTGTTTTTTCTCATCCATTTTTGATCCTCTCCTATCTAGCTACTAATCTCTAGATTAGCCTCTAAATCCGCTTTCATACAAGAGGAATCTTGTAAAGCTTTAGGAATATGGATATGGAAAGTTGTACCTCGGCTCGGTAAACTCGTCATATGAATCTGGCCGCCATGATCCATAATAATGCGATGGCAAATAGATAATCCCATTCCAGTTCCTTCATCTTTTGTTGTAAAAAATGGATCAAAAATTCGATTCATATTCTCTGGTTTTATTCCTTCTCCACTATCGTGAATATGAATGCACACCCTATCCCGCATTTCTTTCCAACTCAGCTCTACCCTTCCTTTGGCCACCAATGCATCCAAACCATTTTGTATCAAATTGATAAGCACTTGTTTGAGTTGTTCACTATCCGCTTCCATATTTACTGGCGATTTCGGCGGGATACAAGTTAATTCATGTCCCATCAAAATAGCTTTTGGCTCCATTAAACTAAAGACATCATTCATCAACTGATCCAATGAAAAAGTCGAATATTTTGTCGGTCGGATTTCACTGAGATTGAGGAATTGTTTTAATAAATCATTGATTCGATCAATTTCTGGTAAAATGATTGACTCCCATTTCTTTACTTCTTTTGATTCTTTTGCTGAGATCTGTACAAATCCTCGTATAGAAGTGAGTGGATTGCGAATTTCATGGGCTAACCCCGCTGCCAATTGCCCAACTGCTGAAAGTTTCTCCAAATGGCGTCTTTTCTCTTCTTCGTTGTGGCGAACTCTTCTTTGCTCAATAGCAAGCCTTTCTTCTGCTCGACGGATCAATTCGTCTGAGTTTCTCGCATCCTCAGGATATGTTGCAGTACCAATACAATAACGCAAGTATGGAAGTTGATTGCGCAGTTCTTCCATTACAATATCAATCGACTGCAAAACATTTCGCAGATCTTTGTTATCCGCAAGTAAACCAATTGCAAATTGGTCTCCATCGTAACGCGCAAGATGAACATATGGCGGTAAATACTTCTTGAGCAGTGATCCTAGCCGGATGAGCAATTGATCACCAAACTCTATTCCTTCTTTCATGTTAACCCGTTTGAAATCAGTAAGATCGATACTGATTACATGATATGCCTCATGATTACAGCATTTTTCTAGTCCACGATGAACTTGTTCTTGAAATCCACCAAGGTTATATAAACCTGTTAAATAATCACGGCGATATGTTTCTTCAATCTCGTCATTATAATCCCATAAACGATGCTGCGCTTCCTTCAACTTATTGACTAAATGCAAGTTTTTTCCACGTATCATGCGCAGTTCTTGAAATGATTGTCGAACCTTACTGCCAATCCAACTAACCAATGAAAACGTGATAAACTTGGCAATCATGTCATAGTTTTGACTGGAATACCAAGATGTAGATACTTTTAATCCCAGATAAACTCCAGTAAATAATAAAGTCATGACACTAATACGCTCTCGATCAGAACGAACCAACACAATACCAAAAACAATTAAGTAGACAGGGAAAATTGATAACTTCATTGATAAAGTATCAATTAAAGCTACCACAAGAAGAACACAAGACATATAAAAGTACCTTGGCATTTTGGCAATGACTTTATTATTCAGGAGCAGTAAACAAGTTAACAAAATAATAGAAACTGCAAGGATAGTACTATATAAAAGAGGATGACTGATATACAATGGGTCAAAAATATGATAGAGGTAACGAGTATAAAAACGTTGACAATCTTCTCGCAAGTTTCGTCCTCCTATTCTCTCTATAACATTAAATTATTATTTTTAATCAGAAGTGGTATTTCAATTTCTTTCCACTTTTTCTTCTAAAAATCCTCCTATTTGCTGGTTTTTCGACAAAACCTATCAAATTTCGAGATATTTTAAGATTATAGCAAAAAAATAATAATTCATTGTCACATTCCTATTCTATTCAAGGACATTTATTAACAAATATGTTATAAGTCATTGTATAAACAATAGAAGTAATTATGTATGTTTAATTTTTCTCTTATCTTTTTAGGCAAAAAAAAAATACTTTTCCTCATAAATGGGAAAAGCACGTAGGGGATACATATACCCTTAACCCATATAATTGACTAGATGAGTAAATCCTTTCTCATCACGTACCTCTTTTTTTTCTGCATCTGTTTGATTAGAAGGTTTTTCCCACATTGGATATGCTTCTTCTACAGCAATCTGATCCCTTTTGAGGAGTGTTAATTTTTGCGCATCATCGCCATAGGCATACATTGCTTGTGGTTCATTGACATATGCTGCTTGTCCAACATGACGCGGTACAAATAACTGTTGATCCTGTAAAAGAGTATGGACAACTGTTTCTTTTAGAATATTCTTAATTTCCTCACTACGGTAACCGCTTTCTAGGTTTTTAATCCACTGATAAACTGGACCATCATCAGGAGTGAACGTCACATTGCGCTGTGTAGGAACATAGTCACTTTTGGTTTGAATTTGTTCTTTCAACATACGTGGATCACAAATGGATTGTAATGGAAAATAATTGTTACGAAGATAGGATTGAATGCAATATTTTACCAACATTGGGAATTGGCCTTTTGGTAAAATTTCGTACCAATAACGAACCAAACGATCTTTCTTACCTAGATATACCCCAACTGTAATCGATGACATAGTCAACACACCTTTATTCAAAATTTTGGTCTTAATCTAATTTAACAAACTTAAATGCTAAACAATTAAATTTGTTAAATTACTTTGAATTAATAATTATGGTAGCAGTATCCAATAGTCTGCGTCAACAGAATACTTTGTCGAATAAGCTCGTATATGCTCGATAATGAAAAAAACATGCTTTTCGCATGTTAATTTTATGTTACAACAGCAAAGATACGAACATTTGATACCCATAAATGGAAAAATTAAACCAATTATACAATCAATTTTCTATTTCTTCTTATTTTGTAATACATTTTCAAATCTTTTAACTTGCGGAACATTCCATAGGTCGGTCTCGTATTCACTTCAAATATCCATATTTGTCCGTTATTATCCATTCCTGCATCAATGCCTAATTCACGAAGTCCCTTAAACCTTCTGGATAGGACATCTGCTACACGGTAAGCCATCTTACTCAATTCATGCATTTTTTTGGGTGCTTCTGTCAAACCACAAACTCGACGAACCGCATCACTCGCTTGATGCGGCTGTCCGCCTTTACAAAAATTGGTTACTATTTTACCAGGAGCTGCTATTTTTGCTGCTATTCCGGTTAAATCCCACTTTTTGTCTGTACGCTGTAACATAAGCCGTATATCAAAAGGTCGACCATGGAGTGTAGCTAATGGTATCCCTTGTTGAATCAAATATCGTTTTTCTGGAAGCAGAGAAGACTGGATGAGTGACATCAGCTGATTTAGCGGGATAATCTTACGCCTTTTTAAACTTTTACACTCAACCAGCCCGTTTTTAAGTATCTTCACGCGAATAATCCCAACTCCCCCACCGCCTTTATCCGGTTTGATAAAGACAGTCCCATACTGTTTCAGCATTGCTGACAAAGCATCTTCTTTAAACCAAGAAGTTTTGGGAAGATAAGGTTTTAGTTGTTCATCCTGTTCTAAAATGATGTTTTTTAACCCTTTACTGGCAATTTCTTGAAATGCTCTCTTTTTCACTCGCATACACCTTCCTCCTCTATAAACTATCCTATTCGCCTTTCGATAAGGTAGCCAGCCCATTTTTTACGTTAAGAACAAACAAAAAGGCATACATGTACCAGTAACATGTCTTCTGCTTATATCAAGTAAACAAATTGATAAGGAGGCAGATTACTGCTTTATTTTATGAATGTATCAGGCTAACTTCCGTTTTCCTCTTCTTTTTGTACTATCTTTTCAACAAAAAAATTCGATCATGTGACATAAGTTGTTTTCCTCCGTGCAATTATGCGAAAATAGCTTTATCTGTATTACGGGAGTGGGTATGTTTGAATGCAAAGATTTTAGTAGTAGAAGATGAAAAACCAATTGCTGATATTATAAAATTTAACCTTCAAAAAGAAGGTTATGAAGTAAATTGTGTGCATGATGGTGATGAAGCAATCGAAACTGCTTTGGCTAATCCTCCAGATCTCATGTTATTGGATTTGATGCTTCCAGGATCAGATGGGATTGAGGTCTGTCGAAGAGTGAGACAAGTTTCCGATCTTCCTATTATTATGCTCACAGCAAAAGATTCGGAAGTAGATAAAGTAATCGGGCTGGAAATGGGCGCAGATGATTATGTCACAAAGCCTTTTAGTAACCGAGAACTATTGGCAAGGGTGAAAGCAAATCTACGGAGAAGCAAACAATCAGAAGATAAATTAGTCACACAACTGCCGGATAAAAATATTCTCGCTATTGGTGACCTTGCTATCGACAGCACTAGCTTTGTTGTAAAAAAACGAGAGAAAACGATCGATTTAACACATCGCGAATTTGAACTGCTGCTCTACTTATCCAAACATTTAAACCAAGTTTTAACTCGGGAACACTTGTTACAGTCCGTTTGGGGATATGATTATTTTGGAGATGTAAGGACCGTCGATGTAACCATTCGTAGGTTAAGAGAAAAAATCGAAGATGATCCAGGAGCACCCAGCTATATCATTACAAGACGCGGTATCGGTTATACGATGCGAAACCCACAATCGGAGCATTAACTTGTTATGTCTCAAGTATTTAAAAACCTACAATGGAAATTAGTTGTTATTTTCTCGTTACTCATCCTGATTTCTGTCCAATTGATAGGAGTAACTTTTATCAATTCCTTACAAAAGTTCTACTCAGAGGATTTTATAAGTAGCCTTCGTTCCCAAGCTGATCTATTAAATTCTCAAATGACACCAGTATTAGAAGAAAACAAATCTCCAAGCGAAACCAAGACTGTACTTGACAAATTATTAAAACAATTGGTCTATCTCAACACCAAAACTGGAACAACTACTACAGTAGAAATAGAAATATTAGATGAGTCAGGATATGTTTTAAGTTCCAGCGCTGAAAATTCCAAGAATATAGGAAAGAAAAATTTACGTGCACAAAATGCAACCGGCAAACTCGACTCTACCTTTATTCGTCGGGATCGAGCGACTGGAAGAGATTATCAAACTTATGTAAAACAATTGGAAAATGGAAATCACCAACGAATTGGTACGATATATATTGAAGCTTCGCTTGATCCGATATATCAAAAAACACGTAAAATAGGGGAATTACTTTTAAAATCATCTTTAGTAACATTGGTTGCGACTGCGATACTAATCGTCCTTTTGTCACGAACGATTACCACACCATTGAAGGAAATAACAAAACAAGCTACAGCGATGGCAGCAGGTGATTTTAACCAGCAGGTTGCTGTCAAAAGCGATGATGAAATAGGACGATTAGCCCGATCATTTAATTACTTAGCAGCACATTTAAGACGGGCACTTTCTCAAAATGAAGAAGAGCGGGAGAAACTAGAAACCGTATTATCGAATATGAGTGACGGCGTACTGGCAACAGACCATAAAGGAAATATCATCGTAAAAAACAGATGGGTTGAAGAAATGTTAGGACAAGATATATCCCTTGGGGATAAATTAAAAGATATATTACCAACAGAAGAAAAAATCTCGTTTCCATTTAAACAAGTACATGAAGAATATATCGAACTTCATCCAAATGACCCACATGCATTTATGATGATCAAGGCTACTTTTACCCCGATCAAAAGTCGTGAGAAGGAACCAGTTGGTCTTATAGCGGTACTGAGTGATGTGACAGAGGAAGAAAAATTAGATCGACAGAGGAAAGATTTTGTAGCCAATGTATCCCATGAGTTACGTACTCCTTTAACAACAATAAAAAGCTATCTAGAAGCGCTTAAAGATGGTGCTATTCACGATCACGAAATTGCAACGCATTTTTTAAATGTAGCAGATACAGAAGCCGAACGGATGGCTCGGTTGATTAGCGACTTACTGCAATTGTCTCGTTTGGATGCGAGAGAATCTTATTTTGAAAAGAAAATAATATCGATAGAAAACTTATTAAAACCAGCTTATGAAAGATTTACTATGACATGTAAGCAAAAAGATATCCAGCTGAATCTTTCCATAGAAGATGAGCTGCCAACTGTTAAGGTGGATAAAGATAAGCTGGATCAGGTTCTGGACAACGTAATTTCTAATGCGGTTAAATACACTTCTGCACATGGATCTAT
The DNA here is from genome assembly GCF_059510415.1 of Shimazuella sp. NTD247. Taxonomy (NCBI): domain Bacteria; kingdom Bacillati; phylum Bacillota; class Bacilli; order Caryophanales; family Thermoactinomycetaceae; genus Shimazuella; species Shimazuella sp. NTD247. The sequence continues at coordinate 96,984 of NZ_JCAJZU010000004.1, read as the reverse complement.
CTCTATTAAAGCAATACGATATGATGAGGACCATGTGCAAGTGTCCATCGCCGATACAGGACTAGGTATACCAAAACAGGATCTAAACAGGTTATTTGAAAGATTTTATCGTGTAGATAAGGCTCGTTCGAGAACACTGGGCGGGACAGGATTAGGACTTTCTATTGCCCAGGAAATAATCCATTCTCATAACGGGAAAATATGGATTGAAAGTGAATTCCAACACGGAACAACGGTCTTTTTTACTTTACCTATAAGGAGTGAGGCTAATGGAACTGATCAACCGAATAAAAACCATTAGTCTGGCTGTACTTGTTATTTCCAGCATCATTTTAACAGCAGTATTATGGTATAGTACTCCATCTTATGATGAACAAAACGTAGACTATATCCCTGCACCCTATGTTGCAAAAGACAATTATGTAGCCAAAAATTTATATCAACTGACTGCTCCACCTTTTCTCATTTCACACAACCGTGGACAACATCAGTTGATAACACAACAAAACAGCAAACTCTTTTCACAACTGATTCATGATGCTCATGGTATGAAGCTGGATAACTTCGAACTGGTATCTCCGACAACAGAAGATTGGAATATGTTGTTCTTACAGTCTACTGGGCTGGAGCTGTCCTTTTTCCAAGATATGCAAGTAGATCAACTAGACGCTTTCTTTTACCATTTTCTTAATAACGAACCACTTTTTAAAGGTCTTTCTTCCATCAGCCGAGTTTGGATTTACCAAAATCCAAACGACCAAAAAATCAATGTCTGGTTCATATCGGATCAAGACGGAAAAGTGATTCAGGCAAAAAGTAATCTTTCTGCTGGCGATTGGACGGAAATACAGACGAATATCAATAAAACAAAAAATCTAATGAAAATGGATGCTATCCCAACCAACAGCAAAAACCCATGGGATAAAACCAACCAAAATATACCTTTTTCTCGAATTTTATATTTACCTGATCAAAATATCTCCATAAATAAAACACTCTATAATAAACAAACGATCAGCATTGACAGTATAAAAGAATGGTTATTTCAAGGAGATCAAATCGAACCAATCGATCTATCAAAAAATGAATCAGTTTTTATGGATAACAACCAAATCTTAACCTTTTACAAACAACAATCGTATATGGTTTATACAGACAATGCTAGAACAGATGGAACCACAGTTAATGCGGTTAGTACGGAAATAGATATGATCAATAGCAAATTCATGTCCAAACATCATGGATGGACTGGAAACTATGTACTGGATACCGTATCCAAGCAAGAAAACTCTCATCTTTATACATTCCGTCTGCTCAGCCAGTCTTTACCTGTCTATTGGGAAGGTGATAACAAATATCCACATCTTGATACGATACAATTGCAGGCTGGTTCTAGTTTTAATGCTGTTTCCAAATATGTGCGATCACTCAACTATTTAGCAAAAAACCCGAAACAACAGGAATCTGTAAAACTTCCAGGTAAAGAAGAAATTTTGGCTCAACTAACCAATAAACAAATTCCATTATCCGTTATCAAGCGTATTTACCCAATCTATCAAGCAGAGTATACAAAACGTGGAGAAGTCCAATTAACCCCTTGCTGGCACATTGAAAAAACCAATGGGGAATCGATTCAGATCGGAGGTGGGGCTTAATGGACTGGCAGCGAGCCCAAACTTACCTGATCACCGCCTTCATATTGGTTAATTTATTTTTGATGTTTCAAATCCAGCAAACAATGGAACAAAAAAATGCATCTTTAGCAGTGGATAAGATCAGCAACACACAAATCAAGAGTTTATTAACAGATAACAAAATCGAACTTGATGTACCAAGACCAAAAGATGTAGATGAACTAAAAATTTGGCAAGGAACCCCTTCGAAAATAGTCGGTTGGCAGCAACTAGAACATGGCTATCAAAAGAGATTTGCAACAGGCACATTCCCTGTAAAAGACGCGAATCAATTAAATCGAACCTTATTGAAAGAAGTACCATTCTTTTCTGAGTACAAACTCCTATTACGCCCTGGCAAAATGACAGGGAAATGGGTATTTGTACAACATATTGATCAACGACCAATCTATGATGGTAGAGTAGAAGTAGAAGTTGCCAAAAATCAAATTAAGTCATTGTATATGACTCACTACAATTTACAAGAAACATCAAATGTTGCTACAGTTACTGATTTTAATACGGCTCTCTACAATTTGATCAACTATGCCGCCAGTAACAAAACACAACACATTAAAAAAATTCAGCTGGGATATCAAACTCAATTTTACAATAATCAAACCTATTTCTTTATCCCAGTTTGGCGTATTCAATTGGATAAAAAGGAATATGATGTTCACGCAATCAGTTACGGCTCTATAAAAAATGTAGAGGTAGTCAAATAAAACAAAGACGAGAGAAGGAATATTATTGTGAAGTTTAGTGTATTAGCAAGTGGTAGCTCTGGAAACGCCCTTTACATAGAAACAGAGGACACTAGGTTACTTATCGATGCTGGATTGAGTGGAAAACAGCTGAATGCTCGTCTTGCACAGATCGGAGTGAATCCAGAAAACCTTACTGCGATTTTAGTAACCCATGAACACATCGATCATGTAAAAGGACTGGGTGTCATGGCAAGAAGATACCAGCTACCAATATACCTAAATGAAGCAACATATCAACACTTGCCGTCGAGTGTTGGAGATATTCCTTCTACTCTTCTGCATTTTTTAGAGACAGGGGCATCGCTGGCAATTGACGATATTGGAATTGAATCAATAGCCATCTCCCATGATGCAGCAGAACCTATTGGATTTCGCTTTTACAAAAAGGATGAATCTCTCGCTATTGTAACTGACTTGGGTTATGTAAATGAAAAAATCATTCGTTCATTGGATGGAATCGATAGTTTGATTTGGGAAAGCAATCACGATGTGAATATGCTCAGAATGGGAACATATCCTTGGAATGTAAAACGCAGAATTCTTGGTGATACAGGGCATCTATCAAATGAAGACTCAGCTGCTGCTCTTTTGGAAATTGTACGTGGTGTGGGAGAACAAGTTTATCTTGCACACTTAAGTCAGGATAATAATTTACTTGAATTAGCACATTTAACTGTAAAAAATGCATTAGAAGATGCAGGGCTTATGGTAGGTACTGATATCAAACTTCGAGAAACATATCCTGATCGAGCAACATCTCTACAAGAAGTAAAAATACAAACAGCAATAACCAGTGTGTAAATTGCATATTCTATCATGTAGTTTCAAATACTTTGTAGGTAAGTAATGAATAGCAAAAGATCAAAGGTACATCTCCAGTATTTATGCTAGCATGTACATGATCTTTTTACTCAGTGTTCTCCAGGAGGATATGTATGATGGGGTATTATAGCAATGACAACTACTATAACAATGGACGGCCGCGGCGTCGTTCCTATATTTTCTTAAGTCTCGTCTCCGCAATAATCGGCGGATTGATTACCTTGCTGTTTGTACCACTGTTAAGCAAACAAGGATATTTTCAAAACACGGAACAACAACAAGCAAGCGAACAATTTGCCAATACCAAAACGACCAGTGTAAAAGTCAACTCGCAGATTACGGATGCAGTAAATAAAGTTCGTTCAGCTGTCGTTGGAGTAGAGAATATAGGAAGTTCTGACGATCCCTTTAGCAGTGAAAATGTAAAACAAGGAACAGGCTCAGGAATTATTTTTGAAAAAAATGGAGATAAAGCTTTAGTTGTTACCAACTTCCATGTGATTGAAGGTAACAAAAAAGTACAAGTAGTTGTTCCATTGAGCAATGATAAATCCAAAACGGTGCAGGCAACTGTTTTGGGATATGATCAGATAACTGATTTAGCAGTACTGCAAATTCCTTCAGCAGGAGTGACAGAGGTTGCTCAATTTGGAGACTCAGAATCATTACAAGCTGGGGAACCTGCGATCGCGATCGGTAATCCACTCGGACCACAATTTTCTCAGTCCGTTACCGTTGGGGTTATCAGTTCGCCAAAACGTACCATTGATGTTTCCGAAACCAATGCCACTGATGTGATCCAGACAGACGCAGCAATTAACCCAGGGAACAGCGGGGGAGCCCTTGTTAATGTTGCAGGACAAGTAATTGGTATCAATAGTTTAAAAATTGCTGAGAGTGGAGTGGAGGGCCTTGGTTTTGCAATCCCTAGTAACGATGCAAAACCAATTATTCAACAATTAATCAGCAAAGGGAAAGTACCTAGACCTTATCTTGGTGTACAATTATATGACTTACAAGAAATGCTGCCATCTGTTTGGAATGAACTGAAATTACCTACTACTGTACAGAATGGTGTACTGGTAAAAACCGTAGACAGCAATACACCTGCAGCAAAAGCTGGTGTAAAATCACGTGACGTAATAGTAGCACTTGATGGAAAAGCAGTTGCCAATAGCTCTGAGTTACGCAAGTATTTGTACACAAAGAAAATCGGCGACAAAGTTACACTCAATCTATATCGAAATGGACAAAAAACATCTGTTACGGTAACGCTTGCCGAAGGACCTAGTTCCTAATAATCTATTGTTTAAATAAATGCTTCGCATTCATTTGCGAAGCATTTTTCGATGGGAGGTAATTTAGATGTTATACGCATGTGATGAACATTTGGATTTTGTAATGGAAGATTTTATTGACGAATATGAAGTGGCTCCTACTTTGGAGCTACTTCATATTTCCAATAAAAAAGCTTGTAATTGGTGTAAAAAGCATGCTTCCTACGTGCTTTTACAAGAAGGGGAAGAAGACATTGCAGATTAATTTAATAGCAGTTGGTAATTTGAAAGAAAAATATTTACGTGAAGCTTGTCAAGAGTACTTAAAAAGGTTACAAGCATACAGCAAAGTAACTATCATAGAAATCGATGAAGAAAAAAAAGGACCGCCTGCAATATGCAAACAAAAAGAAGCAGAAAGAATACAAAAGAAAATGACAAATGATACTTTTGTAATCGCCTTAGCAATCAAGGGTAAAAGCTTTACTTCTGAGCAATTTGCCGAAAAAATAAACGACCTCGGTACCTATGGAAATAGCCATCTAACCTTTATCATTGGCGGCTCAGATGGATTATCAGATGGAATAATCAAGCAGGCAGATTTGCAAATTTCCTTTTCAAAAATGACCTTTCCCCACCAGCTCATGCGTGTCTTTTTATTGGAGCAAATTTATCGGGCATTTAAGATCATTCGCGGCGAAAATTATCATAAATAAAGCTCCTATTCCATCTCTTATTCTGCTTCATAAAATGATGAAAAGGCGGTTTTGCAATGGAAGAAAAGGCAAATTTATTTTTGAGAAATTTTAAAGAATGGGCTGACCAACAAACCCATATAAAAGGTGTGGCGGTTGTCGGCTCATTGGCAAGGGGTGATTTTCACGCAAAATCAGATGTGGATTTAACGATTATTTCTACGAATGTAAACTTAACTTTAGAGACCATTAAAGACAACTTTCATTTCGGTATTATTGAGAGTAGCAAACATGAATTATGGGGTATTTTGACCTCTCTAAGAGTTTTTTATAATAATGGATTAGAAGTAGAATATGGAGTTGTAACAGACCAATGGGTTAAAAAGCCAATTGATGAAGGAACAATAAATGTAGTGAAAAATGGTTTTAAGATCTTAATAGAAAAAGAGAATATATTTTACAATATAACAATGTTTCTAAATAATGATGAAATATTCAAAGAAAAATAGACCATTATTTTTATGGATGAATGGTCACAGGAGTTCCAATTTTCACTCTCCTCCCTAAATCTTCTACATCTTTGTTATACATACGAACACAACCATGTGAGACCATTTTTCCGATAGAGGATGGGCGGTTTGTTCCATGGATGCCATAGTGAGGACGAGATAACCCCATCCATAACGTTCCAAAAGGACTTAATCTACCGCCTGGATGACTGTATGGATATGGAACTTTGTTGATAATGACATAGTTGCCAATCGGCGTACGTGTAAGCATTTTCCCGATTCCAATGGGATAACTTTTAATTAAGTTATGTCCATTGTATAGAAATAATTTTCTCTTGGATAAGGATATATCAATATTGGGCATCGTTTCACCCCTTTTTCCATTAGTTTATGGATGGAAGAAAGAGAGTGTGAATAAAGCAACAGCAAACCCAGTATGAGCAGAATAACATTTTCCTAAAATTATCAGGATCATTATAAAAAAAGGATATTCACCCCTTCGGTCAGGAGGGTATATCCATTCATAAAAAAATTCTGTTCTATAAAATCAGAAAATCATCTTCTTTCGCCTGACATTCTTCCAAAAACTCATTTCATTCCCGTTTTCAGTTTTGCATATGCAATAATTTTCGGCTGATTGGTTTGATGCGCAAATTCCATCGCTTTTTCTTTTTCTCCATTTTGCATATATGCACGCACAATTGCTTTGCCTCTACGCAGTGTAATTGCTACACTATCTTGCAAGCGAAGAACTGTATGATAGTCTTTCTTTATAATTGCTTGTTCAAAAATAATAATTGGCGAATTGCTCTTTAAAGCTAAAAGCTGATCCCATTTTTGCTCTTCTTCCGCAAAATGTACAATACTTTCAGCATAACTCGGATCGAGATCAAGAGCATATTGCAACTGCTCCGTTTGTAAATAGGTATACAAGACCACTTGGCGGTCTTTTTTGGGTACAATTGAAAATGGAACATGTTTAAATTCTGCAGCTGCTTCTTTGTATTTTCCCATGGCAGCAAAATGAATGCCATTTTCTAACGCTTTGGCCTGTAGTTGTACTTGATTCTCTACCGGTTCAGCATGATTTATTTTTTGTTCCGGCAAGAGATATGGAGTCAAAAGCGCGAGAACACCAAGAGAGATCGCAATCCATTTTGGTTGAATAGAGATGCCCTTTTTTTTCATCTTTTGGATGGATGTATTCCTTTTTGGTTCATTTTTGGGCTTTTTTATTTTTGAAAAAAATGATCTGCTTACCTTCGAAGAGGTTGTTTCTTCTACTTCTATTGTATGAGAGTAATCTAACTTTTCCAGCTCTCTCCATGTCGAAGCCTTCATTATTTTTTTTGCGACGGGAGCAAATGCTGGATGTAACTTTGTCCATGCTTCGTTATTTAATCGTTTGATCTCACCAAATGAGACTGAGGATAATAAATAATATATTAGTTGTTTTACTTCTGTGAGAATAGAGTTTTCTTCCTGATAAGGAAGCAACCCATGCACTCCACGAAACAAAACTTTTACATCATGGCTGGGACCTACTATCATATTTATAGGATGAAAAAAAGTAAAGACTTGGCTCTGTCGCTCAAAATACTGTCCAATAAATAATAACTGATGAATAATCTCGGATATCGACTTTTCCAAACGAAATTTTTCTAAAGGAAAATAACCAGGATCAATTTCAAAAAAAATACGAAACAGATTGTCTTCTATGTGATTTTCAAATGTAAAGGGAGCAGCACTTTCAATATCTGGTACTGCTTCGCTATATTCTTGATAACTATGTATATGTACTTTCGAAAGCGGCAATTCATAACGAACTTGATTTGCATCTAACACAAAAGTCCCATCTCTATGTGATATTCGCTTCAAACAATAACTCTCCTTATTAAATAAGCTCAATGGTCATCTATCTAAACCTGCTATATCATTATCTCTCTGATCCTTTGACCGCGTCGAAACCCTTTCCGTTGATGGTATACGTTCTGTATAATCTTTTTCTAATGTTTTTATCTCTTTATGTGCAGCAAAGAAATCTTTCACCAGTTTCCATTTGCCATCCATAAAAGCAAAAGTTGGGTTAAACTCGCCATTTTTATCAAAATAGCCGAATATCATCTGATTTTCTTGGAAAAGATATGGTGATTCATATGGGATTTTATTTTCTGGAACAATCATATGATTTCGAGTAGAAGTGAATCCATTTCCCGTATAAGGATTGTATGGGAGATTGTCAATGAGTCGTCCATTTTTATCAAGACCGATTTCTCTATCAAAAGGAATAACACTATTTTCATCTATATTTGTAGCATCAAAGTAAATTGCATAAGTACGATTCCGACCATTTACAACATGAGGGCTGCCCCCAAAATCTATACGAAGAACACCATATGTTATCTCTGCTTTATTAAATATATCGTTGTATAAGTTAGCATCAGCCCAAAAGCCAGCTACACCTTTGAAATTATCTCTTCCTTTTTTCTTTCCATAACCGAGGTGACTCCATGATTCATTAACATGCATTACCTTAAATCCTTCTTTGACAGGGGGGATCAGTAATCGAGATTCCTCCACAAACTTCCATTCTTCATTTGTCAGACAACATGCTGGCAAATGTATGAGACTCATAAGTCTTGTTAACTTTTCTTTACTGTATCCTTTCTTTTCTAAAGCTTCTGAGAAATAATTCGGTGTATAACCCACTCGTTTAACATCTGCGGAACGGCTAAATTTGAAGTAAGTTTCGGGAGTGTTCAATACATTAAGAATAAGTTCTAATTTTTTATCCATTGGTAAATTAGGAATACCAAGTATGTCTTGTCTTACTTTTTTTATCCTCTTTAAAGCATCTTCCTTTTCCGAGTCAGTCATACAGCCTAGTCTTCCTAAATCGGTAGAAATATAAGGTTGAATAGCTGAATCAGATCGTAGATCCCCCTCAAGTTTCCTTAAAAAATTAGTCGATCCACTTAAATAATGTAAATTAACTATCCCTTTTAATTGTTCTATTCTTCTAATCGTATTTTTTAATAGGGGAGAACTATTTGTTATAATATTCCTACCAATTTTCAAATCAAGTATAGCTATACTTTTTTTCAAAGATTCTTTCTCTCGATAAACCCTAATATGTCCGAAGTTTTTTTGTTTTAATATATATTTTTTATTATGGGATATATATTTTTGTACCATTTTATCTGACATTAAGATTTTAATAATTATCCCTCCTTTGTATAATTAATCAAATCAAATGTGCTAACATTGTTATTCTCATCATATTCAATACTTACCTCGAACTTACTCTCTCCAAATCTTGTAATCCCATACTTTTGAATTACTCCAACTTTAGTTTTAGTTTCAACTCCAATTGGTTCAAAAAAAAGATAATCAGCCAACTTTTTCTCTGTATTTTCGCGAGTATCTCCAATAACAATCATGGCATCAAACTGTTCTTTTAGTTTTCTAGCAATACGAATTTTTGAAATCTCTTCTAACTCGCGATAACTTACCAAAATTTCATTTTCATCAAAAATATACTCCCAATGACCTTCATCTTCGTAAATGTCACCATAGTAGCAAATCGTTTGATTTCCTTTGTTTATCTCTTTTTTTAATTCCAATGAACCTCGCTGAAGTTGTTCTTCTACATAATATCTTGGTGCTCCAATCATCTTTTCCCCTCCTCATTCAAATTTATCTTTCAAACCCATCATATTTGATATCTTTTGGTTTTTGCTCTTGCTGCACGATAGGCTCTCTCCCTGATCGATCAAGATCAGTTGTTTTGATTTCTTTGTGAGCTTCAAAAAAAGCTTCCACAGACACCCATTTGTTCTGCATATAAGCGTGCTGGGGGTGAAATTCTCCTTTGTTGTCAAAGTACCCAAGAATCATCTGACAGTCTTTAAGCGGAATAGCATTATCTCCGTTAATCTTAAATTCTGGGATGATCATATTGTTTCGTGCAGATGTATAGGCGTTTCCTGTATGCGGATTATGCGGGGCATTATCAGATACATTGCCTTTGCTGTCCACCGTTATTTCCCGCTGTACAGGCGGAATACATTTTTCTCCTACTTCTGATCCATAAAAATAGATGGCATAGGTTCTTTCGGTATCGTTGATAAAATGGTTCGTATTTGGGTAATCCAGCCGCAGAACAGCTAAGACCAAATCTGCACGGTTAAACTTATTTTCATACAGCGCTTCGTCAGCCACAAATCCGATTATTCCTGTAAATTCTCCTTTTAAGTATCTATCTATTTCACTATCGTGGATGACTCTTACTCCTTCTTGAATCGGAGCAAATACTGCACGTGTTTCTTCTAGAAATCTCCATTCTTTTTCTGTTGCACAACAAGCTGGCAGATGAATATAACTCATCAACTTCGTAATATCTGCTTTACTATAACCATTTTCTTCTAAAATTTTCGAAAACGCATTTGATGTGAAACCATTTTTCATACAGTCATTGGAGCGGCCAAATTTGAAATAGGTCTCGGGGTTATTGAAAATTTTTCTTAAAAGTTTAACTTTATCATCTGGAGGCATGTCCATTTTTTTTATATCTTCCCGTACCTTATCTAACCTTTTATTCATTCCTTCAATTTCTTGTTGATCCATCCTTCCTAATTTTTGAAGGTCATCATGAAAGTATGAAAAAATCATTTTATCATTCTTGATTGATTCATTAATTAAACTTGCAAACTTGTCGTTTTTAGTTAGTTGATATAATGTAACTAAACCATTAAAGGAATCCACATTAGTCAAGACATTCCCTAAAGATGGATATTTTTTTATGATTCTTTTTGTTACCAATAAATCACTATTGTTTATCCTTCTTAAAGATATATTTCCACCCTTCCTTTTTGATGAAAATACATTTCTTGAAAAAGCCTTCATTACATAATGTTTTGTATTCGATAAGGAATTTAACAACATTCGATCTGAAAATAAATAACTGATTTTAAAACCTCCTCTTAATTTTAAAAAGTACTGCTAGATCAATTTTCGATTTACAACTTTGCCTGATCTATCATAATAAACAGCTATATAAGCTTTTGAATTACTTTTACTCTTTACTCCGTACTGCTGTACTACTAGTTCATCAATAGTCGATTCTCCTCCAATAGGCTCAAAGAACATGTGTCTTTTGATAATAGTTTCCATTTCTTTTTTATCTGTACCCAATATTACAAAATTATCTAGATCCTCACTTATATTTTGTTTAACTATTTTCTCTAACACATCATCCAGTTTTCTATAACTTACTAATATAGAACTATTATCATAAATATATTCCCAATATCCCTCTTCATCTAAAGGATCTCCATAATAACAAATCGTCTTATCTCCATCTTCCACCTCTTTTTTCAACTCCAAAGATCTTCTTCCTAATTCCTCTTCTATATAATATCTTGGTAATCCGATCCAATCTGACATATAAGCATCCCCCTAATTTAAATCGTCTGTTTGAATAAATCGTTTTCGCTTTATCTCATCTTTTGAATTGTAAATCATGAGAAAAACTTCTTCTTCTATGTTAGCTTCTACATATCCATATCTTTGCATGGATTCCCTGCCAATTGAATCGCGTTGTATCTCGCCGATAGGGACATATCCAGCATCTGCTAATATCTTTTCTGCTAGTTCTTTCTCTGCACCCATTTTTATTCTTTTTAATGTATCTAATCTCTTCTCATATATCATTCGGAGTTGTCCTTTCAACTCATAGCAATGCAGCAGCTTGCCTTTTTTATCATAAACAAAATGCCAATATCCATCTTCCTCTTCTTTATCACCGTAACAACAATTAATAATTCCTTGGGCAATTTCCGTTTCTTTTTTGCATATAAATTGAAATTGGCTGGTTAGATACTCTTCTACAAACAAACGGTTTTCATCATTTTTTACATTCATACGATACCGATAATCTGCTCTTTTATGCTCTTCTTCCTGAAATCGAACAAGTACTCCATTGTCATTTAAACCAACTTCAAACAGCAATGTATCTTTTTGCTCTTGTGTTGTTTCAGGAAGATTTTCTTCAAAATATCCCATGAACTGTTTTAATACTTCTCTTACTTTATCTGTATGATCATGAATTTCATCAGGGGAAGCTGGACCATTAATGGTTCCGATAGCTTTTAATTTTTGGTTTAATTCTTCCAATTGCTCTGGTTTTAAATGTGCTCGTATTTTTTCCTCTATTTTTGCTACACGTTGCTGCCGTTCAATTGCTTCTAACAATTCCTCTATCGCAAAGTTATCTGCCACTGATCTGCTCCATTCTTATATTATCTTCACTTTTATTATATCAATCTTTTTTCCATATTTTTGTGAATTCCTTATTTCATTTCCTTTCTTCTCCTTTTAATCGCTAGGTATATGGTTGAATCATCCAAAAATACAAATTATTATTTATGGAAATAGGTTTCATAAAATGTTTGTCGAATTAATATCAAGGTTGAAAAAAGTTATATCAACGAGAAAGAGGAACATACCAATGAATATTCAACAACTAAGAGCAAACGCAAAAAATGGGAATATAAAAGCCATGTATCAACTTGGGATGCAGTTAACTTCGAATACAAAATCTCCTTCCCAAGAAGGCGAAAAATGGCTGATAAAAGCCGCAGAGAAAGGGGAAATAAATGCAATCTATCATCTTGGGAGCAAATATTTTACTGGAGAAGGCGTCGCCATTCACTCCAAACAAGGGGAAAAATGGCTGCGAAAGGCGATTGAACTAGGCGATGATCGTGCTATGAATGATTTGGCTGGACGTCTTTTTCAAGGAGCAGGTGTAAAAAGAAATCAAGCTGAAGCTTACCAACTCTATTACAAAGCAATCAATCTGAAAAATTCTAGAGCAATGGCTAGTTTTGGAGTCATTCTCATTGAAGTAGAAAACAAGTGGGAAGAAGGAAAAAAGCTTTTATTAGAAGCAATTCAACTAGGTAACGTGTATGCGATGACAGAATTAGGATGGAGGTTAATTGAATACAAAGAAGAATGGCAGCAAGGGGAAAATTATCTACGCAAAGCTTCCGAAGCGGAAGAAGCCTATGCTCTTTTTTATTTAGGACAATTTATTGTCAATGATTTACTTCCTGGATCAGGCAAGGAGGCTTTTCAACTTCTCCAAAAATCAGCAGAAAAAGGGCATCCTGATGCGATGCGCCTGCTAGGAAATCATTTGCTAAGCGGAGAAAAATTGGAGAAGAATACATCTATTGGCTTGCAGTGGTTACGAAAATCTGCATCTTATGGAAATCTAGAAACAATGTTTGATCTAGCAGAATATTTGATGAGTGAAGTTCGCACGCAAGAGGCAATGGATGAAGCTTTTATGCATTTGACAAAAGCTGCTCAGTTTGAACACCCCATTGCCATGCAAGTGCTCGGCAAAATGTTAATAGACGGTTTTCATATCGATAAAAATATAGAAGAAGGGATTTTTTGGCTGAGAAAATCAGCCGAAAGCGATATTCCAGGTAGTATGTATCTACTCGGAAAAGAAATACTGGAAGGCAACATTCCTGAAAAAACCCCTAGTGAAGGGATCGAATGGCTGAGAAAAGCTGCTACTCATTTTCCACCAGCTATGTATGTACTGGGCTATCATTTATTAAGAAACCGCGAAACTGCCGAGGAGGGTATCTTTTGGATTTTAGAAGCATCTAGGGCAGGTGTACCTGAAGCCATAGATGCAATTGCAAAAATGGAAAACCAAGAGACGAATGAAGATTGACTTTATTCTTTAAAAAAGAAAGCTCATGATTATTTAACCATCATTCTGATGTACCCATCATGAGCTTTCTTACAGCTAACACGTTTAACCTTTGAATATTGGTTATTTTTTTTGCATATTGGTATAAAAAGTACGCAATAAATGAAATTTTTTTTCTAGATAATCAGGAGCTGATGATGGTAGTTTGGTTAATTGCTCTTCTAATTTTTTTCTTTCTACCATTGATAAATGAAAGCGAATTTGTGTCTCCAGACTTTCGACTGTCGCAAGTAAAGAAGAATCCACAATATTGGCATCTTCCTCTCTGGAATAAGTTTCCTCTAACCTCTTCTCCTCTATTTTATCATCTGCTCTGTCCTCCTTCATGGGAGCATCATATTGAAAACGGCTTAATCGATTATCAGCATGAATCATCCCCTTAAAAAATTCCCATTGGTAAGTTTTTCGAAGTTTCACGGGGAACATTCCTGACGTCAATAGTATCCCTTCATTTCGATCCATACGAGTCAGCTCATCAGGAGTGATCAGTAACCGTTCTCCATACTGTTTGGACAGCGAATTATTTTTCTCTTTTCCTTTTGTCTTAGAAATCGACTTGGTCTCAATTGTTGTCTTTCCAATCAACTCGGAGAAATACTCTGCTGTCATTTTATCATCTACTCCGAGTAAATACCGTAAACTACAATTTCCAATAATCCCTTCAGCCTTTTCCTTCGTATATTTATCCACTAATTGCCCCATCGACTGAACAATGGAACTAATACTTATCCCATAGCTTCGACATGTTGCTAATACTTGCTCAAACCGAGGTATATTCCCGATATTCACAAATTCATCCAGCAGGAAATTTACTTTTACAGGCAGCCGGTTATAGTTATGATCTGCAACATAATAGAGACGCTGAAACAACTGTGTGAAAAATGTAGAAGTAAGAGGCTCCCAAGTCGAATCTGCAATCGGCAAAATACAATAGACAATCATTTTTCTCTTGCCTATATCATCAAGTGAAAAATCACTCTTTTTTGTAAATGCCCGCACATCTTTGGCATCAAATTTAGACAATGTTATCCCTAAAGAAATAAAAATGCTTGCTCTTGTACGGTCTTCCGCCATTCGTACAATCAAATATGCTTGATAGGCAGGATGGTCAGAAGGTAATTTGCCAAAAAAAGCATCCATCTCTTCCGGTGTACGTCCGTTTACCGTTAAAATTTCTTTTACTTTTGCAAGGTTTGCCTCGTCTGGACACTCATACTTTACATAGAGCAACAATGTTTTTAAAAGCGCAACTTCCGCACGCGTCCAAAAATCATTCTCGGGCTGCTTCTCCCCTGCATTCATCACAATTGTCGTTGCTACTTGTTCTGCTTCAATTTCTTTGTGAATATAGTCGATTGGATTGTATCGATCACTAATATCCATCTCTAAAAAATTAAGTAAATGAACCTCATAGCCTTGCTCTCTTTTTACTTTTGCTGTGAGTTCATATATCTCTCCTTTTGGATCAGTTACTACAATCGAGCGTTCTTGTTCATGAAGCAAATTTGTCAACAGATATGCTTGTGTCTTCCCTGAACCTGGGGAACCGATTAAAAATACATTCCGGTTCGGTATGGTTGTCTCTTCTGGTAAAATAAGCGGACGATTGTGATATAAACCAAATAAAATACCTGCTGGATTTTGCAAATTATTTTCCGGCCTTTTATTCCATGTATGCTTTGCAAAATGCTTATCATCCATCAGCTCTGATCTTTTGGCAAATCGGGATGTCCCATGTGCACCGTAGGAGGCTGCATGCTTATACTTTCGGCCAGCTAAGAAAAAAAACGATTTATATGTGATTACACAAAACAAAACCAATGCGATTACTTGAAATTGTATAAATAGATCAATCGAGGTAGCTTGTTTGATAATATCAGGGAGCTTCGTCCAATCAAAGGAGCTATCCAACATACCTGACGGAACTGCGACCAAAAGTATAGCTACACAAATATCTATCAATAAAATTGCAAAAATGGACAATAAAACAGCCCCAATAATGGGGCGTATATAGTTGTTTATTTGTATAAGTCATCTTCCTTTCTTTAATATGATCTTATAACTTTGAAAAACCAGTAGTTATCATCTTAGCGATACCAATCGACCCTGTTGAATGCATCCATTCCTTTAAAAACCTTGGTGTTCTTATTAATAAAATGAAAAATCCTGTACTGTATAGGAAACCAAAGATCGATTTACTATCTAACGATAGGTATTTAAGTCCCATAACGAGTATAAGTACTTGCACCGATTGTGTAAATATGACAGTAAGCAAATTTTTCCACCAAGTAGGAAAAAGATCAAAATCCTGGTTGATACTCGTAGCTATGACAATCGGACCAATAGCAACTAATAGTGCCATTTCTGCATACCTTACAACCATTTGAATACACACAACAAAGAAACAAAAACCGATTGCCGCCATTAAAAATATAACGATTGGATTCTCAGTCATGATAAGTTCCACACCTGTTAGTAATGGTAGTGTCAAATCAGTCATACTTACCGATTCCAAAATTGCTTTTACGATATCATTATTCAGCAAGAGAAGTTTTCCAAATATCCATGGCATTGATCCAATCATCACAGCGGCAAAGACCACTTTACGAAATAATGGCATTAACTGGGATTGATTTTCCTGAAATGCATACATTGCCAGAATTCGAATGGACTGATAGGAGAGAAACAGCAGCAGCACTGTCCAAGAAAACTCGCGCAATCCATTTGCATAAAGATTAAACCCAGGCATTTTACTAAAATCATTACCAGTAAATAAGTAGAGATCAAAGATAGAACTAGTATTTTTAATCGTAGTTTTCGATTGATGAATCATCGATTTTTTAATTTGACATCCTACCGCTGTCAAGTCACAATCTTTATATGCTTCTTCTACTTTTTCCAGTTCTTTTTCTGCTTTGCTATGTGCTTGTTCAGCTTTTTTATATTCTGCAGCTACCGTTTTATAATTCATTGCTGCTTTTTTGTATATTACTTCTACTCTTTTTCGTTCTTTTTCTGCTTTTTGTGCATCTGTCTCCGCTGCTTTTATCTCTTCTGCATCCCCATCTTTCTTGACATCTTCGAGATCATCTTTTGCATCTTGGGCATCTTCTTTGGCATTCTCATAGTCATCTTTCGCATCATCTAAATCATCTCTTGCTGTATCCAATTTATCCTTGGTTTCTTCCTGTTTTGCTTTTGTTTTCTCTTCCTTTTTTCTTGCTTCTTGTAATGGATTTACCTGCTTAACTGGCTTTTTTTCCGCTGCAAAAGAAGTTTCGATTGTAAAAAGATTCATTAATAAAAAACCGACGCAAAGAAAAAGATTAAAATAATTTGTCCTAAACATATTTTCGTTCCTTCACGTCCTTTGGATCGATTTCACTCATAAAAGGATTTCCTATCTACCGCCATATTTCTGCCCATACCAATTTGCATCCCACAATTTTAGTTCTTCCGGAGTTAATTCCACTTGAATATGCACCTTCTTACTGCCAACTACATAGATGCCTTTCCCGGCGTTCTGGTGTTTGTCTGCATCTTGAATGACAAGCAGCCGCTGTTCCTCCTCAGAGAAGTTTTCCGAAGTCCTTTCTTTGATGCTGTTCATTTCCTCTTGTACCATCGGTAAATACAGCTTGGTTACTGAGTTTAAAATGACTGCTTCCCCATAATTTCGTGAACCTTCTACTGCACTAAGAAAATCACCTACTTGCTGTGTAGCAGAAGTCACTCCACCTGAAAAAGAACGAATGAGCTTGTACATGGATGCTAGAAACTCCATCGCCAGTGGATTTTTTGGATCAGACAAGATATGTGCTTCATCCACAAAAATCTGGTGTACTTTCCGCTTGTCCATTGTGACATCATCCCATAAAAATGTAAGGATATTATACATCGCTACCTGCTGCAGATCGCCTTCATTACGCAAGTCAAATAAATCAAATGCAATTAAATCATTCGATAAATCTACATTCGTAACTCCATTAAATGCTTTGGAATAAGAACCTTCTACATATGGATAAAGAACTTGATAAAAACCCGCTAAAGGAGTATATTGCTCATCGGTATGCATGAGCAGGTCTATTTTTTGATACAAATCAAACATGGTAGGATAGTCGATACTTTGTTTCGATTTAAAGTTAGTATTCCAGTCGATTCCTTTATCCCGGTATATTTCTACTAACACTTTTTCTAGCAGTGCCATTGCTACTTGTTGTTCTTTTAATTTTTTATACATTAAGGTAAACATCGTTTTTAACCGTGAGATTTTTTGATGAAGTAAAGATGCTTCTAACGGTTGGCCGGCTTCATCAGTGGCAATCGTCGCATTCATAATTTCAAACGGATTGATTACATTGTCATTCATCGGAGAAATCTTAATCCATTCTCCGCCTAGTTTTTGTACCTTTTCCCCAAATTCTCCCTTTGGGTCAACAATGCGGATTGTTGTGTCCTGCATCCACCTGCGCATAATATCACCAAAAAGATAGGTGGATTTTCCACCGCCGCTTGTTGCAATCACTACTTCATTTCGATTTAATAATTCATCATGATCGACCAATACGATGCTATTGGTCTTTAAGTTTTTCCCTTTGATAATTCCCTTTTCACTGACAATTTCACATTCATCAAACGGAAATAATGAGGAGATTGCTTCGCTATCAAAGTTGCGGTAAGTCATCTCAGGAATTTTATGTGAGCGAATTGGCAATACGCTTTGGAATGCTTCTAACATACGAAAATTCGGTGTTAATAATTTTATTGATTTACTCATCTGTGTTTTGACTTGATGGGTAATTGTATTTAATTTTTCAATACTATCCGCTTGAATATGTACAAGCATATGCTCGACAAACATTTCACTGGAACCATTCACCAAGTTTTGTAATAAGATTTCTGCATCTTGCAGGTCATTTTCTAATTGAATTTGATCCACTGGTCGAAGCCTTGGTTCCTGTAGACGTGATTTGTATTCAATCACTGCTCTGTTCAATGCTTTGATCATTTCATGTGAAGGAGTTGGTACAATATGATGAATCACCGAAACATTGGACGAAATCGTATGCAATTTCTCCAAGAAACCTGCCTCCACCTGGTTGGCAAAGTGAGAAACTGCTAGTGTCCTTACATAATTGCCTCCTAAACGCAAATAATTCGCGTTTTCTTCAATACTATCTGGGGAAAAAATATCGAGCAATGAATTCTCTTCCGTCACCAATTGCTCAATATCGGCTTCTTCCACTGGTTTCGCCTTTTGAAAAAAACGGGAAAACACGATTACAGTTCCTCCCTTGCCTTATATTGTTCAACAGCTTTTATCAAGTTGCTTTGTCCAATCATATATGGATATTGTCTTTGATACGTTCCAGCAGAGAGCTGTGCATTTTCATAGTCAAAGAACATATGTATATATTTCGCTAATTCATGATTGAGCAATTCTCTAACTTGTAACTTATGGCGATATAACATATCTTCAATGGCTAACTTTATATCTTTGGTTCGTTGTTTTAACTTTTCTATTGCTTGTTCCTTGCCAGAATCAGTCGTAAATGACTCGTCCAATATCACATAACGGCTACGTCGAATCATATCCCGATCTTCTTGCAGCTCTTTGGCATATGTGATATAGCTATCCAGCATTTTTTTCTTAAATGGATTTTGCAGACGATTTAGCTTTGTTTTTAATTGAAGAATGTATTCTTCTAAATCCATCGGCTCTGCTACCCGTGCTATTTGCAGAGGATACCGAAGTCCACGTAAAAATGCCTCATAACCTTCTAATACTTCTTTTTCTTCCGCATAAGACATCAAATGAGTATTTACAGCACTGACAGATAGCACTTTAATCAGTCTTTTATCATTTGTTTCCATCATTTCATTATATATCGTCTTTATTGGGATTAAATCTTGGGCAGTACGCAACTTACTTTATCTCTCCTCTATTTTTTTGCCATATGGATATACTCGTTGACGTCTATTAAATCGCAATCTCCAAATTAATTGCTGATACAACACAATATTTTTTCTTTCTGGAATTGGTTTAACGAACAACATAGCGGCTCCAATCGTAACCGGAAACAATGCTAAAAATAAGCGGTATGATAATTGCCACGATGTAGGAATGATATACATGTAACAAGCGATTCCAATTAAACCCAGGGGAAATAGAATAAGTCCATCACGAAGTGTGATATTCCGCCAAATATGAAAGGATTTTGTGATTTGATTTGGAATGAGAAAACGCTTTTTTTCCGAAGCCATAGTAATAAACCTCTTAAAGAGATCCGTGCAACCAAGTAACAATACTTTTTGCCATGAAACATATAGCCGCAGCAGCCCCAACCCACCACAAGCCAGATTTTAGTTTTGCACGTGCATGTTCATCCGATGCTAACATAGAAGCAATGCCTAATCCAATAAAAGCTAATATAGCAATTGGTGTTGCAATACTTAACAATCCATCAATAACATCATTTGTCAAAAAGTCCGATACCTTCTGAAAAGGGCTTCCAGCATCAGCAGGAGCCTTTTTAGAAGCTTCTAAAAAGATACTCTTGAATTCCATTAAAATAACATCCTCTCAACAGTAAAATTATTTTTTGATCCCTACTTATTATAAGGTTTTCCATTAGCATTATCCTGAATTGTTATTATCTTTCATAAATTGTTCTCGTTTACAGTTCTTACCTACTTAATAAATTGGTTATAATGAAAAATTAATTTTATTTATTTATAGATCTAATAATAAAAATAAAAAAACTGCCCAATGGCAGTCTGATCATCATATTATTTTTTATTGTATTATCCTTACGAAATTCTCAAATGATACTGGGTTATAACGCATAAAGAGATCTGGTTCGATTAACTCTACTTCCATTAGTTTGTACTGCCCCTCTTCATTCTGAAAAAAGTCTACTCTCATATAATTTGAATGCATTGGCAGAACTTGTAATACATAGTTTGTGAATTCAAGCATTTCCCTATTAACAACTATTAGTTTTTCCGTACCGCCATATTGAGACTGTACCCGATACTCCCCGTGTTTGGGTAATTTGTGTATACCATGTTGAAATACACCATCAAAGTATACAGCAGAATATTCGCCATTTGTTTGAATCGAAGCCTCATATTTCTGCATGAGTACTATCTCATCATATAGATCTTGTTGCGTGATTACTTTTTCCAGCTCTCTTTGACTCCAACATAACCAATTTCCTCTTCCGCCAGCGGATATTACCTTCTTGACTACTACTGGATAATCTACTTCCTCGCTTTTCAGTAAGTCACTACCTTTTAAGACTTTTGTAACTGGCACAGCCACTCCCTTTTCTTGTAGTTCAATTAGGTAACGTTTGTCGATATTCCACAAAATTAGCTGTGTTTCATTTATAAAAGATACTTGTTTGGAGAGGCTATCCAGCCAGCTGCGAAATTCTGCTAAATGTTGGACGTAATCCCATGTAGTATGTAAAAAAACTGCATTGAACATTTGCCAGTCTACTTTTTGGTCGTTCCAAACAACGATTTCTGTATGCCAGTCTCTACGATTCAATGCCTTCATCAAATCCGATGTATCTTTTGCTCCATTTGGAAAAAGCTCAGATGTAGCAAGTGCTATTTTTCTATTTTTCAAAATCATATACTCCTATTCTAAGGTTCTATCAATAGCATATAATATTCCACAGAAAAGGATTCCAATTGGTCAAAATAAATGTGAGACATTGCTTTTCATTTATTAATATGTTTTATTGATGTTAGATTGCTATTTCCTACAACTGTGTGAAAGGCTCAGCATGTCCAAGCGCACCATTAATGGCGACAATCGTGAAATCATCGATGACCCTTCTCTTGTATTGGAACTCAATGGTACCAACTATGGGATCATCCGTGTCAAGGCCATCGTCCTCCGCGCCAATTATGATAATGGACGGATCACTGCCGAAAAGATCACCTATGCAGGAATCGATTTGTCCAACATTGAACAGATGAGGCGAGGAGATAAAATCCAGCATGGGACGATGATCCTTACCAAGACAATGAGAGGTTGGAAGTTTAGCGATGATAATAAGCTTACCATTGATAATGGAATGCTTATTATGCAGGCTCCGCGGGTCACTCGTCTGGACCATGCTTAACTGTTGTAGTGCTCCAGTTCTTTTTCGGGAGAACTGGAGCTCCACTAATTGCATTGTGTTTATAGAGATTAAAAAAATGAAAAGTGTAAATCTTTTGCAATCATAAAAAACATCCCTGACAAATAAAAAAGTATTCAATATAAAAAACATCCTCTATTTTTATAAGAGGATGTTTTAACTTATACATATACTGGTCTTACTTGGATTGTTTGATCACGATCTGGTCCAACTGAGAAGATGGTCAATGGGATACCAGTCAATTGGGTAATTCGTTCAATATAATGCTGTGCAGCTAGTGGTAACTCATGAAGGGTGCGAGCACCGGTAATGTCTTCTGTCCACCCTGGTAATTCTTCAAATACTGGCTCACACTCTGCTAATATGCTAAGATCAGCTGGATAATTTTCAATGATTTCATTTTTGTAACGATAAGCTGTGCAAATTTTTACTGTGGGAAAACCTGTGAGAACATCGATGGAATTAAGGGATAAACCTGTAATTCCGCTAACACGTCTTGCATGTCGCACTACAACGGAATCAAACCAACCTACACGCCGCGGTCTGCCAGTTGTCGTTCCATATTCCCGACCTACTTCACGAATTTTCTCACCAATTTCATCATTTAACTCAGTAGGAAACGGGCCGTCACCTACGCGAGATGTATAGGCCTTTGCCACTCCGATAACTTGGTGGATTTTCGTAGGTCCTACACCGGATCCAATACAAACTCCGCCAGCTACAGGATTGGAAGATGTAACAAATGGGTATGTTCCTTGGTCGATATCCAACATGACCCCTTGAGCACCTTCAAACAATACACGTCTGCCTTGATCAATCGCATCGTTTAGAAAAACAGAAGTGTCTGTTACATATGGGCGGATGCGATCTACCACAGCCATATACGTATTATAAATCTCATCAAAGTCCAAGCCTTCTGTATGATAAAGCTGTTCCAATAAACGGTTCTTTTGCTCTAAATTACGACGCAATTTATCAGCAAAAACACTTGGTGTAAGAAGATCAGCGACCCTAATCCCAATACGTGCAGCTTTATCCATGTAGGCAGGGCCGATACCTTTCCCTGTGGTTCCGATTTTATCGGTTCCTTTTTGTGCCTCTTCTGCTTTATCCAATTTGATATGGTAAGGCATTATCAAATGAGCACGATCAGAAATTTTGAGGTTGCGAAGATCCACTCCATGACCTTCCAGATAATCTAACTCTTCCACTAAAGCAAGTGGATGAATAACCATACCATTTCCAAGTACACATTTTTTATCCCCGTAAAATATCCCAGAAGGAATTAAATGCAATTTGTATTTCGTTCCACCAAATACGATGGTATGCCCTGCATTATTACCGCCTTGGTATCTTGCAACAGTTTCTGCTTTCTCAGCTAAAAAATCAGTTATTTTGCCTTTTCCTTCGTCTCCCCACTGGGTTCCAACAACAACTGCGGTAGACATGTAATCCCTCCAGGGTGCTATTTCATTTCAAGCCATGTACATTTTATAGTGTGTAACAGAACATGTCAAATGAAAAAACGAACATTAACCCAAATCATAGGCTTTATATTCGTTATTTTTGCGGCCGAATCTCCAGTGATAAAAATTTATTGTAGTTTTTTAAGAACAACAACTCTACTCTCCCTACTGGTCCGTTCCGCTGTTTTCCAATAATAACTTCTGCTATATTTTTTTTATCCGATTCTTCATTGTAATAATCATCTCGATAAAGGAAGGCAACCATATCTGCATCTTGCTCAATGGAACCAGATTCTCGCAAATCAGACAGCATTGGACGTTTATCTTGTCTTTGCTCAACAGCTCGAGATAGCTGCGATAAAGCAATAATCGGGACATTAAACTCTCTTGCCATCAATTTTAGCGAACGGGAAATCTCGGAAATTTCTTGTTGCCGGCTGTCAATACCTCTCCCAGATATTAGCTGGAGATAATCGATCATCACCAATCCTAAACCGTGCTCAGCTTGCAATCTGCGTAATTTCGCTCGAATATCAAACACAGTAATCCCTGGTGTATCATCGATAAATATAGACGCTTCGCTCAACGTACCAATCGACATGGTTAATTTTTCCCAATCGTCTTCACTTAGATTACCTGTACGAAAAGCCTGAGCATCAATATTTCCTTCTGAAGCAATCATCCTCATTACCAATTGAGCTGATGACATCTCAAGGCTAAATATTGCCACCGTTTCCCCAGTTCGTAATGCGACGTTTTGAGCTAAATTAAGAGCGAATGCAGTTTTTCCCATACTCGGTCTTGCTGCTACAATGATAAGATCGGATTTTTGGAACCCCGAAGTCATTTTATCTAGATCAATGAATCCTGTAGATAATCCCTTCAAACCGCCTTTGTTGTAATGTAAAGATTCTATTTGTTCATAGGACTCGACTAAGACATCTTTAATCGCAGCAAATGAACCTTTAATTCTACGTTTGGCAATATCTAGAATTTTCTTTTCCGCTGATTCCATGATACCAGTAATATCTTCTTCACTTGTGTATGCATCACTAATAATTTCCGAAGCAGTTCGAATTAAATTTCTCTGCATCGCTTTTGTTTCAACAATTTGAGCATAGTAATCTACGTTGGAGATAGCAGGGACAAGAGCAGCTATTTCAGTCAAATAACTGACTCCCCCTACTTCTTCCAACAAATTTTTATCTTGCAGGAGCGCTGTTAGTGTTACCAAATCTATTGGTTCCCGCTTTTCTGCTAATTCATTCATCACTTGAAAAAGACGTTGATGACCTTGGCGATAAAAATCTTCTGCACGTATCCGTTCATTAACATTTGTGAGTACATCGGGATTTAATAATATCGCACCTAATACTGCTTGTTCTGCCTCCATATTTTGAGGTGGTAGACGATCTGATATTAAGTCACTCATTTTAAGTACCCCTTAAGATACCCCTCATTATTTTCCTTCTTCCACTATTATTTGTACGGTTAGGGTAGCTGTTACTTTTGGATGTAATTTAACAGGAATTTTAGCAAACCCTGCTTCTTTAATTGGATCTTTTAAAGCTATTTTCTTCTTGTCTAAAGCGATTTGGAATTGGTTTTTAAACGTCTGGCTGATTTGTTTCGAAGTAATAGCCCCAAACAAACGCCCGTCTTTCCCGGCTTTAGCATACAGCTTCAATGTTTTTTCTTCTATTTGTTTTGCCAGTGATGTCGCATCTTCTAATTCTTTCTTTTTACGTTCTTCATCCAAACGTTGCTGTTCTTTTAAAGAATTCATGTTACCGCCAGATGCTTCTACAGCCATTTTTCGTGGAAGGAGAAAATTTCGTCCATATCCTTCTGCTACCTCTTTTACTTCTCCTTTTTTTCCTGTACCTTTTATATCTTGAAGTAAAATCACTTTCATTTTACGTCTCCCCTTCGTTGTCTAACATTTCCTTTAGAAGTGATAATAATTTTTCCTCTGCTTGTTCAACGGAAACACCTTTGAGCTGACAAGCTGCATTTGTCAAGTGGCCGCCGCCGCCCATATCTTCCATGATCACCTGTACATTTAATCTTCCTGCAGACCTTGCACTAATTGCTACTAGTTTATCTTCCCGATTTGCAATCACAAATGAAGCTTCAATACCGTGAATGTTTACAAGTGCATCTGCAGTCTGAGCAATCGTTATTTGATTATAATAATGATCTTCTTCTCCCGCCACAATAGCATAGCGATCATAGACGATTTTTGCATGCTGTAATAACTCTGAACGATTCATTAAAGCTGGCAGATCTTCACGCAGTAAAGACTGTACTAAGAACAAATCAGCTCCATGCCTGCGTAAAAAGGAAGCCGCCTCAAATGTTCTTGAACCTGCACGTGCAGTAAAATTTTTCGTATCAACAACAATTCCTGCTAACAACGCTGTCGATTCTAATGGGTCTAATGTCAGCTCATCTTGATATTGTAGTAACTCTGTAACTAATTCACAAGTAGAAGAAGCATACGGCTCTATATATGTAATCACCGCATCTTCTACATAATCTTCGCCTCGGCGATGATGGTCAATGACAACAATTTTTTCTGCTCTCTCAATCACTTCTGGCTCCATAGCAAAAGACGGCTTATTTGTATCGACTAGGATAAGTAGTGTACCAGGTTCTTCAATTACTTCTAGTGCCTCAGAAGTAGAGACAAGATTATCCCCTAATGTATGTTCTTTTAACTCTCTCATTAAACGCTGGGTAGTCATATCCGGTCGATCCACCACCATAAAGGAGGGTCTTTCATGAAGAGAAGCAAAACGCATCATGCCGATAGCAGCTCCCAATGCATCCATATCGGGATCACGATGACCCATCACTAGTACTTGTTTGCTATCATCGATCATCTTTCCAAGTGACCCAGAAATAACACGGGCCCGTACCCTCGTTCGTTTCTCCATTGCATTTGTTTTGCCGCCGAAAAACTTTACACGTTCCTTGCCTTGTACAGCTGCTTGATCTCCTCCGCGAGCCAGTGCAACTTGCAGCGCAGATTGTGCATGATTGGATCGTTCCACCATAGTCGCTCCAACATTTGTTATTCCTATACTTAAGGTAATTGGAATCTTATGCTGCCTAGTCTGTTCTCTAACAGTATCCAAAATATCAAATCGATTTTGAATGAGTTGTTCCAAAGTTTGTTGATTTGTAACAACAAACATTTTGTCGGTATCTATACGTTTTAAAGCCATATCATATTTTTTTGCCCAAGTTGTAATGGTATGTAAAATATTGGCTTGTAGCTCTGCTTCTTCTTGATCAGATAATCCCTGGCCAGCTTCATCATAGTTATCCAATTGTAAGAAACCAAGAACGGTTCTTTCTAATTCTATTCGTTTATGCAACGTAGCAAGAGGTGTAACATCTTGAATCATAAATAAGCGATTTTCCGGATAATGAGTGAACTGGTAAGAGTTTTCTCCCATTATTAATGAAAATGATCTACCAGATGGGGACTCTGGTGTTGGGAAAATTTCCGTTACAGGTTGATCGATCAACTGCCTGTCACCAAACATTTCCTGAATAAAAGCGTTATGCCAAACAATCTTATTATCCTCATCATATAAAAACACACCGATTGGCAATGTTGTCAGTGTCAATCTACTTGCTGTATCTAATTGATCAACTAAATCTTTGGTGTAGGATCGGAATGGTCGTAAATAAATCGACTCTACAAAGACTATCCCCACAATAAGCACAACAAAACTGACAGCCATAAAAGCCATCATAAGCCATCTATGAGACCACCAAGCATAACTGGTCCAAACTATCCACAATAAGGCACAAATAAAAAATAATCCGCGCCATCTAGCTATAACAAATTTCGGCATCGTATTTCCCTCACAGCGGATAAAGAGTTATCCATCGAACTATATATGTCTATTCTACCCCAGATATACGTCCGATCAACTATTGCCGAAAAACTTTGTGTGTTAGCGCTTTGTCAAATATTCATCCAATGTGGATAAATCACCATACCAATTCTCCAATTGATGTCCTTCAGAAACATGTTCTCGAAGTTTTGTTGTCACTGCTTGATCCAATTCACGAAATGGCAATCCCATCCTCCTAGCCAATACATAAATTGTTACAAGCAAACTGGAAAGGCTATCTATTATCATATTTTGATTTGCATGGTGCAATCCTTTAAATAAATTTGATATTTGATCCAATAATTCCGTTTTCAACCAATCTATCACACGAATATTCTTCGCAAACTGCATACCCCGTTCTGGTCGAGACACTCCCATCCCTCCTATCTAGGAGAAATTTCCACAAATGGAATGGGAATTCCTTCCTGAAGATCAGTATTGATCGTTTATTTGCGAAATAAATATTACAACAATCATGATCTCTCCGAATCATTTGATCTAGGATTTGATTTTTTTCTTAAACATTTTGTTAAAAAAGGTTTCTTTAAACGAAAAAAACTGCCACTTTAAAATAGCAGTTTTTCCTTCATTTTAGTCGTTTGTATATGCTAACAATGCCATTTGACGAGCACGTTTAATTGCATGTGTCAATTGACGCTGATATTTGGAACTAGTACCAGTTACACGACGAGGCAAAATTTTTCCACGTTCGCTTACAAACTTCCGAAGCAAATCGACATCTTTGTAGTCGATGTAGCTGACTTTGTTTACTGTAAAGTAACAAACTTTACGACGTTTATGTCCACGACGACGAGCCATCTTTGGTCCCTCCTTTGATCATATTCCCGATTTTTATTAAAAAGGAAGATCATCATCCGACAAGTCGATTGGTTTCCCTACACTTTGAAATGGGTCTTGGTTAGACTGCTGTCTTTGTTGGTTTTGGTTGTAGCCTGTATTGTCGCCAAAGTTATTGTCATTATTTTGGCTATTTCTAGAATCCAAGAAGCGTACATTATCAGCAACCACTTCTGTAGTCCATACTTTTTTTCCTTCTTGGTTATCATAGCTACTTACTTGTAAACGTCCTTCTAAAGCAATCAAGGAACCTTTACGAGTATATTTCGCACAATTTTCAGCAAGACCACGCCAAACGGAAATAAAGATAAAATCTGTTTCCCGTTCTCCTTGTTGATTGGTATAATTGCGGTCTACTGCAAGAGTAAATTTAGCTACTGCAGCCCCATTGGCAGTATACCTAAGTTCAGGATCACGCGTAAGCCTACCAACTAAAACGACCCGATTAAGCACTGGCAACCTCTCCCTTTTGCAAGATGATCGTCACTTTTTTCTCTATTTTTGATCCAAGTTAATGGTCAGATATCTCATTACACTGTCGTTAATGTTAAGAACACGTTCAACTTCCTGTACAGCATCTGCATTTGATTGGAAAGTCGTAACAGTATAAAAACCTTCACGATGATTATCAATCAAATAAGCAAGACGACGTTTTCCCATGTCTTTCACATCTTCTACCTGTCCACCCATATCAGTTACAATGGATTGTACTCTTTCACGGGTAGAGGTAAGAGCAGCTTCATCCACATCTGGACGAACAATAAACATCAGCTCATACTTTGTCATATTTACACCTCCCTTTGGACTAGCGGCCCTATGATTACATAGAGCAAGGAGTGAGCTATACTCACACAATATCTTATTCTAGCAAACAGCCCTAGTAAAAGCAAGGATTGGATTTAACATTATGTATAGAGACAAATGATTTAAAAACAACAATACGTATATATGTTCTACTATATAATGGAATGATCACTCGTGCAACCTCTAATTTCATTGTGTTCCTATCTTAATTAGATCTATAGTTGGTAGCAGCAACAAATCTCCAATAAAAACGGAGATTGCTGTCCATACCCATATGAGTGTTATGTTTCAAGTGAATGTGCTCCCAAAACTAGTGAAGTAATGGGAGCTAAACCTCAAAAAGTAGCTAATAAACAATATGTTTTATCATTTGAGAACGATAAAACTTAAATTTGTGGCATACCTTTCCGTTGCTATTCTTAATCTCCATTATGCTGTACTGCAGCTCAACACTGTGGAAATTTCCTGTAAAACCTTGATCTTTCGTTCCATCAACAGGTTTGTAAAATACTTGGCAATCTACAAGTGTGTTGGCATTTACGATGTACGAATAAATAATCTCTAGAACTCCATTTGAATTGTCCTTTGCTGATCCCTTCAAGATGATACGATAAATTTCTTTATTATCTCGTGTCACCCATCTCCCATTGCCAGGACAATAACGCATATTAACTCCTCTGTGAGGTTTCGTTGACATCTCTATTTTACAATATTTGCTTTCATCAGATCAAAAAATCCGCTATGGGTTCGTCTCATGATACAAATGAAAAAGAGTTGTCTCATCGAGAACAACTCTTCTAAATACGATCTTACATACTTTAGCTATCACTTTCTTCATCTTCAGGGAAACGCAAATGTAGTAGTTGTAAAAATTGTATTGCTTCTATTTCCGTCAATTTAAAATGATGCATTGCTGCACGAGTTGCTGCTCTTCGTTCTCCTAGTGTTTGTACTAAGGTCATCAAATAAAAATTATTCCCTTGCAATAAACCTTTGATTTGTCCTATTTGTCGGTAAATAAGAAACAGGATAACCACAAAAACCACAATAATTACTATAGCAAGCAGAAATGCTCCAGCTAATAATCCAGTCAGTGTCCCTAAGTTACCCATTAGTCAATCCTTTCTACACATTAAATCGGAAGGTTATAATATCTCCATCCTGCACAACATATTCCTTTCCTTCCAGACGCATTAACCCTTTTTCTCTTGCACCTGCATATCCACCTGAGTTTATTAAAGCATCGTAGCCTACTACTTCAGCACGGATAAAACCTCTTTCAAAATCGGTATGAATGACTGCACCTGCCCCTGGGGCTTTGGTTCCTTTGCGGATTGTCCATGCACGAACTTCTTTCTCCCCCGCTGTAAAATAAGTGATCAATCCCAATAAATGATATGCTGCATGTATCAATCGATCCAATCCGGAAAACTGTAGACCTAATTCTTCCAAAAACATTTCCCGTTCTTCTCCATCTAATTCTGCTATCTCGGCTTCTACTTGAGCACTAATGGTTACTACTCCAGCGCCTTCTGCAGCTGCTATCTCTTTTACTTGTTTTACATACGGGTTATCATCAGCCATTGCGACTTCATCTTCACTAACGTTTGCTACATACAAAACATCTTTCATTGTTAGCAAACTATATGACTTCAGTTGATTTCGCTCATCTTCATCGACTTCCGTCATTCTTGCTGGTTTTTCTGCTTGTAACGTAGTCAATACTTTGGAAAGTAAGGTTTGTTCCTGAACAGCAGCTTTTTCTCCTGTTTTTGCTTGTCGTGCAACACGATCCAGACGTTTTTCTACTGTTTCCATATCTGACAAGATTAGTTCCAATTGAATAGTAGCCATGTCACTTGCAGGATCTACTTTTCCTGAAACATGAGTTATATTCTCATCTTCAAAGCAACGTACGACATGTAAAATGGCATCTACCTCACGAATATGAGATAAAAATTTATTTCCTAACCCCTCTCCTTGGCTAGCGCCTTTTACTAACCCTGCAATATCCACAAATTGACATGCTGTTGGAACTACTTTTTGGGGGTTTATCAATTCTGCCAATTTCGTTAATCGCTCATCTGGTACATCTACTACGCCTACATTCGGTTCAATGGTACAAAAAGGATAGTTTGCTGATTCTGCTCCAGCTCTTGTAATTGCATTAAACAGAGTCGATTTTCCTACGTTTGGTAATCCTACTATTCCAGTCATTAAAGCCACTTCATTTTTGCCCCTTTATAATTCAATTCATCTGTTCATCATTTTCATTTTTTGGTGCTGAAATTAATACCTTTTTTAATCGCTGTTCGAATCTCGTTCTTGGCAACAAAACACTGTGCTCACAACCAGTGCATTTCATCCGGATATCCATTCCCATCCGAATCACTTTCCATGCATTTGTCCCACAAGGATGTCCTTTTTTCATTTGGACTACATCCCCTAAGCCAAACTCTTTACGTTGCACTATTTATCACCTACTAATAGTGTATTTCTTTTTGCAGTCAGAAGTCTTCCAATTCTATACCCTTATTATCAAATCTTTTAATCTAGTAAATGAATTGATAGAACACGTATAAATCAGAGGGTTCTTCCGTATACTGTTAAGGAGCTTGAAAGCAATGGAGGGAGAAACCTTGAATCAAATAAATTGTTACAGTATTTCTCATACTAAGCCTGCAGCCAAACAAGATGTTATCAATTCTATTCACGCTGTTCTAAGACAGTTTACCTATCAAAAAATTGTATGTGTTTGTATTGGCACGGACAGATCTACAGGCGATTCATTAGGTCCACTTGTAGGAACATTTCTCTCTCCATATGAGTCAGAAAATTTTGCTGTGATGGGTACTTTAGAAGAGCCTGTTCATGCTTTAAATTTACCAGAAAAAATAGCAAATCTCCAACAGTTTCATCCACAATCATTGATTATTGCAATTGATGCATGTTTGGGGAAACTGAAAAGTGTTGGTTCGATACAAGTCGGGATTGGTCCTGTCAGACCTGGTGCAGGTGTAAACAAACAATTGCCGGAAGTCGGACAGATCCATGTTACTGGTATCGTAAATGTTGCGGGATTTATGGAATACATGGTGTTGCAAAATACCCGTCTAAGTACCGTAATGCGAATGGCGCAAATGATAGCAGAAAGTATTATCCAAGCAACTCGGCCAACCACTGATAATTGGTCTACAGAAGAAAACAGCGAAAGCCCAAGATCAACTTTAACATTTTAGAGAATGAGATTTAATTTGACCCCGCAAAAATAGGGAGAGTTTCCCCTCCCTGACAACACTACTGAATCATATGATCTTGGTGAATGAGTTCAATGAGTCTCTCTAACTCTCGATCGGAGTAATACTCAATCTCAATTCTCCCCTTTTTACGCCCTTGTTTTATCTTCACAGGTGCGCTAAAAACTTGTTGCAGCATATCCTCATAACGTTTGATTGTGGGCTCTATACGTTTAGGATTCTCTTTTCCTTTTGACGATGGTTGTTGATTCAATCGCTGAATCCACTCTTCTAGTTGTCTTACGCTTGCTCTTTCCTTAATAGCTTTTGTAGCGAGTTGAATTTGCAGCTGTTCATCTTTTACACCTAAAATTGCACGAGCATGTCCCATCGATAATGTTCCACGTGAAACATCTGATTGAATCTCCATTGGCAACTGTAACAATCTCAGAAAATTAGTGACATGTGGACGGCTTTTACCAACCCGTTCCGATAACTCTTCTTGTGTAAGGGTCAAACGATCCATTAATTTATGATAAGCAGTTGCAATTTCCATTGGATTTAAATCTTCTCGTTGCAAATTTTCTACCAATGCGATCTCCATCATTTGCTCATCAGTAAATTCGCGAATGACAATAGGTACCGTTGCCAAAAGTGCTAGCCTTGCAGCTCGAAGGCGCCTCTCACCTGCAATAACTTCAAAGCCACGAATACTTTTGCGCACAATTAGTGGTTGTACTACACCATGCTGTTTTATCGAATCCGCTAATTCCTGGATGCCTTGATCATCAAAATGCTTCCTTGGCTGATATGGATTAGGACGAAGTTCTTCTACATTTGCTTCGCTGATCACATCTTCTTTTTCTACGTCTACCTTTGTAAACAGTGCATCCAAACCTCTACCTAGACCTTTAGCCATTCGCCACTACCTCCCTAGCCAAGTTCACATAGCACTCTGCACCACGTGATTTGGCATCGTATGCAAGAATAGGTACACCATGGCTCGGTGCTTCACTTAAGCGCACATTTCTTGGAATAACGGTTTCATACACTTTACTCTGAAAATATTTTTTTACTTCCTCCATCACTTGCATAGATAGATTAGTACGTCCATCAAACATGGTCAGCAATACACCTTCAACCTCTAATCGTTTATTTAGATGTTTTTGAACAATCCGGATAGTATTTAACAATTGACCTAACCCTTCCAATGCATAAAATTCACACTGTATAGGAATTAAAACTGATTCTACTGCAGTCAGTGCATTTAATGTAATAATTCCTAATGATGGCGGACAATCAATAAAAATATAATCAAATCGATCTTTTATTTGTTGAATAGCCCATTTTAAACGCAATTCTCTTGATATTGCCTGACTTAATTCTATTTCAGCTCCAGCTAATTGAATAGTAGCAGGGAGAAGCCATAAACCATCCATGCTGGTTGGTATAATAACCTCAGCAGGGTTCTGTTCATTCATTAAAACATCATAAACACATTCGGTTACATCAGCCTTGTTTATACCTAATCCACTAGTGGTATTACCTTGAGGATCTATATCTATCAATAATACTTTTTTATTCATTGCTGCAACACTTGCTGAAAGGTTAATTGATGTCGTCGTTTTGCCGACACCCCCTTTTTGATTTGCAATTGCAATGACTCTGCCCACGATGTCACCTACTCACTTTTAACATTTTTCTCTATTATTCTATCAGGTTTCCTGAAAGAGTACACCCACTCGTCCATGCTCTAATAGATAGAGATATAAATCATTTAACTAATTCATACTTAGACTACTATTTTGAGTTACAATTGTCTTATCTACTTCTCTTTTAGTAGAATAAAAAATTCAAGAAATACTGCTATTGTAGGATGTTAAATAACTTTTACACTCGCTCTTTAGCCGATTCCGATCACCTACAACTTGAATTGGTTAGGTTCCTTTTGGAATTCGAATTTTCAACTCATAATATTGCTCAAATTCTTCTTCCGATGCTGTAACATCCATACCCGTCTGCTTAATCATATCCAAAGATTGACGAATGGTATTGACAGCTAAACGAAAATCTCGCGAAGGTCTAGCAGTTTTTTTAGAAGTAGATTTTGGTTCTGTTAACTTTCGAATCCGCTCTTCTGTTTGTTTTACATTCCATTCTTTCTCTATTATTTCTAATAAGCATTTATGTTGCTGTTCTTCATCTTTCAAAACCAAAAGTGCACGAGCATGTCTTTCCGTTATCGCTCTTTCGAGCAAAGCATCTTGAACAAAAGACGGTAACTGCAATAATCGCAGCTTATTCGCAATTGTCGATTGGCTTTTCCCTAATCTTTGCGCTAATCCCTCCTGTGTTAAGTGATGAACGTCTAATAATTGTTCTAAAGCTCGCGCTTCCTCAATCGAAGTTAATTCCTCTCGCTGTAAATTTTCGATTAAAGATGCTGATGCAGCTTGCGAATCACTCAGTTCTCGAACAATGGCTGGTATGGTAACGAAGTTTAGTTTCTTTACAGCCCTTAATCTCCGTTCTCCTGCAATGAGCTCATAATGTTTCCCTCTTTGTCGGACTACAACTGGCTGAATTACACCATGAAGCCGGATGGTTTGACATAATTCTTCGAGTCTATCATCTAAAAAAATAGCTCTTGGTTGATATGGACTTGGTTTGATGAGGCTGACAGGTATTTGTTTCACTTGTTCAAATTGTTGCTTTTCTGCTAGCCCAAACAGTCGACTAAATGGTTCTTTCATACCGCTCCACCGCCGTTCATCTTATTCTAGTACTCTTTGTAACTACATTTGTCACTAAGAAAAATTAGGATACATCTTTTATTCTTATCATTTCGATATCGATTCGTTAGCACCTGCTAAAAAAGTTAAAAATTGGGTGTTCCACGTGGAACATTTTTCATTCCAACTCTCTCGTTTCATTTCTTAATATTTCATCATCATCTAAATGTTCTTTTGGATTTAAGAGGTTCCCAATAGAAAGTCCTTGATCCTATTACTTGTAATTGGTAGAATCGTTGAGAGGGAACATAGAAAACTACGTGACTATTTTAGGAGGAAATCCAAATGAGTACACCTGTCTACATAGGTAATGACCAAGGTTACTATGGTACGAAGGTAGTAAGCCGTGCTAATGGTAAATTCTATAAAATGTTTATCCGTAATATGGTAGTCCCTAACCGTGTGGGTGAAATTACATACAACAACGATCCCCACAATATTATGTATCGAGAAGCAGACGGCGACCGTGAATGGTTTTGCGGAAAGCTCGCAGTGGAACAATCTGGCGATGATGAACTATTTGATTCTCACAAACGTCGTCTTTTCAGCCCTACTTGGTTTCGTGAACAGGAATACCTCATTATGTTCCGAGTTAGTACTGGCTTGATGTTGCAAGGAAATAATGAACCAGTTGTATCTGTGGCCCTCCCAACTGACAGTTATATTGATTACAAAGATGAATTGAAAAGACGTCTTATCGGGAAACATACTTTTGAAGTAAAACAAGGTAATCTGCCATATAGAAAAATAGAATTTGAAATCAAAAAAGAAAATCTTTTTGTTATTAGCCAGCCGATGGCGACACTATTCCATATCGCACTAGATCGTGATGGAAAACTATTAAATGAGGATCTCTTTATTCAAAAAGTTAGCATTAATGATCTTGGATTTGGAACATCTGACATTGAAACACTGCATGGTGAAACAATTATCAAACGCCAAAGCTTTACATCTCGTCATGCGATGTTAAATGTATACAATCTCTTATCCAAACGATTACTAGAATTTACTCGCACTGCAGATGCAGAAAACAACGGAAAAGAATATCCAATTTGGAGTCTTCCTCGAATCGTAAATTCAGGCGAAATTAGTTTCAAAGGAAAAACCCATGATGTTAGCGCAATTGTACAAGAATGTGTTCGTGAAGTTGGAGCTAACCTTGTGGAAGAAGTTTGGCAGCGATTAGATTTTGGTGATGATATTACTTACATCATTTTAACAGGTGGAGCATCTATTCCATTTAAACCATTCTACAGAGAACGTTTCGGTGATAAGCTCATCTTTGCAGAAGATTATGGAATAGAAGCACAGTTTGCGAATGGTTTTGGTCTTTGCAAATTCTCTCAATCAAAATCAAAAGCTGTACCTGTAAAAGACTTACTGGAAGCTGCTGCAACTATTCAACAAGAATTTACTGTTCCAGATGCTTTAAGTGAGGCTATGAATAAAAAACAGCAGAATCCACAGCAAAAGGTAAAAAAATAAGAGGATCAACATTTCATCTACTTTGAAGTGTGTTATTCAAGCGAATCCCCCAACATTTTGGGGGATTCTGCTGTATTCTTTACTATTTGCCTGTTAATATATCAAAAAGAAACTAGCCTTCTGTTGAAAAAAAAGAGATAATAGGGTTGAAGAAATGAGCGATCTATATTTCACAAATAAAAGGAGGGAAATCAGTTGAATGAAAAAATACAAATGTTTGATACCATTGTTCTAGGTTTTGATGATGAAACCAAAGTAACAATAGAACAATTGCAAAACGAAGGAAAAAAAGTACTCTATATTCCAATAGATCCGCAAACCATGATAACATTGATGTCGCAAAAGCAGGTGAGCCAGCCGAGTTCGGAACAAACTATTTCTCATCTTCAAATACAAGAACATCTCATGCAAACACCATTCCAAAGTTCTACTACTTTTTTAATACAACCTGTTAT
Organism: Shimazuella sp. NTD247; assembly: GCF_059510415.1. NCBI lineage: Bacteria > Bacillati > Bacillota > Bacilli > Caryophanales > Thermoactinomycetaceae > Shimazuella > Shimazuella sp. NTD247. The sequence continues at coordinate 60,283 of NZ_JCAJZU010000004.1, read as the reverse complement.
GGAAGTAGAAACCTATATAGATCGTGAAGAAATCGCAGAGGAAGATGAGAACACTTTTGAATTACATATGTCCTTAGATACAGAGACCGATACAGAAAGTTTGTTAGAAGATGAGATCAATCTTGAGGGCAAAAACTTAGAGGCAGAAGACAAAGAAGTTTTCGTGCAAGAGGATCAAACCGAAGAAGATACTTCTATTCTAGAAGAAACAGAAGAAATCGAAGAAGAAATCAAAGAGGATATCGAAGAAGAGACAGAAGAGGAATTAACAGATAATACAGTTGAAGACGATATAGAAGAAGAAATAAATGAAAAAGAAGTTGACGAGGAGCATAAAGAATTTACTTTCCCTATGATAACACCGCTTGCAAAAGAAAGCTCACTGATTGACAACCGAATGCTTGGTATTCGGGCAAATAAATATGGGGTTCAACGGAACAAAACGGGATTAAATAGTTCTATGCTTGCTTCTTATCACCTTTTTAACCCTATCCGAATTGAGGGCGAAGAAGTAATAGAAACTGAACCACTTCCTTACACAGTAAATCAAAATGAAACAGAGGAAACAGAAGAGATTGTTTCCCAAGAAGAGAAAGACGAAAATGAAACATTTGATAAAGATACCGTTGAAAAAATAGCGATTTTAAATAACAAAAATAATTTTATTTTTCACGGACCGCACTTGATGACTAATCCTAGCACCTCTTCAGAATTATATACTGTACAAGAAGCAGAGGACACGACGGAAAAGAAAGAAGAAACAGTTGCAGTTTCAGAGGAACATAAAGATAGACTTGAAGAATTGGAGAAAAAACTAGAAAATTATCCACTAAAAGCTCCTCCATTAAAGAAAAAGAAACTGCCTAGTTTAGATGAACTTGTTCTTCATTCACAACTCGAAGACGAAAATGACTCGAATGAAACAACATCTGACGTTGACTTACAAACACCAAAAGAAAAAGCAGTGGAACAAATAGAACAACTTAATACACAACAAGAGCAGGAAGAGGTTGACTCAAATGAGTCCCCTGCTCTTCTGTTAGATCGTGATCTGCGTTTACGAAAGAAATTCTCATTCCATCAATTACATCAAGAGAAACCGGAACAAACGTTAGAACCTGGAAAACGCGATAAAACAAAAAATAATGTACAAGATGAACAAACAAAAAAGCCAGATGTTTTTCCATTGGAGCCTTTCTCCTCTCGGAGAAGGAATAAAAAAAGCAGACTGTTTTCAACATTGGAATCAACAATCCCAAACCCAATCATTCAACCTTCTGCTACACAAAAAACGGATAAATCTTTTTCTAATCTAGTTCAAAATTCAATTATTCATCAAGATTTAGAAGAAGATGAAGATGAAGAAAACAAACTAAATAATTCTATAGAAACAAAAGATGAACAAACAAATCAAACTGAAGAAAAACAAAATAATGTGGAAACCAATTCAGACAATCTCAAATTTGATTCCATCGAATTCGAAGAGCCATATGGATACAATAGTTTTGAGGATTTCTTCCCTTCTTTCTCCAGCAGTAATGATCGCAAGAGACAGGAAATGGATAAAATCGAGAAACGAAAAATTGCTCTGAGAGGACTTCACAATCTTATTAATAACCTAGGTTAACATAGAAGCAAGTCCCCATTTATTAAGGGACTTGCTTCTATTTCGACATCGTCATTTAGGAAATGGCCTCCTTTTTTGTCTTAACCATTACAAGAATGTTCCTCTTTGTTAGGAAAACTTAGGTGCATGCTAATACAACATCCTCATCTGATAAACAAGATGAGGACTATTTTTTTCTTAGGATACGAAACCAGCTACTCTTATGGAAAGTAATCATAACTCTCTAAATAATTGTACCTTCTTCATGTTGAGACAATAGCAATCTCCTTTACCATCCATTTTATTTCCTTGTCTTTTATTAGACATACTAGAAATTCTAGTTTTAGAAAATTTATTATGCAGTTCTACCTTTCATGCTCAAAATATACCGCTGCCAGTCAAATCTATTCTTTCTGATATTCTTTTTAAAAAAAACCTCCTAAGAGGCTTTAAAGTGGCGATTTCTTCACTATATTTGATTTTCGTGGATATTTTTTTGGCGTTTTTTCACTTTTTTTAATTATAATTAGGTTTCGCTGTCCCATTTGCTCTGGCAATTCAAGCGAATATACTTTTTTCTCTGCCTTTCCTAATAAATACATTGCTTGTTTCGCTGAAGCAACTTCTTCTCCAGCATTCGAACCTTTGAGTGCTATAAAACTTCCATGTACTCGAACATATGGCAGACAATACTCTGTTAATATATTTAGTTTTGCAACTGCACGTGATGTCGCCAAATCATATTGTTCACGGTGTGCATCTGTCATTGCGATATCCTCTGCCCTGCCATGTACATAATTTACATCTCTTAAACCGAGTGCCTCTCCAATTTCTTGGAGGAAGTTAACACGTTTTAACAAAGAATCCAATAATGTAACATGCAAATGCGGAAAAGCAATCTTTAGTGGTATGCCAGGAAAACCTGCTCCTGTACCAACATCTATCAATTTCAATACATTTGATAAATCTATTGCCCGGGAAATAGTTAATGAATCATAAAAATGCTTGATATATACTTCTTGTTCATCTGTAATCGCAGTCAAATTCATTACTTTGTTTTTTTCTACAAGTAAGCGGTAGTATAACTGAAACTGATCCATTTGATCTTGCGTTAATTGAAATTCCTCTTGTAAATAACTTATCATGCAGTACGTCCACCCTGCTCAATATAAATCATCAAAATAGAAATATCAGCGGGATTGACTCCAGATATGCGGGAAGCTTGTCCCAATGATACTGGTTGCACTTGTTGTAATTTTTCTCTTGCTTCTGATGATAATCCAGAGACCGTAGAATAATTTACCCAATGAGGAATTTTTTTCTTTTCCATTCGTTTCATTTTTTCCACTTGCTGCAATGATTTTTGAATGTATCCTTCATATTTTAATTGAATTTCTACTTGCTCCATTTCTTCTTCCGTTAATTTATTTGGAGATGGTGAGAGTTTCATAATATGTTGATAAGAAAGTTCCGGACGTTTGATCAAATTAGCTAATTCCATCACATTATTTAATTCATTTGTACCTAATGTGATTAATTTGGCTTGTACCTCTGCATTAGGGGTCAATTTTGTTTGGCGTAATCGCTCGATTTCTTTATCAATCGCTTCGCGTTTTGCCACAAACCGTTGATAACGTTCTTCTTTGATCAATCCAATTTGAAATCCTCTATCCGTTAATCTGAGATCTGCATTGTCATGACGAAGCAATAGTCGATATTCTGCACGTGATGTAAGCAGACGATAAGGTTCATTTGTACCTTTGGTCACCAAGTCATCGATTAAAACGCCAATATACGCTTCTGATCGATCCAAAATAACAGCTTCTTCCCCTTGGACCTTTCTAGCTGCATTAATGCCAGCCATAATACCTTGTGCAGCCGCTTCTTCATATCCAGATGTTCCATTTATTTGACCAGCCGTAAACAAACCTGGGACTAGCTTAGTTTCCAGACTTGGCCATAGTTGAGTAGGCACAATTGCATCGTATTCAATTGCATAACCAGTACGCACCATCTCTGCTTTTTCCAAACCATCGATCGTCCGAAGAATATCTTGCTGTACGTCTTCTGGTAAACTAGTAGATAAACCTTGTACATACATTTCTAATGTCTCTCGGCCTTCTGGCTCGATAAAAATTTGATGACGATTTTTATCTGCAAAACGAACAATTTTATCTTCTATAGAAGGACAATATCTCGGTCCTCTTCCTTCGATTTTCCCAGAATACATCGGAGCGCGATGCAAATTATCTTGAATATACTGATGTGTTTTTTCATTGGTGTATGTTAACCAACAAGGCAGCTGATCTGTAATATAATCTTTTGTTTCAAAAGAAAACGCACGCGGCTCGTCGTCGCCTGGCTGAATTTCCATTTTCGTTGTATCAATGGTTCTACTATTAATTCGTGGTGGTGTTCCTGTTTTAAACCGAACCATATCAAACCCTAAATCTTGCAGATGATGTGCCAAGTTAATAGAAGGCTGTTGGTTATTAGGACCACTTTCATATTGGAGATCACCGATGATGATTTTTCCACGTAAATAGGTTCCAGTAGTCAGCACCACTGTCTTCGAATGATAAGCTGCACCTGTTCGGGTAAGGACACCTTTACAAATTCCATCTTCGACAATTAATTTTTCTACCATATTTTGATGCAGGGTCAAATTGGGTTCTTCTTCTATTACTTTTTTCATTTCCCTTTGGTAAAGGACTTTATCTGCCTGTGCACGCAGTGCATACACGGCTGGCCCTTTTCCTGTATTCAACATTCGCATTTGAATATGCGTTTTATCTATATTTTTCCCCATTTCTCCACCAAGTGCATCCAATTCACGAACAACATGTCCTTTTGCTGGACCACCAATCGAGGGGTTACATGGCATATACGCAATGGTGTCGAGACTTAGCGTCAGAAGCAACGTTTGACAACCCATTCGTGCTGCTGCCAAAGCCGCTTCACATCCAGCATGTCCAGCCCCGATTACAATAACATCATAGGAACCTGCTTGGTAACTCACTTTTTCACAACCTCTCTCTTTCTAGTATTACCCGATTCATTAAGCCATTTACTTTCCTAAACAAAACTGAGAAAAAATTTGGTCGATTAAATCTTCTGCCACTGCTTCGCCAATGACTTCACCTAACGACTGCCATGCATTTTTCATGTCAATTTCAGCCATATCTAGTGGAACACCCTGCTCCACTCCTTCTATTACATCTTTAATATTTTGTTTTGCTTGCTCCAAAAGCTGAATATGCCTGGCGTTACTGACATATGTTTGATCATTCATTTCTACTTCGCCTGCAAAAAACATGTTTTTTATCGCTTCTTCTAATAAACTTAATCCTTCTTCTGTTTTTACAGATAAGGGGATAAATGGTTTACTGCCACTTCTTTGTCTTATTTCTTCATAGTCAATCTTTTTTGGTAAATCCAGTTTATTGATTATCAGTATAGTAGGCAGATCCCTTACTTTTTCAAGCAATCGATAATCTTCGGTCTGCAACGGCTCCGAGTAATTCAACATAAGTAATACCAAATCAGCATTTTGCAAGGCTTCTTCTGAACGCTGAACACCAATTTGCTCAACAATATCTTCTGTTTCACGAATACCAGCAGTATCTAATAGTTTCAGAGGAATACCACGAACATTGACATATTCCTCGATTACATCCCTTGTTGTCCCAGGTATATCCGTAACAATTGCTTTATTCTCTTGTGTTAGAGCATTCATCAATGATGACTTTCCTACATTTGGACGCCCGATAATCGCAGTAGCAATTCCTTCACGCAGTATCTTTCCTTGTCGAGCAGTAAGCAACAATTGATCAATTTCTCTACCGATCGATTCACAACGCTCCAACACATACTGACCTGTTAGAACATCTGCATCATATTCAGGATAATCTACATTTACTGCAAGATGAGCTAGCGTCTCCACGATTTCATTGCGCAAGGAACGAATATGCAAAGAAAGCTTTCCTTCCGATTGGCGGATAGCTACTTTTGCTGCTTTATCTGTCTTTGCACGAATTAAATCAATGACAGCTTCCGCTTGCGAAAGATCGATTCTACCGTTTAAAAATGCACGTTTGGTAAATTCCCCAGGTTCGGCTAGACGAACTCCTGTTTTAAGAAGTACTTCCAGTGTCTTTTCAACTGCTATTAATCCACCGTGACAACTAATTTCTACTACATTTTCTCGTGTAAAAGTACGCGGGGCTAACATGACAGTTACCAATACTTCATCAATCGTCTCTTTGGTACTTGGATCGATGATATGTCCATAATGCACCGTATGAGTTTCTACTTCGACAAGGCTAGTTTTCCCCTGATATATATGATCCACACGAGTTAGTGCACTTGGCCCACTCACACGTATGATTGCTATACTGCTCTCACCCATTGCGGTTGCAATGGCAGCAATAGTATCGTTTTCCACATCATCCACCTCTCAACTAATAACTAATCTTAACACAAATGCACAAAGAAAACTGCTAGTCAAGGAATACCCCAAAAATAGATGAGAAAAACTACTTTCAATACAAACATTTCGTGTAACTGAGATTGATTAACCGAAAAAACGAGATTTGTAGGGAAATCACTCTCCCATCGGCATTCATTTACAATTCCCGGAATATTCATAGCATCGGGAAGATCATAAGTTGATCACATAGAGATGAAAAAAGCCTCCTAAAAGGAGACTTTACTTTGCTTCCGATGGTTTTTTTAACATTGGCTTTAAAATTAGTTGGTATTGCAAGATAGTAAAGATGTTACCATATACCCAATACAAAGCCATAGCAGCAGGGAAACTAAATGCTAAGACAAAGATCATTACTGGGAAAATCCATACCATTATCCGCATTTGAGGATTATCACCGCTACCCGATGACACAAATTGAATGTATGTAGTAATCGCCGCTAATAATGGCAGTATATGATAGGGATCAGGTTGTCCTAATTGCAAATATAAGAAAGAAGATTTAGCGATATTTGCATCTCGTACAATCGCCTGATAAAAAGCAATGAGTACAGGCATCTGAATCAAGATTGGAAAACAGCCCGCCATCGGATTTACATTATGTTCTTGATATAACTTCATAGTCTCTTGTTGCATTTTTTGCGGATCTTTTTTATATTTTTCGCGTATTTTAACCATTTGCGGTTGAATTTTTTGCATCTCTTGCATACTTTTTTGTTGACGGTATGTTAATGGAAATATGATAAGCCTCACTAAAAAGGTTACAACTAAAATAGAAAGTCCATAATTTCCAAGTTGTTTTGAGAACCAATCCAACAAATGAGCCAATGGAATGACAAAATATTTATCCCAAATACCTGCGTGAGCCGGATCTAACTTAGCATAATGAGCGCCGTTAGTAGAACAACCACTCAACATCAAGACGGCAAAAAGGGCGATCAGAGCAAATAGAAAATACTTTCGCCGCTTACTCAACGATAACTCCTCCTCAAGATAAAGCCAAATCTCCTTATTTATGGAACATGATCAATTCCACCAGGATGAAATGGATGACATTTGCAAATTCGCTTTACTGTATAGTAACCACCGCGCCAAAAACCATGTCGTTCAATTGCAGTTAATCCGTACTGTGAACAAGTTGGGTAAAAACGGCAACTGGGAGGTAGTAGCGGTGAGATGAATTTCCGATAAAAGCGGATAAAGAGAATAGCTAGATATTTCATCATTGCTCACTCCTCTTTGTCACTTTTGGGACATGATTGAAAACGTTCGCACGTTTCATAACATGACGAAGACTTGATTCAATCTCATTATATTTTAATCCTACTACTGGATTACGAACAATCAAGATAAGATCGAATTGTGGATGAATGTGATCAACCCAATGCCGAACAACCTCCTTGATCAGCCGTTTGATCCGGTTTCGCACTACGGCCTTCCCTATCTTGCGACTTATGGAAATTCCTATGCGAGGAACATCATCATCCATTCGCTTGAAAGTATACAGGACAAATTGGCGATTTGCTACCGATGTACCTGCCCGAAAAACTCTGCGAAAATCTTTGCGTTTCTTTAAGCGAAAAGGTCTTTGCACAAGATAGGCTTCCTTTCTCCAGTGAGGATATATCTATATGGAAAAAAAGACCACAGTATGTAAGTGGTCCCAGGATTAAGCAGATAGCACTTTTCTTCCTTTACGACGACGTGCAGCTAATACTTTACGTCCATTTTTCGTAGCCATTCTCGCGCGGAAACCATGTACATTTTTCCGTCTGCGATTACTTGGTTGGTAAGTTCTCTTCATCTATATTCACCTTGAAATTCAAGGTTACCTCCCTTCTTATTCCCATAGTAAGTCGCTCTAGTCGACAATCCTCCCTATTATAGCTATCTGAAGGGTATAGTGTCAAGAAACAGGAGGAAAGGATCGTTTAACAAATATCTCAACTGATCCCATGAAGGAACATCTGATATTCCAACAAACCAATTTACTTAATAGTCAAATTGAAGTAGTAGTGTATTCTTTGATTGAAAAAATTCTTAGCAGTATTATTAAATAGCTATGCTTATTTAAAAAAACATATCAATACAAAATCTTTTATATGGGATCATTTAGAATAATGCACATGTGTCAATTTATCAGGATTTGCGACGATAAAAATATTAACAATGCGATCATCCATGACATGGAATGAAATGACAGTCAACGTTTTTTTATCTGTATATAAAAGAATTCCAGGTAGGCCATTTACTGTGGTGATACAGTAATTTACACTCGAAGGCAAACTTTGGAAATTTGTTGTCAAGCCGGAAAAAATTGATATATGACCATGAAGAGGTTGCAATCGTGCCCTAACTTTTCCTCCTCCATCTGCAAAGAGTACCGCATCAGTTGATAAAAATTTCAAGATTTGAGTCTTATTTCCTGAGGAAAGAGCATTCATAAATCGCTCCACCAAGTGTGTAGTTTTATCCTGATCTAAGGGCTTCAAATCCGGATCATATGTTACGCTGAGACTGCGTTTTGCTCGAAGAAATATTTGCCGGCAGTTCGCATTGCTCTTGCCAACAATGTCAGCTATTTCTTCATAATCGTACTGCATCACTTCGCGCAGCAAGAAAACAGCTCGTTCCACATGGGATAATTGTTGCAGCAACAGCACAAAAGCGGTGGATACCGATTCCTTCTGTAAGTATGATTCCAATGGATCCATTTCGTCACTTGATGTTGTCACAAGCGGTTCAGGCAGCCAAGTTCCGATATAGTTTTCCCGCTGTTTTCTCGTTGACTGAAGCAGATTGAGACAGCGGTTCGTTACAATTTTGCATAAATATGCTTTCATATTTTGAATGTGATCAGAATTAGATTTATATATGGTTAAAAAGGCTTCTTGAACAATATCTTCCGCATCCACGACACTGCCCAGCATACGGTAAGCAAGAGAGAACAATAGTGGTTTGTATTCGGTATAGAATTCTGCTGTTTTTATGTTTTCCAAGATGTCAGCTACCCTCTTTCTTCCTGTTACTCGCACTACAATGGTTTCTTGCCTACCCTTACAGCCTGTTTCCATATCCTTTAACATACAAAGCGCCGCACGTCTTCCACTTGCCGCCGCAGCATCTGCAAATCTTCTCCATGGGTGGCCCACTCTCCCGCACATACAGCCCTGCAACTGCATCAATTTTTGTCAGCGTGTTAAACTCCATCTTAACTGACCAGCTTAAGTTTCAAGAGATTAAAAATTTAAACATATGGTTTACCCTATTATCCCATAGAACTGATGTGTCTACCTTCCACTCTGATACCTAAATCTTGAAAGATTTCATCCACTGCCCCTCCCTTGACTATTGCATGAGCGCCAAGATCGAAGACAGCCTCGTTTTTCATGATAGATATTGCCCGGTCACTTAGTCGGCTGGCCTTTTCGAAAAGAAAAACAGACTTCCTTGCTTGGGCCAAATCAAATGTTGCAACTAAACCTGCAATGGCTCCATCAATGATTGCAACATCAAACTGTTTCACCATCCTTACCTTCACTCGTTATTTGTCTTTCATACACTTAGACAAGGAAAGGGATGGATTTGTGACATTTGTTCATCACCTTTTCTATATCAGTTAATTTGCAGTTCAGAACCAGCATATCTGCCGCCTGAGAGGTGACAGTTCCTATAAATAGAAATCAGATCGATTCACGACTGAATCGGTCTTTCTTTTGGATAAAGCAAGTGAGCCCATTTTCATTTGGTTCTGTACCCTTACAAGATCTCTTTTAACAATTCTACCATTCTTGTAGGCTCTTCTCTTTTTGTAAAATCAGGATCTACACTCGCGAACCGAATTTTTCCTGATTGGTCTATAAGATAAGTTGCTGGAATTGGGAGCTTCCATTCATCATTCCCATTATATTTTTTTAGATCCGCACTAAATGCCTTATAAATTTCAATTTGATAATCAGGTAGCTTAAATAGTAAATGGTAGTTTTCAGCAACGCTTCCATTCGTATCACTTAAAACAAGAAATTCCAACTCGTTTTTTTCTTTCGTCGAGAGTGAAGAATCAGGTGTTTGAGGACTAATAGCAATTAATTGTCCTCCTGCTGCTTTTATATCTTTTAAAACTCGTTGGTAAGCTCTCAATTCTAGATTGCAATACGGGCACCATCCGCCTCGATAGAAAGTTAAGATAACAGGTCCTTTTTTCAATTCTTCATAAAGGATAACGGAAGCACCTGCAGCATCTTTTAACGTAAAATCAGGAGCTTGTTCGCCAATCGATAATCCCTTTGCTACATTCGATTCACTCAATTCTTTTGTTGCTTGGGCAATCATTTTTTTGTTTTCGGTCATGGCTTCTTTCTGAACGCTTTCTTCGAATTTCCGGATATCATCAACTAATTTTGTCATTGTTTTCACCTCTAGATTTTCTCCATATTATCCATGTGCTGATTTGCCTTTCATAAACTGAGACAAATAAGAGTGTGAAATTGTGACAGACATCCATACTTTTTCTGCAAAAAAAATAATAAAACGAGATATGCAATCTATAAAAAACCTTTGGTATTATCTTTGTCATACTAGAAATGATGTTTCGTAATTTTTTGTTCCTTATTTTCAAAAAACACAGTAGAAAAGTAGTATGATTTCCTAATAAATTCTACTATGCCTAAAAATACAGCGTTTTTTCCACTTATCCACTCTTTATCAACAACTTACTAACAGGTTATCAACAACTTTTCCACAGGTTATCCACAGGCGAGCAAAAAAGGGGATTCAAAAAAGTCAAATATACTCATTTTATTGGTATTTATTGACTGGAATGGATGTAAATAGGTTTTTATTTTTGTTAAGAATAGATTTACATGCATATTATGTATTGAATTATACTGTTATGAGAATATTAGGTTTCCCCCACTTATCCACTTTTTTTCCACAACTTATTAACAGGTTATCAACAACTTTTCCACAGGTTATCCACAGATTTTATTCTATCCAGCTGATTTTTCGTCTGATTTGTGAAAAATTTGGATCATTGTGGGTAACTTTTTTCAAGTTATCAACAACTTATCCACGGATTATACACAGATTTTCGGCCTGTGGATAAGTAGTTATCCACAGGCTGTGAATAAGTGGATAACTGTTTAAAAGTCCTTGTCATATCTAGTTCATTTTGATATTCTTATTTTGTTTTCTCCGTGGATAAGTTTTTTTATTTCTCATGTTATCCACAGATTGTGGATAAGTTTAGATGTGAATAATTAGAACTGTTTAACACTAAGTTATCCACAGATTGTGGATAATGTGTATAACTCTGTGGAGTACTTCATTCTTATACTTTCTGTTTTGTGGATAACTATTTTGAAATCCAAAAAGAGAGGAGGATTTCGTACATGTATTCTGCTGATGAACTATGGCTACATGCATTGAAATCAGCTTGCTCCGATGAATCGGCAGATGTAGAACAGCTATTGATTCAAACAAAAGTGGTGGAGAGTAAACCAAATTTTTTACTCATAGCAGTGCCTGATTTTTTTACAAGAGACTGGCTTGTACATCGAGCAAAGAGTAAGATTTTATTGGCGTTAAGGGAAATTTCAGGTGTCCCAATGGAAGTCGATTTTGTGCTGCATTCACTTGATGAAACAGAAGTAAAAAGCACCAATGACACACCTGATGAAGTCTCCCCTACTTCATTGGATGAAGTGTTAACACCAGAAATACAAATGCAGACTGAAGAAGACCCATCCTCTTCCCAACTGAATCCTAAGTACACATTCCAAACATTTGTTATTGGACCTGGCAATCGATTTGCCCATGCTGCTTCCCTTGCGGTAGCTGCACAACCTGCAAATACTTACAACCCATTGTTTATCTATGGCGGTGTTGGTTTGGGGAAAACGCACTTAATGCATGCCATTGGACACTACGTAAAGCAGCAAAATCCTGAGAGCCGTATTTGCTACATATCTTCTGAGAAGTTTACAAATGAATTCATCAATGGAATTGTCAGTGGTAATGTTGAACCTTTTCGCAATCGATATCGCTCCGTAGATGTTCTGTTAATAGACGATATTCAGTTTCTAGCGAAAAAAGAAGGGACACAAGAGGAGTTTTTCCACACTTTCAATGCATTGCATGAATGCCATAAACAAATTATTATTTCGAGCGATCGGCCTCCAAAAGAAATTCCTTTTTTAGAAGACCGTCTTCGCTCTCGATTTGAGTGGGGACTAATCACCGATGTTCAGCCGCCTGATTTGGAAACTAGAATCGCCATTTTACGCAAAAAGGCTATTGCAGACAACTTAGAAGTAACGAACGAAGTGCTGTATTATATCGCTGATCAAGTTGCAAATAATATTCGTGAATTGGAAGGCGCACTTATACGTGTAGTTGCTTATTCTACTATGCTTAACCAAGCAATAACGATAGATCTAGCTCATGAAGCATTAAAAAACTTAGTCTCACCTAATCAACCAAAGAAAATAGGAATACCAGAGATTCAACAAGTAGTGGGAAATTACTATCAATTGCGGGTGGAAGATTTAAAGAGTAAAAAACGTACCAAGACAATCGCATACCCAAGACAAATTGCCATGTATTTATCTCGTGAATTAACGGAGAGTTCCTTACCAAAAATCGGGGAAGATTTTGGCGGACGCGATCACACAACGGTCATTCATGCTCATGAAAAAATAAGTCGCATGTTGAATCAAGATCAAGAGTTAGAACAAGTGATTTTGGAACTAAAAAATCGTCTTAGTCGAAACAGTTAATCACAGCCTAATGTGGAAACTGTGGACAACTCACCCATGCCTATACACAGCTTATCCACAACGTGTATAGGCTTTGTTGCTTGTCCCAACCCACTTATCCACAGTATCCACAGGTACTACTACTACTACTACTATTTTTTATTAATAATTAATTAAATAAATAATAGAGTTTGTGAATAAAAATTGAGACGAAAAAAAGTGAAAAATTATCTTACAGAAATGTTCGAGGAGGATCTTATGAAATTACGAATCTTACAAAGTGTGTTGGTAGATGCTGTATCACAGGTAATAAAAGCAGTTTCCACTAGAACTACTATTCCTATTTTGACAGGTATTAAAGTAACCGCAGAAGAAAATCAATTGATTTTAACTGGTAGTAATTCTGATATAACGATTGAAACCAGAATTCCCAGTGTGAAAGATGAAAAAGAACAGTTATTTGTGGAAAAAATAGGGAGTGTAGTTGTTCCTGGTAAAATTTTTGCAGAAATTGTTCGCAAACTTCCTGGAAATGAGGTAGAGTGGATTGTTGGTGAACGAAATGCAATTACGATTCGCTCCGGAAAAGCCGAATTCCAACTACATGGCTTAACAAGTGAGGAATATCCATCTTTACCACAGCTTTATGAAGAACAAGTATTTTCTTTATCAGCTGAGTTGCTTCGTACACTAGTTCGTAAAACGAGTTTTGCTGTTGCTGTTAATGAAGCACGCGGTGTATTCACTGGAGTTTTATTCCAGTTGGAGGATGGTTTATTGACTTGTGTTGCAACAGATAGTCATCGTTTATCTCGGCAACGAACAAATGTCGAAAGTTTACCAGATTTGCAGATGAAAAATGTCATTATCCCTGGTAAAAGTATGAGTGAACTCGCAAAAACATTTGCAGATGAATCTGAATTAGTAGATTTAGTAGTTGCAGGAAATCAGCTGCTTGCCAAAACAACACATCTTTCTTTTTATACACGATTGCTAGAAGGGAGTTATCCTGATACGAACCGTGTGATACCGCAGACAGGAGATGTTGAGGTTACTACAAAAACAAAAGAATTGTTACAATCTGTTGAGCGTGCGTCACTTATTAGCAGGGATGGCAGAGATAATGTGATAAAATGGACTGTGAGTGATAATCAAGTACAGATCACTTCTGCTTCACAGGAAATAGGAAGTGTTGTAGAAGAGATCCAAGCAGATGTAAAAGGTCCATCATTAACGATTTCTTTTAATGCAAGATACATGATAGAAGCACTTCGTACGATTGATAGTGAGGAAATCCACATTCAATTTACAGGTTCCATGACACCGTTCCTCATACAACCTACTGATCGTAATGATTCACTCCACCTAATCGTGCCAATTCGAACCCGTTAAGGCAGAAAGGATTATCCATGAAGAAAATTCCTATCCATGGTGAATATATGACTCTTGGACAATTACTAAAATCAATTGATCTCATTGCAAGTGGTGGAGAAGCAAAGATCTTCCTACAATCCTACAGAGTATTAATAAATGGTGAAGTCGATGATCGAAGAGGACGTAAACTATATCCGCAAGATAAAGTTGAGATTGAAGGATATGGTAAGATTCATTTGGTATAGTGGAGGGATAGCGCATTGCATGTAACATCGTTACAACTTCAACAATTTCGCAATATCCCAGAACTAGAATTGAATTGTCCTGAAGATTTACATCTGTTTATTGGTGCTAATGCGCAAGGGAAGACAAATTTATTGGAATCTTTATATCTTATTTCCCTTGGCAAATCCCATCGCACGAGATCTTTGCAAGAATGTATTCGATTTGGTCAACAAACTGCTATGATTCGAACAAGAACAGAGGATAAGACAAGAAAAGCACGGTTGGAATTAACCCTCCTCCCTAAAGGGAAGAAGATTAAGAAAAATGGTCTGGAGATAGCAAAACTAAGCCAGTATATTGGCACATTGCCAGTTGTTTTGTTTGCACCCGAGGATTTACAACTGGTAAAAGGCGGTCCGCATGTAAGACGGCGATTTCTAGATGTGGAAATCGGTCAAATAAGTCCTACCTATGTTCATCAGTTGACCCAGTTGAAAAATTTGTTGAAAGAGCGAAATCAACTTTTAAAAAATTTGTCAAAAAACAATCAGTTTCCGCTCGATTTCTTGGATGTTCTTGATGAACAACTCATCCAGTTATCCGTATCTATTTGGCGAAAACGATTGGATTCGTTAGCTAGATTACAAAATTGGGCAGAAGAAATTCATCTTTCTATCACGAAAGGAGAAGAGAGACTCCAAATAGAATATATTCCATCTGTGCCTATTTATTCTCAAATGTCAGATCAAGAAATGAAAGATGAGATGAAGAAAGCACTCCAATCTGTGAGGAAAAAAGAAATTATTCTTGGAAATACCATGTTTGGCCCTCACCGTGACGATTTTTCTCTCCAGCAAAATAATTTGGATTATCATATATTTGGTTCTCAAGGGCAGCAAAGATCTGCTGCCCTCTCCTTAAAGTTAGCAGAATTGCAGCTTGTCAAAGAAACAACTGGACATTATCCCGTATTATTGTTAGATGATGTCCTTTCTGAATTAGATGATTCACGCAAGACCCATTTGCTAGAATCAATACGTGGGCGAGTCCAGACTTTTGTAACGGCCACGGGTTTAGATGGAATTGATTTACAAACACAAAAACAGGCAGTTGTATACCATGTACAACATGGTCAAGTTACTCGAGCATAATGAGGTGATGATTATTGTTTATTCACCTTGGTGGAAACCAGATGATAAGATTAAGTGATGTAGTTGCGATTATTGATGCGGTTGGTGCTGTAAAATCTTCATCAAGTATTCCCCTGCCGGTTCATTCTGATGAAGAAGTGAAGTCATTTATTATCACTGCAAATCAAATTTATACATCACCAATATCTTCGAATACCTTACTCAAAAGATCTCAATCAGGATTAAAGGTGGTGAGTACGCTATGACAACTGGATACGATGAAACGCAGATACAGGTTCTTGAAGGATTGGAACCTGTTCGAAAGAGACCTGGGATGTATATCGGTTCCACATCAAGCAGAGGATTACATCATCTGGTGTGGGAAGTGGTTGACAACAGTATTGATGAGGCTCTAGCTGGACGATGTGATACGATCGAAGTTACGATTAATCCCGAAAACAGCATTACAGTTGTGGATAATGGTAGTGGTATCCCAGTCGGAATACAGCCAAAAGTAGGAAGACCAGCGGTCGAAGTAGTAATGACAGTACTTCATGCAGGCGGAAAATTTGACGGAGAAGGTTATCAATTTTCCGGCGGATTACACGGTGTTGGTGTTTCCGTCGTAAATGCGTTGTCGAGCGAATTAGAGGTTATCGTCAAACGAGATGGTAAAATTCATCGTCAAAAGTATTCTCGTGGTGTTCCACAAATGGATTTAGAAGTCATTGGTACGACCGAAACAACAGGAACAACGATTACTTTTCAACCAGATCCGGAAATTTTTACCGAAACATTAGAGTATGACTACGATACTTTGCGAAATCGTTTACGTGAGCTTGCTTTTCTTAATCGAGGTGTGACAATTGTTTTGTCAGATCAACGAGAAGAAGAGAAAAAAGAAGAAACATTCCAATTTGAAGGCGGTATCGCTTCTTTTGTAGCATATTTGAATCGTAATCGCGAAGCTTTACACGAACCTCCTATTTACCTTGAGGGTGAACGGGACAATATTCAAGTACAAGTTGCTTTGCAGTACAACGATACTTATTCATCTAACCTTTATAGTTATGCCAATAATATTCATACTCATGAAGGCGGCACCCATGAATCTGGTTTCAAAGCAGGGCTTACCAGAGTAATCAATGATTATGCTCGTCGCAATAATTTGTTGAAAGATAGCGAAAGTAATTTGACTGGAGACGATGTTCGAGAGGGTATTACAGCAATTATTAGTGTAAAAATCCCAGATCCACAATTTGAAGGTCAAACCAAAACGAAGCTCGGAAATAGTGAAGCGCGCTCTGCAACAGAGCAATTGTTTGTTGATTATTTTCAATCGTATCTGGATGAAAATCCAGCAGTTGGAAAGAAAATAATTAATAAATCTGTGACAGCCGCTCGTGCCAGAGAAGCTGCTCGAAAAGCAAGAGAACTCACGAGGAGAAAAAGTGCTCTCGAAGTAAGTTCTTTGCCTGGAAAATTAGCAGACTGCACAACGAAGGATGCCTCCATCAGTGAATTATTTATTGTTGAGGGTGACTCTGCAGGCGGCACAGCAAAGCAAGGCCGTGACCGAATGTTCCAAGCGATTCTCCCATTACGCGGAAAAATTCTAAATGTCGAAAAGGCACGTTTGGATAAGGCTTTGTCCAATGAAGAGATTCGGACAATCATTACAGCACTTGGAACCGGAATTGCAGATGATTTTCAGATCGATAAAGCCCGCTACCACAAAGTAGTTATCATGACAGATGCGGATGTTGATGGTGCTCATATTCGTACCTTACTGCTTACCTTTTTCTTTCGCTACATGCGCTCTTTGATTGAAGAGGGATATGTGTACATTGCGCAGCCTCCTTTGTTCAAAGTATCTCAAGGCAAGGTTATCCGCTATGCTTATTCTGATGCGATGAAAAATAAAATTGTGAAAGAACTAGAAGGAAAAGGGAAAATTGAAATTCAGCGCTACAAAGGTTTAGGTGAAATGAACGCTACACAGTTGTGGGAAACAACGATGGATCCTGACAGCAGAACTCTTCGTCAAGTTTCTTTCCAAGATGCAATGGATGCAGATCAAGTGATGGAGATGTTGATGGGTGATCGTGTTGAACCAAGACGGGATTTTATTCAAGAATATGCGAAACAGGCAACATTAGATGTTTAACAGTAAGAGACCAAAAAATGAATCAGGAATAAATCTAGTCCGTTAGTTGGAGTTGATGAAACGGATGGCAAATATAGAACGTATAGAAGAAGTGAATATTAGCCAAGAGATGAAATCATCTTTTCTTGACTATGCTATGAGTGTTATCGTTAGCCGAGCATTGCCTGATGTACGTGATGGACTTAAACCAGTACACCGACGTATTTTATATACCATGTATGAACTGGGGATGACTCCTGATAAACAATACAAAAAATCATCAAGGACGGTAGGAAATGTAACTGCTCAATATCACCCGCATGGAGATGTAGCGGTATACGAAGCAATGGTCAGAATGGCACAAAATTTTTCCTATCGTTACATGTTGGTAGACGGACATGGTAACTTTGGTTCTGTAGATGGTGATCCCCCAGCTGCGATGCGTTATACAGAATCAAAAATGGCTCCTATCACGCTAGAATTGCTGAGAGATATCCAAAAAGACACCATTGATTTTGGCCCTAACTATGACGGTCAGCAGTTGGAGCCTCATGTATTACCAGCACGATTCCCCAACCTGTTAGTTAATGGTGCATCAGGGATCGCAGTAGGAATGGCGACGAATATCCCACCACACAATCTACGAGAAATTATTGATGGATTGCTGCTCATCATCGATAAACCGGAGACAACAGTGGAAGACCTTTTGCCGATTGTAAAAGGGCCTGATTTCCCTACCGGTGGAATTATTTTAGGATATGAAGGGATTCGCAAAGCTTTTCGGACTGGTCGCGGGAGCATTCAAATTCGTGCCAAAACGCGAATAGAAGAGGCTCAAAATGGCAAAATGCGTATTATCGTGGAAGAACTTCCATATCAAGTGAATAAGGCCAAACTAGTAGAAAAGATTGCTGAATTGGTTCGCGATAAAAAAATTGATGGTATTACTGATCTTCGGGATGAATCAGACCGAAACGGAATGCGTGTAGTAATTGAGCTGCGCAGAGATGTGAATCCTCGAATTATCTTAAACAATCTCTATAAGCATACAACGCTCCAAACTAGCTTTGGTGTAAATACGCTTGCATTAGTGAATGGACAACCACGAGTTCTTAATTTACATCAAGCGCTGTCTCATTATCTTGACCATCAAATCGAAGTTATACGCAGAAGAACACAATTTGATTTGAACAAAGCAGAAGAACGTGCTCATATTTTAGAGGGATATCGAATTGCTCTTGATCAAATTGATAAAGTCATTGCACTAATACGTGGATCTAAAACCACTTCTGAGGCAAGAGACGGTTTGATGGAGCAGTTTGGATTGAGTGAAAAACAAGCACAAGCGATTTTGGATATGCGTTTGCAACGTTTGACAGGGCTGGAACGCGATAAAATCGAAAATGAATACCAAGAGCTGCAAATCACCATCAAAAAGTTAAAAGAGATCCTTGCAGATGAAGCAAAGATACGCGGAGTTGTTCGCGAAGAATTGAATGAGGTAAAAGAGCGTTTTGGTGATGACAGAAGAACGTCCATTATGATCAATGTGGACAGTATCGTCGATGAAGACTTGATTCCTGAGGAAGAAGTAGCTGTACTGCTGACACATCGCGGTTATGTGAAGCGCATGCCTTTATCTACTTACCGTGCCCAGCGTCGAGGTGGGAAAGGTGTATCAGGAATGGGCACAAGAGACGAAGATTTTATTCAGACCTTGTTTGTCACCAGCAGTCATAATCATATTTTGTTTTTCTCCAATAAAGGAAAAGTATACCGCTTAAAAGCTTATGAGATTCCTGAATTAGGAAGAACTGCAAAAGGGACACCGATCATCAACCTAATACAAATCGAGCAAAATGAGCGAATACAGGCAGTTATACCTGTTAAGCAATTTACGGACGACTTTAATCTATTCTTCGCCACCTCCAATGGTGTTGTGAAAAAGACGAAGTTGTCGGATTTTGAAAATATCCGTAAAAATGGGTTGTTTGCGATCAATCTTCGTGAAGGAGACGAATTAGTAAGTGTTCGTCTGACCGATGGAGATCAAGAAGTAATTATTGGTACAAGTCTTGGTATGTCTATCCGTTTCCCAGAATTGGACGTTCGGGAAATGGGACGCTCTGCAACAGGTGTCAAAGGAATTACCCTATCGGACAATGACTATGTAATCGATATGGATATCGTTGAACCTGGTAAAGACGTAATGATTGTTACGAAAAAAGGATATGGAAAACGGACTCCGATCGGAGAATACCGTTCGCAATCTCGTGGTGGAAAAGGTATCAAAACGCTCAATATCACGAAGAAAAATGGTCCAGTTGTTGGTCATACGATGGTTTCAGAAGAAGAAGACTTGATGATTGTGACCCAAGCAGGTATTGTCATTCGCATGAATATTTCAGGCATTTCCACATTGGGACGATATGCCCAAGGTGTGCGCTTGATTAAGTTAGCGAAAGATGAAGAGGTTGCAACCGTTGCTAGAGTCCAGATTACAGATGAAGAAGAATAACAAATACCCCTGTCGAAAGAGACAGGGGTATTTGTTATTTGAATAATATTATTCTTTAATCTATAATATGGGAGTAATTGACCCTACTGTCCCCTTTGGAGGATCTTGTGAAGATCAACAACAAGAAGCGTGACATCGGCTGGCCCCGTCGTGCGTTTGGCTGCCGCCGATGACCTAAGGGTCATCCCCTCTCATAGGACTGTTGTCCCAAAAAGCTAATTAAATTTATGATATTCCTGTGAGAGGGAATCGTAAATTATCGGTTAACATAGATTGATTTTAGAAGACGAAAACCAAGTTTGCTCGCGGCAAAGAAGAAATCAACAAACATAAACCGCGGGGCGCACGGGGTTAGCTTGTAATGAAATAGTCATGAGGCTAACGTCCCAAGAATCCAACGGCTTTAGCCGTATGGAGTCGTCAAAGCATCGAACTCCTTATACTGTTGTAAGGAGTTTTTATTTTATCATAAATGTATATCATTTTTGGCAGGCAGCAAGAACGATGTTCAAACTGCCCGATGGAATCAATCAGGACGTGAGGCTTGTCTTGTACTTCCTCAGAGCATCCTTTGTCAATGCGAATTCCTTATACATACTTTTTGGCGGGAACTGTCCTTCATAGGAACGGGGGAGTACCCGTCCATCGGTAAGAGGTACATCATCTGGTGTGAGATACCATCCAGCACCGATGTGGGCATCTGTCAGTTTTACTTCCTGTTCTTCTGCAAGTCCGACATACCATTCCATCGACTCATTGCTGAGTTCGGAAATTGGCTTAGGAAGAAGGGTGATACGGAGTCCCGTCTCCTCCCATGTCTCACGGACTACAGCTTCAGGTCCAGTTTCCCCATTCCTTCTGCCTCCACCAGGGAACTCATGAGGATCCCTTACTTTGATTGAGGATTTAGGGTAATCCCGAGGCAGCTCTGGTGGTTTAGTCTCAAGCATGAGGATTTTCTCGGTGTTCGGGTCGATCACGATGACAATCGCAACTTGCCTTTTCCGTGCCATACCAATCTCCTCAGATGTCGGGGATGAAACGGAATATATCTCTAGTTTACCAAAACACTTTAGAAAAAGAACATAAGTCCCATAGACAAAACTACAAAATGTGTTAAAATAGGATAATTATTGAGTACTATTGTCGAACAATAAGGCTAAGATTAAGCTTGGAAAATTGCTTATTACAAGGGAAATGCTTTCCTCTATAATGAGTTGTTCTTTCTCTGAATCATTGTATAGTTCTCGCCAAACAGGCGGATCATACCGGCACAGCATACTCAGAGAAAATAACAATGCATAATAAGTAAGTACTTCAGGCAAGAGATTTTGAGCTGTCTGATTCCATTTCCAGAGTAACAATTCGCCTTGTTTGTTTCGCACGAACCATGGATGTTGCAATATATTTTTTTTATAATCCAATACTATATGCTTATCTATTTGTTGATGTAACGTTAACTGAATAGCTGGTTGCGCTTGGTTCAAATAAGTGACAAAGGAATTTGCTGAGATACAGAGCTCATCTAATATGTTATCTTCAAGGATGATGTTGCCGTGCTGGTGTGTTACATTCCAGAAAGAGGATCCTTGTCCAAGCCGCCTGAATAGCGGTTCTAAATCAGGCAAAAAAGAACATAGTTGTTCCATTTTGAAACGTTCACCAGTAGCCACTGGATGATCGAATAAACGACAAAGATAAGGGAAAAAGCCATCTTTTTGGACTCTTACTTCATCACGATAAAAACGGTAAGGTTCTTTTTTTCGTTTTGGACTTGTCAAACCGTGTTGCAGGACGAGTGTGCTTTGTGGATAACTAGAGTCTATACTCAATGCGTATGCCTTAAGTAAACTCATCATTCCATAATACACCAACAGCGGTTTAGACCAAAAGTCACTTTGCTCAGCAGTTTGAAATAAGGCCAGCCCTTGCTTCACATATGAAGTAAACGCATATACATTGCGATATGCCAATGTTTTTGTATCTGGTCCTGTATATTTTTTTTCTAAATAATTAATTGCGGTTTTTTCGTTTTTTAGTAAAGAAAATGTGGAAATGCTCATTGTTCCTCCGAAAAATATGACTTATTCGTGACTTATCCACAATTATTCACAAGTTATACACAGAAAAACTGTGGATAACCGAAAAAGTAGATAATTTTATGATGGATCGTTTTTTCGTGTTCAGCTTCGTTGATGTTTGCAAATAGAAAGTTTGCTTTAAAAATAATAATTTATTTAACAATAGCGGTTTTCTTGATTCGCTTTTTTTATTTTGATACACTTGCAAAAAACTGGAGACCAATGATAAGGGGCGATACGCCGTGTGGGAAGAGAAGTTTAGTAAAACTGGCCTCACTTTTGACGATGTATTATTGTTACCAGCTCGATCAGAGATTTTACCTCGTGATGTTAGTGTTGCCACACAGTTGACAAAAAAAATAAGGTTAAATATTCCGTTAATTAGTGCAGGAATGGATACCGTTACTGAGTCCTCATTAGCTATTGCTCTAGCAAGACAAGGCGGTATTGGTGTTATTCATAAAAATATGAAGATCGAAGAGCAGGCAGAGGAAGTAGATCGTGTAAAACGTTCAGAAAGTGGAGTCATTACCAATCCGTTTTACTTACATCCTGGACACCAAGTACATGACGCCGAGGCTCTAATGGCAAAATATCGGATTTCTGGCGTGCCAATTGTAGACAAGGAAAAACGTTTGGTCGGTATTATTACAAACCGTGATATGCGCTTTGTCCATAACTACAGTACTCCTATCTCTGAAGTAATGACAAAAGATAACCTTGTCACTGCTTCTGTTGGTACCACAATGAAAGAAGCAGAACATATTTTGCAGCTTCATAAGATTGAAAAATTACCACTTGTTGATGAGAATGGTGTACTCAAAGGATTAATTACAATTAAAGATATTGAGAAAGCAACTCAGTTTCCAAATTCAGCAAAAGATGATCAAGGTCGTTTATTGGTTGCAGCAGCAGTTGGGGTATCCAAAGATACAGATCAACGAATCGCAGCATTAGTCGAAGCCGAAGTGGATATGGTAGTCATCGATACTGCTCATGGTCATTCTAGAGGTGTTTTAGAGACAGTTGCAAAAGTAAGACAAAATTATCCAAACTTAACAATTGTTGCTGGGAATGTTGCAACTGCAGAAGGTACAAGGGATTTAATTGAAGCTGGAGCGAGCATTGTCAAAGTAGGGATTGGACCTGGTTCCATTTGTACAACTCGTGTCGTTGCAGGAATTGGTGTTCCGCAAATAACAGCGATATATGATGCTGCTAGTGTAGCTCGAGCTTATGGTGTGCCGATTATTGCTGATGGTGGAATTCGCTTTTCTGGTGATATTGTAAAAGCATTAGCAGCTGGGGCAGATGCTGTCATGCTTGGCGGTCTATTTGCAGGTACAGAAGAGGCTCCTGGTGAATCTGAAATATATCAGGGACGCCGTTTCAAAGTTTACCGTGGAATGGGTTCCATTGGGGCGATGCAAGCAGGGAGTAAAGATCGATATTTCCAAGAAAATGAGCAGAAACTAGTCCCTGAAGGCATTGAAGGACGAGTCCCTTACAAAGGGCCGATTGTAGATATAGTTTACCAGTTGGTTGGAGGGATTCGTTCCGGAATGGGATATACTGGATCAAAAACAATTTTGGATTTAAAAGATAACTCACAGTTTATTCGTATCACTTCTGCTTCTCTACGCGAAAGCCATCCACATGATGTGCAAATCACAAAAGAAGCACCGAACTATCAGTTAGGTGGTTAATAGTTAATAGCACCCTTTCGATGGGTGCTATTTTTCTTTTTTTTTAACATAAAACAGCTTGTATTGTTTCTGGGAAAATGTGAAAATGAGTAGGATTGAGTAATCGGAGGAGCAAAAGATGATGCGTCAATATTTCGTTTTTTTATTCAGTATTGTCAGTCTATTTATAGTTGCAACTCCTGCTTTTGCTGATGAACTAGAAAAAGTTAATGCCAAATCTTATTTCTTAGTAGATACTACTTCAGGGGAAATTATTGCTCAAAAACATGCGCAAGACCCAAGACCTCCTGCTAGTATGACGAAGATGATGAGTGCCATTATTATTTTGGACGAAATAAAAAAGGGTAATCTTCACTGGGATGATGAGATTCAGGTCAGCCAAAGAGCCGCAGCTATCAATGAGGCTGAAATACGTTTGGTCGGTGGGGAGAAACAAACAGTCAAAGAACTGTTTACTGCTTTGTTTGTGCAATCAGCAAATGATGCAACGGTTGCTTTAGCGGAACATATTGGTGGTTCCGAAGAAGGTTTTGTTGAAAAAATGAATGAGAAAGCCAAAGAATTAGGATTAAAACATACTCATTATCAAAATAGTACTGGTCTAAATACAGAGTCTTATCCAGACCCTCCTAGCACTATAAAAATAGGAGAGCATGTTATGTCTGCGGAAGATACTTCTGTTGTGGCCAGATACCTTTTAAAAACATATCCAGAAGTTTTACAATATACAAGTATTCCAAAGTATACATTTCATAAGAATCAAACAAATCAACAAAACATCTCAAACTGGAATTTGATGTTACCGACTTTGAAATACTATTTTCAAGGAGTAGATGGATTAAAAACAGGTCATACCAATGCTGCAGGGTTTTGTTTTACAGGGACAGCTGATCGCAATGGTCTGCGTGTTATCTCTGTAGTAATGGGGACTAATTCCGAATATGCTCGTTTTCATGAAACCGAAAAGCTATTAAAATATACGTATGATAATTATGAGATGGTGCAAGCAGTAACAAACGGAAAACCAATCGTTGGACATTTAAATTACCCAGTGGTAAATGGGGTAAATCGTACTGTGCCAATGGTTGCAGGGGACTCGTTAAAATTGGCAGAGCAAAAAACAGATAGACAATCCTATACATACAAAGTTTCGTTGAAAAAGAATTTACAAGCACCCATTGCAAAAGGAACAGTTGTAGGTGAAGTATCTGTTTATTATCGAGGAAAACCAATAGCAGGTGTAAAAGCCGTTCCTCTTGTTGCTCAGCAGACAATGGAAAAAGGAAGCTTTATTCGCTTATTTTTTCGTAGTACATGGGACACAATAAATGCTTGGATGAACTAAAGTTGTTTTCAAACAATCCTAGCTGTTTATTTGGCTTATGTTGTAAATTTACATTTATTCTATTACAATGTTATTGGCTAATTGACTAAAATGAAATGACATTCACATGCTTTTCTAGGAGGATATAGAATGACACAAACAGGAACAGATCTCGTCAAACGTGGTATGGCAGAAATGCAAAAAGGTGGCGTCATCATGGACGTCGTAAACGCAGAACAAGCAAAAATCGCAGAAGAAGCTGGTGCAGTTGCTGTAATGGCTCTGGAACGTGTTCCTTCTGATATCCGTGCTGCAGGTGGAGTAGCTAGAATGGCTGATCTTACCATTGTAGAAGAAGTTTTAAAAGCTGTTTCTATCCCCGTTATGGCAAAGGCAAGAATCGGTCATTTTGTAGAAGCTCGTCTATTAGAATCAATGGGTGTTGACTATATCGATGAAAGTGAAGTCTTGACACCAGCAGATGAAGTCTATCATATTGACAAGTCTACTTTTACCGTTCCTTTTGTTTGTGGTGCTCGAAATTTAGGAGAAGCGCTACGCAGAATAGGTGAGGGAGCTTCTATGATTCGTACCAAAGGGGAACCAGGAACAGGTAACATTGTAGAAGCGGTACGTCATATGCGAATGATGCAAAGTCAGATTCGCAAAGTGACAGGAATGTCAAAAGATGAGCTGATGACAGAAGCGAAAGAATTAGGTGCACCTTATGAGCTTTTACTTCAAATACATGAAACAGGTAAATTACCAGTTGTTAACTTTGCTGCAGGTGGAGTTGCTACTCCAGCAGATGCTGCTTTGATGATGCATTTGGGATCTGAAGGGGTGTTTGTTGGATCTGGTATCTTCAAATCTTCGAATCCAGCAAAATTTGCGAAAGCAATTGTAGAAGCAACTACGCACTACGAAGACTTTGCACTGATTGCGGAGTTATCCAAAGATCTAGGAAGTCCAATGACAGGGATTGAAATTTCAAAACTAGAAGCACATGAACGGATGCAAGAACGTGGCTGGTAATCGAAAAGTAGGTATTTTGGCTCTGCAAGGAGCTGTTCGAGAACACCAAAAAATATTAGAAAATCTTGGTGTAGATACCATTACAGTAAAACGAAAAGAACAACTGGAAGAAATAAATGGACTAGTCATTCCTGGTGGGGAGTCAACTGCCATTGGTAAATTGATTCGTCAATATGATCTAAGACAGCCGATTCTCGATTTTTATGATGCTGGTAATCCTGTTTTTGGAACGTGTGCAGGTCTTATTCTCATTGCAAAGCATATTCAAGAAAATGATGAACCTCATCTACCATTATTGGATGTAACGGTGCAACGCAATGCTTTTGGGAGACAAGTGGATAGTTTTGAAGCAGACTTGCCAATCGAGGGAGTTGCGGAAGATTTCCATGCTGTTTTCATTCGCGCCCCTCTGATTACATCAATTGGAGATGAAGTAGAAGTTTTAGCCACGATTCATGATCAAGTCGTTGCAGTAAAACAAGGGAATTTATTAGGTATTTCTTTCCATCCAGAACTGACAGATGATAAGCGATTGCATGCTTTTTTTCTTGATATGGTGGAAAAATCGATTGAAAAGCAAAGGTAAGCTCTGTATAATGAGCGATAATACAAATAGGATTGCGATGAAGAGAAAAGTATCAAAACAAATCTTTTTAGAGAGACGATGGTTGGTGAAAATCGTTAAGATTTGTTATGAGAATCCGCCTCAGAGCGAACCACGGTTGCGTGCCGTTATTTACGTATGGAGTGGGCTGTTTTTTTCTTCTAAAATGGTCAACAAGGGTGGCAACGCGGAACTTCCGTCCCTTAGGGATGGGGTTCCTATTTTTTATTTTGAGGAGGATTTTCTATGCTAGATATCAAATTGTTGCGAAGTAATTTTGTGGAGGTAAAAGAGAAATTGGCCTCCCGCAACGAAGATATCAGTGGACTTGATTCATTTGAAGCTGTCGATGCAAGACGCAGAGAAGCGATCACCAAAAACGAAAAATTAAAAAGCGAACGTAACCAAGTAAGCCAAGAGGTGGCGCGCAAGAAAAAAGCAAAAGAAGATGCAGAAGACTTAATATCCAACATGCGTCAAGTTGGCGAACAAATAAAACAATTGGACGATGAAATTCGTGAATTGGATGAGCAGCTTTCACAAATACTGTTGTCTTTACCGAATATCCCACACGAATCTACACCTATTGGGCTTACAGAAGAGGAAAATGTGCCAATTCGCCATTGGGGCGAAGTCCCTTCTTTTGATTTTGAACCAGTCGCTCATTGGGATTTGGCACAAAATCTTAAGCTCTTGGATTTTGAACGTGCAAGTAAAGTGACAGGCTCTCGGTTTGTATTTTATACTGGCTTGGGTGCTCGTTTAGAACGTGCTTTGATGAACTTTATGCTTGATCTGCATACAACTGAGCATGGTTATAAAGAAATGATTCCGCCGTATATTGTCAACAGCCAAAGCATGACGGGAACAGGGCAGCTTCCCAAATTTGCAGAAGACGCTTTTGCACTTGCTAATACAAATGGTTATTATTTAATCCCCACATCAGAAGTTTCAGTTACTAATTTTCATTCAGGAGAAATTCTTGCTGATCAGGAACTGCCTATCTGCTATGCAGCTTATAGCGCTTGCTTCCGTTCTGAAGCAGGGTCGGCCGGCCGTGATACGAGAGGATTAATTCGTCAGCATCAATTTAATAAAGTTGAATTAGTAAAGTTTGTCCGTCCAGAAGAATCGTATGATGAGCTGGAAAAACTTGTGCAGAATGCAGAGAAAGTATTGCAGTTATTGGAATTGCCTTATCGTGTATTGTCGATGTGTACAGGTGACCTTGGGTTTACTGCAGCAAAGAAATATGATCTGGAAGTATGGCTGCCGAGTTCTGGTGCATATCGAGAAATCTCTTCCTGTAGTAACTTTGAAGATTTCCAAGCAAGACGGGCAAATATTCGGTTTCGCAGAAGTGCTAAAGACAAACCGGAGTTTGTTCATACATTAAATGGATCTGGTCTGGCGATTGGGAGAACTGTTGCTGCGATACTAGAAAACAATCAACAAGCAGATGGAAGTATTCGCATTCCAGAGGCGTTAGTACCGTACATGGGAAGAGACATAATTCAATAAAAGTAACTTATAAATTCTTTGTTCGTATTGGACAAAGAATTTATTTATTATTTGAATTCTATGTGAATTTTGGTAAAATAGAAGTGAGGATTCTTACCCAGGATCCACGAGGAAAGGGAGTAAAATGGCAGTTCAGCGGCACACCGCACTGGATAGTATTCTTGCCAGTGGGGATATGGAGGCTCTTGAAAGTTTCGCCATGAACACCGACAAGAAGACGCTGAAGGATCTTTCGAAGAGCAGGCACTATCCTGAATGGATTCGTGCTGTTCTGCGAAAGGCCAGTAAGTAACTCTTTCCATCTCGGATGATTCGCAAGTAGCAGAATGCTGCTGGCGAGTGGAGCTCTAATAACGGCAACGTTATCTATCTCCAGTCCGAATGCCCCACTCTTCTTGTGAAGGGTGGGGCAGCTAACTTTTATACAATAAAATTATGGCCCCAGTACATGGGGTATCCCACATACTGAGGCCTTCCTCACCGAATATAGAAAGTTACTTCTTCCATTTTCATTGCGACCTGTCGGAGTTGCTTTCCGTCAAAAACTACCCGTTCACGATAGATTTCGAGTTTATGCCGACCCCAAGTTACGATATCACAGTCTTCAGTAGTAGCAAATCCCGTCAGAACAGCAATAGCGGTTCCCAACTTTTCATCATTTGATCGAGATGTGTCTGTTCGGACCTCTCGAACTTCGAACTTACCTTCAACTTCGACCTTATTATGGGATGGGAACTCAATGGATAAAGGAGTTTGACAATCCATCACATATTTTCCATTCTGTATTTAAAGAAGTTCAAAAGTTAGGAATTATTAAAGGAGCATGTGGATATTGTACAAGTTTCTTTGATATAGAAGAAGACGTAAACACAGCTGGAGTATTCATGGTAGGTGGAGCAAAAGATGGACATTTCAGTTTTGTAGAACATATCAAGGAGGGATATACACCAATTATTATGTAAGGCTTTTTTGTAGAGATCTTATAGTAAAGCTGTCCTATTCGAATATATAAATCGAATAGGACTATATCAGGTTCTTGACATTTCCTAATATAAATGTATAATGAAATATGTTTCGTCTTGAATTTTGGAGAGGTGGTCGAGTGGTTGAAGGCAACGGTCTTGAAAACCGTCGTAGTCGTGAGGCTACCGTGGGTTCGAATCCCACCCTCTCTGCCAAATGTTTGAACGAAAACTCAAAAGTTTATATATTAAACTTGTGGAAAACACTTGTCTAAACCGTTGGAATTAACGGGAAAGACAGGTGTTTTCTTTTGCGTAGAAAAGGTAAGAACCAAATTCGAGATAGACATATAGTTACCTCCGAGTATACCCCCAAACTTCCAATTCCCGAAGCTCTAGAACTCTTTGTCAATGTGAAGAAAGCAGAAGGAATGCGAGATAGAACCATATATGATTACTACCGTCATATGGACTGGTTTAGAAGATTTTTAGCCAATGCATACCCCAAAGTAACAACCATTCAAGAATTAACCCCAGATGTAATTAGAGACTATATCAACTACATGATAACAACTAAGGGATTGGTCCCAAACACGATTAATATAAGACTTCGTACATTGAGAGTCATGTGTAGATTTTGGGCAGAAGAACGGTATATCAATAGTAATCCTATGAGTTTGATTAAGTTGTTGAAAATTGACAATGTAGACAACTTGAGAGGATACACAGAGGATGAACTAAAGAGGTTTTTTCTTTCATTGGATGTACTGCAATACAGTGGCTTTCGTGACAAGGTGGTTATATCTCTATTCTTAGATACTGGTATTCGTGTAAATGAGTTAGTAAATGTAAGGATGAAAGATATAGACGAAAAACGCCTTACTTTAACAATCCCTGCACCTATCGCCAAGAATCGAAGAAGTAGAACAATCCCTCTCTCAGTAAAAGTAATGAGATTAATTACAGAACTTGATAGGGCCCAATATCACTATTATACAAAAACTCGTCATATTCTTCTATAGACTATGACGAGTTTACTGTTTTTTTGGAAAATCTTCAGATGTGGCCTCTCATTACCAGAATCGTTCACATATTTCTTAATGTAATGAAAGTACCTTAAATCAAGGGTATTGAAATGAAGTTCTGAGGATACCTAGGTTGAGTGGATCGCATTGGACTGTCTCGGGGTAATTGTTTTGATCATATTTTCGAAAGCTGTCAACCAGTTTGTCGTGATGATGTTTCCAATGTAACCGTCAGGTCGGATCAATACCAACGTGTCGTTGGTAATACCGTAGATTCTGGTCAGTTTACCGGTGCTGTCATTAATGCAATTAACGTCAACCCTACCCTCGGTGATTACAATGTAGCTGCGCAATTCGGCACCTGCAGATGGCCAAGTCAGCTCGGATAGAGCCTGTGCTGCATTTTCTCCGAAGGCAAGAAGAGTGAAATGGGGTCCTTGGTATACGTCAAAAAGTCGTCGTGCCCCATTTGGACCGATACAAGGTGCGTCTGGTGCTCTGTCGCCCACACGCAAAGTCTTGGTAACAGGCGTAGTGTCTGGCGCGAGAGGTCCACCGTGGTACGTGATTCCAAGCTGTCGCTCCTCGTCACCTCTCTTGAGACCGGACAGGCGATGCTTCTTGAGACCAGCGTACAGCTCACTGGATTTACCGAGAACATGTGCTGCAATTGGCTGCCGTTCGGCTTCGTAACTTTCAAGCAGGCTGTCTGAGGTGCCAGCTATGACCTGACCGAGTTTCCAACCAAGATTGTACGCGTCCTGAACACCAGTGTTGAGGCCTTGTCCGCCAGCTGGAGTGTGGACGTGAGCAGCGTCGCCAGCTATGAATACTCGCCCTACACGATAGTGCTCAGCAAGCCGAACGTTTGGCCGAAAAACCGATTTCCAAGTGATGTCATAAAGACTGAAACCGGTGAGCTTGTGAAAATAGGCTGCTATTTCGTTTTCGTCAAGGTCCGGCGTCTCTCCTGGTGACAGCTTGATCATGACTTGGAACTGGTTGGAGTGGGGCAACGGGCATGCTGCGACCGACTTGCCGTGAGCTCGAGGCCACATATGCCAGCGATTGCGCGAAAGTTCGTCGATTGTTCCATCGATAATGAGCATGCGGTCGGAGTCATCCGTTTTTCCGACAAACTGAATGCCTGCTGCTTTCCGGACTGTACTCGAACCACCGTCTGCGCCGACCAGATACTTACTGCGAACCTGCTCCCCTGATGAGAGAGTAACCGTCACTCCGTCATCATCCTGTTCGAAACCTTCCACCGCTGTATTATACTCGATATTTAGACCCTGTCGTTCTATCAAGCGATGTAAGATAGCGTCCGTGCGATGTTGAGACAGCAACAAAATGTTTGGATAAGGTATGTCAGGTGTCTTCTTATTCTGGCTTTGCATACGCCATGGCACGATAATCGGTCCAAAATGAAGTCCTGCAAGCGGGTATGGGCCACCTTCATTATGTGCCTCACCAAGTATTCCCAGATCCTCGAAAACCTCCTGGGTCCGAGGTTGAACCCCTTTAGCACGAGAGCCTTTGAAGGCATGAGGTGACTTATCAACTATACGGACACGAAGGCCGCGTCGGAGTAGGTCTGCAGCTAGCGTGGATCCTGTAGGACCCGCCCCGGCGATTAGTACATCAATTTCTAATTGTTCGGCAAAGAGAATCGATGACTTGCTTTTTGATTGATTGGATAATCTGTCTGTCATTGTTTGTTCTCCTCTTAGGGAAATATATAATTCATATAGTTACTTGTCTTTTGGATTCAACAAAACGCAATATTGTTTCTAGGAAATATTATGTTTCTTAGAAACAATAATATAATAACTTTACTCTTGTGTCAATATCGTTTCCTCGAAACTTTATTTATCCCCCTTACCTTGATATACTAACTTTAAGTTGAAAATTATCGGAGGAGAGAGATGAACAACGATTTAGGAAAGCTAAATAAGGATCGCTTAATAAAGGCTTTGATGTTGTCAGTAAACGATTTACAACATAAATTCCAAAGAGAAAATGACGAAGAGAAACAATGGCTCATCCAGAATAGTCCTACACCACTTATTGCTGAGCTGATGAAAGATATGACTGTTAACATGTTGCATGTACTTAGTGCCATTGGTAAGCTTGAGCCCGTCAACGGTATAACTATTTCAAAGCAATTCGGTTTCTCAAAAGGGAATGTTTCGAAAATCACGAGAAGACTTGCAGATAAAAATATTATTAATTTTGAATATATCCCTGATAATAAAAAAGAAGTTCTGTTCCGCACTACTCCATTAGGAAGAGAGATTAACCGTGTGCATCAAGCTTTACATGATCAAATAGATATTGGGGTCAAACATTTCTTGCATAGGTATAACGAAAATGAATTGCAATTTCTCGTCAATACCCTTCAGGAGACTTTGCATACATCGTGGATTCATGCGGTGACAGACGAAGAATCAATCGCACTAAGTAAGAGAGATATGTATATTAAAGTACAGGTTGACACTGACAAAACAGAAGTATCCGAAGAAATGAAGGAAGTTAATGAGATGCTTGATAAGTTAGATTCCGGTAACTTAAAGAAAGCAAAAGCGATTCTTAATGATGTATTTTTTTCAGTGTACGAGGATTAATCTAAAGGTCTGTTGGTGAAATTTCATGGTGGCTTGTTAGTTATATAACCTACTAGAGGTAAAAGGACCCTAATACTGCACATGTGCTGATGTCGGTTGTGTCCTCTGATCCTCCATTCGAAGACATTACGAGGAGCCCTGCTGATTTTAAGGCAATTTTTTACTCGTTTATAAAGTAATCTCAAACAACCAACTGCTTAGCGTACAGGTAGTCGATTTTTTGTGTCTAAAATATGTCTAAACGTACAATTTTCCCGAAATGATACGGGGACCCCATCTTGAGTGATATTGCTACTATATTTATTTTTCGCAAGATGCTTTGCATGCACAAGGTCCGTTTTCGTAACTGTTCCATTATTTTCTAATAATTCATTTAATTTGACTCTCTTTAAGTCCTGTTGTAATTCATCCATTTTCACATCATCCTCTTTAATTGTTTTTTTTGTCTTCTTGCATTGGTATTTTGTATTCATGGGCAATGAATAGGAGTAGCTCTGTCAAATTACAATACTCTTGGCCAGATTGTCTCTTTGCTTCTAGAAAAAGGACCAGTTTGTTAAACTTTTTTCTACTATATGACAAGGGTTGTTCCTTTGTTTTCTTCTTTTTATCCTTGTTTAAGAAGCTTGCAAAGGTACTTATTGTTCGAGCATTCATCGCATGTCACTTCCCTTCATTATCAAAAATGATATCTACTGATATAACGTTTTATTGTGTTAAGGCTTTTCCATAAATCGATACTTTGCCTTTCTTCAAGTCGTTTCATCAAAACACCCCCTTTCCATTGATTTAAACCCCTCACTCTGATACTTTTTAAATTAAGGTAAGTTATTAATTCCTAGCATCGGAGCCTACCATGCCGTACCGCCCGTCCAAGCTTAATCCCAGCGTCCGAGTGAGGAACCTTCCAACTCACCGATACAGAGTCAAGAAAGATGGCAATGAGTCCTTCTCTATTGAAATGTACTACGTTGATGGAATTCTGAGAATCGTTGTCGATTCAATAGACGGTATTTGGATTCACGATAAGGATGGGAATGCCATTGCCCATGCAAGGACTACTTCTTATAGCGAGTTCCGGCTTCTGGACATCGGGGTAACGGTTGTAGTTATTCCGTAACTAAGGATGAGTCTGGTGCTACCCAAGTATCAGGCTCGAATCCTATATTCTAACTTTATACTTGGAATGTTCAATAACGCTGGAGGATAGAGTATGGACACTATATATAGACTATAAAAAAGTATCTTCAATTGAAGAAATAAAAAAAGAAGAAAATGTATGTTTATTACTAGTTAAAGGTACTTCATTGTATGGGTTTGATTATAAAGTAATCTCTCCAAAGGGCGAGTATAATACACGTAATTTAAAGGAATTTGTTTCATACTTAGTAGATAAGCAGATAAATGAAATATAAAATTTGATACTAGGATTCTTAACCATCCAAATAAAAGAAATCCCTCTAAAAATAACTTGAGGGGATTAATCTTCTTTAAGCAATTAAGTTATTAATTACTTTAAAAACATTACATCCAAAACAAAGAGCGGTTTTGTCTGTTGTATTCCTTATCACCTTTCAGGTGAACATCCACAGAGCAAAGAACGCTCTGCGTCTGTATACTATTTTTTTATAAGTATTTCTTTTCAATAAAAGATAATCAGATAGATATAGTAATACATACTCTTTTTCTGAAAAGCCTTTACTGAAAGAATAAATCATTAAAGAAAAATATCTACACATACAGAAGTGCTCTTCTTCTGTGTGTCTGCGAAGCAGTAAGAAAGATAGCGATAAATCTTTGATTTAGAGCAATGTTTTATCTTTAAAAGATTCAATTAAAAAGACCACTATATTATAGGCACCAAATTTCCTAAACGCTTGGTAAACCCTTATATATCAAGTGTTTTTACGTTTTTTGTGTTGGTACGAAAAGTCAAGTTTAAGGCAAAAAAGCGGTAATAAAAGTTAAGTTAAACTCTGAAAAGTACTTATTCTATAAAGGAACATTTCAAAAAAGATAAATATCTCTTTTTGTCATTTTTGTTTCGTTCCTTAGTTAATCTTTGAAAAACTCCTGTAAACATTGAATTTAATTGAAATAGGCCTTAAAAAGTAAGAATATTACGAATGCAATAAACGATTATATAAGTGAGGGTGAAAAAAATTACGAAATAAACACTAATTTGCAAAGGAATGATGAGGCCTATGAGTTCTAAACATTGGAGTAGTTTAACACCTAAATCAAAGAAAAAAATGAACCAGATGATTGTTGTTGATAGAGAAACCGGGGAAGACTGACAGAAATATATGATGTTAGTCCTAAAATCAAGACAACTCAAAAGCAAGTAAAGATGTATCACCATATTAAGGATGTTCAAGAGTTTGCATCAGAAAATGGAGGCTTTGTCTTTGCATATTACAGATTACAGGCTACAAAACTAAAAAATAGTGATATTGCAAGGCTCCTATTTTTAGCAACGTACCTTGATTATGAGGACAATAAACTTATGTATGATAACTCTAAACCAATTAAGAAAAAAGGCTTAGCAAAGCTTTTATCTGTATCTGATAAGACATACAGAACTTTTTACAAGTCTGTAACTGAGCTTGGCATCATGAGAGATTGTGGTGATTACATTCTTTTTAATAAGGACTATTTCAATAAAGGAGAGCTCAACAAGGAAGCTAAAAAAGGCAAGATATCTTATTCCAGAGCTTTCGTTGATAGTGTTCGTGCACTATATCAGGAATACGGAACAGGCAGAAAGATTGGAAATTTAGGTTTACTGTATCTTGTGTTGCCATACATCTACTACGACACAAACATTCTTTGCTTTAATCCTCAGGTAAGGGATTGGAAACACATTCATAGCATGAGCATTGGGGATGATCGGAAGTTTTGGGTTATGATGCTTCAAAGCTGCCACGAACATTAAAGTCTATGCTCTGGGAGATGAGTCTGTTTTTATGTTGACCGATGTAGGAAAATAAGTGTGCTTTGGTGGATCCAAACTGATCATACTTTGTGAGATAGGGTCATTCCCCTGTCGATTAGACGAAAAAAACACGACTATTCTGTAATACTTCCTTTACATCATCGTATAAAAATATATCCCAAAATTGCTGTTCTTCATCATAGAAAACTGGGTAGTTTGTTCTCATATGACGATACCAAGAAAATGGTTCGTATAAATTTTTTTGTATTTCGGGATGGTTTACGCGGCGACTAAAAAATTCGACTCCCGTTTGATGTCTCATATAATCACTCCTCATGCTGTGCATTCGTCTCTTTTTTACGTAATTCGAGGACTTGAGATAGTTCAAATTTCCAAAAATTTTTATAGTAATTTGCAGTATCTTTACTGCCTGTGTTCATAAATCCTTGTCTAAATTCAATTGTCTGCTTCCTGTCATGATAGATATGCGCTTGGCAGTAATGGATATAATGATCGATTAAAAACAATCGCTCTTCCGCATTTAAGTATTGAAAAAAAGCAACTTTTTGCCAAAATAACTTTTGGTATTCTCCTAAATTTGCCGCTGTATCCAGCATTAATTCATGAAAGCGTTCTTCTCCTTTTTCCGTAATGCGATAAGTTTTCTGACCTCGTTTTCCTAGGTTTTCTTGAAGGAGTACAATCTCGATCATTTTATCCTGTTCTAATTTCGTTAATAGTGGATAGAGTCGTCCCTTACTAAACTTCGCGAAAGGCCCAATAATTGCATTAATGATTTTTACAATCGTGTAGCCATGAGTAGGTTGATGATACAAGAATCCTAAAATAATGAGTTCGTACATGGTATCTCCTTTTTTAATAGTTCATTGTGATCTATCATAATGGTACATTTATTTTTTTATTTGAACAATACTTTTCACGAATTAAAATCCAGATAAATATTATTAGATCAACAAAATAGATAGATTATTTTATTTTTAATAAATACATCGGAATATGTTGCGATTTCTTTTAGTAACTACTATAATAGTAACTATCAAATGTAGTAACTACTATAGTAGTTACTACAATGGGTGAGGGAGAAGGTTATTCGTGGAGGAATTAATAAAAAACCTAGTTCAGTTTGGATTAACACAATACGAGGCAAAAACTTATATTGCTTTATTACGGCTTGGAACATCAAATGGTTACGGGATTAGCAAAGATTCTGGAATTCCAAGGTCAAGAATATATGAAGTATTAGAGAATCTCGTAACTAAGGGAATGATTTTAAAAGAAGAAATAAATGGAGACGTTCAATATACTTCCTTACCGGTAGATGTATTTCTCCGATCAATTAACGATTTTTGGAAAGATTCCTATTCTTATGTAGAAAGCGAATTAAATAAAATCGAAAATGATCTACCTAAAAAGGAATTTTATGTTACTTCCATATCAGGAGAAGAGAAGGTTCTATTATTTGCGAAAGATCTAATTTCAAAAGCGAAGCAAAGGATTATCGTTTCGCTTTGGGATTCTATGTATGATCAATTAGCTGAACTTTTACTGGATAAATCGGATACATGCAAGATAAAGGGGATTATATTTGGAAAAGAAAAAGTAATTCCAGAGCTGACTATACATCGGCAAACTTCCTTTTTGGAGGAGAGAAAAGAATACAACTGGTTTATTTTATCTATTGATGGAGAAGAAATTTTCTATGGTCACACCAGTCATCATGATGCAAAAGCTTTTTATACAAATGATCCAACACATGCCTACTTGTTGGAAGATTATATTTGGCATGACATTTTAGTTAATCGATTAATGAAAGAACAAAATGGATTTGAAAATTGGATAGACGAAGAAGCAAAGAAATTTTTCACACCATAGAATTTACAGAGGGATGATCATATGAAAAAAGTGCTGGGATCATTGGCAATACTGGCGATACTTGCTTTAACTGTCTTTTTTATTCAACCTTATGTATTATTGGACGATAGTCAAAGTCGCGTAGTAATTACTTCCATTGATGTTCAATATCCATTGTTAATCGTGCATATCTTTTTTGCAGCTCTAGCAATGGCGATCGGGCCGTTTCAGTTTTCCAAAAATATACGGGTAAAAAAGGTAAAGTTGCATCGGGTACTTGGGCGAATATATCTCATTGGTATTTTAGCTGGCGGGATTACTGGTTTTGGCGTTGCTTTATATACAGAAACATTTACAAGAGAGCTTGGTTTCATATTTCTAAATATTTGTTGGTTGTATTCTGCTTGGATGGCTTATGTTACTATTCGGAAAAAAAGAGTACAGGAACACCAGCAATGGATGATCCGTAACTATGCTCTTACAGTTGTTGCGATTAGTGCAAGAATTTTAGCACAGCTATTAGTACCTGTATATTGCTTATTGCGTGATGTTTCCAGTGATGTAGCAGCTACTCCAGCTGTTTTTGATGGTTTATTGGAGACAGGAGTCTGGCTTGCAATTGGACTGCATGTAATCGTAGTAGAGTGGTTTATTTTAAATAGAAAGAAAAAGCGACAACCAGTATCAGCGATTTGATTCGTCTTTATGGTATTTCATTACTTGTTATTAAGGATAAAAGCCAGCCGAAAATCTGCTGGCTTTTAAACAAAACTTCTTCTTTCTGACATGAATAAGATAAAAAGAATAACAGAACTAATAAAAAACAAAGCCGAGCCCCAAAGTGCTGTAACCCGAGCAACAAAGTCCCATTTTCTTCGCTGACGTTGAATGAACATAGGATTTGTCCTCCTTTATCTGTATATATCGCTAATTTATTTTATGATTTTTTATGGAAGTTGTGATGAGTTATTTAAGAATCACAGAGCCTTTCCAATGAAATATCCAGTAATGCTAAATAAAACTCCTGCCAAATAGGTCAGTAAACCATAGATAAAAAAAATACCCTGCTGTTTTTGTTGATGCAGTTGAAATAGTTCCCAATTTAAAGTAGAAAATGTGGTGAAAGCACCACAAAAGCCGACACCAAGCAATAACATCCAAGTTTCATTTGCATGAATTCCAACTAATCCCCCTAGTAACAGCGTCCCTATCATGTTGATAAAAAAAGTGCCATATGGAAAAGAGTTTGCTGTCCTGTTTAATATTCTACTGATCAGATACCGGCATACAGCCCCTAAAGCCCCTCCAAGAGCTATATAAATCACCTTTCGCTCCCACCTTTTTGAACAAATCGATAACCGAGAAAGGTAAATAGATACCCTCCTGCTATGCTCAATACAAAATAAAGAGAAGCATATAACCATTTGTTTGTTTCAACAAGCTTTATGAGGTCACTTGAAAGGTTGAAAAAGTAGTAAATGCTCCAATAAATCCAGTGCTAATCGCACCACTAGCCCAAATGGGGAAGTTAGGATAACGAGTGAGCAAAGTGAAGAACCAACATAAGAATAAACATGCTGCGAGATTAATTACTTAATGTACTAACAGGAAAACCATTATAATAAGTTGAAGGAATAAACAACTCGTTTTTCATACTGAAGCAAGGAGCCGATTATTTCCAAAATCCCTATAAAAATATAAATCAATTACTGTTCCCTTTTTATTGTGGATTACATATACGACTCTAGTCTTAGATTTATTTCCTTCTATTGTTTCTGTCACTTTTCACAGTCTTTGTGTATGCTGTAGTTACAGTTTGAATAGGGAGAGGCTTTTTATGAAAAAAATAGCAGGAATTATCCTTGTTATTTTAGGAATTATGTTATTTGCTCATGCTATTTGGTGGAGTCCATTTAATTTTTTTGTACCTCATACGACAAATTTAAAAAATCAGATTGCCATAGACGATGGGGATTTGATTGAAATGAATATAACAAGCGAGAATGTTACTATTTTACCAACAGACGATGAAAAAGTAAGTGTTGTTGTTACTGGGAGAGATTTAAACAACGTAAATTTTACGATGAATAGAGAACATCATGATTTGAAAATTGATTTATCTCCAAAATGGTATTCTTTTTCTAATACAAACGAACTAAAACTACTAGTCTATGTCCCTCGAAAACAAGTAGTTCGATTAGATGTGAATGCGACTTCTCGAGTAGTACAAATTGGTACTGACCAAGGGTTAAAATGGAACATTGAAGATTTGAAAGCCGAAATTGTAGATGGTTCAGCTTACTTAAAAAATGTGATTGTGAACAATTTGGTATACGATGGAACATCAACAGATGTGATTGTAGATCGGGTTGAATCCAAACAATCATTAATTAATACTTTTTCAGGAAATATCAATATAAGCCATTACACTGGTCCCTTACACATATCATCGACTAGTGGTAATATACGTATGCAAATAGATAAACTAGTAGGGAATTTAAAAACCGAAATGTTATCTGGGAATATCAGCATGTATCTTCCCGACGCGGCATCCTTTGCTTTGAATGCGGAAGTGCAGTCCGGGAAAATGAATGTCGATTATCCATTAAAAAATAAAAAAACAAGTGCTTCCAAAATAACTGGAACAGCAGGAAGTGGAAAATACAAAATTAATTCAGAAATAATGAGTGGTGATTTGATCATTCATGATTAGGTGGTGATTTCATGCGTCGGACAGGCGGAATTATATTTTTTGTTGTAGCATTTCTATTGCTTTTCACTGCACTAGGCCTAAACGATCTACTCGTCAGTCCTGTCATCTTGATACTTGCAGGCATGGTATGCTGGTGGTTTTATTATCGCCGAATTGCTGTCTTTTTTCTCACTATTGGTGCTCTTGCGATGATTGACGTTAAATTGTGGGCATTACTATTCTCACTGCTTCTCTTTTATGTTGGATACAAACTGTTGTGGTCGAAAAATAATAAATTATCCAAAGAAGTACCGGATGATAAGGGCCATCATAACTTGAATTGGGATAAAACATTTGCCATTCAAAATCAATCTTTCATCCGAAAGCTCCGTCTGGGTGATTTACAGTATGAGCTATATGATATTCATGCGACAAATGAAATACAAAATATATACATCGATTTGTCTAGAGCCATTATTCCTGAAGGGGAAACTAATATTATTTTGAATGGTATAGCAGGGAAGGTAAGTTTGTATCTCCCGGCAGACCTAGATGTATCGATCGCAGCTTCGACTACATTAGGAGAATGTGATGTTCTAGAAAAAAAACAGCATGGTATTCGCAATCAAGTACAGGTATCTTCCCAAACATATGAAGAAGCAAATCGAAAAGTAAAGATATCTATTTCATTTTTAATAGCAGATATTCAGGTGAGGTATCTTTAAATGAAACAAAACAAGCGTTTTGATACTACAAATTGGAATGTTGCATGGTACTCTTTTTTTCTTGCATTAGCAGTGTTGGTTGTGATGGTTGCAACCATTCTTCTGCATTATCATTTGCATCTCGTTATTCTGTTTGCGCTTGGATGGACAATTGCCCCTATCATCGGGGTATTATTTGTGGCGTGGGTAATAGGCTTTTTATATGGTAATAAAATAAACCATCGATTTTCGCCAATAAAAGAATCTTTAATCCAGTGGGAAAGGGGAAATTTTTCCTATCGAATTCCTCTGACAAAAGATGATGAGATAGGAAAGATTACTTCAAGAATGAATCAAGTAGCGGAACGAGTTGAAGCACAAGCTGCGTCTTTGCAAAAACTAATTACTGAGCGATCCGAGTGGCAGACAGAAATGAAACAAGAAGTGATAACAGAGGAAAGAGGACGTTTGGCAAGAGAGTTACACGATACGATCAGCCAGCAATTATTTGCGATATCGATGATGTCTTCTGCTATATCTGCAAGTAATTTAGAAAATACAAGTGAAGTTGCAAAACAAGTAGGCTTTATTGAAAAGTTAGCAGGTGAATCCCAACAAGAAATGCGTGCATTATTGATGCATTTACGGCCTGTTACCCTAGAAGGAAAGAATTTAAAGCAAGGTCTGGAAGAATTGTTGTTAGAATTACAAGATAAACAGTCCTTGTTCGTATCTTGGGAATTGGAAGAAATGCCCGAATTAGCGCGTGGAATTGAAGATCATTTGTTTCGAATTGTTCAAGAGGCTCTATCAAATGTATTGCGTCACTCCAAAGCGACGAAAGTTCATATTCGTTTAGTTATTCGTGGAAAATATCTGCATTTGAAAATTATTGATGATGGTATTGGATTTGATGAATCGAAAATGAAGATGTCCAGCTATGGGCTTAAATCGATTGCTGAACGTGCAAATGAAATTGGAGGGATAGGAGAAGTCTTATCACTTCCTGGCAAAGGTACTCAAATCAATGTAAAAGTCCCCATCTTGCAGCAAGGAGGAAAAAAATGATAAGAGTAATACTAATCGATGATCATGAGATGGTGCGCATGGGTTTATCTGCTTATCTTACTACACAGGCAGATATCGAAATAGTAGGAGAAGCCTCAGATGGAAAAGCAGGAGTTCAGCTTGCGATGGAAACCCAGCCTGATGTGATATTGATGGATTTATTGATGGAAGGAATGGATGGTATAACAGCGACCAGAGAGATAGTAAAAGTAGTGAAAAAACCGAAAATCATTGTTCTCACTAGTTTTCTTGATGATGATAAAGTGTACCCTGCTCTAGAAGCAGGTGCTCTCAGTTATCTTCTGAAAACATCTCGAGCTGACAAAATCGCGGCTGCAATTCGGAGTGCCGCCAAAGGGGAATCGGTTTTAGAGCCTCAAGTGACTAATAAAGTGATTTCTAAAATGCGTGGATCGGATAAAGAAAAACCGCATGAATCACTGACTGCTCGCGAGATGGAAGTGTTACAGTTGATTGCAGACGGCAATACCAATCAAGAAATAGCTGATAAATTATTTATTACTGTAAAAACAGTAAAAACGCATATTACCAATCTTTTATCAAAATTAGAATTAGATGATCGAACACAAGCAGCCATTTATGCATACCGCAATAATTTGGTGAAATAAATGGAAGAAATCACTTTAGGTTTATTTCTAAAAAAGAGATAAGCCTTTTTACTTGGGATAAAAGAAGGAGCCATTGTTCATTATCAAGCTACAAATGGAAATTCAACCGTTCTTGTTTGATATCTTTGCATGGATCTATTTGAATAGAAATTTCTATATAATGATGTTCTTATGGCTTTTTATTTTCCTTTATTCATGTAGAATAGTTATATTCTATTTAATGGGAGGTTTATTATTGATACGAATTACATCCTTGTTGCTCTCCTTAACTCTTGTCTTTGTTCTATTTTTGTTTCAAACAGAACACAGCTATGCTGCATCACATCATCACTCCCATCATACTTCTAGTATTTCTCATGGCAATGACATCGATGGGGATAGTGGAATTACTGGTATAATTGTATATTTTTTTCTTGCTTTCATTGTTTTAGTTTATGTTGCTGCAAAATTTATCAGAAGAAGAAGGCATTGAGTCACTTCGGTTTTCAGAATCTTTCCGATTCCAATCCTGTAAAAGAATAGCGCTTTTTTCGTATTGTGGGACTATTTTATCAATTACTAGATGGGGATGTTTAATATCTCAAGAAGAAAAAATATTTTTAGACGCTCACTGCTGGTTGTCAGTGGCGTCTATTTTTTACAGTCATTCTTTGGTTTTACGGATTGTTTACCAAATCAGTTCGCTGACGTTTAAGTTTCTCATATACGACAGGATCAACAACGAGGAAAACATTTTTCTCCTCTTTTGGAAGATTACGCACCTCTCCATTTTCTATATAAGCAATCTCATCTGGGTCATATGGCGGAGCTAGATGTTCCCCGGTCTTACGGTGATGATACGGCCCGCTCGATATATTTTTGATGGTGTAGAGATCATCAGTCAATGATGAGATACTAGTCATGGAAGCAACCTTTCTTGTGACTGCGAATAAAATTGTATCATAAAATAATCCTGCTTTTAAGAAAATTTTAAAATAGAAACCCAACATATCCTTGGAATTTGCTGGGTTGTTTACATTGTCAATGTTTTAGTACAGCCATTGGTTTTTCATTTTTTCTTATTTTTGCATCCAAATAAAAAGTTCCAAATGGAATGATGGAAGCGAGGAAAGCGAAAAAACCTTGGCTGAATTTCCACTTATCTGCAAAATAAACATTCGCGAGTGTAACGAGATAGAGAATAAATAATACACCATGGATGGACCCAACAATTGTCACTGCTATTGGAATATCAGCTAAATATTTGAGCGGCATAGCGAAACCTAGCAGCAAA
The DNA here is from genome assembly GCF_059510415.1 of Shimazuella sp. NTD247. Classification (NCBI taxonomy): domain Bacteria; kingdom Bacillati; phylum Bacillota; class Bacilli; order Caryophanales; family Thermoactinomycetaceae; genus Shimazuella; species Shimazuella sp. NTD247. The sequence continues at coordinate 15,985 of NZ_JCAJZU010000004.1, read as the reverse complement.
AGATAAGAAATACCTTCCAGTAACCCAGTTATGCGAAATCTTCCAAGAGCTGTTTTTAGCATTGTGATCTACTCCGATCGTAACCAGTTTGAGATGTCTTCACTTGGATCGTAACACAATAAAAAACGTTTGAAAGAAAAACACAAAAAGTTACGAAAGAAGACAAATTACAATATTGAAGTGGTAAACCGCAGTCTTTTTAAAAGTGTTGGTCACCAATCCGTTTTTTTGTCATAGTCTGTATAGACAGTTGCCTATTGCGAAAGGTGGGGACGTAGATGTGCGGATTAACGGGGTGGGTGAATTTCGAGGAAGATATAAGCAAACAAAAAGAAATATTGGATGCAATGAATATTCAGCAAGAACATCGGGGACCGGATGCAACTGGTACATGGATTGCAGAGCATGTAGCGCTTGGACATCGTCGACTGTCTATCATCGATCCAGCTAATGGGACTCAACCGATGGTGAAACAAATCGGAGATCGAAAATATGTGGTGGTATACAATGGTGAGTTGTATAACATGAATGAATTACGAGATCAATTAGATATAAAAGGATATAATTTCGCTACGAAATGTGATACCGAGTTGCTGCCTGCTGCGTTTTCAGCTTGGCGTGAAGGTGCTCCAAAAGAACTAAATGGTATTTTTGCATTTGCTATTTGGGATGAATCCAAAGAAGAATTGTTTATTGCAAGGGACCGTATTGGCGTAAAGCCACTTTTTTATACAAAGATAGGAAACTCTTTTTTGTTTGCATCAGAGTTAAAATCGATAGTAGCTCATCCGGATGTGCCACGGGAAATCGATGATCAAGGACTAAATGAATTGTTGGTAATGGGGCCGTCCCGTACACCTGGTGTTGGTGTATTTCGCAATATTCATGAGTTAAAACCGGGACATTGGCTTCGGTTTAATCGAGAAGGATTGACGATCCGCCCCTATTGGGAACTGGTTAGCGACTTCCATCAAGATGATGTACCAACAACTATCGCAAAGGTAAGAGAGCTTTTCCAAGATGCAGTAGGACGACAGCTTGTCTCTGATGTGCCAATTGGAACAATGCTTTCGGGCGGCTTAGATTCTAGCGCACTCTCTGCGTATGCTGCTAAGTATTTTGAACAAGAAAACCGTGGTACACTGCAAACCTTTTCTGTAGATTATATAGATAATGATAAATATTTTAAACAAAATGAATTTCAGCCAAATCCGGATGCACCATGGGTAAAAGTGATGACAGATCATATTGGATCCCATCATACAAATGTGATGTTGGACAATGAGGAATTATATGAATCGCTTATACATGCCATGCGTGCTAGGGATTTACCAGGAATGACAGATGTGGATGCTTCGTTGTATCTATTTTCCAAAGCAATAAAAAAAGATTTGACTGTTGTACTCTCTGGTGAGTGTGCAGATGAAGTATTTGGCGGTTATCCTTGGTTTCATCGCGATGAATTAGTGAATGCGGATACATTCCCATGGGCAAGATTAACGAATTTACGGATTCCATTTTTAAAAAATGAACTTGTAGAACACATAAAACCACTTGATTATATCGATAATCGCTACCAAGAAGCCCTATCAGAAGTCCCGCGTTTACAAGAAGAAAGTGCAAAAGATGCGAGAATGAGGGAAATTTTTTACTTAAGCTTAACACGTTGGATGCCGACGTTGTTGGATCGAAAAGATCGGATGAGTATGGCAGCAGGTCTAGAAGTACGTGTTCCCTTCTGTGATCATCGATTGGTTGAGTATGTTTGGAATGTACCATGGTCCATAAAATTTATTGGAAATCGAGAAAAAGGACTGCTTCGTCAAGCTGTTTCCCATTTACTTCCGCAAGAAGTGATGGAACGCAAAAAGAGTCCATATCCCAAAACCCATCATCCTGGATATTTGACTTTTGGAATACAGAAGATAAAAGAATTATTGACGAATGCAAATGCACCAATTTTTCAGTTGCTTGACAGGAGTAAAGTAAAACAATTTTTAGAAACGGATCTGAAAAGCAGGCATATTCCTTGGTTTGGTCAATTAATGAATGTCCCAGCACTTTTAGCCTATTGGTATCAATTGAATGAATGGTTCAAGGAATATAGAGTCTCCATTAAATAAATAATTATATTATCCCCTTCAACAGAGGGGATATTTTTAGTAGATTGGAACTATCCAAATGAAAATGGTATACTTTTAGCACTCATAGAGCAGAAAGCAGGGGTTTCAAGATGACTGTAAGAGTCCGTTTTGCGCCTAGTCCTACTGGACATTTGCATATTGGTGGGGCGCGGACCGCATTATTTAATTATTTATTTGCTAAAAAAACAGGTGGTACGTACATACTAAGAATTGAGGATACAGATACTGCACGGAATAAAGATGACGCCGAAGAAAAATTGATTCGCGCTTTTCGTTGGCTTGGATTAGATTGGGATGAAGGCCCGGATGTAGGAGGAGAATACGGACCCTATAGAAGTATGGAAAGACTGGATAGTTATCAGCCTTTTTTGGACAAACTCCTTTCTGAACAGAAAGCATATCCATGCTTTTGTACAAAAGAAGAATTAGAAGCAGAACGAGAATTAGCACAGCAAACAGGAAAAACACCTCGATACTCAGGCAAGTGCCGCCATCTTACTTCTGCAGAACGGCAAGCAAAAATAGAATCAGGTCTGCCTTATACCATTCGCTTTGCGGTTTCAGGTGATGATGAAATATCATTCCATGATCACATTCGTGGAGATATGAGCTTCCAAAGAACGGATATCGAAGATTTCGTTATATGTAAATCAGATGGCATTCCCACTTATCATTTTGCAGTGACAATTGATGATTCATTGATGGAAATAACACATGTTATTCGAGGAGAAGAGCATTTATCAAATACCCCAAAACATGTTTTGCTATTTGAGGCAATTGGTTATAAGATCCCTGAATTTGCTCATATTCCTTTGATTTTAAATGAAAACGGCAAAAAATTGTCCAAGCGTGATGAAACCATTTTGCAATTCATTGAGCAGTATCATGATCTTGGCTATTTGCCGGAAGCTGTGAATAATTATTTGGCTTTGCTCGGCTGGTCACCAGGTGGAGAGTACAATGAGGAAGAAATCTTTTCGCTTGAAAAGTTAGTTGAGCTGTTCTCTCTTGATCGGATTAACAAAGCTGGAGCTATTTTTAACCAAGAAAAACTGAGCTGGGTCAATAGTCAATATATTAAAGCGATGGATTTGGATAAGTTAATCGAGCTTACTAAACCGTATTTGGATAATGATGCTGATTATCAGGCATATTTGCAACAGAATGAGTTGGATGGAGAACAAGCAAAAGACCGAACTCGTGAATTAGTAGCTTTATTCCAAACTGCCATGGCCACACTTGGAGATATTGTCCCTCTGATTAAACTATTTACGATAGAAGATGCTGTATATGAAGAAGAAGCTAGTGAAGTCTTAAGGCAAGAACAAGTTTCAACAGTTTTATCCGCATTTGCTGAAAAGATAGAACAGCTTGCTGATTATAGTCCTGCTGAAATCAAGAAGACATTAAAAGCTGTACAAAAAGAGACAGGCTTTAAAGGGAAACAACTGTTTATGCCTATTCGCGCGACAGCTACTGGTCAAATTCATGGACCAGACCTCAATCAGACCTTATATTTACTAGGGAAAGAAAAAGTGCTGGCTCGCATTGATCATGTATTAAAGCAAGTGGTGTCATAAGAGAAGCTCCTGCGGGAGCTTTTTTTTTGGGAGCGGTTTTTTAAATACGGCGGGTGTAATGCACTAATCGCATTACATCCGTTCTCCTGCTTGAGGTTCCTCAAATATTCAGCAGTTTCATTCTCCAACGGATTCTGAGATTCTTTCTTGTTTTTAACACGGCCTTTGAGAAAAGTTTGTACATCTTTTTGGCGTGAGGAATTCCTTGTCAGGGAACAGATGTTTCAATTAGATCTTTAATAACTTGATAAAAAATCATTTCATTCCCATGCAGTTCACTAACTTCTCGATCAGGGAGATAGATACGATTGAAATGCATTTGTTCAGTGTCAATATGCCTATTGATTTTACGAAGAAGTTCATCCTTGAAATTGGCATGATACGACCCTAGAGTATTTTAGGATACAAGTTAATAATAGTTTGTTACATATATCACAGCAAGACTTTTGACGATTTGTTGATAAGAATCTGGTTAATAAATCATAAATCTTCGAATTACTTTGCAGTGACATCATAATTTGATATGCCGTGAAAAAGGGAAAAGCTCCTCTTTTTTTCTTTGTCAATCCAATGTATAATAAAAGTTACGATTATGCGCCCGTAGCTCAGCGGATAGAGCAATCGTTTCCTAAACGATGTGTCGGAGGTTCGAGTCCTCTCGGGTGCGCCACAATTGGAAGAGTACATCATTAGTTGCAGCTCAAGCTGCTCTTTTTTTTGGTTTTATACTGATAAGGAATATATTTATTAAAATCATAAAACGTAATATTTACGATTTACAATATCAAGGCTTGTCGTTATAATTGTATTTAGATAGGAAATAATAAGTATATTGCTTGGAGGATGGAGATGAAAAAAAGAATAATTACGCTTCTTGGTATTAGTTGTTTGTTATTATTTTTGGTTGGATGCGGAAATGAGTCCCATTCATCGAAAGCCCAAATTGTTGTTTCTTTGTATCCGCTCCAAGATTTTGCGCAAAAAATCGGTGGTTCAAATGTAGATGTGATCAATATCGTGCCTCCTGGAACAGAACCTCATGATTTTGAACCGTCACCAAAAGACATGATCAAACTGAGTCAAGCTGACTTATTTCTATACAATGGTGCCGGCTTGGAAGCATGGGTTAATCAAACCATTCCAAATATAGATCAATCGCAAACGCTTGTTGTTAATACGTCTGCAAAGTTGAAACTACATAAAGTAGATCCAACTAGTGAAGATCCACATATTTGGTTAGATCCATATTTAGCACATCAACAAGCAAAAACAATCTATGAATCGATGGTGAAGATTGATCCGACCCACAAAAAAGAATTTACTGCGAATTATCAAAAGCTTAATAGTCAGTTTCTTGCTTTAGAAAAGGAATATGAAAGCCTTCGTAAAACGCCTAAACATGATTTTGTAACAGCGCATGCTGCTTTTTACTATTTGGCGAAGCAGTATAACCTCAATCAAATTGCAATTTCTGGATTGAGTCCGGAAGATGAACCAAGCCCGAAAGAAGTGAGCAAATTAGTAGATTTACTGCGTAAACATCAAGTGAAAGTCGTTTTTTTCGAAACACTTGTTAATAATAAATTAGCCAATACAGTCAAAAACGAAATTCATGCTCAAGCAGAGGTGTTAAATCCATTAGAAGGGTTGTCAAATCAAGAATTAGCAAAAAAAGAAGATTATTTCTCTGTGATGAGAGCAAATTTATCCAATCTCAAGAAAGCTCTAGGTGCTGGTAAAAATGAGTAATGTAGTTTTGAAACTGGAAAATGTATCTTATTCTTATGAGCAGCAATCTGTTTTAGAAAATGTATCTTTATCTGTTAGGGAAGGGACTTTTTTAGGAATTGTAGGTCCCAATGGATCAGGTAAGTCTACTCTGTTAAAAATTGCACTGGGTGTGCTGCACCCGCAATTCGGAAAAGTATCCATTTTTGGAACTTCTATTCGAAATCAAAAAAAGAAATATAATATTGGCTATGTCTCACAAAAATCAAATAGTTTTCAACGGGATTTCCCTGCTACAGTAAAAGAAGTAGTGGCGGCCGGCCTTGCATCGAAAAAAGGAATTCTCCGCAGATATAATAAAAAGGATTTCGAACTAGTAGAACAAGTGTTAGATCAAGTTGGCGTAAGGAATCTAAAAGATAGGAGCATAGGCAGACTATCAGGAGGACAGCAACAGCGAGTATTTATCGCCAGAGCACTGATTAGTAATCCAAAATTGCTCATTCTCGATGAACCAACCGTTGGGATTGATCAAGAATCGACTAAGCAATTTTATGATTTATTGCATCAATTACATCAAAGACAGGGTCTTACATTGATTATGGTTACTCACGATATTGGGGCTGTTTCTACTTTAGTTGATGAAGTAGCTTGTTTGAATAAAACATTATTCTTTCATGGGGAAAGATCAGAGTTTGCCCGGCAGGAAAATGCTCTATTATCAAAATCGTATCATTATGATGTTCAAATTATGAATCATCAGCATTGAGAGGGGAGAAGAACTTGTTTCATGATTTTATTCAGTATGCTTTCCTGCAACACGCACTCATTGCTGGGGTGATTATCGGATTGGTTTCACCTCTTGTAGGAATCTTTTTGGTAGTTCGTCGTTTATCCTTAATAGCGGAAGCATTATCACATATTACGTTATCAGGAGTAGCAGCTGGTCTGCTCTTGCAAAAAAATTTCCCAATATTTGCGGGGATTAGCCCCCTTTTTGCGGGCATGAGTTTTGCTGTAGTTGGTTCTGTATTCATGGAGCGGATCAGGCAATTTTATCGTTCCTACCAAGAATTGGCTATCCCTATTCTTTTGTCTGGTGGAATTGCTGTAGGAGTTGTCTTGATTGGTTTAGGAAATGGATTCGGCACGGATATTTCGAGTTTATTGTTTGGGAATATTTTGGCTATCCAAGTTCAAGATCTATGGCTTATTGGTATGGTTGCTATATTCGTAATCGGTTTTTTACTTGTATTTTTCAAAGAACTATTTGCTCTTGCGTTTGATGAAGAGCATGCGATGCTGACTGGAATTCGCGGTAGATTTTTGCATCTTGTGTTTATTATCTTAGTGGCGATGGTCATTTCTGTTGCAATAAGAGTAGTTGGGATATTGCTCGTATCTGCACTGATGACATTGCCCGTTGCTACAAGTATGCAGCTGTCCCTTAGTTTTCGTAAAACCGCTATTTTATCTGTTGTTTTAGCAGAAGTTTCTATAATGTTTGGTCTACTGTTGGCTTATACTTTAGATATTGCATCAGGAGGGGCGATTGTCCTAGTCTCTATTGCTTTGTTGTTATGTGTAATCGGCGGTAAACGATTATTTTCTGTGATACAATATAGGAAAGCAAATGTGCGAGGCGAATGATAATGGATACAATAACAGCCTTACAAGTTTTAAAGAAAAAAGGCTATAAATACACTGGAAAACGTGAACAAATGGTTCATATTTTTGAACGAGAAGGTCGATATTTAAGTGCAAAAGAAATGTTGGAATACATGCAAAAAGATTACCCAGGACTCAGTTTTGATACGGTATATCGTAACCTCTCCTTGTTCGAACAATATGGAATATTAGAAGTAACGGAGTGGTCTGGAGAAAAAAAGTACCGTTTAGCGTGCAATTCGAATTCCCATCATCATCATTTGATCTGTACGACATGTGGAAAAACAACCGCAATCGATCTTTGTCCGATGAATGCTATTTTAGGTGAACCAAAGAACTTTGAAATCACAGGACATAAATTTGAGATTTATGGGAATTGTGGAGATTGCATGAAAAGCTAGGAGTGAATATATGCTAAATCATGAAGATTATATGCTCCTGGCGATCGAAGAAGCAAAGAAAGCTGCTTTATTGAAAGAGGTGCCAATTGGCGCAATTATCGTTTATCAGGACGAAGTCATAGGCAGAGGGTATAACTTGCGTGAAACAAATCAAGATCCACTTTCCCATGCAGAAATAATTGCTATTCGGGAAGCCGCTGAACGTCTTGGAACATGGAGATTGGAGGACTGTGTTCTATATGTAACATTAGAACCATGTCCGATGTGTGCAGGAGCGATCTTACAATCACGCATTCCTACTCTGGTGTATGCTACAACAGATCCAAAGGCTGGTTGTGTTGGCAGTTTGTATAACCTTTTACAAGACGAGCGATTCAATCATCAAACAATAGTTGTATCAGGGATTTTACAGGAAACTTGCAGTACCATGCTGACTTCTTTTTTTCGAGAGTTACGGGAACAGAAAAAAAGAACTAAAAAAACGTTATCATAATATCCTAATCTCAATAGTTAGGGTGGGATGCTGGTGAAAAACTACGCAACACCCCACAATCACCTAGTAGACTATGTGAGGAGTGAATCCTTGATCTTTTCAAATCGTTCGATCAACTTTGCAAGATCACTCTGGGGACGCTCTCCCATCGAATAGTGTCCATAAATCGGCAGCTCATTGCGCAGATGAAGGACTCCAAGAGCAAAGAGGATACCCATCGCTTCTTTTATATCTTTGGCGATGACAGGTGGAATAGGGGTGATTTTTCTAAAAGCTTTCTTGAACTCATCATGAACTTCAAGTATCGCATACTCAATACCTGAGTCATAGTTGTCCTTAAACTTTACTCTCTTCAGTGTTTCGATCGCTGTGTTCATCTGTTCCTCAAACTGCTGTTTCTGGGTCAATGTTTTCTCCTAAGTGATTTGTGGATGAATGCTGTTTCATCCTTATTTTTATAGTAGCTGTTGACATAGCTAAGAGCAAGTAGCTATTGGCGACATCTTGACAAATCTATAGACAATAGTATAATATACTTGCTTTAAAGCCTATTGATTTATAAACAACATAAATTTTATGGAGAGGTGTCCGAGTGGTCGAAGGAGCTGGCCTCGAAATCCAGTGTAGTTTCAAAGCTACCGTGGGTTCGAATCCCACCCTCTCTGCCATATAAACCTTTGCCCCCCTTTTCGATGAAAAAGGGGGATTTTTAGATCAAATTAATAAATCAAAAAGGTACATGAAAGGTATCAGTTGCTAGGGGGATAGCTCCTCTTTTATTTATTCCCAGTTCTGTGTTTGTTTGCTCCGTTGCGCTCCAGTTATTTTCGCAACATGACTCTGATTCATGTTGTGGAACACTGTGAAAATGTACCTCTGCCCCTTGTAGTGCAATGACATAGTGCTGGGTTTTTCAGTAGATTTTTTATAGCGAACTTGTGCTGATCAGGAGATTTTCAAAAAGTTAAATTATTGCTCACTTGTCTTTGCCTCTTGCAACTGCTTTATTTTGTAATGCATGTCTATTCCTTTCTTGTAAACCTAATTTTATTGTAGTTAATGCAGTTATAAATATCTATACTTCTCTTATTAAGATAGTGCAGACATTTTTTGCGCACAAAAAAAGCGGCTATGTGTAAGCCGCTTTTTGTTATGCAATTGCTTTTTGTTCGATCACTTTATCGATGATCCCATATGCAAGTGCTTGTTCCGTATCCAGATAATTATCCCGATCAGTGTCTCGTTCAATTTCCTCGATCGTCTTTCCGCATCTTTCCGCATAAATTTTGTTTAATGTATTTCTTGTTTTCATCATATTTTTCGCCCGAATTTCAATATCTGTTGCTTGACCTTGTATTTGTTGAACCCAAGGTTGATGAATCAAAATTTCTGTGTTTGGCAGTGCCATGCGTTTCCCTTTTGCTCCGCCGATTAAAATGGTTGCACCCATTGATGCGGCAAACCCAACTGCGATGGTCGAAACATCAGGTTTGATATATTGCATCGTATCATAAATAGCAAGTCCAGCAGTTACAGAACCGCCTGGTGAATTGATAAACATCTGAATGTCTTTTTCCTCATCTTCAGCAGCTAAAAAAAGTAATTGAGCAATAACGGCATTTGCTATTTGATCATCAATTGCTGACCCGATAAAAACAATTCGATCTTTTAGCATTCGGGAGTAAATGTCATAAGTTCTTTCTCCATACTTCGTCTGCTCAATAATATAAGGAATTTGCATGTTTTCTCACCCTCCCTTTTGCTTGTTTATGCAGCAAGTTGCATAAAGGCAGAAGAATAGTTTTGTGTTCTGCCAAATCCAGAAGAAATGACTTTTAGTTTTACTGATTCAGCTTCTGTTTGAATGACTAATTCCTGGTAGACAGCTTCTTGAAGTTTTACTGGAAATTTAACTACATTTCCAGCTGTATTCGATTTGGCAGTTGTTTGCCATACAATAGTAGAGTTGACTTTCTCAGAAGAAACTTGTTTTTTATTCATTTTGTATCATCACTCCCATGATCTGGATCAGGATAAACGGACAATAAAACTTGATAAGGATGAAGTTGTGCTGGTTTGGTTTGATATTTCTTAACTAATTTTTCAACTAACATGACATAATCTTCAACAAATTGTTCTCTAACGGATTCATTTGCAAGGTTTACTCGCATTTGGAGTGAAGCGCTTGGTATTGTTTCGTTTTCATCTGAACGCTCCATTAAATGCAGCGCATCTTTTTTTATTCTTTCGGAAGTATGGATAAGGTGTAGTAAGGAACCTTGGTCTTTTATTTTTTGAATGGTCTCTTTTCCGATGGAAAGTGATTCTGCTAGTAGAAATGTACGAGCGATGCTTTGGTATAGTACTTCTACCAAATTTCTGACTTGTCGAGTTCCTACTTTTATGACAAGTCCTACTTTTACTAATGTCTTCAGATGATAATTCACTCGTTGTGGTGTTTCGCTCATTTTCTTTGCAACTTCGGTTGCAGAGCTTGGTTCTTTTAAATGAGCCACTATTTCAGCACGTAATGGATTGATTAATGCAGAGGCTTGCTCAGGTGATTCAACCAAATAAGTTTCTTGGATCGATTGCTTCAATTTTTGATCACCTTCTTTACAATATATCTTCTACGTAAAAATAATTTATTACATAAAAATTAATTTGTCAATAAATGATATGCAATTTGTTCCATGTTGTTGTTTATCTCGAATTATGGTATGATGAATTTTGCCGTGCTAGATGGGGAGGTGGCGGTGCCCTGTAACTCGCAATCCGCCTTAGCGGGGTTGAATTCCTATCTGAGGCTTATTCTGTGTAAGGACTGGTCTTGCTGGACAGTGTTGACGATTGGGTCCTACGCAACGAGTACTTCTGAACCGTGTCAGGTCCTGACGGAAGCAGCACTAAGGAAGATCACTCGTGTGCCGTAGGGTTGCCTGATTTGAGCTGAAAGGGAAGTTACCGCTTGGACAGATAAGTCAAAGATAGGTGCCGGCTTACATATTTTAAGAAAAGGAAGGCCAGATACTGGCCTTCCTTTTCTTATTTTCTTTAGCAGTAGTAATAAAGTTGTTCACACAATAATTTCTTTTCATCGAAAATGATGTCATTAGCAAAATAAACTATACTTGTTTCTCTTTTTTATTGGGAAAAATATACAAAAAAGAAGGAAGTATAGGAAAAATAGAGAAATTAACTAGTAGAAAAATCCTCTGTCATGATCCATCTATCAATAGTGATAAATAATTTCTTTTCTGGACTGGTGGTTGTTCGTATGGTTTCAAGGAAAGTGATAGTGTGGTGGAATCAATGCTCCATTTAGACGCTAGTGTAGTGAGGAGGTCAGATGATCATCCTGCTTATTCAATGATGGATTCCTATCCATTTCCGCACTATGAGCATATAACTGATTTATTTACTCAGATGCAGATTGGTATTTGGTTAATCGATCATCAGGGCTCTCTTGTAGAATTGAATAGTATTTCCTGTCGATTTCTCGGTTTAGAACGTGATGAAGTTTTATATCGTCCCATTGACTACGTCATTTCACAACTCGATCCCTCTCAAATAAACTACAATACTTTTATTTCTTTCCTTACCAATACACATCCACAGCAAAATGAAATGGAACTAGAATGGGAAACTGCTGAAGGTAGACATCTTTTTCTGATTCGGAAGAGACGAATAAATAATAAAGAATCCGGTTTTTCCGGTGATTTCTTCATGATGGAAAATAAAACAGAGGTCGATTTTTTAGCTAAACAAGCACAGCTGAGTAATCGACTAGCCACAATCGGACAAATAGCAGCAGGCACGGCACATGAAATAAGAAATCCATTGACTTCCATTCGTGGATTTTTACAAGTGATCGGTCATAAATTAAAAGAAATAGGCCAACAAAAAGAGCAGGCTTATATTGATATCATGTTAAAGGAATTAAATCGAATAAACAGTCTAGTCAGTGAATTTCTTTTATTGAGCAAACCAAGATTGGTCTCTCGGAGTACAACAACTATTTCTTTACAAGATGTAATTGAAGATATGTTGCCAATTGTACAAGGGGAAGCGACGTTACATAATATTGAGGTGCAATTTTATGAAGCGGTAGCGGTCCCGCTTGTAGTTGATGCAGATAGTGAATTGATTAAACAGGTATTTTTAAATTTATGTAAAAACGCAATAGAGGCAATGGAAGAAGACGGACTGTTAACCATCTCGATAGGACTGGATGATGAAGACACTTATGCTGTTGTCAAAATAGCAGATCAAGGTCCGGGGATACCAAAATGTATGATGGAAAAAGTTTTCGATCCATTTTATACTACAAAAGAAAATGGGACAGGTTTAGGTTTACCAATATGTAAACAGATCTTGAGAGAACTAAATGGTAAGATGGAAGTGAATTCAAATGATGATGGAACGACTTTCCATATTTATTTACCACTTGCAACCCGCTCTTCATGAGATGGGTTGTTTTTTTGAAAACCTTTTGCATTATGTAGTATGATTGGTATTGACTTTAAAATAATAGGATGGTGTTCCCTATGTCCTATCGAGCATTGTATCGTGTTTGGAGACCGCAACATTTCCGCGATTTAGTGGGTCAAGAGCATGTTACCACAACATTAGCAAACGCTCTAACAAGTAGGCAAATTTCACATGCTTATTTGTTTAGTGGTCCAAGAGGTACAGGGAAAACTAGTGCAGCTAAGATATTTGCTAAAGCAGTAAACTGTGTTCATGGCCCCGCTGCGGAACCGTGTAATGAATGTGAGGCTTGTAAGGCTATTACAGAAGGATCATTACTAGATGTAATTGAAATTGATGCTGCATCCAATCGTGGTGTAGACGAAATTCGTGATCTGCGTGACAAAGTCAAGTATTCTCCAACAGAGGTTCGCTACAAAGTATATATTATCGATGAAGTCCATATGTTAACAACGGAAGCTTTTAATGCACTATTGAAAACGCTAGAAGAGCCTCCTGCCCATGTTATTTTTATATTGGCGACAACCGAACCTCATAAATTACCTGCCACTATTATTTCCAGATGCCAACGTTTTCCATTTCGTAGAATTCCCCATCAACGAGTAGTAGATAGGTTAAAACATGTAGTGGAACAAGAAGGCGTTACAGCAGAAGAAACAGCATTGGAACAAATTGCTCGAGTTGCAGATGGCGGGCTCCGCGATGCACTGAGTCTGTTAGATCAAGCCATCTCATTTTCCGAGGAAGGTTTGACAGAAGAAGTAGTACTTTCTATTATCGGAGGGGTATCAGAGCACTCCTTACTTGCTTTGTTGGAACATCTCCATCACAAAGATCGAACATCAGCGTTAAAGCAAATAGAAGAATTTATGGTGTATGGAATTGAAATGGATCAAGTTGTGCAAGATCTTTTGTTAGTAATAAGAGACAGTTTGCTGACAAAAACATCTGTAGAAAGAGCAAGTATTTCAGATGCAGTAAAAAGTAAAGCGTCTTTGTTTGAAATAGAAGAATTAATGAGCTGGATAGATCAGCTTATCCTTATTCAACAGCAACTAAAATGGGTAAATCATCCTCAGATATTACTCGAATTGTTTATTTTTCAACAAACAAGTGATAACAGATTTCAGCAAAATACACAAACATCTATACCTGAAGTTAGACCACAGACATTAAAACCATCTGCTCCGCAAAAAAGTGATGGCGGAAAAAAAGCGCCAAAACAAGCAGTCGAAAATCATTCATCTACTACACCGTCGAATAATAAACAGACAGATGTAAATTCTGCTGTTAATCAAATATGGCCATCTGTTTTACAATCAATCAAACAACAGCGGGTTACTTTATATGCATGGTTAGCAGACGGGGAAATTGTAGAAACAACTGGCAATATAATTTCGATCGCGCTCATTGGTGCATTTCACCGCGATACGGTATTAAAACCGGAAAATAAACAGCTGATTGAAAAAGAATTAGAAAAGTTTTTACATAATTCCTACGAAATTAAAGCATTTACAAAGGAAGAATGGGAAGGACAACGAGGCAAAGATGAAATCTCCATCACGACCTCGAAACCAGAGTCGACGGATGATATAGTAAAAAAAGCGATTGATATTTTTGGTGAAGAGTTAGTTTCTGTAGAAAAATAACTGGAGAGGATTATGGATATGAAACAAATGAATCAAATGATGAAACAAATGAAAAAAATGCAAGATCAACTGATGAAAGCTCAGCAGGAATTAGAAGCAAAAGAATTCGAAGGAACAGCTGGCGGGGGCGTTGTAAAAGTAGTTGTTAATGGAAAAAAACAATTAGTTACACTGACAATTCAGCCTGAAGTAGTAGATCCAGATGATGTAGAGATGCTGCAAGATCTCATTATCGCAGCATTTAATGAAGCGCAAAAACAAGTGGATGACGTTGCATCCAAAGATTTAGGAAAATTGACTGGCGGATTGAATATTCCTGGACTTTTTTAGGATGGTGAATAACATTGTATTTGCCTGAACCTATTGTTAACCTCATAGAAGGGTTTCAACGTTTGCCAGGTATTGGGGCTAAAACAGCACAACGACTAGCATTTACCATTCTCAAAATGGATGATGAAGATGTTGCTGAATTCGCTCAGGCACTGATTCAAGTAAAAAGAGATCTAAAGGTGTGTACTGTCTGTCAAAATATTTCTGATCAGGATATATGTGATATTTGCCAAGATAAAAGCAGAGATACGTCCGTCATTTGTGTGATACAAGAGACAAAGGATTTAATAGCGATGGAACGTACGAAAGAATTCAATGGCCTGTACCATGTACTCGGAGGAGCCATATCTCCGATTGAAGGTATTGGCCCCGAACAGTTGAAAATCCCCTCATTGTTAGAACGTTTATCAGATGAAAAAGTAAAAGAATTGATATTAGCGACCAATCCAAATATGGAAGGAGAGGCAACTGCTATGTATTTGTCTCGCCTTGTAAAACCATTTGGGATAAAAGTTACACGAATTGCACATGGTCTGCCGGTTGGCGGAGATTTGGAATATGCGGATGAAGTCACATTAACAAAAGCATTAGAAGGAAGAAGAGAAGTATAGTGGTATTAGCAGGGGATATCCCTGCTTTTTTGTTTTAAAACAATATAAACTAGTGATTTGCATAGGGAGCAGAGGCTCTCAGATCAAAGGTGAATGTACTGAGAGTAAGATAGGTTTTCATCAACAAGGTGAAGATAGTATTCAGTGTCATGTGGACTTACACTTGGATTGGATGGGAAGAGTCAATGTTTAATAGGGTCCTGAGGTTTTTTGGTATCTGGATGACTTAGCGGATGCCAGTCCATGCAGTCACTACAACTTCTTGGAGGTAGTGGTACTACTGGTTCTTTTCATTTTTGATGTAATGAATTTGATTCTTGTCCCATAAGATAGAGTAAAGTGATTATCGGGATGAGGGATGGGTAAGTGTTAGATATAAAATGGTGGGTGTTTGCAGGTGTTGGTGGAGTGGTATTGTTTATGATAATCACTCGTTCAGTGAAGAAACCAATGGTATGGATTTGGCAAGGGCTTCTCTATTCTGCTATCGGGAGTTTGATTATTTTTTTAATCAATTATATTGGACAATCTTTTCATTTTGAATTACCTATTAACGTAATGACAGCAACAGTGTTAGGCTTGTTACGTATCCCAGGGATTCTATATCTCATTGCAGTAAAACTGCTTGTTTTGCCGTAGACGAAACGTCCCGTTTCAATCGAGAAGCGGGATTTTCCATTGTCGGAGTAATCTATCAAAGAACAGGGAAGAATAAATTTAAAAAAAGTGTTGACTTATTATAATGGAGCATGTTATATTATTTCTTGTCGCCGCGACAGTAGCGGACAGACACAAAAAACAAAGTTGTTCCTTGAAAACTGAAGAGTGAGATCACAAACCTGTTAATTTTTTAAAAAAGCTAGCGATAGCAAAATGAGCTTTCAAGCTTG
>NZ_JCAJZU010000003.1:0-460802 GCF_059510415.1 Shimazuella sp. NTD247 | reverse complement strand
TCAAAACAGGCAGGTGGGCTAATTTTTCTTTCCAATAGTGCAATTCTTCCTGCATTCCCTCGGTTTCCATCCATGCCGCTTCTTGCCATGCATAATCCGCATATTGCATGGCAAGAGGGGATAAGCTCTCCCCTTGATAGTGTTGGAACATTTCATTAATTAAAATGGGGATAGAACCGCCATCAGCAATAATATGATGCAAGTGAAACAATAAATAGTATTCTTCTTCTTTTGTTTGATAGACATAAAACATAACAAGCGGTCCAATTGACAAATCGAATGGCTGTGTCGTTACTTGACGAATTTGTTTTCTCGCTACCCATACAGGATTATTATCAGCGCACAAATCAACAAAATGAAAACAATGATCGCAAGTTTCTGTTACTCGTTGATACAACGTCTCTTTTTCAAAGAAAAAAATAGTCCTTAAAGCATCATGTCTTTCTACTAACTTCAGAAAACTGTTTTTTAATTTCGTTTGATCCAATTTTCCATTTACTCGAATAACTAGAGGCATATGATATAATGTTTTTTCTGAACTGTATTGATCCAAAAACCAAAGACGGCTTTGTCCGTAAGATGCTGGCACTGTGTCCGTTTTTTCAATGGGCAGAGAAAATAGATCAGAAGCTTGTTCTTGATTTTTACATACTTTCGCTAAATTACTAATGGTTGGTTCAGAAAAAAGAATCTGCAAAGGTAAAACAATATTCATCTTCTTTTTGATTTTGGCAATAACTTGTGTAGCAAGCAGAGAATGACCACCAATTGCAAAAAAATTGTCATGAATGCCGAAAGCATCATGTCCAAGAATATCTGACCAAATAGAAAATAATTGTTGCTCTACTTGATTTGTTGGATGCTCATATTGTGAATTTTTTTCCATCCTTTTGATAGGTAATTCTGCTAATTTTTTCCGATCTACTTTTCCATTTTCCGTGAGTGGAAAAACAGACATAGGAACAAACAAACTAGGTATCATATAGCTTGGGAGTTTTTCCCGCAGCCATTGATACCAATCTTCATTTGCTGTTGTTTTCATATAAGCAACTAATCTTTTTTCCTCTTTTGAATCCTTTTTTACGAGAACAACTGCACTCGAAATATTAGGATGAGACGCCAAAATTGATTCGATTTCGCCTAATTCAACACGATAACCTCTTATTTTTACTTGGTTATCCAATCTCCCAATAAATTGTATATTCCCGTCTGACATGTAACGTACTAAGTCTCCAGAACGATAAACTCTTCCTTTGCCCGGTATATCAATGAACTTCTCAGCTGTTAGTGTTGGATTGTTCCAATAGCCACGTGCTAGTCCATCGCCTCCGATGTATAACTCTCCAGGTACTCCTTGTGGAACCTCCATCCCATGTTCATCCAAAACAAAAACTTTACTTGCAGTGATTGGTTTTCCAATTGGTACATGAGTGTCTTGACTCCAATCACTTGGTACAGAATAACAACAAGTAAATGTAGTATTTTCAGTGGGCCCATACCCATTGATTACTTGTGGTCCTTGTAAATTCAATACTTGCTTGACATGGGGAACCGAAACCACATCTCCACCAGTAAGCAAGTAACGCAACCGGCCAAAACAATTTAGATATTCGTCTACCATAAGGCGGAATAAACCTGCTGTTAACCACAAGATTGTAACTTGATTATCCTCTACTGCCTTACGAATATCTTCTAGCGTTGGAGAAGCAGGCGGCATAATAACCAATTTTGCACCATTTAGCAAACTCCCCCAAATTTCTAAAGTAGCAGCATCGAAAGCAACTGATGCTAATTGAAGAAAAACATCATCCTGTCTGATATCCATATAATTAGGATTGCAAACAAGACGAACAATCCCTCTGGCAGTAATTTCAACGCCTTTTGGTTTCCCAGTTGATCCAGATGTATACATGATGTAGGTTAATAAATCGATATTTGTTATAGATGACAAATTCGCAGTTGAATAAGAATTTAAATCCATTTGTTCCCATACGGAATGCGAAACCGACTCAAACCGATCTTTGTACAGATCAGTTGTCAGAACATGTGTTAAATGAGCATCTTGCACTTGATAATAAAAACGATCTGCTGGATAACTAATGTCAAAAGGAACGTAAACAGCTCCTAATTTGACAACTGCCAAAATACTGGTGTAGAGCTCAAATGATCTTTCGAAACAAATACCAATTCTGTCACCTTGTTTCACACCTTTTGTTTTCAAAAAATGCGCAGCTTGGTTTGCCTTTGCATTTAACTGCTGAAAGGTATACATCTCATTTCCAAGTTGCAAGGCTATGGCAGTTGGATATTGGTCAACCTTTTCTTCAAAAAGACGAGAAAGAGGCTTTTCTGGATAGGTCTTTTCTGTATCATTCCATTTATTCCAAGTATCTTCTTCTGTTTTAGTCACTATGCTCACTTGATCGATGTGTTTGTCTTGATCAGATGATATACTCCAAAGTAAAATCTCAAGCTGTTCAAGCATGCGATCTATCGTCGAAGCTGCAAACAAATCTGTATTGTACTCCAAAATAGCAACTAATTCTTCCTGGCGTTCTACCATTGTCAGATTCAGGTCGAATTTTGCTACCGTTTGAGGCAGATGGATTGGTTGTAACTGAAAAGAAGAGCTTTTCGCTTCTAAATCCATGTTCTGTAAAACAAACATCGCTTGGAACAAAGGAGAAGTTGATGACTGCCTCTCAGGCAAAACCGCCTCTACTACTTTATCAAACGGGATTTGCTGATTGGACAATGCATCTAGTACAGTATCTTTTACTCTATATATGAGATGATTCCAAGTAAGATTGCCGGATAAATTGGTACGTAAAACAATGGTATTAACGAAATAACCAATAACTTTTTCCCATTCTGATCGGTAGCGTCCAGCAACTGGGCTTCCAACAAGGATATCTTTTTCATTACTGTAACGAGACAAAAGAAGTTGAAAAGCTGCGAGTAATACCGTATATAAACTAGAACCTGTTTTTTGTGCTGTCTTCTGGAGTTTTTTCACTAACTCAGAAGGAAATGTCTTTGTCTGTGTTGAACCTCGATAGGTTTCTTTTACATATCGAGGATAGTCAGTAGCCAATTGTGCAGAAGGAAGTGTTTGCAATTTGTCTTTCCAGTAAGACAGCTGTTCTCCTTTTTGTTCCCAATCAATAGACTGATCCGTGAGTACATAATCAAAATAATCGAGGCTTTGCTCCGGTAAATGTCCTTCATCATAAAGCATAGACATTTCTTTCATCAATACTCCTAATGACCAACCGTCTATTACCAAATGATGTGCATGCAAAAATAATCGCCATTCTTGGTTTAATTGATAAAGAAATATGCGAAATAATGGTCCTTTGGTTAAATCAAAAGGCCGGTCTAGTTCTTGCTCAATCAATGCAGTAACCTTTTTTTCCGGCGTGTCTTCTTTACGTAAGTCTTGATAAAAAAACCAATTATCGAGTGGAGAACGAACTCGTTGGAACGGAACTCCGTTATCATCAGCATGAAAAGTGGTTCGAAGCATTACGTGTCTATCGATTAATTCTTTCCATACTCGTTTTAAACTTACAGGATCTACTTGTCCAGTTAATCGATAAGCCGCAGGAACAGAATAAACTGTTGTTCCTGGAACAAGCAGCTCCCAAAACCAAAGTCTTTGCTGAGATGCAGATAAGGACATGGGTTGTCCTCCCTTATGTCCCTCCTCTTTTTTTGATTGTTCTTCGATTTGCGTATCAATCCATTCAGCTACTTCCATCAAAGGAATTTGAAATACTCTTTCTCGTGTTAGCTGTACATCAAATGTTTGATTCACATGATCCAACATATCAAGCAACAAAATTTCATCTGAAAATGTCTCGTGAGTACTCTCATACGATTGATCTGTCCATAAACTCCATATTTCTGCTAATAATTCTTCTGTAACAGTATGAAAGGGAATAGGAAAAGAAGTCCCCCCCCCATCAGAAAGCGAAGGAACTTCTACAAAAATCATAGAACTAAGATTTTCCGTAGTATACATTTGCAGTTGTTGACGTAGTTCATATTTTCTTATTTTTTTATCCGAAGGAGGAACGAAATAAGCAACTATCCTGTTTTGTTCCTCCTTTATTTTCACCTGTTGTACATCCGGAAGTTGATAGAGAATAGTTTCCCATTCTTGCAGTGATCGTGTAAGATTCTCTTTGTCCACTTTCCTCAATCCTTTCTGACTGTAGCCTTACGGAGGAGATTTTGTCTTATTTGTTTCACTAAATCAGCAATAGTTGGGTTCTCAAAAATTACCCGAAGCGGTAACTGACAACGATACATCTCATTAATTCTTGAAACAACCTGCGTTGCCAAAAGGGAATGCCCGCCTAAACGAAAGAAATTGTCCTTAATTCCAATTGGATGATCTTTCATCAGTATCTCTTCCCATATGGATACTAGCCTGTTCTCCATTGGAGTGCTTGGAGGTTCATACATAGATGGAATTTCTATTTCTAGTTGAGCGAGTTTTTGTTTATCTACTTTTCCATTTGCAGTAACAGGAAATTTTGTCAAGCGCTTATATACAATTGGACGCATATATTCTGGTAATTTTTGTTTTGCTAACTGCTCCCATTGTGCTTCTCCATCTTCATCAGCTAAAATGTATGCTGCGATTATTTTCTCCCCATCGGTTTGTTCTTTTGCTAGTACAACCACTTGTTTTACCAAATCATGTTGCAGTAACACAAATTCTATTTCTCCCAATTCAATTCGATAGCCACGAAGCTGAATTTGGTCATCCATTCTACCAATGAAATATAGTTGACCATCGGAACCATACCGAACAATATCACCGGTTTGATAGATACGTTCCGAAGAAGTAGTAATGTTAAATCTATCATTTGTTAAATTTGGTTGATTACGGTAACCATTGGCAAGGCTAGCTCCTGTTAGCCATAGTTCTCCAGGAACACCAATCGGTAGAGTTTGACCAAACGCATTAACAATGCTTATTTTTGTACCGGCAATCGGGTATCCGATAGATGGCAGCGAACCTGTTTCCTCTGTTACTTTTACCAATCCAGCAGTCGCCACAACCGTATTTTCAGTAGGACCATAGTGATTTACTACATCTACTGGAAAATCACTTGGTGGAAATTGGCGAAGCAGGTCTCCACCCGTCAAAAGGTATCTTAATGATAAAGGAGTTGGCCAATGTAACTGAAAAAGTTCTTCACAAATGATTGTCGGAACAAAACAAACAGTTATTTTGTTCTGAACAATCCAATCCCTAAGTTTTACAGGTGATATTCGTACTTCTTCATCGACTATCATCAGTGATGCTCCACTAGCTAAAGCAGGCCATATTTCCCACACTGATGCATCAAATCCTACTCCTGCTAATAGGGAACATTTATCTTGATGGGTTATTTCATAAGTAGTTTGATGCCAATCCACCAATTTCTGCAATGCGCTTTGAGACACTTCCACACCTTTGGGCACTCCTGTCGAACCAGAAGTGTAAATAACATATGCCACACTTTGAGGATTATTGGCCCTTGTATGTATCGATGGCATACTCGCCCACTTTTGTTGATCCTGATCTACTAAAATGAATTTCCGATGAAAAGAGTTGCATTTGGCTTGTAAATTACTATCAGAAATAACAATGTCAATTTCTGCATTTTGAATCATCCATTGGATTCTTTCTTCTGGATAATCAGGATCAATCGGTACATAAGCTGCTCCAATTAGATGAACAGCAACTAAACTAGTAATAAAATCAATGGATCGATTTAGTATTATCCCGACGCTATCTCCAGGTTTCACTCCAGATAGACCCAAAAAATAGGCAAGCTGTGAAGCTTTTTGATATAGCTGACCGTAGCTTATTTTCTCTTCTTTGTGAAAAACTGCAGTTCTATCTGGGTCATTGGTTGCATGTGCAACCATCCGTTCTAAAACCGATAGAGGATAAGAAACATCTTCTGATTGTTGCCAATTTTTCAATTGTGCTTTGTCTTCTTCTAGTAGTAGATCTATTTTCGCTATAGTTACCTCTGATTGGTGGATCATTTGCTCAGCTATCTGTGTAAACAGATGCATAAAGCGTTCAATCAATGATCTTTGAAATTTAGACGTATCATACATCCATTTGAAATAGAAAGATTCTCTAGGAGCCATCACTAAAACAAGAGGATAATGGCTAGTCTCTAAGCCTTGGAGATCGGAAATTTTTAAGACATCGTTTGCCAAAGATCCCATTTGATAGTTTTCCATTACTAGCAAATAATGAAATAGCGGCTCAGCTTTTGGCAGGTTCGCCCACTCTGCAATTTTCGGCAATGGTACATGGGCATGTTCCTCTGAGTTTTTCAATTTTTGTTGAAGCTGACAGAGATACTCGCCAATTTTCCATTCCTTTTGTAAATCAATCCGCACTGGAATACTATTAATAAATGGACCTACGATTTGTTCTACTCCTGCAAGAGACCCCGGACGACCAGAGATAGTTGTACCGTACATCAGATCTGTTTGACCGCTGTATGCAGCCAAAAACATCCCCCATACTGCTTGCATTACCGTGTTCAGAGTTACTTTTTGTTTTTTAGCAAACTGTTTTAAGTCTTCTGTTATATCTTTTGACAAATAAGTTGTCCACTGTTCAAAAATTACTTTTTGTTTTGTTTGGTTAGTGTTTGTAACAACTATCTCTGTTGCTTTAGCATCTGATAGTTGATTTGACCAATAAGATTTTGTCAATTCTTCATCTTGGTTAGTCAACCAATCAAAATAAAGCTCAAATGGTCTTACATGTTGTAATAAAATGGACTGATTTTGATGAAGAGACTGATAAATAGACAAAAATTCTTCTAATACAATAGGCATGCTCCAGCCATCTAATACAACATGGTGATATGTCCATACCAATTGATGTTCTTCAGAAGATGTCATAAATAATGCAATCCGCATCAATGGAGGTTGTGACAAATCAAAAGTATGCTCCCGATCACTTTCTAAATAAATACGAAGTGCATTGTCTCTCTCACTTTGGTTCATAGAAGACCAATCTTCATAATAGATAGGTACAGTCGGATGCTTCCATGTTATTTGATGGGGATATTTCACATCTTTCCACCAAAGCGAAACAGACAATTGTGGATGCCTGATCATCAGCTGCTTCCATGCCTCTTGAAATAGTGACACATTAATCTTTCCAGTCAATTTCATACCCATCTGTATCACATATGCAGATTTTTCTGTCTCGTACAAGCTATGAAACAGCATCCCCTCCTGTAGAGGACTAATTGGATAGATATTCAAAACATCATGTAAATTTCGTACTTTTGACAGCTCTTCCGATGTGATATTGGCTAAAGGATAATCCTCTAATAATGGTTGTGCTTTTTTGCCTACACAATGATCAATTAATTGCATTAACTGTTGTTGATAGAGTGTAATCCAAGAAGTGATCTGGACTTTTGAAAACTGACTGGGATCATATACAAACTTCATTTCTAGGTGACCATCCTGCACAATAGACCATATATCCAATGCATAGGGTCGACGAAATTTCGGATCAATGAATCGTCCTATTCCTTCAGTTGTTGAAGTGGTCCAAATCGAACTAGGATCGGATTGAAATTTGCCTAAGTAATTAAAACTAATCACTGAAGACGGTAAATCAACTTGATTTAGATATTTTAGTACACCATATAAAATTCCGTTGTTGTGTATTTGTTTTAATTTTGCTTGTATTACAGGTACAATGTGGGACCAACTATCACATTCGATTTCAAATCGCACTGGATAAATCGATGTAAACCAGCCAATTGTACGTGATAAATCAAATTCTTCTCCTGATATTCCTTCTCGACCATGACCTTCTAGATCAATTGCAACAGCTTTATTACCTGACCATGCATGATAAGAACTAACCAATGAAGCCAGCAGCAATTCGCTAACCGTCGCACGATAAGCTTGATAGCTTTGCGTAAGCAATTGATCTGTTTCTCTTTCTGATAGACGAAAAGATATTTCATTTGCTGTATACTCCAAATTTTCGTTCATTGCTTCCAATTCAAAAATTGGTGGGAGCTCATCTGATGAAACTTTTTGTTCTTGCCAAAAATCAATTTCTTGTATAACTTCTTCGGACCGAAGATGCAAATTTTGAGCCCAAGCCTGAAAAGAGATTGTTTTGGGCGGGAGTGAAGCCTCTTTCCCCATTGCGATTTGTTGGTACGTTTCCGATAAATCTCCCAGTAAGATTCTCCATGAGACTCCATCAATGATTAGATGATGAATGACAATAAGTAATTTATCTTCTTGTCCTAATCCATGTCTAAAATAAATCGCTCTCCATAAAGGACCCTCTTGCAGATGAAGACTGGTTTGAGTCCTTTGTCCTACTTGAAGGATAGTTTCTTGTTGTTCAGTTTCAGTCATCGCACCTAGATCAAGTACTTGTAACGGCACACTGTTCGAAATGGTGCTATATGATTGCCTCCAACCTTTTTCTGTTTCAACAAATCGTAGACGAAAAGCATCATGGTGGTTCACTATTTTTTCAAATGACTTGGTTAATACAGACAAAGATAATGGTTCATTTACTGTGATCAGCATTCCTTGATTAAAGTGATTGATATTTTCTAGATGTTGTTCAAAAAACCATTTTTGAATCGGAGTAAGTGGTACTTCACCTACTACTAAATCTTCATCATGATTTATCTTTTCCACTGTTTTCGCAACCTTGGCTAATTCCATTATGGTTTGATGAGTAAAGATTTGTTTCGTCGTAATTTCGATACCTGCGTTTCTAGCCCTAGCGACCATTTGAATACTGATAATGGAATCTCCACCAAGTTGAAAAAAATTATCATGGGTACTAATTTTTTCAATGTGCAGCAATTGGCTCCATATTTCTGCTAAGCGCTGCTCCACTTTTGTCCGTGGAGCAGAAAAAGTAGACACATCGACCAAATCATCCCAGTTAGGTTCTGGTAAGTTTGCTCGGTCCAACTTACCATTAGCAGTAAGAGGTAATTGTTGTAATGGTATGATTAACTTGGGCACCATATATGGTGGAAGTTTCTCTTCAAGAAGCTCTTTTGCTTCTGTACAGTCATTTGTGTTTTCCATCACCACATATGCAACCAAATTTTGATTTGACACCATTGCAGCTGCTTCCCTCACTGCTGGAATTTGTGCCAGTGTAGCTTCTATTTCGCCTAATTCTACTCGATACCCCCGGATACTTACTTGCCGATCCATTCTTCCTTGAAATTGGAGATTACCATCGGCCATCAGTCTTACACGATCTCCGGTTTTATAAAGACGTCCAAACTCAGAATGCTGAATAAAGCTCTTATTTTCCTTTTCTGGATTTTTATGGTATTTGATTGCAAGCTGATTTCCACCAATACACAATTCTCCTGGCACTCCAATAGGTACTTGCAAACCTTTTTCATCTAAAACATATACTTTTACACCTGTAATGGGCTTTCCGATCGAAGGAGACCATACTCCTTCATCTTCTACAATACCGGCTGTTGTAACTACTGTATTTTCTGTTGGACCATAGTGATTTACGAGTGTTACAGGAAAATTTTTTGGCGGAAACATGTGTAATTGATCCCCACCTGTTAACAAATACCTTAAACTTCCACCATTTGTCCAAGGGATTGAAAACAATTGTGTTGCTAATGGAGTTGGTACAAAACTAATCGTAATTCCTTGGCTAATCAACCAATCTCTCAACTCGGTTGGATCTATTTTCTTCTCTTCACTTGGTATGATCAGCGTTGCTCCTGCTGCTAAAGATGGCCAAATTTCCCATACAGAAGCATCAAACGCTGGTCCAGCTAATAAAGTCGTTCGATCTTCTATTGTCAATTGGTACGCTTGCTGATGCCATTGCACAAGATTATCCAGCCCACCATGTGTAATGCAAACGCCTTTTGGCAACCCAGTAGATCCACTTGTATATACCATATATGCCAATTGATTCGGCTCGATGGTAGAAAAATGAGCAGTAGTTGGCATGTGCTCCCATGAAACAGGATATTTATCCATGACAAATGTAGTTGTTGCCAATCCTGCTAAACGGTGGATTAGATGATCTTGAGTCAATAGAATAGATGCTCCTGAATCATCAATCATATATGCTAAACGCTCCAATGGGTATGATGGGTCTAAAGGAACATAACAAGCGCCTAACTTCATTACACCTAAGCACGCGACTACCAGTTCAACGCATCGAGTGGCACAAATCGCAACTCGATCATGTTTGCTTACACCAATAGAACGTAGAAAAAGTGCTAGTTGTGTTGATTGTTGATCCAATTCACGATAAGACAATGATTTTTGATCTTCAACTAAAGCAAGTCCATCAGGAACCATTTTGACTTGTTTGGAAATCTGCGACGGAATATCATCAAACATGAAACTTTCCTCATTATTGGTATGAAAACTTTCCAATAAATTTTGTTCGTTTGGACTTAATAATGCCAAATCGCTAAAAGATTGATCCAAATCATCTTCCATTAACATTAGGATATATTCAAAATTCGCTATCAAGCGTTGAATTGTTTCTTCCGCAAAAAGAGTTCGATTATACTCAAAAGTTAAAAATATCCCATCCGTTTGATCCGCTGCTGTTACGGTTAAATCAAATTTTGCAGTTGGTAACGCTGTAGGAACCGTTTGAATGGCAAAGTTTTGTTTATATTCTTTTTCATTACCATGTGACTGCATAGCAAACATCACTTGAAATAAAGGCGATTCACTTAATTGACGATTTGGAGCAACAGCATCTACCACTTTTTCAAATGGAACTTGTCCATTTGCATAAGCTTCAAGTGATGCTTCTCGGACTAGGTGCAAAACATCTTCAAATGTATGTGCTTGGCTTAAATCTGTACGAATAACAGTTGTTTCAACAAAAAATCCAATTAAATTTTCTAATCGTTCATCATATCTACCTGCATTTGGGGTTCCAATCGTAATATCTTGCTGGGTTGTATACTTACTCAACAAGATTTGAAATGCTGCAAGCAATACCATGTATAAGGTTACACTTTGCTCACTGCTTATTTCTTTTAGGTGCTGAGAAAGTGTTCTAGACAACTGATAGTAGCATGTCTTACCATCAAAGGTTTGCTCGCTTGGTCTAGGAAAATCAGTTGGTAACACAGTAGGTGTAATATTTTCAAGTTTCGCTTTCCAATATTTTAAATGCTTTTCCCAACCTTTTTCTCTTGTAATGGAATCCAAATGGAAAGCCATATCACTCGGCGCTAAAGCTAGTTTGGCTAGTGATGGCTCTTCTCCAATTAAAAGATGATCATAAAAGTGGAAAAACTCTTGCGATAAAATATTCAATGACCAGCCATCGGCAATGAGATGATGCATAAGAAAAAAGAGGTAATATTCACTGTTAGATAACTGGTACAACTTCATTCGAATCAATGGTGCGGTTTGTAAACAAAAAGGAATCTCAATTTCATTATCAATGTCTCGCTTTGCTTCTAGATCTGGGTTGAGTGCTGTACGTAAATCCAAATACTCCATAGTAACGTTTAAAACATCAGTCACCAACTGATAAACCATGCCATCCTTCTCTTCAAAAAAAGCAGTACGTAAGGCGGGATGACGTGCTATCAATTTTTGAAAAGCTATTTCCATTCCATGTTTGTCTACCTCGCCTGAAACTTTGAGAACATAGGGCAAATGATAAACATGCTTTACTGGTAACAATTTTTCTAAAAACCATACTCTTTTTTGAGATGGAGACAGTGGGAGTTTCCCCGAAGTCGCACGCGGCTCAATTAGGTCCGCTACATCATTTGACTGATACATGTACTGTTCCAAATGATTTGATAATAACTTTACTGTAGGAAATTGAAATAGAGCGCGTATTGGTAAAGTTACATGAAAAATACGGGAAATTCTAGCAATAACTTGTGTTGCTAATAAGGAGTGCCCTCCCAGAGCAAAGAAGTTATCAGACGTAGATACTTCTTGTCCTAACACGTCTTTCCATATCCCTTTCATTATCTCTTCCAATTGAGAATCCATTGATACATGTATATCTTGATTTTGTCCCTTTTTCTCCCATTTCGGAAGTTTAAATCGATCAATTTTTCCATTTGGAGTCAGGGGAAAACAATCCAATTCTATAAAATAACCAGGTACCATATAGGCTGGTAGTTTCTTCATTAGGTATGCAGAATAATCTGTATCCCTATTACCACCAATAATATAAGCGATTAACTGATGATCATCAGCTACCACAAGTGCCTTTTCCACATGTTGATGCTTTTCCAAAACATGTTCGATTTCTGATAATTCAATGCGAAAACCTCTGATTTTTACTTGATGATCTTCTCGTCCTATGTATTTTAGTTCGCCATTTGATTGTAATGTTACAATATCTCCTGTTCGATATAGCTTTTTTCCTTTTTGAAAAGGATGATCGATAAATTTTTCATCTGTTAGTTTTTCCTGACCAAGGTATCCTTTTGCTAAACCTAATCCTCCCAAGTACAATTCCCCTGGAATTCCTATCGGAACGAGTTTTCTGCCTCTATACAGAACATAGGTTTCTGTATGCGGAATCGGTCTTCCAATGCTTGGAACATCTTCTCTATCTCTTTTTACCAAAGAATAAGTAGAGTAGGTTGTATCTTCTGACGGTCCATAAAGATTGTAAATTTTCTCTATATGTTCTAGTGCATAGAGCGACTTGGCCAGTTTGTTGGTCAATGGTTCACCAGCTAAGTTAATCGTCCTTACAGAAGATGGAATTGCATTTAGTGCTAACAATTCTGTAATTGCTGATGGAACGGTATTGATAAGCGTAATCTCATGGTTAAAATCAAATTCAGCAATAGCTAGCGCATCATTCACTCCAATAACAGTCCCGCCGCATCCTAGCGGGAAAAATAACTCAAAAACTGATAGATCAAAACAAATCGAAGTAGAAGCTAACACACCTTTGATTTCTTCGGGAGTAAAGACGTTTTCTGCCCACTGCATCAAATGAACAACACTGCGATGTGCAATCATTACTCCTTTTGGCTTTCCAGTAGAGCCTGATGTATACATAACATACGCGAGTGATTCACAATCGTAACCCCGATCTAAATTACAATCGGCAAAACTTTGTAGTAATTGATCCATTTGCTCAAGATAAACAACATTTCCATTAAACGAAAAAACATCCAAGTAAGAAGCTGATGTCGTGATCATTGTTTTCGCATTCGCATCTTGCAATATGTATTCTATTCTGCTTTTGGGATAATTCTGATCAATAGGTACGTAGGCTGCTCCAGCTTTCCAAATAGCTAGTATAGCAACGACCATATCAATTGATCTCGGAACTCCTACAGCAACCAAATCCCCAGAATTCAGACCTTGTTGTAATAAATAACGAGCCAATTGGTTTGCTTTTTTATTCAAATTTTCATATGTAATATACTCTGTTCCCCAAAAAACAGCAGTTTGACTAGGAGTTTTAGTAGATTGTCGCTCCACGAGCTGATGCATTAACTCGCTAGAAGAATATTCATCATCACAACAACTCAAAGAGAGAATAAATTGTTTTTCTTCTTCTGTGACCCATTCCAAAGAATCAATTGTTTGATTGATATTTGAAAATATTTGATTCATCATGTGCCCAAAATAAGCAGCCATCTGTTTGATTTGATGGACTTCAAAGTAAGAACTATCATAAATAAATTTGCAGCGAGTATTGTCATTCGGCAAAACCATTACTGTTAGAGGATAGTTTGATTTTTCGATCGAATCGATAATCTCTAACGAAAACAATTCCGGTTTAGCTGTGATAGAAGGATAATTTTCATAAACAAAAAGACTATCAAATAAAGAATCTTCATTGGATATTCTATTTGTAGATAAAATATCTGCCAATGAGATGTGTTCATACATTTTCATTTCTAATTGGGTATGTTGTAACTTTTGAAACCATTCCATAATCGTATCAGTTGGAGTGATTAAAGAACGAACTGGAACAGTATTCATATGCATTCCAACTCGTTTATCATAATCATTTAACAAAGGCGATCTACCTGATACTGCCGTCCCAATAACTACATCTTCTTTGGCAGTATAGAAAGAAACAGTAATTAGCCAAATACCTAAAAACAATGTAGATTCTGTTATATTTAGCTTTATTGCTGTTTCACGAAGACGTGCTGTTTCTTCAGCGGATAACACAAAATCATGTTCACTAGGTAAAATCGATAATTGCGTATTACTTTTATTTTTTGGTAATAATGTAGGCTCTTCTAAATCAGATAATTGCTCATGCCAAAACAACTTAGCATCTTCTTGATCTTCTGCTTCCAGCCATGCCACGAACTCTGAAAAAGCTGGTATTTCCATGTCTAGATTTTCTTCTTGATAAAATGAAATAAGATCTTGCAAAACTAACGGGCAACTCCACCCATCTAGCAATAAATGATGAAAAGTCCATAATACTTGATACTGGTCATCTTTTATTTTTACAACTGTTATACGTGTGAGAGGAGCTTCCTGCAAATCAAATCCCTTTTCACGATCTTTAATTAATAACTCTTGCCATAATTTATCCTGCTCTTCTTTTGACAGA
This sequence comes from Shimazuella sp. NTD247, assembly GCF_059510415.1. NCBI lineage: Bacteria > Bacillati > Bacillota > Bacilli > Caryophanales > Thermoactinomycetaceae > Shimazuella > Shimazuella sp. NTD247. Next base: position 446,194 of record NZ_JCAJZU010000003.1, on the reverse strand, counting down.
TGAACCCAATCCTGAAAATAAAAAGGGATCTCTCCCTCTTCTTTTACAATTTGAAGAGGGCTTGAGAGCTCTTCCCAAAAAAAAGCGGTGCGAAAAACATCATGTCTTTTTGCTACATGATTCCAAGCACAAGCAAATCGATTCATGCTAATGGAACCTGTCACTTTTAAACAGAGCTGATTGAGATAAATTCCTTTTTGTGGTTCATCGAGACAGTGAAACAATATCCCTTGTTGTGCAGGAGTTAGAGGATATACATCCTTGATCCCTTCTTGCAAAATCATCGTCCCTTTCTTTGAGAAATTTTGGAGAATAACCTTGAGATATCAGCATCTTTGGATTTCTTCTTGTTTCTCATTTTTCTTGTTTGTTGCTGTACAAAAGATTGGCATTCTTCCTCTAGATACTTTGCAAATCGAGCAATCGTACTCCTTTTATATAAAGCTTTACTGTAATTCCATAAAAGAGTTAACTTTCCATCTTGAATAAAACTGTTAATTTCAAGTAAATAAGGACGTAAAACTTCTTGATACTTACGTGGTCCGAAAAAGGATAAATCTTCAAATAGATGATGCTTACTATTTATCATCTGAGTAAATTGACCTAAATAATTGAAACAGATTGGAGAAGGTGTCGCTGCGATAATATCTTCATCTTTTAATACATATCGCAATTGTCCATAAGACGTACCGCCATTAGGAATTTTCTTGATCTGTTCTTTTACAATCTGCAAGATATCCCTTTTTGGATTTACTTGTAATAAAAGTGGATAGATGCTAGTAAACCATCCAACAGACCTCGATAAATCGAAATCTTCTCTTTGTGTATCTCTTCCATGTCCTTCTACATCTAGCCGAAGGGTATCGCTACCCGACCACCGTTTATAAGCATTCCACAAAGCAGCAATTAAGAGCTCATTCATTTTTATGGATAAACTCTGATGTAGAAATGTACTGGTCTCACCCGCTGAAAATTGTTGTCGATACTCTTCTACTTGTGTATCTGTATTCACTCCTTCTGGATAATCTACTGGAAATGGTTCTATAGGTACACTTATAGTCCTTATCCAATCATCCTTCTGATTTTTTATCTCTGCTGTATTTTCTTGTATATAGTGAGACCATTCTTGATAAGACGTTGTTTTCAAAGGAAAAATGAGCTCTTCTCCTGATTCCATCTGGCGATAAATAGAACCCAAATCTTCTAGTAATATTCTCCAAGAAACGCCGTCAACAACAAGGTGATGAACAGCCAAAATCAAAAGTGATTTTCTTTTATATTTAACAAAAGTTCCTGCGACTAATGGACCATTTGTGATATCTATTTGTGATTCAGTCATTTGATGAAGAGAATCTATATCTAGCATGTTCTGATGAATCACTTGAAAAAAGAGATTATCTTCTGACAAAGCAATTTCTGCATACCATTTACCTTGCCTCTGTTGAAATCGTGTTCGCAACCCATCATGTAAAATTAGCAGTTTTTGTATTGCTTTTTTTAGTAAAACAGGGTCTGCCTCTTGTGAAAAAGTTAAAATCATCGACTGATTCCAATTGCTTTTATTTGGTATATTTTGATTAAAAAACCATTCTTGGATAGGTGTAATCGCCACATGACCAGTAACTAGATCCTGCTTCGTGTGATTCTTATCTATTTCTCCTGCTATTTGCGACATCTTTTCAATTGTTGGGTGAGTAAAAAAATGTTTTGGGCTCACTTTCAAACCTTCTAATTTGGCTTGTGCTATTACTTGTAGGCTGAGAATAGAATCTCCACCCAGCTCAAAAAAGCGGTCAGTAGTACTGATACTATCCAAGCACAAAACGTTTTTCCATATTTCAAGCAATTTTACTTCTTTTTCGTTTTTTGCTTCTTTGACTTCCTCTAAACTTGAATCGAAGTCGGATCGAGGTAAAGCTTTTCGATTTACCTTCCCATTTAAAGTCAGAGGGAAAGAGTCAAGTGAAACAAAATGATTTGGGACCATAAATGAAGGAAGTTTTGTTTCAACATAATCTTTTAAATGAGAAAGATCAGTTCCTTTTCTGTCAGCAACAACATAAGCAAACAATTGTTGATTCTGCACAATGACCACTGCTTCTTTAACGAATGGATGTGCAGTTAGAACGTTTTCAATTTCACCTATTTCGATTCGGTATCCTCGCAGTTTTACTTGAAAATCGCTTCTACCAATGTACTGTAATCTGCCATCCGTAGAATAACGAACCAAGTCACCAGTACGATATATCTTTCCAAAGCGAGGATGCGAAATAAAGCGTTCGTCGGTAACGTCTTCTTTTTTATAATAACCTCTTGCGACTCCAGCTCCTCCTATGTACAGTTCTCCTACAACACCTTTTGGTACCAACCTTTTTTGTGTATCAAGTATATACACTTTTGTATTTACAATCGGTTTACCAATAGATGGAATGGAGGTTTCCTCTCTTTTCATTAATTCGAAAGTACTGTAAGTGGTACATTCCGAAGGGCCATACAGATTAAATACTTTACTGACATGTTCTTGTTGATACAATTTATCCACTACATCCCGTTGCAAAGCTTCTCCAGCCAAATTGACAGTCTTAAGAGATGAAGGAAGACCACCAATGGCTAAGAGCCCTTTTGCAGCAGATGGAACAGTATTGAGAAGAGACACCTCATTTGCTGCTGGAAGAGATGGAAATGCTAATGCATTTTCACTGATAATTACTTTTCCTCCAGCTAATAAAGGAACAAATATTTCAAAAATCGAAAGATCAAAACAAATGGATGTACTGAATAATACCCCTGATAATTCATCTGGAGAATACATGCTGTGCGCCCATTGAACAAATGACATGAACTGAATATGTTCGACAGCAACTCCTTTTGGTTGGCCAGTGGATCCAGATGTGTAGATAAGATAAGCTAGATCGTGATTTGACAGTTCTGTACAGACATCATCAGAAGAATATGTCTGCCAATCTTTTTTTGTTAAAACAAACTTATCTATATCCTGATCTCTCAACATATGATTTACATCTGCATCTAGTAGCAACAGAGATATATCTGCATCATCTATCATATATATCAATCTATCTTTAGGGTAAGATGGATCAAGACCGACATACGCTGCTCCCGTTTGCAAAACCGCCATCACTGCAACTAACAGGGTATAGCCTCTATCAAGAGCAATACCCACAATATCGCCTTTTTTTATACCGCAGTCGATCAAGAGACGAGTAAGTTTATTTACATCCTCTCTCATTTGCTGATAGGTTATATACTCTGATCCATCTACTACTGCAATTTGCTCAGGTGTCCGCTTCACTTGTGCCAGCCATGCCTGGTGAAGGGTAAGTGCAGATAAACTTTCTGATCCTCCATCACCATATTCCATCAATCTATCTTCCATTTCATTCGTTACACAAGAATACCTATCCAAACTTTTTGTTGTATCCATAGCAATTTGCTCTAGCAGGTGAACATAACTTTTAGCCATTTGCTCAATAAGATCCGTTGATAATAAAAATGCATCATATTGCCAATGAAGGAGAAAACCTTGCTCCCAATCTGCAACTTTTAATGTCAAATCAAATTGCGACGTCGGATCATTTATTCCTATACTCGTGACATTCAGGTTGCCCCATGGAATACTTATATTTTCTTTTCCAAGTGAAATAGCAGCAAGTTCTGGAACCAGCGTCGTTTGTTCAAAAGCTAGCATTGCTTGAAAGACTGAAGGAATACTAGAATCTCGAACAGGCATGAGTTTTTCTATCAGATCAATAAAACTGATCTCGTTTTCAATCGCTTCTTGTGTAGTCTGTATTGTCTTTCGTAAAAACCGATCATAGGTTAGAGATGGTGTCACTTTTCCTCGAATCACAAAGGGATTGACCATATAAGTAAATTGCTTTGATTCTTGTACACTATTTCTTCCTACAGAAGGTGACCCCACTATGATATCTTCTTGTCCAGAAAAACGAGACAGAACGATAAAATAAGCTGACAATAACAGGTGATACAGTGTTGCATCATATTTTTTTGCAACTTCCCTTAATGACTGGGCAAGTACAGGTGAAATTTGGCTTTCCATTCGTTTTCCTTGAAAAGATTGACTGCTTCCACGTCTAGACTGATGAGGGAGATTTAGTATTGGTAAATTTCCAGCTAGTTTTTCTTTCCAATAGGAAAGATGTTGATCACTCTGGAAAACTTTTGGCATCAAAAATACAGGATCCGCATTTGTCTGTCTTTTTTCAATTAAATGGATGTAGGTCTTTTTCAAGTCTGATAAAAATTGATCAAGTGACCATAAATCGCAGATCATATGATGGAAACAAATGAGTAAAGTGTAATATTTATCCATATGATTGTACAAAAAAGCACGGAATAGCGGTGCTTGCTCTAATACAAATGGTGTGTAAGCATCTTCCAATAACTGATCTCTAAAATCAACAATCGCGTCCTTCTCTATCAATGAATTCGGATTGGAACGATATATATACTGATATGGTTTCCCATTTTCATACTGGCGAATGACAGCTCGTAGACTGGGATATTTATAAACCATCAATTCAATCGCTTGTCGAAATGTATCAACATCCAGCTCCTTTGGAAAACGCAAGGCAATCGGAATATGATAAGCTGCATTTTCTGGAAATGTTTTTTGGATATACCATATCGCTTCTTGCCCACGATTCAGTGGTACCTCTGTAACTTCATGATGATCTAAGCTCTGTTCTGTTACTTTTGGCTCTTCGAGAAGTTGAGAATGAATCGAAACAATCAGCTCATCCCAAGTCCAAAAAAGCAGGGTTCCCACATTTGGCAATTCAATATCCCAATAGCTTTCCAGCGTAAATTTCAACTGAAGCAATTTTATCGAATCAAATCCATACAAAACAATACGCTGATTGGACCAATCAGATTTGAATGATAAAGATACCAAGTCTGATAATTTATCTTCAAGGCAACCTCTCTGCTTGGTAGGCGGGAGAACATTCCAACTTTCTCGATTAAACTTCTCAGATGTAATATGCTCATTTTCTTCTAATTGAAGTTCTCGATAAACAACTTCCAGCTCATCCTCCATATATTTTTGTTTGCATGCACTTCTTTGGATCTTTCCACTTGAAGTTTTTTGTACACTATTTTCTCGGATAAAAACAAATTCATGACAAGTGACTCCATATTCTTCTGCCAATGCTAGTTGTAGTTGTTTCGTTAAATGTGATAGATCGACTAATTGCACCGCACTATCTCTGATTTCTTGAACAATAATCAGTTTTTCTCCATCTTCGTGGTCAATCGAAAAAGCTGCTCCACAACCAGGTCGAATAAAAGAAGAACAAGATTCAACCACCAACTCTAAATCTTGTGGATACAGATTCCTACCATGAATGATTACTAGATCTTTATAACGACCAGCGATATACAACTCATCATCGATAAAATAACCTAAATCTCCGGTTCGAAGGAACGGTCCCTCTTCATCCAGCCATGCTGAAAAATCGGTAGCTGTCTGTTCGGGTTTATTCCAATACCCATGAGCTACACTGCTTCCTTTAACCCATATTTCTCCAACTGAATTTACATCACACTCTGTCAACGTTTCTGGATTTACCACTCGAATCGTCAAGCCTTCTCCAACCGTTCCGCAACTCACTACTTTTTTAGCACCTTTTTCATTGCTTAACTGAACATTCCTATTGTTTAAGTCGGCAATAGAAATGGACTGACAGACCGGCTTTTTATCCCATTGCCCTCCTGTAATAAATAGCGTTGTTTCAGCCATTCCATACATCGGGTAATGTGCTTCTGCACGAAATCCATATTTCGAAAAAACTTCAGTAAATTTTTCCAACGTCTGATATCGTACTGGCTCTGCACAGTTAACTGCAACTCTCCAACTACTAAGATCCAATGATGCTTTCTGAACTGAAGAAATTTTGCGCACACATAAGTCAAAACCGAAATTCGGACAACAGGTTGTTGTTCCACGAAATCGGCCAATAGCTTTTAACCAAAGATAAGGGTTCACTACATATTGATAAGGAGATAAAGAAACAGCATGGAATCCAACATACAATGGTTGAATCACACAACCGATCAATCCCAAATCATGAAAAATAGGTAACCATGATACACTGACATCATTTGTTGTATGCTGCAAGCGTTCGCATATAATAGCAGAATTATCTAGCATATTACCATGACTGACCATAATACCTTTTGGGTTTCCAGTTGATCCTGAACTATATTGTAAATAAGTAACTGTATCACGATCGATATTTGGTAATATCCACTCTTTTGCCCATTTATCGGATAGCGTATCAATGGGATACCATTCCATATCCATACCAATCCATGTCTTTCCATTTTCTATTTCTAAATTATGTAATACTTCCGTAGAAGTAAGAGCAATCTTGGCTCCGGCATCCTTTACGACTGCTTGTAATCGCGCTGTCCGACGATGCTGTTTTTCTGGTGGGTAACCCGGAACTGCAATAACACCTGCATATAAACAACCATAAAAAGCACTTATAAAATCCAATCCTTGATGAAACAGCAACATGACACGGTCACCGGCTGCTACTTTTGTCCGCAGCCATGCGCCAATAGCCCTAGCACGTATATCTAAAGTCTCATATGTATAACTTACTTCATCCATATCTCCATCTTTTAAAAAAGTATATGCTTTTTTCTCAGCTTGATATTTGGCACGGTATTGAAGAATATCGATCATGGTATGGAATATTTTAGCCATGTTTCCTCCTGAAAGATACCAAATTGATAGATATATAAAAAAATACAATCGTTTCTACATGATGAATTTTTTGGAAAATCTAATGACATACTATCAGAATAAAATGAGTTGTGTCAATGATCTGGATTCCATTGTAATAATTCTGGATATTTAATAGATTTCAAAAAAGCGAAACTTCTTCCCAAAATATGATAGAATCTTTTTCAAGATACTTGTGGAAAAGGAATGAATCAAATAATGACTACACAATCTATGCTTATGAAAAGCGAAGATATAACCAAGGCAAATCAATTGATAAAAGATACGATTGTACGTACACCTCTGCAGCGGAATGAATACTTATCTAATAAATATGGATGCAATGTATATCTAAAAAGAGAAGACTTACAAGTAGTTCGTTCTTTTAAAATACGAGGTGCATTTCATATGATCCAGAGCTTAACTCAAGAAGAAAGAAACCGCGGAGTAGTATGTGCTAGTGCTGGCAATCATGCCCAAGGAGTCGCCTACTCTTGCAGCAAATTGAGCATTACTGGAAAAATATTCATGCCGACTACAACACCGAGACAAAAAATAGAACAAGTAAAAAGATATGGGGCATCCTTCGTTGAAGTTATCTTAATTGGAGATACTTTTGATGACTCCTATCTAGAAGCAAAAAAGTATTGTGATGAAAACAATATGTCTTTTGTCCACCCATTTGACGATCATCGAACAATAGCAGGCCAAGGCACAATCGGAATCGAGATTATGGATGACATTGATAAGGTAGATTTTTTGTTTGCAAGCATCGGCGGCGGCGGACTCATTGCTGGTGTTAGTACATTCATGAAAGAAGCTTATCCTGACTGTAAAATTATTGGCGTTGAACCTCAAGGCGCTGCTTCGATGAAACGTTCACTGGAAGTCGGACATGTGATAGAACTCGATAAAATCGATCCTTTTGTAGACGGGGCAGCAGTAAAAAAAGTTGGTGCACTCACATTTCAAATTGTAAAAGAAAACGTAAGTGATATTGTACTCATTCCTGAGGGAAAAGCATGCAGTACGATCCTTGAATTGTATAATCAAATCGCACTGGTTGTGGAACCTGCTGGTGCGCTCTCCGTTTCTGCACTTGATTTTTATAAAGATCAGATCAAAGGAAAAACCGTTGTCTGTATCGTCAGCGGAGGCAACAACGATATCGACCGTATGCAGGAAATGAAAGAAAAATCGCTGATTTATGAAGGCCTAAAACACTACTTCATCGTTTCATTCCCACAACGCGCTGGTGCCCTGCGGCAATTTGTCGAGAATGTATTGCTTGAAGATGATGATATCACTCGGTTTGAATACATTAAGAAAAACAACAAAAGCTCAGGTCCAGCACTAGTAGGTATTGAGCTAAAAGATCCAAAAGATTATGAAGCCCTATTACAACGGATGGAAGATCACGGTTTCCCTTATACCGAGCTAAACAATAACCCAACATTATTTAATTTGCTGATTTAAAAGGAGGAGAGTCCCTCCTTTTTTTATAGATATAAACAATCCATTGAAAGGGAGTTTGAGGTTTGAAAATTGCGGCTCTTTACGATATTCATGGAAATTTACCAGCATTACATGCTGTATTAGAAGAACTCCATGTAATACAAGCCGATTTAATTTTGATAGGAGGAGACGTTGTTTCTGGACCAATGCCTCAACAAGTACTTCAGCGTCTCTTTTCTTATGGTGAGAAAATTCGATTCATACGCGGAAATGGTGATCGGGAAGTTGTCATGATTCACAAAGGACATGAGATATCTTATTTATCTGAAAAGGGGATCGAGAAGCAGCGCTGGGTCGCCGAGCAATTAACATCTTTTCAACGAGATTTTCTAGCCCAATTACCAGAACAAATCACGCTTTCTGTAGAAGGATTGGGAGATATATTATTTTGTCATGCAACGCCAAATAACGATAATGAAATTTTCACTCCCATTACACCGCAAGAAAGAATTCAATCTATCTTTCATGGTGTAACTCAAAAATTAGTAGTATGCGGACACACTCACATCCAATTTGAACTTCAAGTAGGAGAATTGCGCATTCTCAATCCAGGAAGTGTAGGGATGCCTTTTGCTGATCAACCAGGAGCGTATTGGATGCTGCTCTCCCCAGAAGGATATGAATTTCGATACACAGCATATGACAGAGATAATGCGGTTAAAGAAATAAGGGCTAGTAATGATCCACAAGCGCAAGAATTCATTGATACATATATCCTAAATACTATGTCAGAATCTAAAGCAATGAAGATATTAGAAAATATGTTAAAAAACAGAGAATGACAGCAATAAATTCATTCGTTTTCATTTCATATAAGCAAACAAAACCACCGTATTGTATGGATCTTGAAATCGTTCTATAATTAAAATACCTACAAGTGAAGGGTAAAACATGAAACTCCCTGGTGAACTTAAGAAAACCGAAAATGGGTACACCATTGACCTCGCTGAAAATCAAGGTACCATTACCTGCAACTATGTTAAATACACTTTTAGCTACTTGTTGAGTCATGTTTTCTATGATATCGTCGTCCCGACCAGCATTGATTCATCGGGAAAACTTTTCGGATATTGTCCTAACGCAATCTTCAGTGAAGCAGAAAATAAGACCTACCTTGACTTCACCAACGATGAAGGCAAACCGTACCTGCGTATTTGGTTTGAGAAAAATAGGATTACCAGTAGTAACGATATGAGCTAACGTTTTGCACCCTCTTGTTTTTTGAACACCAGTATGGTGTTCACCCCAAGAACTTCCATTGTTCTTGGGACAAGCAAATAATGAATCATTCATATAAAAATGCACCCTTCCCATAGATTTCGATCCTACTGGGAGGGGTGCATCCTTTTAGTATTATAGAATACAGTTTGAAAAGGAATTAATTTTTTGCAACGTCACTAGCCGTTACCAATGAGATTGGTGGTGTACCAGCAACGATTTTCCCTTTGTAATAAATCTCTACATATCCTACTGCAGTGCCCTTTTTCATCGGAGCTCGCAGATTGTTATAAATCACAACATGATACGAATAATTTTTTTCTTGCCCTCTGAGCAGCGGCACAGTTAAATTACGAAGCGAAACAATCGAAACCGGTCCATTATGTCCACTTATACGAATCGTTTTATATGTCGATATTGCTCTGCCAGCTTGCAACACTAATTTTGGCGAATAATTTTTGTAAATATAATCATATAGTTTTTTTGTTTCTTTGTATCTCGTATCTAGTGTACTTGATCCCAATAAAACCGAAATCAAGCGAAAATCATTTTGTTTAACAGTACCGACATAACAATATTTTGCAGGAGTGGTAAAACCTGTTTTCAGCCCATCTACACCTTTATAAGCGTATTTCAAAGTAGGTAACATTAGATTTGTGTTGGTGACTTTCATTTGACGAGATGTTCCAGCATGAAAAGTATGGGTTTTGATAGTGGAAAAAGATAAGATTTCTGGATGTTTTGCTAAAATCGTTCGTGAAAGGATAGCAATATCACGAGCAGACATCGTATTGGTATATACTTTTCCATTAGGAGCTTTATAAACCAAACCGTTACTTGTGTAAAAAATAGTCTTCGTCAAACCTAATTGTTTGGCAGTTTGATTCATTAATGTAGCAAAATTACGTTCGGAGCCACTAACTTTTTCAGCAAGAGCATAGGCTGCATCATTTGCTGATTGTACCATCATTCCGATCATAAGCTCTTTGATTGTAATCTTTTCGCCAGCAACCAATTTGATTTCTGACTCATTAATCGCCTGTGCTTGTTTACTTACTGTAATTTTATCAGACCAATGTAGCTTACCTTGTGATATTTTTTCCATCACTATATAAGCAGTCATTAGTTTGGACAAACTTGCTAAGGGTAATGAAGTGTTGCTATTTCCTCCAGTTAAAATCGCTCCACTAGAATAATCTATTACATAATAAGCTTTTGATGTAACAGTAGGCTGACTGGCTGCTAATGCAGACGTCCCTATTGAAGTAAATAGCACTGCAAACAACATGAAAGATAGCGAAAATTTTCTTAACATTTCCACATTCTCCTGCCTATTTTTATCGATATGCATAAAAACACTGAATAAAATTATAGTAACACTTCAAAAAAGGAAAAACTAGCATCTCTGCTAGCATCTATTGAAAGTTTATTGTATTTTCGTCCGGCAGCCGTGGTTTCACCACGACTGCCTCTTGTCAGTGTGCGACAGCAGCGAGGGCTACAGGAGGACGGTAGAGAATCTGCTTCCCCTTGTAAAGTAGCGTATAGAGATCATACTCCTGTTCCTTTCCACTCACTGAGTCGTACACGACATAAGTAGGACCCGAAGGACGGTTGAGAATACTCCTCACATTCTTTAGACCTTTGTACACCCCTCCATGCGGAAAGATCAGAGGCATTGGAAGTGGTGATTCATGCGGAAGTCGAGCATCCACTGGACGCTCAAACCAGTACGTCTTCGGTCCTTCAGGTGTCTGGAAGGTGTAGTAGTGCACTTCCCAACCTGCATCTTCTGATAAGAAGGAAAAGTTATTGGAAGACTCCACCTGTGACTCCTGTCTAATAGGTGGTCATTGCTATATAAATAGTAACAAATATATTAAAAGTCAGCAAGAGACGGATATTTCCAATACTTAGAATGCACCTTCCAAATGCTGCAAATCAACAAATTCCCTCTCTTTTGACAACAGAACAGAGATCACGTCAAATCGCAAAGGAAAATAATCCATTTTTTGTTGTTGAATAAATTGCGTAGCGAGTTTTCGGACTTGCTGCTGCTTGCGATAACCTACCGATTGAAACCCAAGACCAAACTGAGTGGAGGTGGTAGTCCTCACTTCCACAAATACCAAATGCATACCGTCATTTGCAACAATATCCAATTCTCCAAGGTTTGTTGACCAATTTCTCGCTACTAGCTCCCACCCTTTGGAAACCAAATAACCTGCTGCCATGTCCTCACCTCTGCGACCCGTTTCCTTTCTCGGGTCACTCATTGTGCTTTTCCTAGAGATGCTCGAACAGGAGCAAAGCTTCGGCGATGAATGGGGCTTGGACCATATTTATCTAACATTTCCAAATGCGCTGGAACTCCATAACCCATATGTTGATCAAATCCGTATTGGGGATACTGCCTATGTATTTTCATCATCCATTCATCTCGGGTAGTCTTTGCAACAATCGAAGCTGCTGCTATCGAATGACTCAGGCTGTCACCTTTTATTAAGCTTTTTTGACTTATATGAACTTGAGGCAGTTTAACAGCATCAAGTAACAAAAAATCAGGTTGAACGGGTAATTGTAAAATAGCTAAACGCATCGCATGAAATGTAGCTTGCAATATGTTATATTTATCAATATAATCTGCCTCAACGATGCCAACACCAATCCCTAGTGCATATTTTTCGATATGTTTCCGCAGGCGGTTTCGCTCTGTTACATTCACTTGCTTGGAATCATTTAATCCTGTCACATCAAAATCTCGTGGTAAAATGACTGCTGCTGCTACTACCGGGCCAGCCAATGGACCTCGACCTGCTTCGTCAATGCCGGCTATTGTCATTTTTCCTTCTTGCCATAACTGCTCTTCATAAATCCACATTTTCGCCAAGCGTTCTTGTTCTAGCTGCTGTTTTCGCTGTTGTATCTGATAGCGTTTCGCTAATTGTTTTACGCCTTGCCGAGTATCTGCTAATAACGTTTGCAATACTTCGTCTGTTACTTCATTTTCTTTTAACCAATTCCGCCAATCGTCAATCGTTCGCTTCATCCGCATCCTCCTCATAATCGCTCGGGGATTCCAAAGAAATTTTTCCTAATCTTCCTGATCGCAAATCTCCCATCACAATATCTGCAGCTTTGTCCCAATCAATTTCTCCTCCACGCATCAAACAACCTCGTCTTTTACCAATTTCATCAAGTAATTCAACAGGGGTTTGCTCTGTTATTACAACACCATACCGTTCTTCTAACAGTTTTGGATAACGCAGACACATATATTTCAAAGTATGTAATGCTACTTCTTCTGTTGGTAAGATTTCATCTTTAATCGCTCCACTCATTGCCAATCTCATACCAGTATCTGGATCTTCAAATTTAGGCCAGAGAATACCTGGTGTATCCAATAATTCCAGTTGTTTTCCTACGCGAATCCATTGTTGTGCTTTTGTCACTCCTGGCCGGTCTCCTGTCTGTGTTGCATGTCGACCTGCCAAGCGATTGATTAAAGATGATTTTCCTACATTAGGAATTCCTAACACCATTGCTCTCATCCGTCTGGAGACAATTCCTTTTTTTTGACGGGAAACAAATAGGGGTTCCAAAACTCGCTCACAAGTAGAAGCGATTTGTTGTACTCCTTTTCCTGTCTTTGCATCAATCGACAAAGCTGAAATCCCTAAGTCCGTAAAATAATTAATCCATTCTTTTGTAATGGATTCATCCGCCATGTCTACTTTTGTAAAAAGAATTAATCTAGGTTTATTTCCAGTGATTTCATCAATCATTGGATTACGACTAGCTAGTGGTAATCTACCATCTAATAACTCTATTACAATATCTACTTGTTTTAATTTCTCTTCTATCTGTCGTCTGGCTTTTGCCATATGACCAGGAAACCAATGAATCGACATTCTGTTTGCACCTCTTGATCATGAAATCATAATGACTTCCACTCTGAAATGGGCCAATAAATAAACTCCGCTCTACCAATAATCTGGTCGATTGGAATGGTTCCTAACTCTCGACTATCCATGCTATTTTCGCGATTATCACCCATCACAAATAGTTGATTGGTTGGGATTTTTATTGGAGGGACAGTGGAGGTTATTTTGGAAAAAGTTAAATAAGGTTCAGGTAAGACCTTGCCATTGATATACACATGATTATTTTTTACTTCTAACGTCTCACCAGGAAGACCAATAACACGCTTAATCAAATCTTTCTGTTCTGAAGAATGAAAGACGATAACTTCCCCACGGGCGGGAGTTTTAAAACGGTAAATAAGTTTATTAATAATGACCTTATCACCTGTTTTCGTGGTGTTTAACATCGAAGGACCCTGCACGTAAGTAGGTTCAAGCACAAAACTACGAATTACAACAGCTAACAAAAGAGCTACTACAATTGCTTTTACCCAGTCAAAAGCACGAGAAGAACGATTATTATTTTTCTTCTTTTCTTGCCTTTCTCTTCGTTGTCGTTCCGAGCGAGATACAAATTCACTCATCGACGGCCCCCTATGCAAATATGGCAAAAGGACTTGATTGCTCAAGCCCTTTTCGCGAAACATGCATTTACTTATGTGAAATTCTTTCTTTGATGCGAGCTGCTTTTCCACGAAGTTTACGTAAATAGAATAATTTAGCACGACGAACTTTACCACGACGAATCACTTCAATTTTATCCAAACGAGGTGAATGCAATGGGAAAGTACGTTCCACACCTACACCATAAGAGATTTTACGAACAGTAAAAGTAGCAGAAATGCCACCGCCACGACGTTGGATTACAACTCCTTCAAAAAGCTGAATCCGTTCACGTTGACCCTCTTTTACTTTCACATGAACACGAAGTGTATCTCCAGCACGAAACAATGGAATATCTTGTTTCAACTGTTCTTCAGTAATACTTTTAATAAGTTCTTGCATGATCGGATTACCTCCCTTCTCTATCTTTCAAAAATCCCCGAATCAAGGAAACGGAAACATTGTAACATATGTGTCTCTTCAACACAATTAGTCCGATTGGCTTTTTAATTGACGCAAAAATTTGCGGTCTTCCTCAGTCAGAGTTGAAGATTCTAGCAAATCTGGACGGCGTTCCCATGTACGCAAAAGTGCTTGTTCTCTTCTCCATTTGTCTATATTCGCATGATGACCAGAAAGCAAGATATCTGGGACTTTTAGTCCTCGATATTCAGCTGGTTTGGTGTAATGCGGATACTCCAATAATCCAGTAGAAAAAGAATCATCTACATGAGACATCGGATTACCTAATACATCTGGAAGCAAACGGCTCACGCTGTCCATGATTATCATGGCTGGCAACTCACCACCCGTCAACACATAATCACCCATCGATATTTCATGAGTGACTAAATGCTGTCGGATTCGCTCATCAAAACCTTCATAGTGTCCACAGAGCAGAACAAGATGAGGGTATAATGATAGTTCCTCTGCTTTTTCTTGCGAGAAAGGTTCGCCTTGAGGTGTCATCATAATAATCGGAGGCATTTCTGCTGCATCTTTCAACAAATAATCTACTGCATCGAATATTGGTTGTGGACGAAGTACCATCCCGCCCCCACCGCCATATGGTGTGTCATCAACCGTATGGTGCTTGGAATCGGAAAAATCACGAAAATTGATTAGATTAGCTTCTATTAACCCTTTTTCCTTCGCTTTCCCCATGATACTATGAGATAAAAATCCATGAAACATCTCTGGAAACAAGGTTAATACATCAAAGCGAATCATCGCCATTTACTCCAGTCCTTCCATCCACTCCATGGTGATTACTCGCTGTGCTACATCTACTTCCTTAATAACATCCTCTATATACGGCAGTAGTAAATCTTTCTCTCCTTCTCTGGACACTACCCACACGTCATTCGCTGGGAGTGTTAAAACTTCCTTTACTCTCCCGACTTGTTTTCCATCAGTAGTAACCACTTGACAGCCAATAATCTGATGAAAGAAAAAACCATCATCTTCATCTTTTACTTCCTCATTTTCTGGAACATACAGCCAAGCTCCTTTAAATCCTTCCGCTTGATTGATATTGCTCCATTCCTGAAAACGAATCAGCAAGGCAGATTTATGTGTACGAACATGAGCGATCGTCAGTGGCAGCTTTTTGACAAGTGTTGGATGAGAAAGCCATACTTGCTTTCCAACTGCAAAGCGTTGCTCAGGAAAATCCGTATTTACTATGATTTTTACTTCACCACGAATTCCGTGTGTATTTACTAATTGACCTACGCGAAGAAACTCCATTTTTTACGTCAGCCCAACCTTATTTTTGAAATTTATCTAAGATACCTTCTTTACGTAACAAAGCTTTGACTGTATCAGAAGGTTGTGCTCCAGTTTGTAACCATTTCAATGCTTTTTCTTCGTTGATGTTCACCTGAGCTGGTTCTGTCAATGGGTTGAAATAACCAATCTCTTCGATAAAGCGACCATCACGTGGAGCACGAGCATCTGCTACAACCACACGATAGAAAGGGGCTTTTTTCGCACCCATCCGTTTTAGACGAATTTTCACTGCCATTTTTCTTTCACCTCCACTCTAGAGTACACTTCAAACACTTAACCCATAAAAGGGAATTTAAAACCTTTGCGTTTTTTTGTATTTTTCATCATTGATGCCATTTGTTTCATACTCTTTTTCATCTCTTGAAACTGTTTCAGAAGTTGGTTTACTTCTTGTACCGAAGTTCCACTTCCTAACGCAATTCTCCTTCGACGACTCGCATTTAACACTTCTGGATGATCTTTTTCATGTACAGTCATCGACCGAATGATCGCTTCAATGCGATCCATCTTCTTCTCGTCAACTGTGACATTTTTTAGTGCCTTTGCATTTGCTCCAGGGAGCATCGCCAACATGTCTTCCAATGGACCCATTTTGCGAACTTGTTGCAGTTGATCTAAAAAATCATTTAAGGTCAGCTTTTGGCTGCGCATTTTCTTTTCTAGTTCTTTTGCTTTTTCCATGTCCACTGCTTCTTGGGCCTTTTCAATAAGAGAGAGGACGTCTCCCATACCAAGAATTCGCGAAGCCATTCGATCTGGGTGAAAAGGTTCGAGTGCGTCTGCTTTTTCCCCCATCCCCACAAACTTTATCGGACAGTTTGTGACAGCTTTAACGGATAATGCAGCTCCACCTCTTGTATCGCCATCTAACTTTGTCAGAATAACACCTGTTAACTCCATTTCTTTATGGAAGCTATCAGCGACATTAACTGCATCTTGACCAGTCATGGCATCAATGACGAGTAAGATTTCATCTGGATTTGCGATTTGACGAACGGATCTTAATTCATCCATCATCTGTTCATCAACATGCAATCGTCCTGCTGTATCAATCAAAACGGTATCGAATTGCTCTTTTTTTGCCTTTTCAATACCTTCTTGGGCGATCTTGACAGGACTTTCTTTATCGCCAAGAGAAAAGACCGGAACACCTAATTGCTCACCCAATACTTCCAACTGTTTAATGGCCGCTGGACGATAAATATCCGCTGCTACAAGCAGTGGCTTTTTATTTTGTTTGGATAACAAGCGAGCTAATTTTGCAGCGGAAGTGGTTTTCCCTGCCCCTTGCAAACCAACCATCATAATAATAGTAGGGGGTTTACTGGCTACAGTAAGTTTGCTTTCTTCTCCACCCATCAAGGCAGTTAGTTCCTCGTTTACTACTTTTACAACTTGTTGTCCGGGAGTAAGGCTTTTTAGTACTTCTTGTCCAACTGCTCTTTCTTTTACGCGATCGATAAATGTTTTTACTACCTTAAAGTTTACGTCAGCCTCCAAAAGAGCTAAACGAATCTCACGCATTGCCTCTTTGACATCTGCTTCGCTCACTTTTCCTTTACCACGAAGCTTTGACATAATGGACTGCAGTCTACCAGATAATCCTTCAAATGCCATCTTTTCACCACCCTTTCCTCTAATCGATCATCTGCTGAATAAGTGATGCAAGTTCCTCTTCCAATGAAGGATCAGCAGATATTTTGGAAAGAATTTTTTTTGCTATTTGATCACGCTGACGGTGTTTTGCTACTAATTCCAATTTATTCTCATATTCTATCAGATGCTGCTCTGCACGTTTCATTCCTTCAAACACTGCTTGTCTGGAAGTGCCTTGATGATTCGCGATCTCCGACAAAGACCAATCATCAAAATAATAACATTCTAACAGAAACTGTTGTTTCTCTGTTAAAAGAGAGCCATAAAAGTCATAAAGTAAGTTTATTTCTGTTGTTTGATCCAACATATGATCACCTCTTAGTTGTGTCAAGGTGATTTCCTTTACAGTTGAAAATAGTAGCAGAGATTGCGGAAAGAGTCAAGACATTCCTCTCTTCCTGTCGAGAAAAAACTAAATCCTTATATACATACAAAATTTTGTACTTTAAAATAAACTTAAGGAAACACTCTCTGTCTTAGAAAGGATGCAACATGCAGTTTTCGACCACAAGCATCCCCCTCAACGCGAAGACCTGTTTTATGATCGTTTCGGAGGATGGTACCACGATCGTTGGTGACTTCAAAGCCGGAATCGCTTTCGAGCACCGAGAGGATGGTCTCTTCTACCCGCTGTGGGTATCCCAGAACTTGTACCTCGAAGACACAGAAAACACTGCTGAATCGGCGAGCGGAACGCTGTACTTCCACCGCCTTCACCGGGACAAGAATGGTGCCATTGTACTGCGTCAGCAGTACGATCGCATCACTGGTGGCCAGATCAACCTCAGGAATGGCGATCTCCACTACATCGAGTTCAGCTATATCGGCAATTCTAACAATCAGTGGAGATCTTCGATGAAGAAGTTCACTGAAACCATTCTGCCGTCGAGCATTGAAGCGATCCAGATTCCGAATGACACACCAGTCACCGTGAATTTGGTCGGTTGCTTCCATCACGACCAGGTCGGCACCATTGAGGTGTACAATTTCGTTACCTTCAGTAACAGGCAGGTGCTTCAAGGTGTTCTGACGACGAACCGAAAAGGAACGCAGTTCCTGCTGCAGTCTGCAGGAGCCAGCAACATCCTCTTCTGCAGCAAGGGGTACTTCGATCGGAAGAGGGGTACTTGGACTGCTAGCAGTAGCAAGCACAAGCGGACGAAGACGATGAATCGCATTCTGGTACCAGCGTAAAACTGGCACCAAGGATAGGGAGCTCCCCTGTACTTCAAATGTACAGGGGAGTCACTTTTTAAACATTCCTCTAAAATTTATAATTTGCATTAAAAAGAACATCCTCTTTTTACTAGGATGTTCAGAACACATTAATCATTCGCTTCAATAATCTTCGCTAACTTACTCGCATCTACATTACTGCCACTTAAAATGGTACAAACTTTCTTTCCAGCTACATCCAAATGACCGTTTAATAACGCCGCTACTCCTACTGCTCCAGAACCTTCAATGATATAGTGATGCTCTTTTGCTAACCAATGCATCGCTTGGGCAATTTCCGCTTCTTCTACTAATAAAATGTCATCAACCACTTTTAGCACTAGATCAAGATTCCCTTGGGTAATTCCGCCATGCAAGCCATCCGCAAGCGAATCTTGATAAGTGACGTCAACCAATCGCTTTGCCTGGAAAGAATAATACCAAGGAGGAGAAGCATGGGATTGAATACCAATCACTTGAATATTTGGATTAACTGCTTTTGCTACAGATGCGACACCACAGATCAAACCTCCACCGCCAGCAGGTACGATCAACATATCTAAATCGGGTTGTTCCAATAATATTTCCAATCCTACTGTTCCTTGACCAGCGATAATTTTTTGATCTTCAAAGGCATGAACAAAGGTTCTGCCTGTTTGTTTTGCTAATTTATATGCATATGCCTCTGCTTCATCATAATTATCTCCATACTCTACTAACTCTGCTCCATACTGACGAATTCCCGCTTTTTTTGTCTCAGGGGCATTTTTGGGAACGACGATCAAGGCAGAAATATGTAAATGCGCTGAAGCATAAGCAACACCTTGTGCATGATTCCCAGCAGAAGCGGTGATGACTCCTTTCTCTCGTTCCTGCTCAGTCAATGAATACAGTTTGGTAAATGCTCCTCGTAATTTAAACGATCCAGTTTTCTGCAATGCCTCTACTTTTAAGAAAACTTCTGCCTTTGTAGTTTCTGACAAAATAGGAGATGTTACCAAAGGTGTTGCATAAATTTGGTCTTTTATTTTTGCTTTCGCTTGAATGACATCTAACAATGATACCTCTAACATGTTTGACCTCCGCTCGTAGTTATACATGATGCAAAATCAATTGTTGAAAAAGGTGAATTGCCTTTGGAATCGCACTTTCATCAATATCAAAACGAGGATCGTGGTGAGGATATCTGCTTCTATCACTATTCATTCCCATAAAGACAAATGATCCTGGTATCTTCAGTAGATAATAGGAGAAATCTTCAGCAGCCATCGATGGTGCTATTGTCTCATACGTACCTGTTGGAAAGGAAGTATTTACTACTGTTTTCACATATTTGCTTGTGTATGAATCGTTGATAACAGGAGGTGTTCCCTTTAATAAATTAAATGTGATAGAAGCACCATATGCTGCACAGATTCCTCTTGCTAAACGCTCCAATTCTTTCGGCAACCATGCTCTTCTTTCATTTGTAAAGGCACGAAGTGTTCCGTAGAGTTTCGCTTGATTTGGAATAATATTATACGTAGTTCCTGCCTCTACTTTCCCAATCGTAATCACAGCAGATTCCATAGGATTAAGCGTTCTACTGATGATGGACTGTATTCCACTGATTACTTGACTAGCGATAAAAATAGGATCAATGGTTTCATGTGGAAGTGCACCATGTCCACCAGAACCATGAATAGTTAATTCAAATTCATCGGAAGAAGCCATCATCGAACCCGAAAGAATCCCTACCTTTCCTAGTTCAAGCGGTTGCCATAAATGCAGACCATATATTTCATCCAATATTTCTGTTAATCCTTGTTCAACCAACGACTCTGCTCCACTGGGACCAATTTCTTCTGCGGATTGGAAAACAAAGACAAGATTTGGTTTAATTTTGTCTTTGTTTTCAGAGGCCCATTTTGCTACAGATAATAATATTGCCATATGACCATCGTGTCCACAGACATGAGCGACTCCCGTTCGCTCTGAAAAACAAGGTTTGTCTCCTGCTTCTTGAATAGGCAGCGCATCAATATCAGCTCGTAACCCTATCGTCTTGTTTCCTTCTGTGCCTGAAAGGAAAGCAACCAAACTGGGCGGCTGATAATCCAATATCTCTAATCCTAGTTCTTGAATATGTTTTTTAATATATTGATGTGTTTCCCACTCCTGACCTGATAGTTCCGGAAATCGATGGAGATGACGTCGATGAGAGACTGCCCAGTTGGTTAATTCTTGTGTGATCTCCATTACGTACACTCCTTCATTAAAATGGTCCATAGTGAATTGCGTGTGCGATAATAACTGCAATCAAACCAATGCCATACTGCACGATGATCAATGGCCAGATCCATTTTGCCCATCTAGTCCAAGAGATACCAGCTAAAGCAAGTCCAGCCATAAAATATCCCGAAGTGGGGAAAATAATGTTTCCAATTCCATCAGCCATCGAGAATGACAACACTGCAGTCTGTCTTGTTACTCCTACCAAATCCGCGAGTGGTGCCATGATCGGCATGGTTAGTGCAGCCTGCCCACTTCCAGACGGAACAATAAAGTGAATAATAGCTTGGAATGCATATATACCTACCGCACTGAGCGATCCTGGAATCGAATCCAGCGCTGATGCTGCATAATATAAGATCGTATCGATGATATGCCCATCTGTTAAAACTACTACAACTGCTTTTGCTACCCCAATGATTAGGGCGCCTGAAATAAGTCCAGCAGATCCTGCCATAAAATTTTCCACAAACTTATTAGGATGAATTCCTGCGATAAAACCAACAACGATAGATAACAAGATGAACATCCCAGCTATCTCTGTCATAAACCAGCCATATTTAATTACACCAAAGGCGATTATAATAAAATTCAATAGAAAGCATAGGAGAATGGCTTTGTGCCGGCCAGTAAATCGAAGATCGGACGTAGTTGTATCGATTTTGTTGTACTGTCCATTGCCAAAGTATCCTTTGTTTGGATCTTTTTTTACACGGGAGGCATAACGATAAACAAACCAAACTCCAATAGCATACATGATCATAAATAAAATGATACGGTAGCCGATACCTGAAAACATGGGGAGTTTTGCTATCCCTTGGGCTACACCCACTGTAAACGGATTCATCACAGCAGTAGTGAAACCGATGGAGGCACCCACTAGTACAATTGCTGTACCAGTTATTACATCAAAACCTAAAGATAACGACAAAGATATCAAAATGGGAATGTATACAAGCGTTTCTTCAGCCATCCCAATTAATGATCCGCCTACCGCAAAAAACAGCATCATAATCGGAATCAACCATTTCTCTTTATTCCCTAACTTTCTAGAAGCGCTTAAGATAAAAGCTTCAATCGCTCCTGTTGAAACAATAATTCCAAAAGCACCGCCGATGATCAGTACAAAAAAGATAATATCAGCAGCTTCCACCATTCCTTTGTGAAACGATCCAGCAAAATCCATAAGATCGAGCGAAGCATGATCTACATGTTTATACGTATTTGGAACAACAACGCTTCTACCATCTACTTCTGTTCGAGAATACTCACCCGCTGGCACAATATAAGTCAAAATAAGGGCGATTGCGAGTACAACTGTCAATAATACAAATACATTGATCTCTCTACCTTTTTTGGGGATAGTTACAGGATTTGTCACTTTCTTCGATCCTCCTAAGGTGTGATTGATTTTTGCAAGATCTCAAAAAATTCCATTAACCGCTTGTAAAAATATAAACCAGATTACACATTTATGCATATTTAATTAAGAGAAATTATAGCTCAATAACAAAAGGAATAACCAATTAATTTAATCAATAGTATTTATTATAAAATTTTATATCGACAGCAAAACAAAAAAAGAGAAACAGCTAATGTTTCTCTTTTTTTCTACTCTACTTGAGTGTCTGGATATAGCCTGATACTTTTTCTAGACCTGATTGTAATACATCTGTTGCACATGCATAGCCAATTCGGAGCGTACCCTCTGAGTCAAAACACGATCCAGGTGTTAAAAATGCTCCTGTTGTCTGGAACAATTGTAAACAAAATTGTTCTGATGTCATAGGGAAATCAAAATGCAGCAAAGCCGTAGTGCCCGCTTGTGGTTTCACATAGGAAATAGAGGATTCACTATTCACCCATGTATCAAGTATCGCTAAATTATCTCGAACGATCTTTAGGTTTCGTGCTAATATTTTATCGTAGTTACGCAGGGCATGAACCGCAAGTATATCATCAATTAAACCACAACTAATGGTAGTATAGTCGCGGTGTTTTAGACATTCATGAATTACTTCTGGTGAAGCAGCAATCCATCCAAGCCGTAGCCCTGCAAGCGAAAGGACTTTTGACATGCTAGAAGTACTAATGCCCTTTTCATATAAATCGACGATCGATGGAATATGTTTATCTTCTTGTAATAAATTACGATAAACTTCATCGCTTAAAATATATGCATCTGCTTGACGTGCAATAGCAACAATTTCCCTCAATAATTTCTCATCCATAAGAGCGCCGGTCGGGTTATTTGGATTATTAATAATAATGAGTTTGGTTTTCTCATTGACAAGAGAACGAAGTTCATCAAGGTCAGGCAGATAATTATTTTCTTTGCGAAGGGATAATAGATCCACAGATGCACCAAATGATTTGGGAACATCATACAATTGCTGGTACGTTGGATGCACTGCGATTACATGGTCTCCAGATTGTACCAATGAATACAATACAAGAAAATTTGCACCAATTGCCCCATTCATTAACAAAACCTGTTCTTCATTTATATTTTGATACAATCCAGCAATTCGCTGGCGAAATTCTGGAGATCCGATAATATGACCATAGGTTAATTTTTGTTTCGCTACATGTTGGAAAAACGCTGTTGGATCAGTTCCATCTATGGAGATTAGCTCTTCGACGGTTAAGGAATCTACACACGTCTCTGCTATATTGTATACCGCTTCATGTTCATACTCATTCATCCACTCTTCTACTTTAAAAGCTGGAATTTGCATACCTTCCAGTCCTCTCTTCCTTAGATGTCTGCAACAACACCCGCATTATTCTTTTCTGACTCTCGTAAAACTGCTTCTGCAGTCAATAAATCTTGTAAAGCTATGCCTGTACTATCAAAAATGGTAATCTCTGTTACCGAAGTGCGACCCATTTTCCGCCCTCGGATAACACTCCCGATTTCGACCAATTGATCTTGGCTTATGACTCCTTGTTTTGCTGGTATTTCTGTTTCACCTACATGGACAGCTTGCGTCACATCGTCGACAAATACGCTGGCTTCTGCAAAGAGCAGTTCGTCTATCTCTTGTTTCCCCGCCATATCCGCTCCAAGACAGGTAAAATGTGTGCCGGCTTTCACCCATTCTTTTTTTATGAGAGCTTGTTTGGAAGGAGTAGCTGTATTGATCACATCCGCTTCAGCTGTACTTTTTGCAATATCATAAACTACTTCAAACGGAATACTGACGCGTCTGACCATTTCGTTATAAAATGCTTTTTCCGATCGATATGGCTCTAATAATAGTAAACATTTTTCTCGAATAGAATTACAAAACAACGCAGCGCGATCCGTTGATCGAGCATTATAAACGAGTACTTTTTCGATATTTTCTAAAGCCATCAATGTAGCTAAGATTTGGTAGGCACCTAAATGTCCAGATCCTACCGACAGTAATACTTTCGAATCAGGTCTTGCAAAATATTTTGCTCCTACACCAGCAGCCGCGCCTGTACGCATCAAAGTAATCGCTTCTCCGCTCATGATACCTAACGGAATCCCTGTCCTGCTATCCAAAACCATCACCGTTCCAACGATTGCCGGAAGATTTTCACTTGGATTTTCGCCAAACCAAGAAACCAGCTTCAATCCAAAAATATTTGCACCAGCTAAATGACCAGATTTAATATCCATATCTGCAACCCCTGGCTCAAATTCATGAAATACCATCGGAAACAGCGTTGCATTCCCCTCATCTTTCAATTTGTATGCTCGCTCCACGATTTCCAAACAACTTCTCATATTTAAATTTTTTTGAACAGCTTCTTGATTTAAAACACGAAATGGAAACATTGTAATACTCCTTCCGTTGCAATCTATTGCCAGATTCGGTTACCATAACGTAAACGATATGCTAAAATCTAACATAGGACGAAAAAGAACGGAAATTAAAATATTTAATATAGATTATTAAAAATCATAAAGAAAGGTTGGTTGGATTGGAACTTCGTAATCTTCGTACCTTTCAAGTCGTAGCGGAACATCTAAATTTATCCAAAGCAGCAGAAATATTGCGATATACACAACCAACAATTACCTTGCAAATTCAAGCATTGGAAAAAGAAATCGGTTATCCGTTAATTCAGCGAATTCGCAAAAAGACATTTTTAACACCCGCAGGCAAAATTTTAAAGGATCATGTTGATCAAATATTCCAAGTAGTTCATAACATGGAGACTGCTCTACAGACGATGCAAGGGCCATCAGGGAGACTTCGCATCGCTGCTCCAGAATTTTACTGTGCACATCAATTGACACCCATCATCCGAGATTATTTCCGATTATACCCACATGTAAAATTAGAACTGATCTCTTGTCACAGCAAAGAAGCCATTCATCGAATTGTAAATAACGAAGCTGAGATCGCCATCATTGCGGGGGACAGCAAAGAGACAGAAGTAACAGAATTTGCTTTGGATGAAGAAGAAGTACTGCTAGTAGCATCAAAAGAATTGTTGGAAGAAATACCCGACCCTAAACAACTGGGTAGATTCCCGTTTTTTGTCCATCATGACCATTGTAACCTAGTCGATGTCGCAAAAGAGAGCTTGGCTGCGATAGACCTCCATCCCGAATGGATTATCGAATCGGGTAGCGAGGCTGCAATAAAAAAAGCAGTTCTCGATGGAACTGGTTGGGCATTACTCAGCTCCAACTTAATAAAACCAGAACGTAATAATAAATCGCTTTTTTCATGGAAAATTACAAATCGTAAAATCAAAACAAATGCAATCTATCTGCGAAATCGCGCAAATGAACCAAATATTGAAAGCTTTTATCAATTGCTGAAAGAAAATTGGTCTGCTTGAATAATATAAAATTATACTAACCATTAAAAAATTCAATTCGTTTTTTGAAAAAAAATATTATAAAGTAAACACACTGAATATCTTTGTAAATGAGGGAATATCATGCGGTATCCGCGTTTTCTGCTTTTATTCAGTGTGTTTGCCATGTCTTTCACACCTATCTTTTTAACATCTTTACAAATGCCTGCATCGATTATAGGCATGTATCGACTTCTGATTGTCTTAGTTCTTTTTCTTCCTTTGTTCATCAAGGATAGAAAAAATTTTCATGCTCTACCTTTGAAAACAATCATTTTTGCTTGTCTTTCTGGTTTCTTTCTTGCCCTGCATTTCTTATTAGGGGTGTATGCACTTCGTTATACCACGATTGCAAGCAACACCATCCTTATTACATTGGAGCCGCTTATTGTCTTCATCGGAAGTATTTTTGTATTTGGCGATAAATTAAATCTACGTGCCGCCTTTAGTATGATCATTGCCATAACAGGCGCCTTTATGATGGCTGTCACAGATTTCTATCATACTGATACAGCTGCTCCTAATCTAATTTTAGGTGATATTCTTACTATATTAGGAACTACTTCTATTTCTATTTATATGATTTTAGGACAAAAACTAGCTACCAAATTGCATGCAACTGTTTATAACTTCTATGTTTTTGCCTTTGCTAGTCTTGTACTTTTCATTATCAATCTTTTATTTGATCAAGAATTTATAAACTACCCATCCACTCAATGGGGTTATCTATTTCTCTTAGCAGTTGTACCAACTATTTTCGGGATATATTTGCAAAATTGGTTGCTAAAGCATATCAGTGCAGTGATTTTATCCATAAGCATTCTAGGGGTGCCAATAGGCTCTAATATACTTGCATATTTCTTCTATGGAAAAATACCATCTCTTTTACAAATAGTTGCTTGCGTAATTACAATGATTGGTGTTTGGCTGTTTCTTAAACAGAAAAACAAAACGCTGGAAACAATACCTACAACCCAAATGGAATAAAAGGAAACACAAAAATTAGCCCCCTAATATCCATCATATTAGGGGGATTCCAGCATTAGATTTGCCGAAGTTTACAAAACTCGCAATCAACTATTTTCGAAAATGAAGGAAATATTAATTACTCATTCTCAGCGAAGATATCTGAATCGCTTTTTGTATGAAGCCATGTATTAAAGCGCTCTGCTTCTGGCATGAAATTGCCAGCATCGTCGAACATGTCAAATCGGTACCAGCCCCTGCCTTCTTTACAAGCAAAGGTAAATGCCAGATCAAGGTAAACAGCATTTCGCTGATTCTCCGGCAGATGCCCTTGCTTATAGATCGGGATATCCCGTTCCATGTCCCACAAATTGTAATAGTCTGCCGTAATCATGACCTCACGATCACCCAGCTTCAGCGTTACCTTAACTTCCGTTTCACGGCCTGCCCCTTGATAATTCACTTCAGATATTTCTTCTGCTTCTGTGATGATCGTTACTGTGCCGAATACAGTTTCGATCGTTGCTGTTTCTTGTTGCAAGGCAATCTCCTAATGTGAGAGTCTGATATTCCTAGTTTTTATTGTACACGAACTTTGTAATTATTTGATTTATTTCTTTTCAATGAACTGAATTTGATAATTATTAGCCCGATTGGAATTAAACGAAATAACATTAGCGTTAATTGCCATAAATCATCATAAAAAAATAATGTGTATAAAAGTTGTTGTTGGGAAAAATTACTATAGACAAGAAGGAGGCACATCATGGCATTAATGGATATAAGTTTGATTCCGATCGGAACAGATAGTGCTAGTTTTAGCTCAACCGTTGTAAATGCAGTTCGCATCATTGAAGAAAAGGGATTGAAATACCAAATCACTCCTACCAATACCATTATTGAAGGAGATATAGACCAATTGCTTGATACGGCAAAAGCAATTCACCAAAATGCTATGTCCAATGGAATTAATCGTGTTGTAACGAATATTTCCATCGATGAGCGAATGGACAAACATATTAACATGGAACAGCAAGTAGAGATTATCCAACAATCTCTACAATAAAAAGGAGTTTTTATAAAATGGATGTGCAACGAGTCGCGGAAATTATTGAATCAGAAGATAAGATTACTGTTACTTATCGAGGCGAATCTGTATGGATTCAGTCAGTAAATGATGTCACGCAAATAGCTGACGTTCATCCAGTTGATGATCCAAAAGACGAGATGAGTGTACCTGTAAATGAGTTACAAGAAGAGTAATAATGTTTTCCATATCAATAAAATGAAACAGCTCACTAACTCTAAGTAGGGGAAGTGAGCTGTTTTGTTCTATTACTATATTTATCCTATATTTTCATCAGTGGCAGCCATTTATTAAATAAACGGCTGCCTCTCTAACATCGTTGCTTAGAGATTATTGACAGTTATCCACGAACATTCTTCGCTTTTGAACGAAGGATATCCATTTCTTCTTTCGGCATGAACGTTAGGACTCCGTTCTTCTCTCCAAAGAGTCGGATCGTCGGACGCTTACCTACCAACATCCACGGGCCATTAGTTAGATAAGACATCCAGTCAAGGTGAACTCTATCAGCACTAAACTTCACAATCTTGTTCGTATAGTACACATCGCAAATTTCGATCTCCACTGAACCTTCAGCAGTGAAGTAAGTACCGAACTTTTCATATTTAATTTCCTTCGCTGTTACTGTGACATCTACATAAACATTGCCCCGCTCCAAAGCAAGGATATGAAAAGTTTCTGTCTTCACCTTTATCCCCTTTATTTAACTGCCAATTCGGACACAATCAGTATAACATATAGGAGCGAATCAAAAATAATATATTTCAGAACTGCACACGCTTACGTACAGATACATCTATACTTTACGCTTCCGTTTGAAACAGCGCATGTAAAAATTGTTCTCTATCAAAAGCCTGCAAGTCGTCTGCTTTTTCCCCTAGACCAATCCATTTCACCGGCAGATCCAATTCATGGCGGATCGCGATGACAATGCCGCCTTTTGCCGTCCCGTCTAGTTTAGTGAGCACGATACCTGAGACATTCACTGCTTGTCCAAAGGTTTTTGCTTGCTGCATCGCATTTTGTCCAGTTGTCGCATCTAACACAAGTAGTACTTCATGTGGTGCATCTGGCACTTCGCGTTGTACAACGCGAAATACTTTTTTTAATTCTTCCATCAAGTTCACTTTGTTTTGCAGTCTTCCAGCTGTGTCACATAACAATACATCTGCATTCCGTGCCTTTGCAGCTTGGATCGCATCATAAATGACTGCAGCTGGATCAGAACCAGCTTGCTGTTTGATCACATCGACTTCCGCACGTTTGCCCCATGTTTCCAATTGTTCAATTGCACCTGCCCGGAAAGTATCTCCTGCAGCTAAGACGACTTTCTTGCCTTCTTGTTTTAATGTATGTGCTAATTTTCCAATCGTAGTTGTCTTGCCAACACCGTTAACTCCCACAAACAAAATAATACTCATGCCATCTGGATTTAAACGCAGAGCTGGTGTTTCGTCATCCTCCAGCAGTTCTGCGATCAATTCAGACATTACTGGCTGCAACTCACTTGGTTCTTTTATTTTTCTTGCTTTTACTTCTTGGCGAAGCCGCTCAACTAAGTGCATGGTAGTAGGAACCCCAACGTCTGCACTAATCAATACTTCTTCTAACTCTTCATATAAATCTTCGTCAATTTTACTGCGGCCAGTAAAAATACCGCCCATTGCCCCAACTAAATTAGAGCTGGTCTTACTCAATCCAGACACGAATTTTTGTGTCACTGACTCTGTTCTTTTGGCAACACTTTCTTTTAGTTTAGAAAAAAAACTCACAACACATATCCTCCTTACGCTTTTGCCACGGCAACTTCTCTTGTTTCATCATACTCTTCTAGTTTGACAGAAACCAATGTCGAAACACCAGATTCTTGCATGGTAATTCCATACAGCACATCTGCGCCTTCCATTGTATGTTTTCGGTGTGTAATAATAATAAACTGTGTTTGATTGGCAAATTTTTGTAAGTAATGAGTAAATCGAGTCAAATTCGCTTCATCCAAAGCTGCATCTACCTCATCTAAAAAACAAAAAGGTACAGGTTTAATACGTAAAACAGCAAACAATAATGCTAAAGCTGCTAACGATCTTTCTCCACCTGAAAGAAGAGACAGCTGTTGCAGTTTTTTTCCCGGGGGTTGAGCCACGATTTCGATTCCTGTTTCCAAAAAATTATTGGGATCAGAAAGTTGTAAATCAGCACGGCCTCCTCCAAACATTTTTACGAACACATCTTGAAATTCTTCACGAATTAAAGCAAAACTGTCCGCAAAACGCTTCCCCATTTCAGAAACCATTTGGGCGATCATTTGATAAAGCTGCTGTTTTGCTTGCAACAGATCATCTTCCTGTGTTGTTAAAAAAGTAAGTCGTTCGGTTAATCGCTGGTACTCCTCAATTGCACCAATATTGACATCACCGAGTTGTTCTAACTTTTGTTTTAAAGATCGCACCTTTCGCTCTGCTTGTGCTGGATTTTCAGGAACACCGTATTTCTCCTTTGCGCCTTCAAAGCTTGTTTCATATTCTTCAGCTAACTTTTGCAGCAAGTGATTGAGTTCAACATCCAGTCGATTCGCTCTTACTTCTTGTTGATGAAGTTTTTCTTCATAGGAACGTAATCGTTTACTGTTTTCATAGACGACATGTTCCAATTCTTGATTTTGCTGATTACAGATATCACGTTCTTCTCGCAGTTCAGCAATTTGAATCTGAAGCGTTTTTTTTGCTTCTTGATGTTGATACAAAGAAGCGAGTAATGCTTGCCAGCCATCTTCCCCTAAATCGCCCATCTCCAATAATTTTTGCTGTTCTTCTTTTGTCGTATACAACAAGGATTCGTTTTTTTGCAATGATTCTTGAATCCGAGATAAATCTACATCCAAATTCCTTGTGATTTGTTGGAGTTTGGCTTCTTCAATGCGATATTCTGTCAAATGGGAGCTAAGCTCCTTTTCTTCATCAGCACGTTGCTTTTTTGTATATTCTTCTTGTTCCAATACTTTTTCGAGATCACTTATTTCGGCGGCAATTTGCGAATAACGTAAATCCATTTCTTCAATGCGCTTTGTAAACGATGCTTGTCTGTTATTTGTTTCCTGCAATTGTTTGATAACTTGTTCCAATTGCCGATTAATATGCTGTAACTCTATTTGGTTTTCCTGTTTTTTTGTTTCCCAATCCTTTTGTTTTAGTCGATAATTTTCAATCTCATCTTGAATGAACCGTTGTTGCGTTTCCAGATGAGAGATTTTTTCTGTTATCTTTTTTTGTTCCGTTTGCAATCGAAGCTGCTCTTGATTCAGTAGTTCTAATTGTTGATTTAATTCATCCAATTGCCTGCCTCGAGCCAGTAAGTTAGGCGTTTTCGATTGCCTGCTGCCACCAGTCATCGATCCACCTGGATTTACTACATCTCCATCTATTGTCACAATTCGATATCGATGTGCGATCAAACTCGCTACTTTATTTGCGGTTTCGAGATTGTTGGTCACTAAAACATTCCCCAATAATTGCGCACAAATATCTCGATAACGGGCATCGGTTTTTACAAGCTCACTTGCGATCCCAAGAAATCCTGAAATATTAGCTAGTTTCTCTTTTTCATAGGCAGGAATAGTTCTTCCTTTGATTACATTCATTGGTAGAAATGTTGCCCTTCCTAACCGTTTATCTTTCAAAAAGGATATTGCTTTCCGCGCTGCAATTTCATCCTGAACTACTACATGCTGCAATGCTCCACCTAAAGCTGTCTCTATTGCTACTTCTACCTCTTTTGGCACTTGGATCAATTCAGCTACTGCACCAATTATTCCCGATATTTCCCGATTTTCTAAAACAGCTTTCACACCTTGAAAAAAACCTGCATGATTTTGTTCCATTGATTGCAAAACATCACGTTCGGATTGTGTACGTACCAGCTTTTTCTCTAACTGCAAAAGTTGTTGATGATAATTCTTTTGCTCTGTTATCGCTTGTGATTTTTGATCTTCAAAAGAAGCGGATTTGTGTTCTTCCATTTGTATACGATCATTCAATTCTTGCATATTGCCAATAATCTCTTCTTCTATTTGTAATCGTTGTTTCTTTTCTGTTTTCAGAGATTCTTCTTCTTGTTGCTGTTGGAAAAGGGTTGTTTTCCATTCTTCTTGTTGATTACTTATGAATTTCTTCTCACTTTCGATTCGATTCTGCTCATCTCTACCCTTTTCTAACTGTTTTTGAGTAGCAGAAGATTGTTCATTTTGACTTCTATTTTCTAGTGTTTCTTTGATTTGTTCGATTTCCTGACGTAATTGGCTTAAAGACGTTTTTGCCGTATCGAATTGTGCACGTTTTTCTGCCTCTTCTTCTTTCAACGTTACATTTTCTTGTGTGTAGGTTTCCAGTTGTTCTTGTAACTTAACTTCCATTTCTGCTCTGTTTTTCGATCTCTCTTGCCATACTTGTCTTTCAGCGTCGATCTTTTCGAGCTTTTCGCTTGTCTCTAAAAGTTCAGTTTGCAATGCTTCCCACTTTTTTTCAAGTTCCACCAATTGATACTTTACTTTTGCCAATTCTGCTTCTTCTTTGCTCTGCTTTGCTGTACCTGAAATATGTTGATCTTTAAGTAATTGTACTTGCTCCGAAGTATTTGTCCAATCTTCATGTAACGATTCGATTTTATGCACGTAAAATGCTATTTCAACATCTGTCAATTCCTGTTGCCATGTTTTAAATTGTTCGGCACGTTCTGCCTGTTTTTGCAATGGCTCCATTTGATTGCGCAATTCATGAATCAAATCGCGAATCCGAATCAAATTTTGCTCTGCATCCGCTAATTTTTTTTCCGCTTCTTTTTTTCGGGATTTATATTTTACAATGCCAGCAGCCTCTTCGAAAATAGCTCTTCTATCTTCGGATTTATTGCTGATCATCTCTTCGATTCTGCCTTGTCCAATCATGGAATAAGCTTCTTTTCCAATTCCTGTATCCATAAATAACTCTTGTATATCCTTTAATCTACAAGACTGGCGATTTAACAAATATTCACTGTCACCTGACCGATATACACGACGAGTCACCGTTACTTCCGCATAATCGAGTGGTAAAATACGTTTTGTATTATCGAGAGTAATAGAAACCTCACAAAATCCTACTGGTTTACGCGAATCACTCCCAATAAAAATCACATCTTCCATTTTGGAACCACGTAATGATTTTGCACTTTGCTCTCCGAGTACCCAGCGAATCGCATCGGTCACATTGCTTTTCCCGCTTCCATTTGGACCGACAACTGCAGTAATGCCAGGAACAAATTCCAACTCAGTGCGGCTGGCAAATGATTTAAAACCAGACATTTCTAAACGTTTTAAATGCACAGAAAAACCCCTCCTTCCTTAGCGTTTGACTTGCATATTGTAGCACAAAATTTTGAAAAAAGAGTAGAACGTTTGACAGTGCTATTTTATGAGAATATTTTATTCTCTCCATTCACTACAAACACCAACATGATATAGAATAAAAATGTTTATGCCAATCATTTGCCCTCAGGAGATATCATGCCTTATCCTGGCAAGCTCGACGAGAAAAAGAAAAAGTTCATTTTTGAATTCAAACAAGGAGAAATCAATTATCAGGAGAGATGGACCTCCCTGATGACCGATGTCAAGTATTCTTTTCCCTTCCATGGTAAAAAGTTTCAGGGAAGCTGTAGAGCAGCTCAGATTTACAGGATGTACTATCCTTTGGAGAAGTTTCACTCACAGGAAACGGAGTACTTGATTGTACTTAGGCACAATGAGTTTGAGCGCTTTATCTTTTTTGATAAAAACAAAAAGATTATTGGCGTTTGGAAAGCAGAAGAAAATTGGACAGATGAGTCCAAATAATGAGGGAAAACGGATAGCGAAAGTGGTCACCTTTTTAAACCACATCCCCAATTGTTACTGCTTGCAATTGGGCCTATTTTTATTTATCAAACTCTTTTTATATGAAAAGTAATAACAAATATGTATATTTTAAAAAGATATATCTCTATAATTGGCACTGGCTGCCTGATGAATTTTCATCAAGCAGCCAGTATGAGCCATTGGACGGCTCAGTCAGGAGGGTTGGTTACATGCCGGGATAGCCGGAATCGCCGTAACCCTTCGGACGAGGGCGCCTCACTTCTGCCTCCACGGTTCGGACAAACCGAGTGGGAAGGTGATAGCCGACACCAGTGTACTGGATCCCCTTGCGTTCCTTGTTGGTGTAGACGATGCCCGCGGAAAAGTCTGCGACAGTCAGCGATGCCATGATTCCTCCAGATCCTTTCACACGATGAAGTGCGATTATGTATATTATACTAAAATTGACCAAAAATGAAATCTATTT
Source organism: Shimazuella sp. NTD247 (assembly GCF_059510415.1). Lineage (NCBI taxonomy): Bacteria > Bacillati > Bacillota > Bacilli > Caryophanales > Thermoactinomycetaceae > Shimazuella > Shimazuella sp. NTD247. The sequence continues at coordinate 411,985 of NZ_JCAJZU010000003.1, read as the reverse complement.
TTTTGCAAATTAGGCAGATATTCATAGACAAAAATAAAAACCACCGTGATCCCCTCACAGTGGTTTATTGTGATTTCCATGCTTTTAAAGCTGCATTTGCTGCTTGCTGCTCTGCTTCTTTTTTTGACCTCCCAGATCCTCTTCCCAGTTTGTGATCATCAAGATACACTTCGGCAGAGAAAAAGCGATCATGTGCAGGACCTTGGACATCTACAATACGATATTCCAAAGTTCCTTTCTTTTCTTGCTGTATTAACTCTTGCAATTGACTTTTTGCATCTGTCATTTGCTCCAACCAAGTGCTGTTAATTTGAGGGAATACGAGTTTATGAAGAAATTGGCGAACTTTTTCCAGTCCCTGGTCCAGATACAAAGCACCAATGAATGCTTCAAACAAATCTGCTAATAAAGACGCCCTTTCACGTCCACCTGTCAGTTCCTCTCCTTTTCCCAAACGAACAAAATTACCAAATTGAAGCTCACGAGCAAAGGAAGCAAGGGAAGGTTCACAGACCACTCTTGCTCTTGTTCTCGTTAGTTCTCCTTCGCTCATCTTTGGGAATCGGTAATATAAGAATTCAGAGACGAGTAACTCAAGTACAGCGTCTCCTAAGTATTCGAGGCGTTCATTATCAGAAACCCGTTGAGATGATTTTCTCTCGTGGGCATAAGAGGTATGGGTAAATGCTTGTACGAATAAATTTCTATTTTGAATGTAGACTCCTGTCACTTGTTCTACTTTTGCAAAATCGATTACCATTATTCTTCCTCAAATGCTTTCATAATGATCGTCGCATTATGACCGCCAAATCCCAGTGAATTCGAAAGAGCAACTCGTACATTCCCACGACGTGCTTCATTTGGAACATAGTCAAGATCACAATCAGGATCAGGATAATCATAGTTTATGGTTGCAGGGATGATCTGTTCTTGAATGGTTTTTACCAGGACGATTCCTTCGATTCCTCCGGCAGCGCCTAGCAAATGACCTGTCATCGATTTGGTAGAGCTCACTGCTAATTTATAAGCATGATTACCAAAAGCACCTTTGATCGCCATTGTTTCAAACTTGTCATTTAAATCTGTGGAAGTTCCATGTGCATTAATATAATCTACTTCGGTTGGTTCCACATTAGCGTCTTTCATTGCTCTGATCATGCTTCTCTTTGCACCTTCTCCTTCAGGTGCAGGAGCAGTTAAATGATGTGCATCTGCAGTCATACCATAGCCAACCATCTCAGCAAGGATGTTCGCACCACGAGCCAATGCATGATCTAACGTTTCCAAAACTAAAATTCCTGATCCTTCTCCCATTACAAAACCATCGCGTTCTTTATCAAATGGACGACTTGCATGTTCTGGATCATCATTACGAGTAGACATCGCATGTGCAGAACAAAAACCAGCAAAAGACAGTGGGGTTACAGTAGCTTCTGTTCCTCCTGTAATCATCACTGATGCTTCTCCTCGCTGCAGTATACGGAATGCCTCCCCAATACTGTGAGTTCCAGAAGCGCAAGCTGTCACAGATGCACTATTTGGACCTTTAGCGCCAGTATGAATAGAAACTTGCCCAGATGCCATGTTAGCAATTAACATAGGAATAAAAAATGGACTGACCCGCTTTGGTCCTCTTTCATGCAGCAATTTTGCATTTGTCTCGATGGTATTCATACCGCCAATACCTGATCCGATATAAACGCCAACTTCATCCAGATCAACTTTATCCAATTCAAGTTTAGCATCTGCAATCGCCATTTTTGCAGCTGCCACAGCATATTGGATAAAGATATCCATCTTGCGAACGTCTTTTTTATCCATAAAAGGCAGGGGATCGAAGTTTTTCACTTCTGCCGCTATCCTCGTTGTAAATGGGGTAGGAAATGAGTCGGGATCAAAATGCGTTACAGGACCAGCACCGGATTTACCAGCTAAAAGGTTGTCCCAAAAAGTTGACAAATCATTTCCAATGGGAGAAACAACACCTAAACCTGTTACTACTACTCTATTTAGCATAAGTGATCAACCACCTTTCGCGTTAAGTTGACCTATTTTAGAAGAAATAGTGGTAGCCCCGAAAATAAATCGGGACTCCACTTATGATTATGAGACTTTTGCACTAATATAGTTCACAATATCTCCAACGGTGTTGATTTTTTCAGCATCTTCTTCTTCAATGGTTAAATTAAACTCATCTTCTAATTCCATAATCAAATCTACAACATCTAGGGAGTCAGCTCCGAGATCTTCTTTGATATTCGCTTCTAATGTTACCTCATCTGCCTCAACATCTAGACGTTCCACGATAATTTGTGTCACACGTTCTAAAGTGTCTGCCATGCTCTTCACCTCCCTTTCGTAGTATAGATGAATCATAGGTAGAGAAGCAAACCTTTCTTACTCTTTTTTAATTAGGTACTAATCCGCCGTCTACATGAATGGTTTGTCCAGTTATGTAACTCGCTTTATCACTTGCTAAAAATGTAACAGCATTTGCTACTTCATTCGCTTCACCAAATCTGCCCATGGGGATGGATGCAAACGTCGCATCTTTTACTTTTTCATCCAACACTGCTGTCATTTCTGTTTGGATAAACCCTGGCGCGATTGCATTTACAGTAATGTTACGGCTCGCAAATTCTTTTGCCATTGTTTTGGTAAGTCCAATAACCCCTGCTTTTGCAGCAACGTAATTTGCTTGTCCTGGATTGCCAGAAACTCCTACTACAGAGCTAATATTGATGATTCTTCCGCTTCTTTGTTTCATCATAGGACGAATCACCGCTTTACAGCAAAGATACACACCTTTCAAGTTAGTATCCACGACTTGATCCCAATCTTCTTCTTTGATGCGCATTAACAAATTATCTCTAGTGATTCCTGCATTATTCACTAAAATGTCGATTCGTCCAAATTGTGTCAATACTTGCTTAAATACCTGTTCTACTTGTTCACTATTCGAAACATCGACTTGAAAAGCAGCTGCCTCTGTTCCTAAATCTTTTATTGCAGAGACTGTTTCTTCAGCTGCTGAATGATTTCCTGCATAAAAAAGGATTACTTGTGCACCTTCTTTTGCTAAATCCAAAGCAATTGAGCGACCAATTCCCCTTGATCCTCCAGTTACTACTGCTACCTTTCCTCTTACCATATCTTCTCTGTCATTCCTTCCTATTGTTTGACTGTAAGCTGTGAAATCGACTTTTCCAGAGTAGCTTCGTCAGAAACATTTAACATTGTCACTTTGCGATCGACTTTTCTGGTCAAGCCAGAAAGAACAGAACCAGATCCGACCTCAATAAAAGTATCGACTCCAACATCTAATAAATACCGAATGGTATCTTCCCAAAGTACAGGAGATGAAACTTGTTTCACTAATGCTTCTTGAATATCGACAGCATTTGTTATCGGCTTGGCTGTGACATTGGTCACAACAGGAATTTCTGCATTTTTAAATGTAAGAGCAGCCAGTGTATCTTGTAATTTATCTGCAGCAGGCTGCATCAGAGCAGAGTGAAAAGGCCCACTCACAGCTAGCGGCACTACTTTTCTAGCACCTGCTGCCATTGCTTTTTCTCCAGCAATCTTTACTGCTTCTGCATGACCAGAAATGACAATTTGTCCAGGACAATTGTAATTAGCTGCTTGTACAACATAATTTGCGGAAGACGTTTCTGTACAAATTTGATCAAGTACAGCGCGATCAAGATTCAACACAGCGGACATTGCACCAACTCCAGCAGGTACAGCTTGATCCATATAAAGCCCTCGTTGATATACAGCAGAGACGGCATCTTCAAATGATAGTGCATTAGCAGCTACTAATGCTGCATACTCCCCAAGACTATGTCCAGCAACATATGCAGGAGCGATATTTAATTTTGTTTGCAACCAGCGATAGAGTGCAATACTTGTAGTCAATAAAGCTGGTTGTGTATGATACGTTAATTTTAATTTTTCTTCTGGACCTTCAAAAATAATATCAGATAACGGCATCGAAAGAGATTTATCTGCTTGCTGAAAAACCGTTTTAGCGATTTGTGATTGTTCAAATGCTTCTCTTCCCATCCCCACCTTTTGTGAGCCTTGTCCAGGAAAAAGAAATGCAATTTTACTCATGACCAATTGTTCCTCCCCAATTTAAAACCGTTGCTCCCCAAGTCAATCCGCCGCCAAAACCACAGAGTACGATAGTGTCTCCTTCTGAAACACGTCCCCCTTCAATTGCTTCATGCAACGCCACAGGAATAGAAGCAGAAGACATGTTGCCATAGCGATCTAAATTGACCACTACCTTTTCAGCTGGTAATCCATACCGTTTCATCGCTGCATCAATAATGCGGTAGTTTGCTTGATGAGGTACAAACAAATCAATATCATCTACAGATAAATTGGCTTTAGATAACACTTCATCTGAAGCAGTAGTCATCACTCTGACGGCAAATTTAAATACTTCTCTACCATTCATAAATAAGGTATGCATCCGGTTAGCTACTGTTTCTTCTGTAGCTGGTTTACGGGAACCACCTGCTTCAATTTTTAGTAAATCCTTGCCGCTTCCATCTCCACCTAATTCAAAGGATTGGAATCCATACCCCTCTTTTACAGGGCCTAACACTGCAGCACCAGCACCGTCGCCAAAAAGCACACATGTATTTCGATCCGTCCAATCAACGATTCGAGACAAACATTCTACTCCAATTACTAGTGCATACTTATAAGTTCCAGTTGCAATAAACTGAGTTGCAGTAGAGACTCCATAAATAAAGCCAGTGCATGCCGCTGATAGATCAAATGTAGCAGCTTTCATGGCTCCGATTTGTTCTTGCACAAGACATGCTGTTGCTGGAAAAGACATGTCAGGAGTAACCGTTGCTACAATAATCAGATCGACTTGTTCAGCAGTAATACCTGCATTTTGCAATGCTTGCTCTGCTGCTTTTACAGCTAAATCGGAAGATGCTTCATGGTCAGCTGCTATTCTTCTTTCTTTGATTCCTGTTCTAGAAGTGATCCATTCATCACTTGTTTCGACCATTTTTTCCAAATCAGCGTTTGTCAAACGTTTTTCCGGCAAATAAGCACCTGTGCCTATAATTCCTACATTTCTCATTCTCGCCCATCCCCTTTCAGAGGGTGTAGATTCTCTTCCATCTGTTTCATTATTTTATCTCCTGCAAATAAACGAGCTTGTCGAATGGCGTGAAAAATTGCTGTTGCATCGGAAGATCCATGAGCTTTGATGATCGCACCAGACAATCCTAGTAATGGTGCACCACCATGTTCTTTATAGTCCATTTCTGTTTTCAATGATTTTAATTGCGGCAAAAGAATAGCCGCTGCTAATTTTGTTAAAAGATTTTTGGTGAAAACAGCTTTTAAACGGTCAAATAATGCTTTAGCGACCCCTTCTGTACCCTTCAGCAATATATTGCCACTAAAACCATCACACACCAATACATCACAAGGACGGTATAACACATCTCTTGCTTCCACATTGCCAACAAAATCTATACGACTATCTTCTTTCATCAATTCAAAAGCATCTTTGGTGAGCGTTGTTCCTTTTCCATTTTCTGCACCGATATTTAGCAAACCAACTTTTGGCGCTTCAAAACCGAGCACATTTTTGGCATAGATGCTTCCCAAAACAGCATATTGATGCAGATGCGATGCTTTTGCTTCTGGATTTGCTCCTACATCCAACACTAAAATACCTTTGTTTTTTAAAGTGGGAAATACAGGAGAAAGAGCAGGACGATCCACACCCTTCATTCTACCAGTATAGAAAAGTCCCGATGTCATCAATGCTCCCGTGTTTCCAGCACTAATAAATGCATCTGCTTCTCCTGAACGAACCATTTGACAGCCAACTACCATCGATGAATCGCGTTTTTTACGAACGGATTTTACTGGTTCATCTTCAGGAGTTATTATTTCGGTTACCTTATGAAACTGTATATTTGGAAGATTGTTACCCTTTAGTAACGAATCATCAGTACCAATCAGAATAAAAGTTATATCAGTCCATTTCTCTGCGGCTAACTTTAAACCATCGAGAATCGCTTTAGGTGCATTATCTCCACCATGAGCGTCTAACGCAATTCGCATGAGCGAACCCCTTTCAGTTGGTTGCACGGTATACGTCAAAAACTCCCTGAAACACCATGTCATCGAGTACTTTTGTTTCTACATCCACTTGAAATCGCGTTGGTTGTTTTTGTACTACTTTAGCATGTGCAACACACTTTTCACCCAATTTAACTGGTCGTACAAAACGAATGGCAGCAGAACGTGTCAATACGAGGTCTGCATTCACAATCGCCACGGCTAAAGAATTTGCTTGTGCGAATAAGTAATGTCCCCGTGCAATCTGATTTCGTTCAAATACATGATCGGCTCGGATTTCTAAAATGGAGACCCCACTTTGATCTAGTTCCAAAGAAACTACTTCCCCAATAACTTCTTCAGGAGAAAGGGAACGCACTTCGTCAAAACTTTTTTCTGCCATATGTTTTAATCGTTCTCGCATCTCGGGAATACCTAGTTCCATACGGTCCAATCGTATCGTTTGAATACTGACTTGGCACTGTTTTGCCATTTCTTCATCTGTTAAAAATGGATTTTTTTGAAATGATTCGATTAATCGAGATTGCCGTTTTTTTTTGGAAAGGCGCATAACAAAAACAGCCCCTTTTATGACCACATTCTAGTACCTAGTCCTAATTTAGTATACAAAAAAAGTACAAACTTGACAACAAGATTCGCAAAACGCTTAGAAACATAAAGAAAAAAGCCGGTATAACCGACTTTAAGATTTTACTACGCCTTCTACTTCTGCTCCATCATAATAACCACATTCTTTGCAAACATGGTGAGCCAATTTTGGTGATTGACATTGTTTGCAAGTAGACATACCTGCTACTTTTAATTTAAAGTGCGTACGACGCAATCTTTTACGTGTTTTGGATGTACGACGAAATGGTACTGCCATCAAAATTCACCTCCTGCAAAAACTCCAATGTTGATCATTATACTACAATTAAAGGAAGAGTGCTAGGATGCAGAATCTTTATCTTCTGTTAACAAATCTTGTAGTTTTGCAAGTCTTGGATCGATCCGCCTTGCATCACACTCACAAGGTTGTTCATTTTTATTTTTTCCACAAACAGGACAAAGACCAGCACAATCTGGCTTACATAAAGGGGCATAAGGAAGAGAAATCAGCAGTTGTTCTCGAACAAAAGGTTCGAGATCGATCTGTGATTCCGTGATCAGATGGATCGTTTCCTCCTCTGTGTCGCAAGCCAATTCTTTTTTATCGGTAAACTTTTCCATCCAAGACGATTCTAACGAGGTCGGAAACGTGGTCAAGCATCTTGCACACATTAGTTTTCCGATACATTTTTGTTTCGCTGTCACTTGATACAGATGAGCACGTAATATGCTGGCATTTCCCGTCACCCGTATTGGTTCTAGCTTCACAATATTTGGCTCTTCTTCCACTAGGTCATCCAAACAAATCTGGCCGTCAAAGGAATATTCTTCTGTAGTTTGATTTATTTGGTTTAGCGTAATAATCAATCTGCCCACTCCCTAACAGGTGAATTATACGAGATAACGATTTTTGGTGTCAAGCAATTTATCTTTACACTTACCATATAGATTGTCTCTCGATTTTTCGATATGATATTTATAGTGTCCATAAACACTTCGATTTAGGAGAAAAATGTTTAAGAAACCGTATACAAATCTGCTAAAACCTCCTTATCGAGAAGTTGTCAATTCAGGTGCATTAGGAAAACTATATGTAGTCGAACAAGGTTCTTGGGGATTTTATACTAGAGATGAGTTTCTTCCACTAGAACACATGGGAAAAGGCGTTTATAAAGCAATCGAAGAAGATACTCGTATCATTTGGGGCAAAGATGTTCCATGTATTTATTTGCAAAAAGATGATCAAGTACAGCTGTTTGAGGATGGCTCATTTAAGCTACTGAGGCAGAAAAAGAAATAAGTAGCAAAAACAGGAGTCAATCAAGTCATAATGGTTGACTCTTGCTAATGGATAATGGGAAGACAAACAAGATATTTTTTGAAAAATTGACAACTCCATACGGCTAAAACCGTTGGATTCTTGGGACGATAGCCTCATGACTATTTCATTACCAAGCTAACCCCGTGCGCCCCACGGTTTATGTTTGTTGATTTCTTCTTTGCCGCGAGCAAACTTGGTTTTCGTCTGTCACGACTATACATATATTACCATGGGAATGTTTGTTTGTAACCTTGCTTTTTTCCAAAGGTTGAACGAGGGTAAGGAATATTCCTTACCCTTGTTCAACGCTCGCTTTCATCCCACGATTAAATCGTGGGTTTTCTCGCTCGCAATGTTATAATACGTTAATATAGATTTCAAAAAAGGAGACTCTTTTCTAATAGAGTCTCCTTTTTCTCTACTTCAACTTATTTAAATAATCGATTGCATCTTTTAATGTTGCCACAGGGACAATTTTCATATTTGCGCCTAGCTTTTTCGCGGTTTTTTTCGCTATAGCTTCATTGTCATCGCCTGGGTAAATATCTTTTGGCGTGAAGAAGATGGTAGCTTTTTTGTCCATTGCAGCCACGATTTTATGCTGGATTCCCCCAATTTGCCCAACTTCCCCAGTTGGTGAAATGGTTCCCGTACCAGCAATTTCGTGTCCTTTTGTCAAATCATTAGGATTTAATTGATTTAAAATTTCCAATGTAAACATCAATCCAGCAGAAGGACCGCCGATATTATTTGTTTTAAAGTTTACTTTTGGCGTAGAAGCTAGAGAGCGTAATCGATCCATAGGTAAAAAGCCTAATCCTACCCGTTTGTCTTTATTATTACCTGTTGCCAATGAAATAAGCGTAGCTTGATCAACTACTTTTCTTTTTCCTCTCAAAACAGTTACTTTTACTTTATCCCCTGCTTTTTTTGTTTTAAAATAATCCATTAATTTTGTTGTTGTACGTGTATCTTCTCCATCAACCGATTGGATGATATCTCCTCTCTGCAGATGATGCTTGGCGCCAGTGGTAACACCAATCACTTCTACGCCCTCATATGTAACACGTACAGGCTTTTTCGCTTGATGAAAAGCGGCAAGAACTGCGCTATGTTGGGATTCAACCATATTTTCTACTTGCTGTTGTTCATATTGCTTATCATTCTCATCTTTTGCTAAAACTTCGGTAACAGGCACTAGTTCGATATCATCACTGACCTTTGCCAAAAGATAGTCGAATACATTTGCTTGTTTCATCGCGACGGTGGTCAGGAAGAAATCCCCGCCTTTTTCTACATATCCGCCATCAACCGAGATAACATCCCCTGTGTCAATCGCATCTCCTGCTTGCATGGCATAATATGGTACATGAATGATAAAGCATATACCAATAATCAATAATAGAATGGAGAGCCATAAAAATCTGTAAGCAGTTTTATTATTTGAGTAATCACTCATGTTCTTTATCCCCTTGCCAATCAGCTAACTTTTCTAATAAATTCTCTAAGCGAGGACGAATTGCTTGTTCCCCTCTCCTTATACATTCTTCTACTCGATGAAATGCAGTAGGCGCAATATCTCCAACTTCAGGAGAGACGAGAAAATCAGCCGTAAGATCTTGTTTTTCTAATATTTGTCTTTCCATTATCGTAATTGCTTGGGTAATCACATCTATCACATTTTTCACTTGTACATCATGTGATTTGGTCAGCACATCTACAGCGATGATAAAATCTGCCCCCATATCCCGAACAACAGAAATAGGAAGGCGATCTACCACTCCCCCATCAACCAATAGTTTATCTTTGTAAGGAACTGGTTCGAAAACTCCGGGTACAGAGATACTTGCGCGAACTGCATCTGCGATAGAACCTTTTTGGAAAACTACCTTCTCCCCTTTGAGTAGGTCCGTCGCAACAATGGCTAACGGAATCGGTAGATCTTCTAGGTTTTTATGATGTGTAAGCAATCGAGTCAACGCCTGCATTTTATCCCCAGTAATAAAGCCCAATCCAGGTAAAGCTACGTCAATCCAATGCTTCCGTTTTAAATGCATTGCTAAATGTTTTACCATCTCTAGATCCAAACCATTGGAATATAAAGCTCCAATAAAGCTCCCCATACTACTGCCAGCTATGTAATCAATAGGTACATTTGCCTCTTGCAGAACTTGTAAAACTCCTAGATGAGCGAAACCTCTTGCTGCTCCTGCACTCAGGGCAATGCCTATTTTAGGTCGACTCACCATATCACCACCAAGTTTTCTAGAAGGAAAAAATGTTCCTATTTATATCTCACTTTATCTATAAAACGAAAGACAGACAACTCATAAAATATCGGACAACCGCGTATGATGAACTAACGATAGAAAAAAGTGAGGGCGAACACCGATGGGCATGATTTCTACCCGTTACCAAAGTCAATTAAAAACTATTTTTTTAGGTACATTTGCTCTTTTGTTTGCTGTCACTCTTGTATTGTATCCCGAAATTGCTTTTAAAGCCTCCCTCCGAGGCTTAAAAATATGGTGGGATGTTGTTTTTCCAGCTATGCTTCCCTTTTTCATCACTGCTGAACTCTTGATGGGATTTGGTGTTGTTCATCTGATCGGTGTGCTTCTTGAACCGTTTATGAGACCACTATTTCGAGTACCAGGCTCTGGCGGATTTGTCATGGCAGTAGCTTTGATATCAGGCAATCCAATGGGTGCAAAACTTGCTACTCGATTAAGGGAACAACATCTCATTACACGAGAAGAAGGAGAGCGTCTTGTTTCTTTCGCCTGTACAGCCGGCCCGTTATTTATTTTTGGTGCAATAGCGATAGGATTTTTTGAAAACCCTTCTGTTGGAATGCTCATTGCTGTCGTTCACTATGTCAGTTGTTTTATTGTTGCAATATCCATGCGTTTTCATGCGAGAGACAAAAAATTAACTCCCATCCAAAATCATGGAGGAAAAAGAATCATTCGTGCCCTCCAAGCAATGCATCAAGCGCGTCTAACTGATAATCGCCCCATCGGACAATTACTTGGAGAAGCTGTAACATCTGCGGTACAGACATTGTTAATGATTGGCGGTTTTGTTATCATCTTCTCTGTACTGATTCATGTTTTTACGTATGTAGGGGTAACCGCCCTGCTCGCATCAGTATTGCATCCCATTTTGCACGTCCTGCACCTCTCTGATCTATTATCAATTCCCATTGTAGCTGGAATTTTAGAGATGACTATTGGTTCTCAAATGATTAGCGAATATACTCCGAATACATCCCTTCTCATACAACTTGCTTTCGTAGGACTTTTTCTTGGATGGAACGGGCTTTCTATACACGCTCAAGTAGCAAGTGTTCTAAGTAAAAGCGACATTCGCTATCGACCATATTTATTGGGTAGATTTTTACATGGCATACTAGCATTTATTCTCACTTTTGTATTTTGGAACACGTTCCAACCACAACAAATGAATATATCTTCTTTCTTGAATCTTTGGTCGGCAATTCCAATCACACCAAACAACAATTGGTGGCACTACTTACAAGAATTCACGCTTATCATTGTATTGATCTGGTTAGGTTATTTATTACAAAAAACCGTCCGACAGTTGACTACATCATGATATGCTCCCGTTTGGCTTGCAATGCTTTCACAACATGCGGAGGTACTAAATCGGATATATCCCCCCCATATTTTGCGATTTCTTTTACATTACCTGAACTGATAAAAGAATGCATATTGTTTGTCATCAAAAATAGTGTTTCAATATCTTTCGCTAATTTCCGGTTAATCGAAGCAATTTGGAGTTCATATTCAAAATCCGAAATAGCACGTAAACCTCTTAAAATGACATGAATATCTTTTTTTCGTAAATAATCGACCAACAGCCCTTCAAAACTATCAACTTCAACCGGAATATCAAAACCCATTTCCTTTATGGCAATTTCAATCATATTTTTGCGTTCTTCCATCGAAAACAATGTTTTTTTTGCAGAATTGATCAATACTGCAACAATTACCTTATCAAAAACCTTCGTTCCTCTTTGAAGAATATCGAGATGACCATATGTAATTGGATCAAAACTACCAGGATATACTGCTACTTTCATCTTGAGATATCTCCCTTCTGCTGCAACAATGTGATGATAGTATCTCCATAACTAATTTCTCTTACCGATTCAAACTTACTTGTTTCTGATGTAATTTGCAAAGAAGATGGATGTTCCACAACCAGCAAACCATTTTCACTTAAGATTGGGTGCTCTTCGATAATACCCAATACAGGAAAAAGCAAATTCTGATGATAAGGTGGATCTAAAAAAATCAAATCAAATCGAATTTCCTCATTTGCAAATTGTTTTAATGCAGTCCGAGCGTCTTTTCGTATAAAAGTAGATTGTTCCATCAGATGACATTTCTGTGCATTCTCTTTGACAATGCGCAAACTCGGAAACGACTGATCTACAAAGATCGCCTCATCCATGCCCCTGCTGACAGCTTCCAAACCGAGTGAACCTGTTCCCGCGAAAAGGTCGAGTACTTTTCCACCATCAAAAAAGGGACCAATTACTGAGAAGAGTGATTCCTTCACTCGATCAGTAGTTGGTCTAACATGACTTCCTGGCACCATTTTCAAACGTATTCCTTTTGCTTTTCCAGCTATTATTCGCATCGTTTACACCTTTGATTTTTTATATTTCTTGATAAAAGATATCAAAAACTTGAATAAACAATCAAGCTTTGGCAACAATAAATAAAGACAGTACCCGATAAGGTCTGTCTAACCGCGGAGAAGACTTACGTTTCCCCATAAGCTCTTCCTCCGGTTTCTCCTCTCCCATTTCGTATTTTCCCATTTGGTGAAAATACCATGGACTCGCGACCGTTTCGCGAGTCATTTTTTTATGTGAAATTAGGATTATTTTCTAGCTGGGGAAATCCGGTCGGAATCCCCCAGTGTTGAATTCAATCTCTCCTACTAGAAACCCAAATGATCAGCACTCTGAGGCGACTCATTTCGCCACTGACCGTACAGCAGACGAATTCTTTCATCCAGTGAGGCGAAGCCTGCCATAATCTTCTTGTCCTTATCACTCAACGGAGATCGATCGTCAAAACGAACGTAGATAGCATCGTAGAAATGAACAAGTTTGAAAAGTCGATTTTGGGAACGACTCTCCAAGTCGAAAACTGCTCGCTTCATATCAGGAGAATCCCCTTTTTTCAACCCTTCCACGATCTTTTTGCAGGTATCAGCACTGAAATAACCATCGGAATCAGGAATCCTCGAAAAGTAAATTTTTTTCCCTTGGAAAAGAAAATTACTACTCATGGTTTCTCCTCGAATTGAATTCACGATTTCTCTTTCTTATATAGAATATTAAATTATCAGGAATTTCACAACTACTAACGAGATCTTAGTCCGTTACCCTTTTATTGCGACGTCTTTCATACAAATGGTAAATAACAAAATAAGAGATAAACCCTAAAATCGCACCAAAAATCGTTTGTCCGATCAAAATGTGTAAACCACCGCGGAAAATCTTTCCAAACACATGGAAATTCCCGTGGAGTAACTGGCGATAAATCTCATGAAAATGAATTACATGATCTTTGTATGGTGTAGGATAAACCAATTCACCGATCTTTTTGGAAAATGGCAGCAAAATAACAGGCAAAAAGGTTAATTTTCCGATGACATTGCCGATAACTGAAGCAGGAAAGGATGCTCTGCACAAACGAACAATGGGGTAAAATAAAACATAGATGAGTGAAGCAGTAGGTAAAACAATCATCTCCAGCCCGAAACCTAGTGCGAAACCAAGCGAAACTTTTTTTACTCCTTCTGGCGAACGGAGAAGTTTGAGATAATTGTAACGAATGGCACGAGGAATTTGCAGAAACCAGTTCGTCCATTTATTTTTTTTCTTGTCTTCCATCCGAGCACAACCTCTTTATAGAATACTCTATTGTTTCTACATTTTTTCATTTATAATTATGTTGTAAAACTCTTCCTAAGAATACCATGTTTTCGAAAGAAGTTCACTTCTCATTTATTAACTTTGGATGAATTTCGGAAAAGAGAGAAAATACCCCTTTTTTTACATAAGCTCGATCTTCGTTCTGAGATAAGATTGAAAAAATAGGGAAAACTATAACCATATAAATAAAGCATTTACATTCATACAGGAGGAAATACCCGTTGCTGTTCATCGATAATCAAAACATAACCGATCCAAGAATCAATCTAGCAATTGAAGAATACGTACTCAAACATCTGGATATCGAAACCGAAAGTTACTTATTATTTTATATCAATGAGCCCTCAATTATTATAGGAAAACATCAAAATACAGTAGAAGAAATCCATGTTGATTATATTCGTCAACATGGCATCCATGTCGTTCGACGTCTATCTGGCGGAGGAGCAGTCTACCATGATTTGGGTAATTTGAGCTTTAGTTTTTTAACCAAAGATGATGGAAAAAGCTTTGCTAACTTCCGTAAATTTACGGAACCAGTAATTCAAGCTTTACACAAACTGGGGGTTCATGCGCAACTAAGCGGACGAAATGATATTGAAGTAGATGGTCGAAAAGTATCAGGAAATGCCCAGTTCTCTCAAAGAGGAAGAATGTTTAGTCATGGAACACTCATGTTGAATGTCAATCTCGATCGAGTAGAACAGGCATTACAAGTAAAAAAAGAAAAAATCCAATCCAAAGGAATAAAATCCGTTCGCAGCCGTGTTGCCAATATTTCTGAATTTCTTGTAAAACCTATTCCCATGCCGGATTTCCGCAGCCAATTACTTACATCCATATTTGAGGGTCAACATCCGATTCCAGAGTATGTATTAACGGATCATGACTGGGAAATCATTCACCAGATATCTAAAGAAAGATATCAGAATTGGGACTGGAACTTTGGGGAGTCACCCGCATTTAATGTTCAGCACACCAAACGCTTTCCAATTGGTTCTATTGATGTGCGAATGGATGTTGGCGAACACGGATTGATTAAAAACTGTAAGATATATGGTGATTTTTTTGGAGTCGGAGACATTCGCGATATCGAAGTTCGTTTACAAGGAATTTTATATGACTACCACCAGCTTGATCTGGCTTTAAAAGATATTAACATGAAACATTATTTTGGAAATATTAGCAAAGAAGAGTTTTTGGATTTTATTTATTGAAAATCATCGAAATAAAAGAAACCCAACTCAGAGTGGGTTTCTTTTTTATTTTTGTCACACCTGTCTGCGTAAAAACATGGCCTCAAATGCCGAAATAACTCCTTCTGCAACTAATAAATCAATCAATCGATTGGATAATTCACGATACTGTGGTGTGCTCTGAATATGCTCCAATTCTTTTGCGGTAAAAAATTGATAGGGCAGTGCAGTTGCAAAACGCAGCAAACCAGATGTACCTTGAGTCTTCCTTATATGTTTTGCTTCTCTCACAATACTCTTTAATTTCTTTGGTGTTACCGCCTGACGATTTACCAATTGATTGATGGAATCCGCAATGTCTTTATATTCCTGTTCTCGCAATGTTGTCCTCACCTCCAACCTAATAATCTTTGTTTAGTCTATTCATATTCTCCCAGTAGCGGAAAAGGAAAATGACTATTCCCTAAATAAAAAATAAACATTGAACATTTCGTGAATATACATTTAAAATAATAGGGAAAGGGGTGTTTTTCATGCGCAAAATATATGTGTTTTCTTTTGCGATTTTGATCACCTTATTTACATTTATGCTGCCATCCAAAGGTAATGCAGCCACTATTGACTTTAACAAAATTAAATTGTCCCTTCAAGCGAAGAAAGAAACATATTTACAGCGGTATCATTGGAACAATAACTTACCCTTCGATCGAATAAAAAAAGAAGCTGCTGTAAAACAAGTAAAAGTGGAAGACAAACAGATGGCATCACTCTTTGTCTCAGGGAATGCAATCGGTGAACCTGGAGATATTTTAGTAACATTAGATGGAACAAGTTCGGGATTTGAATGGGCAGGGGGCCATGCGGGAATCGTATCTGATGTACCTGGCTATGTTGTGGAGTCATTTGGAAATAAAAAACTTGGTTTAAATGGAGTTAGACACTGGGTGAATGATTGGAAAACTCGCTTTAAAAAAGTGAAAGCTTTATGGGTAGAAGGAGCTACAGCCAACGATTACGCCTATGTGGCAAAATACAATCGCAATCAAATCGGTAAGTCATATAACTATAATTTTTTTAATATTACTACAACAAGTCGCTTTTATTGTTCACAGCTTGTATGGAGAGCCTGGTATAACAGAGGATGGAACCTCAACTATGGTGGTTCTGCCGTTTGGCCAGTCGATTTAATCAAAAGTCCATATACTATCGCCTATTACTCACAAGGCTAACCAACGGTCATTTTCTGGCTAAGTTAGAAGAAAATGATCGTTTTTTTAAAGGAGATTTCGTTATGCGATATTTCGTCAAACCTTGGTTAATTTTAATCTTCTTACTGACTGGATGCAGTCTTTCCAGTTCTTCTCCCAGTCTCTTTGGTGTAATTTACACAAATGCTACCATGCCGGACAGTGCATTTGTCCGTTTCGATGAAAATGGCAAAATAATAGCTCAAGAGGACATTCCAGCAATGGGGATATTTCAAATCATTAGGGAAAAAACAGGTAACATCACTCTTCCAGTTCAATATGAAGATAAAAAATATCAACTATCTGCTTCTGATTCAAACCCAAAAGCAATCCAAACACTCCCTTATCCTATTTATGAAAAGGCAGATAAAAATTTTCGCGTTACCACATACAACAGTAGTCTACATAGTGGAACAGTAGAGTGGAATGATGGAAAAAAAACACAGAGAGTAACAGTTGCAGGATTTCCAAGAATAGCAACCTATGACCAAACATATATCTATGTCTTTGCTACAGTCATTGAGCAAAAAAAGCCTTATGTGTACATTATCAAACGTAACTCTGGAAAAATGGACACCCGATTACTATTAAAAACAGATCAACCAAACGATATGCAAATTATAGACAATCGTATTTTCCTAACTTCTACTGAAAATCAAAAGCAAATAGCAATTATAGATTGTAGAACAAGAGCCATAAAGTATCTTACTCTCTCTCAAGTACGACCCGAATATTTGATTATAACTCCTCGTACCATCTTTATCTCCTATCAAGGAAGTAATCATATAACCGAAATAGATCGCAGAACTGCTTCCATATTACGTGAAATTGAGTTGCCACAACCTGTCTTTAAAATAAAGAAAAAGAATAATGAAATTTATATTCTTTCTCAAATTCCAAATACAGGACAAGGACTCATTGGTGTTTATAATAGTACGAATTGGAAAATAAAAAGGAAATTTCTCTTGCCCTCAATTCGTGATACAACAATACAAGATTTTATTATTTTTTAAGGCAAAATCCCTGTTTAAAGCAGGGATTTTTCTTATGTTTCATCTTCCCATCGAAAAATTCCATCAACAATAGAAATAAGCTGATCCAACCGATGTAACAATTCTTCTTCGCTTCTCCCGACAAAAGCAAATTGAGCGATGGAATCAACACTTAATTGTGCTTGATCATATGATTTGCCATCTTCCCCAGTAATTTGTGCAACTTTCACCCATTCTGGAAATGCGGTAGAATTTACATGCAATAATCCATGTTTGGTGTTGACCAATAGCCAGCCAGCTAGATAGGAAGGATTCATTTTCACTTCTTCTTTCAATACCGGTCCTGAAATCCCAACTGAAATTTTGGCATGTATATCAAATAATGGTGCATCGAATGCAAGTTTATGTGCATCAGATACTTTTGCACCTCCTGTTCTGCTGCCAATCTCCCCAAAAATAATTTGATCATTTGGAGTGTGAAACCATTCCGCATGAAATGTGGTACTGACTGGAGTATCTAAAATCTCCAATACTTTTCTGGTTCCCAAAGCTAATCGCTGACTCAAAGGATTCTGAGGATGTAACATCGTACTACCTAGATATGTCATCGAACTCGAAGCCAGTGGTGCATTATTATATTTGGACACAGTAATTAATTGAATGATCCCATTCTCCACCCAACCATCAATATGAAAGTAATCTCCTACAATATATTTTTCGACTAGTACTTCCGAAAATTGTTCATTTGCTAAAAAAATATCAAGTTCTTCCCGATGATGCAAAACATAAGTGGATACGGAACCAAGACCATCAATGGGTTTGACTACGATCGGATAATCATATTGATCAACAAATCGAAAAATATCTAATCCGGTTTGAGCTAAGGTCATTTCTGCAACTGGGATACCATTCTCTCGTAATTTTTGCTTCATGATCCACTTATTGCGAAAATCCATCACACTTGCGACGCTTTGTCCTTGAATACCTAAATATTCCCTCAGTTTTGCAGCTCTTATCAGATCAAATTCTTGTAAAGCAATAACGGCAGTAAAATGATACGTTTGATGCAATTCAATGGCACGGAGCATAACTTGATCGTTTGAGGTGAAATTTGAGAAAAATTCAATGTAGCGATAATCCTTTCTATCAAACGTATGCTCAACATGATCAGAGGCCAAAACGACTAAATGTTCTGTTGTATCAGAAAATACTTGTTTTAAAGGACAAGCAAAGTAAGGTAAATTTCCAAGGATGAGTATGGTCATTCTTTCGTTTCTCCTTTTGATCGTTTGTCTGCTGCCACCCATAATGTATTTGTTTCAAACCATTCAAGAACGTTTTGTAATCGTGTTCTTACCTCTTCTTCTGTATCTCCAATTACTACAAAAGAGGCTACTGAATCACAACTATTCTTAGGATCATCGAAAGACGTTCCTTCAGTTACATCTTGCATATATTCAAAAACCCAATCCGGCGGTTCACACTTAGGGAATGATACCAATGTTCCTTGTTTTGACATCGCCTGTACGGAACCGCTTAGCCTGGCGGGAGCTTGTCCAAGCAAATTTTGCCCGTAAGCAATACCAGCTTGTAATTCTGCTGATACAAGCAATAAATCTTTTCCATAAGCCACTTCCATTGTTTTTGATATGCGTCCGCCGCCGGGTCGGCATGCAATTTCAATAAAAATAATTTCCTCTGACGGTGTAATCAAACATTCTCCATGAAACACTGCATGAGCAGGAAAATCCAATATGCTTATGACTTCTTCCATCGCTTCTTCTATTTGTTTTTTATATGGATTATCTTTGTGCAGCATATAACTGCCTGAAATAAATGCCTGATCATGATAATGAAACATCGGCTCTAAATATTTTGAAGCACATATCAATTTCAACTCATGATCTTCCACGACACCATCAATATGGTATTCTTCTCCATCAAAAAATTGTTCTGCATCCATTTTGTGGTGAAGACCGCTTTTGGCAAATTTCCAAAGATCTGCCTCCGTATGCAATACAGTGATTCCTGCTGCTCCTGCACCATCGATCGGCTTCAAAATGATGGGGTAGCCAACTTCATCTATAAAATGAAGGAGATCAAAGATATCTTCCACTTGTTTAAATTTTGGAATACGTATTTTCTGGCATTTTGCTCCTAAGGCTTCTTTCATCTTTATTTTATTGCGAAACTGTAGTGCGCTGTGTATCTTTTGACCATCAATTTCTAAGTGTTCTCTCAATTCAGCTGCTCGAACCAAATCGTACTCTGATACAGCAACAATATGTTCAAATTGATAGGTTCTATGCAAATCAATTGCACGCAAAGAAACCGTATCATTGTTATGAAAACTAGCAAATGCTTCATAATGTGCAAATGAATCGGCAAAATATGGTTCCATTACTTTTTGATCGCTAATAAAGACAACTTTATTTGAAATTCTATTAAAATTATTATAAGTATTCCAAATATAGGGGAACCTATTCAAAACAAGAACACTCATTCTAGATCATCCCTTTCTTTTATAAATTTAATTATATATATTATTAATATATTGTATACTCTAATATATTGATATTTATTACTATTAACATTAATTTTAAATAAATGAGATAAATTACATGGAATAACTAAAAAAAATCACCCAGTCCAAGCTATTACGATCTCCTGATTGGTCATATACAAATAATAAAAAGATGGATTCCAAGCGGATTCCATCTTTTAGATATAAATTTTATTTATAGTTTCGCCACATATGGTGCAATATCTATGCCCAAGGCCTTGGCCAGACGTTCTCCATATTCTTTATCCGCACGGTAAAAATTACAAATAGCAAGCAGTTTTGTCTGTTCAGCTACACCAGAAAGGTCATTTGTTAAATTCAAAATGAGATTGTTTTGTTCTTGTTCCGTAAAAGAACGATATAATTCACCAGCTTGCTGAAAGTTTAAAGTTTTCGCAATCTGTTTTCTGCCAGCTGCACCGGATAAAGGTGTTTCGCTTTCCACATCGATGGTTGTTTCTTTTGGTGTATCATCATAACGGTTTGGTTCATAATTTACCGTTGATATATTTGTTCTCGTCTGCATATTTCCATCTACTTGATAATTATTTACTTTACTTGCATATGGGCAGTTTATAGGCAATTGCAAATAATTTGGGCCAATGCGATGACGTTGTGTATCTGGATAGGAAAATAACCTTCCTTGTAGTAACTTATCCGCTGATGGTTCAATTCCAGGTACAAGTGCACTTGGTGAGAATGCTGATTGTTCTACATCTGCAAAGAAGTTTTGAGGATTGCGATTGAGTGTCATGCGTCCAACTAATTGAAGAGGAAAATCTTCTTCTGACCATACTTTTGTTGGATCAAGAGGATCAAAATCATATTTCTTGATAAATGCATCTTCATCTTCTACTGGAAACAACTGAACGTATAGATCCCACTCAGGAAATTTTCCTTTGTCAATATGATCAAACAAATCCCGGGTAGCGTGGTTAAAGTCTTTTGCCTGTACCTCTGCTGCTTCAGCTGCTGTAAGATTCCTGACATCTTGTAATGGTTTCCAGTGGTATTTCACATAGAAGCGTTTATTCTCTTTGTTCACCCATTGAAACGTATGAACACCAAATCCATTCATTTCACGATAATTTGCTGGAGTTCCATAATCGGAAAATACCCATGTAAGCATATGTGTAGATTCAGGTGAAAGGGTCATAAAATCCCAGTATCGATCTGGATCTTGAATATTTGTATCTGGTGCAGGCTTTAAAGAATGTACCATATCTGGGAATTTCATCGCATCACGAATGAAGAAAATAGGTAAATGATTCCCCACTAAATCATAGTTTCCATCTTCTGTGTAAAATTTGGTAGCAAAGCCGCGAGGGTCTCTGGCAGTTTCAGGCGAACCTGCAGGATGAATAACAGTAGAGAATCGAACAAAAACAGGAGTTTCTTTCCCTTTTGCTTGTAAAAAAGATGCTTTTGTATAGGTTTGCATACTATTAAAAACGGTAAAAATACCATGTGCCCCTGCACCTCGTGCATGAACAACACGTTCCGGTACTCTTTCCCGGTCAAAATGAGCTAATTTCTCTAGTAAATGATAATCTTCTAACAAAGTAGGACCGCGCTGACCAGCCGTACGTGAATGCTGATTATCTCCTACTGGAGAACCTTGGTTTGTCGTTAAGCGTTTACTCATATAAAGATATGCTCCTATCTGTAATTGATTATCGTTACTACATAATAATAATTATAAAATAATACTTATTTCAAGTCTTGACTTCGCCTTTTTTATGAGAATCTTATTCCTTTCACATATCCTTTTAAAAATTGGACAAAGTAAGGATAATAAATTTTAGGAGGTACATGTATGCCTTTTTCACAAGAAGGATTTCAACAAAATATGCAAAACGGTGCTGTTCAGTACAATCATGGGGGTCATGAATTAAACGATGTTCATGAAATATTAAGTGGTGTGATTGGGGCATTAGAACAATATGCAATCTTCCGCCCTAACTTACAAGATCAAGAATTAATCCAAATTGCTAATAATCAATACCAATTTATGATGGATGAATATAACATGTTAGTGCAAGCATTTTCTTCAGGACAAGATCCAGCCCATGGAACCAACCGATACCAAATGGCCAATCAAAACAATGAAAGTATTGTATATGGGTTGAAACAAACACCTCCAAAACAACCGAAACAAGCAGTTAACGCGATCAACGATGGTTGTTATGCTGGCTTTATGCTCAGCTTGATCAAAGGCATGCAATCTACGAAAGCTCTTGCAGCATCAGAGGTGACCAATCCAGTTGTGCGCAGAGTTATCGCAGATAGTATTCCTAATGGAATAGAAATGGCTTATGAGTTATTTTTATGGCAAAACAAAAATGGTTATTATCAAGTACCACAATATGATGAGCAGACTACCAATATGATGTTACATGCTTATGCACCAAGTGCTCCTGTAACTCATTAATAAATAAAAAAAGCAGCAACCTTTTGGGTTGCTGCTTTTTTTATACCAATTTTTCTTCAGAAACAATTTCTTCTGGTTGCTTGCTTCTGCTTTGGACGGCAAAAATATAAAATACAAATGTAAACTGAACAATGATTGCCATCACTGGAAAAACAAGCATACTGCCTCCCTTATCATAAAACATGCCCCCTAAAAAGCTCCCAAAGAAAAAGCCTAAATAAGAAATATTAGTCAATCCTAAATAAGTAGCTTGCATGGAACCTCCCAATTCAGCAACTTTTTGTCTCCATAAGGGAACAAACGCAATTTCTCCAATTGTATAAAAGAAAACGCCAATATAATATAGCGGGGCATAATTAAACATAAAACAAAGGAGAGAAGCACTGACAAAGAAAGTCATCGTAAAAATAACAACGGATGGTCTCCATTTTTCGGCTAATTTCATCACTGGCACAGCTAGTAATACAACAAGTATAGAATTCTCAATATTGAGGAATGCATATACATGCATTTGATTTTCATTATTTAACGCAATTGGGATGGCAGAATCCAATTGGATATAACCTGTCATATAGCAAATACCCGAAAAAAGGAGCAAGAGAAGTGTTCGATCTCGAGAGATAATTTTTGCAACTTTCCGAAAAGGTACATGTTCTTGTTTTTCTGCTTTACCATTTTGGAAGGGAACAATTCGATCCAATACGAGTAAAAGGATAAAAAACAAACCAATATAAATAAACCAATTTTGCTCCACATAAGTTCCCATGAATGCTCCAAAAGCAGTACCCATAATCGTACCCCAATTGAGTAATATATACTGAAATTTGTTAATGTCTGCTTGCTTTTCCTTTGGAACAGAAGCAAACATCCCACTGAGTATTACTACTTCAATTGTACTGCGACAAAATCCATTTACGATAGATAATGCCATCAATATAGTAAATTGCTGGGAAAATCCAAATCCGATGTAAGAAATAATCCATAATGTAAGAATCAAAGCGTAAACTTTTTTCGTGCCAAATTTATCCACTAAATATCCAACGATTGGACCTCCAAATGCGCCTAGTATCCAACCAATACCTAATATAGAGCCTACTTCTGTTTCATCATATCCGATTTTACTAAGATAAATAATGGTAAGGGGTAACATCATAAACGTTATAAATCGTGTGATGAAGTTAATACTTGCAAAATACCAAACTAACTTAGGATATCTCGGAAATATAGTTTTCTTTCTCATCATGTCTCACCCCAAGATCCTAGTTATAACACTTCCCACACACAAGCTTGATAAAACCAATTGTTTGCTTCGTATAATCGTTCCTGTAACTGCTCTTCATTACTCGCCTCTACAATCATATAAGCAATGTGTTGCGAGCTGTTTTCCACTCCATGAAAAGTTGTACCTAACTCGGTGTTTAGACGGAAACGTTTCACCCAAGGAAACGGACTGTTCGTTGGTGCATCTATTAATTTTCCATTCTTTGGTGCAGGAACAGCATGTCCCACTACTTTGCCAATAGGATGTGAAGGCTGATTAGTATCCAATCCACATTCTGTTCTGACATATGCTTCCGTTATATTATACTGGTAAGCAACTTCAATCATCTCAATGATCCTCGCTCCACCAGGACGACTTGCAATCTCACAAAAAACGATCTCATCTTGTGGCGTATGAAAAAACTCAGCATGAAAAATCATATTCGTAGTTGGCGGCATAGCACCTAGTACTTTTTTTGTTTCTTCTACTAATCTGGATTGCAGAGGATTGTCTGAAGAAAGCATGTAACTGCCGGAAATATCATTTTGATCTAAGTAAATCAAAGATTTTTCTAAGTATTTGGATGCACAGATTAATTTCAATTCATTGTTCTGAATCAGGCCATCCACATGATACATTTCACCATCTATAAACTTTTCTATAATTAAGTGATGTGAAGGTTGTACAGTAGCCCATTGAAACATACTCATTTGATTGAAGAAACGTTGCAAGTCTTCTTCATCTTTGATCACTGTTGTTCCAAGTGATCCTGCATTATCCGCAGGTTTAATAATGATAGGATAAGAATGTTGTTCAACAAATTGAACGATATCAGTCGGATAACTGGCATTTGTATAGGCAGGTATTTTTACACTGCTATTCTTTTTTACCATGCTTTTCATGTTTATTTTATCTCTGTATTGCAATGCATGTTCAAAAGATTGTCCCTTTATTCCTAATTTATCTCGCAGTTTTGCGACTCGTAATATATCATATTCATGGAGTACAATAATTAATTCAAATTTGTATTTCTCATATAATTGCATAATTCTAAAATCTACGATCGCCGATTCATAGTTCTCAAAAATCTCAAAATAAAGGAAATTATTATCAGAATATTGCTGCCCAACTTTTGCACTTGTTAAAAACAATACATCACTTTCCATTTCTTTTAACCATTCTTTGTAAGGGAAAAATTCATATGGATTTTGATTTAATACTAGGATTGTCATTTGGTTTCCCCATTTCTAGATGTTGAAAATACTTACAACTCCATATGAGCAATGGAAAATTCGGCTCGATATGTATATCTTTTGTTCCTCTAATAGAAACACAAAGAAGTCAAAATCAAACATATCTTCGGATTGCTCAAATAGAAATTCGACTTAAATGAGTCCTGATTGATATTTGTGAAAAGGAATAAATAATTGAAAATTAATAGCTTGTTTTAATATATTAAAAGGAAAATATTTGTTTTGTCAATTGAATTCCGATGCCCATCAATTAGTTGTAACTTTCGTTCAATTCCCTTAAAATGCAAGAAAAAGAAGCATAATTCTGCTTCTTTGTTGAAATTGTATTCTATATTTTCAGTCCAATAACATGTCCACATTATTCCTTAATTGTTCCACTAGCAATGGATGGGATTTCCAATCTCCATCATAAATAAACACTTTCGCGTCTTCTCTTGCTACCTCTAAAATATGTTGATCTCGCGTTAGATCAGCTAATCGAAACTCCGGAAGGCCACTCTGCTTTACTCCTAAAAAATCACCAGGGCCTCTCATTTTGAGATCTCTTTCAGAAATCACAAATCCATCAGTGGTTTCGGTCATAATCTCCATTCGCTCTTTCCCAGTTTCTGATTTTGGATTTGCTACAAGAATACAAGTAGAAGCTCCACCTCCTCTACCCACTCTTCCCCGCAATTGATGTAATTGAGCTAAACCAAAACGATCAGCATCATAAATGACCATTACAGTGGCATTTGGAACATTAACTCCTACCTCGATGACAGTTGTAGAGATGAGGACTTGTATTTCATTTTGCTCATATAGTCCCATTATTTCTTCTTTTTCAAGTGAACTCATTCTTCCATGAAACAATCCAACACGAATTGGAGATAACTCCATTGTCACTTGTTCAAATAACTCCACTGCATTTGCCAAGTCTAGTTTTTCCGATTCCTCAATAAGCGGGCAAATAATATATGCTTGTTTACCTGTCTTACATTCTTTTTCTACAAAAGAAATGATTCTTTTCCAAGATTCTTTTTTTACCCAATAAGTAGTGATGGGTTCTCTTCCTGCAGGCATTTCATCAATGATAGAAACATCCATTTCACCATAAACCGAAATCGCTAATGTACGAGGAATAGGTGTAGCAGTCATCATTAGTACGTCTGGTGTTTCTCCTTTTTCTCGTAATGAAGCTCGTTGTTTCACTCCAAAACGATGCTGTTCATCGGTAATTACTAAACCAAGGCTACGATAAATAACCTTTTCTTGAATCAACGCATGTGTGCCTACCACGATATCAGCTAATCCCATTTGTATCTGGCCTAAAACTTCCCGACGATTCGCGGCAGTCATGTTTCCTGTAAGAGTGACGACTTGTATCCCAAAAGGATTTAAGAGTGAACCAAGAGAAGCTGCATGCTGATCTGCTAATATTTCAGTCGGCACCATCAATGCACCTTGATAACCTGATAAGTAATTGGCATAAAGCGCTATAGCTGCTACAACCGTCTTTCCAGAACCAACATCTCCTTGCAGCAATCGATTCATCTGATAAGGAGCTTGTAAGTCATGGCAAATCTCTTCTACTACTCTTTGCTGTGCAGATGTCAATGGAAAAGCTAAACTATGAAACATTGCTTCCAATTTTTCTGTTGGTATCTCTCTTTTAATTCCTGCGTTTTCCTGACGATCTTGTAATCTTGTCCACATCAAACGACATTCATATAAAAATAATTCTTCGTAAACGATTGTACGTCTTGCTTGATGGCCATCTTGTAGATCTTTCGGGAAATGAAGAAGATACATCGCTTTAGCTCTAGGAATTAATCGATATTTGGATCGGAGAGTCTCTGGAAGAACTTCTTCTATTTGTTTGCCATATTCCGTAAAGGCATCATAAATCAATTTCCTAAGCCATGATATCCGAATTTTACTGGTAACAGAATAGACAGGCTCTAACTGATTCTGATGCATTTCTTGTTCCTTTTCACTAACAAATGTTCTCTCTCCGATTATTTGCAGTTTCTCTCGATCCCATTTTCCTGTAACCATGATTGTTGATCCAACCAAAAGTTTTGATTTTAAAAAATGTTGATTAAACCAAGCTACTGTTATTGGAATCCCTTCTACTTCTAGTTTCAGTGTAAGGCGGGACTGTTTTTTTCCATACCAGCGAATACTTGGATTGCTGGAGATAACACCTCTAAACGTTACTCTTTCATTATGTGGTGCATCGACAGGTGAAACGACACGAAAGTCGTCATATCGAAACGGATAATAAGTCAACAAATCAAAAATCGTATAGATACCAATCTCTGATAAATTCAATGCCCGTTCTGGTCCTACTCCAGGTAATACAGATACGGGGCTACTCAATGGATTATTCATTCTTCTCCCTTTGTATATTGAATATTTGTCTTTCCAAAGATCGACCTGTAGGAGTTGCTGCTAAACCACCAAGTGCTGTTTCTCGTAAGGCTACCGGCATTTCCTGTCCGATTTTATACATTGCTCCAATTACTTCATCGGTAGGTATGATACTTTTTACACCGGCAAGTGCCAAATCTGCTGCAACCATGGCAATTGCTGCTCCCATCGCATTTCTTTTAACACAAGGGGCCTCTACTAGGCCAGCTATCGGATCACAGACCAATCCCAACATATTTTTCAAGGCAATGGCTACTGCTTCTGCTGATTGAGCAGGAGTGCCCCCTGCCATCTCTACAACCGCAGCAGCTGCCATCGCGGTTGCACTTCCTACCTCCGCTTGGCATCCACCTGTTGCACCTGAGATACAAGCATTATTTGCAATACAATAACCAATTGCACCAGATACAAATAATCCTGCTATCATTTCATCTCGATTTAGATTAAATTTTTTCGCAGTAGTAAAAATCGTTCCTGGTAAAATCCCACATGCTCCTGCGGTAGGAGTTGCTACAATAATCCCCATCGCTGCATTGACTTCTGACACAGCGGTTGCACTTGCAACGGCATCCAAGACGGTTTCTCCAGAGAGAATAATTTCGGAACGCTCCTTATATTGTTTAATCTTTTTTGCGTCTCCACCTGATAAACCGCTCGATGAACGAACTTCTTCAGACAATCCACGTTCAACTGCTTGCCCCATCACATCTAAATTTCTGCCCATTTCTTCCCAAATTTCTTCTTTGGAACGGTTCATTACATCGGATTCTTGTTGAAGCATAACTTCTGATATTTTTAGTCCTTGCCCTTCAGCTAGTTCTACTAATTCTGCTACACTCCGAAATTGCATGTGTATCCACTCCTCTCCAAGATCTTTGTGTGAAAGAAATCAATCAGAAACCACCGACGGAAGCGGTGGTTCTAATTATTTAATACCGTAGCAGAGTACATACCAGACTTTTGGCGTATCTCTTCTAATAACTCTTGTGAAATAGGCTGATCAGTCTCAATAGACATCAGAGCTTCCAAGCCTTTCTCCTTTCGAGCTACCTGCATGTATCCAATATTTATTTGATGTTTTGCTAAAAGGCTCGCCACATCTGCCACAGCACCATACTGATCTTTATGCAGCACAAGAAGAGTAGGAGCGTTACCAGATAATTTTAACTCAAAACCATTTAGTTCAATAATTTCTGTCTTTCCTCCGCCAATGGAAATACCTACTATTTCCAGTTGCCCTTTCTCATCAGAAAGATGAATACGAGCTGTATTTGGATGATCGGTTACTTCTTCTGATTCGACAAATCGAACACTTATTCCTGCTTTTGCTGCGATTTGCAGTGAATGAGGTATACGTTCATCATACGTATCAAAGTTTAATAAACCACCAACTAGTGCAATATCTGTTCCGTGTCCTCGATAGGTTTTTGCAAAAGAACCATACAAAGTAATGACAATATCTTTTGGAGTACGTCCAAAGATCGTTCTTGCGGTTCTTCCAATTCTTGCTGCTCCTGCTGTGTGAGAACTAGAGGGACCAATCATTACTGGACCAATTATGTCAAATACAGTACGATACTTCATTTCACATCATTCTTTCTTCAAAGGTACAAGAATATATGCTACTGTTGCTCCTCCTGTGTGGGTTCCGATAACCGGACCGATAGAAGAAATTACTTTTTCTTGAATTTCATACTCAGGTAAATCATCCAAAACCTGCATCCAACGATCTGCCTCTTCTTTTGCATCTGCATGGATGACGGTAGCAGAAATAGGTCCTGCTGGAATGTTTTCTTTTATTAGTTCTAGTATACGACCAAATGCTTTATTTTTTCCACGTACTTTTTCTACTGCGTAAATTTCGCCATCTTTACTGATAGATAAAATAGGTTTTATATTCAATAATGAACCTACCACCGCAGCTGCTTTGCCAATGCGTCCACCTTTTTTCAAATACTCCAAGTTATCAACAAGGAAATAAATTTGTTGATTTTGAATATAGTATTCTGCTACTTGAACACATTCTTCCAAATTCTTTCCAGCTACTGCTGCTCGAGCAACCGCTGAAACAATTACTCCTATTCCATAAGATGCTGACTTTGAATCAACTACCGTTAAAGGGACATCAGTATCTTCCTCAAGCATTCCTTTGGCTAAAACGGCAGACTGATATGTACCGCTCAATGCGGAAGATAAATGAATAGAAATAATTGCTTCTGCCCCTTGTTCCACAGCTTTTTTATAAGCATCGCAAAAATCCATTGGAGATGGTTGTGATGTAGTTGGCAATTTTTCTGCTACTTCTAGTCGTTTATAAAATTCTTCCGGAGTTAGGGTTACACCATCCAAATAGGATTGATTATCTAAATGAACTTTTAAGGGAATGACGTTTATTTGTAACTCTTCTTGAAGCTCTTTGGGGATATCTGCTGTACTGTCAGTAAAAACATGAACTCGAGCCAATGCGGTTCCTCCTAGTGTCTATTCCACTGCAAACAAGAAATAATATAACGGTTGTCCACCTTCATATACTTCATATTCCACATCTGGATAAGCCTTTGTTAATTTATGGACAAGCTCATCGGTTTCCTCTTCCGATACGTCTTCACCGAATAACAAAGTAACTACTTCTGTTTCAGATGTCATCATATTGGACAACAAATCATATGCTGTTTCCAACATATTTTTACCAGCAGTTATAATTTTCCCTTCCCGAATACCAAGAAAATCATTTTTTTCGATATTCACCTCATCTACAACAGTATCTCTTACTGCATACGTTACCTCACCCGATTGTACAGAAGTAAGAGCCTGATTCATTTTCTTTTCATTTTCAGCAATCTCTTTTTCTTCATCAAAAGCGAGTAATGCGGATAAACCTTGAGGAATTGTTTTTGTAGGAATAACAGTAACTGGAACATCTACAACATCTTTTACTTGCTCTGCAGTGAGAATGATATTTTTGTTGTTGGGTAAAATCAAAACATGTTCCGATGAAATAGACTCCACTGCTTTGACTAAGTCTTCTGTACTCGGATTCATCGATTGACCACCTGTTATTACAACATCTACTCCTATACTTTCAAAAATATCGCTGATCCCTTGACCAGTAGCTACAGCAACAATTCCATAAGCTTTTTTTGCAGATGACTTCGAATTCGTTTGATGAGACTTCTGTTTTGGGTCTTGATGGATTGCTGTCACTCCGGTAACGTTTTCAAATTGCTCTCGCATATTATCGATTTTTATCCGTGTTAAATCTCCATATTTTGATGCATAGTTTAAAGCGTCGCCAGGATGCTCTGCATGTATATGTACTTTGACCAATTCATCATCTGAAACTACCAGTACGGAGTCTCCATATTGCGAAATCTCTTCACGAAAATGAGCTTCATGAAAGTCTCTTGTCGATCTTCTGCTGGTAGTCAGCAGTATCATAAATTCAGTACAATATCCATTAATGATTGTTGCTGGATCGATATTCGCTCCTGCATGAGCTTCATGAGCCAAATCTTCTAAAGTTGGTAGATGAGAAACAGGCTTTAATTCGATAGAAGATTGTTCTCCTGACAATATTTTTCTCATTCCTTCATATACAAATAATAGCCCCTGTCCTCCGGCATCGACCACCCCTGTCTGTTTCAATACAGGTAAAAAGTCTGGGGTTCTTGCCAGTGATTTTTTGGCTTCTTCTATCACTGCTTCTAAAACTTCTATGGGATAATTGGCAGCACGAGCACGAAACATACCAGCAGCTGCTGCTTCTCTTGCAACTGTTAAAATGGTTCCCTCCACTGGCTTGATAACCGCCTTATAGGCAGTATCCACACCTGCTTGGAATGCTTCCGCCAATTCTTTGGCACCAATCACGTCATAGGAAGCAACTGATTTTGAAAATCCACGAAATAACTGAGATAAAATAACTCCTGAATTTCCTCTTGCTCCCATCAAAAGCCCTTTTGAAAGCGCTTCCGCCAACTTTCCTACCGTAGGCACGTCAGCTTTCTTTTCCATTTCTGCGACCCCTGATGTGATCGTCAAATTCATATTTGTTCCGGTATCTCCATCTGGGACTGGAAAAACATTGAGTGCATTTACTTTTTCTACATTATTGGTCAGTTCTGTTGCCCCAGCTCTCATCATAGAGAGAAAGAGTTGTGCGTTAATCTTTGCTAGTTCCAACCGAGGCCCTCCTTAGTCTTCATTTACCAGTCGTACACCTTGTATAAACACGTTCACATGCTCTACTTCTATACCTACTAATTCATGTAGTGTGTATTTCACTTTGGATTGAACACCTTTTGCTACTTCCGAGATTTTCGTACCGTATCCTACAACAATATGCATATCAACTGTAACCAAATCTTGACTTGTATGTACTTCAATACCTCTAGCCAAATTATCTCGACCGAGTAATTCTGTAATACCATCACGCAATTGACTTCGGGAAGCCATTCCTACCAAACCGTAACATTCCATTGCAGCAACTCCAGCAAGTGTTGCAATCACATCATTGGAAATTTTGATGTGACCGAGTTGGTTCGTAAGTTGTAAACTCATTTCATCAACCTTCCTTAATCAGTTAGACATAATAGTATTTTTGGTTTAATGGGAACAAATAAAACAAATCCCCTGAAATTGAATATATTTCTATGTTTGCTTTTGTACATTGTACAATAAACGGCTAGAAGAAGGAAAGTACATTGCAAGAAGACCCTAGAATATGCTACAATGGCTAGCGTTAGTGTTAGGAGGTGTATCAATGGCTCGTCGTTGCTTTATCACAGGAAAACAAGGACATGCAGGTAATAATGTAAGTCACTCCAATCGTAAAAGCCGTAAAAAATGGGGCGTCAATGTACAAAAAGTCCGCATTTTGGTTGACGGAAAACCAAAACGTGTTTATGTAAGTACAAAGGCTCTTAAATCCGGCAAAGTAACTCGTGTTTAATTGGATATATGCAAACGAATCCAGTCGGGAGAACCTGATCTGGATTTTTTGTTTCATAATACTTCAAATCAATCCCACATCCTCTAATAGTATTACTATTCCGCCAAATAGCACTTATATATACTAATTTATTCAATCATTTCCATTCCTTATCGGTAAATTTTTCCATGTGTGTATAAACATGATACAATACAACTAAGGAGGATGGAAAATGCAAAAAATTGTTCCACACTTGTGGTTTGACAAAGAAGCCAAAGAAGCAGCTGCATTTTATACATCTATATTTGGTGAAAACTCAAAAATCACCAACACCGCAACCTTGCATAACACACCGTCTGGTGATACAGATATAGTCTCATTTACACTTGCTGGACAGGCATTTCAAGCGATTAATGCTGGACCTTTGTTCTCCTTTAATCCTTCAATTTCCTTTATAGTCCAATCTAGCGATATAGAAGAGATTAATTCTTTGTGGAGTAAACTAGGGAAAGATGGAGTAACACTTATGCCACTAGGCTCTTATCCTTTTAGCGATCGATTTGGTTGGCTTCAAGATAAATATGGGCTTTCCTGGCAAATCATGCACAGTAACGAGAAAACAACCCAAAAAATCACCCCTTCCCTTCTATTTGTAGGTGATCAGTGTGGCAAAACAGAAGAGGCAATATATTTTTATCTTTCTGTTTTTAAAGATGCCAGATTAGAACACATCATGCACTATGGAGAAAGAGAAGAACCTGATACAGCAGGAGCAGTAAAGCATGCCTCCTTTACGCTGGAAGGTCAGAAATTTACTGCGATGGATAGTGCCCATAGCCATGATTTTTCCTTTAACGAAGCAATTTCGTTCTTAGTATATTGTGAAAATCAGGCGGAGATCGACTATTATTGGGAAAAACTTTCTGCAGTACCAGAAGCTGAACAGTGCGGTTGGTTAAAGGATAAATTTAAAGTTTCATGGCAAATCGTGCCTCGAAAAATGGACGAAATGATGTTTTCCAGTGATCAAGATACAATAGACAGACTTACGAAAGCATTTTTAAAGATGAAAAAGCTGGATATAAGTCAACTTGAATCGATCTAAGCCATCCACTTTAAATAAGAACAAGGAACAGACGATGTCATTATTCTGGACATGCAACTGTTCCTTTTTCATACGTGATTGGTTTTCTGACTATCTAAGATGCCTACTAGTAACCTTCAAATCTCATTATTTACAGTAATAGAACCAGCTACAAACTTCCCTTTACCTTCTTCCTTATATTTAATAAAATCTACTGAAGATCTACTGGAAATCGAGGCATAATGGATGAAAACTTTTACTTTCCAAACGGAAAGCCTTCCTATATACGAGAAGGGGTTAAATGCTGGGTAGAAAACAATACAACATATCTTCATTTTCCAGATAATCGTCAATTCAAGGAAGTTCACAATGGTAAAACCATAACCATTACAAATCTGCATACGAAAAACAGCTATACTGTCTTCCGAAAACCTCGACTTTCTAGTTACAACTAAGATCAAATGAACCAGTTACAACATTGTAACTGGTTCACCTATTTTCCTGCCCATTTTTCTCCCCATTTACGCATTTCCATAATCACATTTCGAAAATCTTTTCCTTTGTCAGTTAATGAATATTCTACAGTGACAGGGACCGTCGGGTACACTTTGCGTTGTATGACTTCATTTTGTTCCAAATGACGCAGTGTATCTGTTAAAGACTTTGTACTGATGTTGTCCAATTTTCTGCGGAGTTGATTGAAACGCTGATAATCCTCACAAAAAAGTTGACCTAACACTAAAAATGACCACTTTCCGCCAAGAACCTGAGAAGCTTGAAGAATAGAAAAAAGACACTGCTCTTCTACTGCATTTGTCTCCATGTTATTCACCCTTACAAAAAGATAGTAAGTTTCCTTTTGGAAACAAGGTAAAAAAATATTGCCTTCTTTAAATAATATTCTTCAGCAATTACACTATCAATACATATTCTTCAAATATAAGAGCAGGAGAGATTACAATATGACTCTATCCAAAAAAATTTTAGTAATAGGCGCGACTGGACAACAAGGGGGAGCAGTTGCTAGACAATTAAACACACATGGATGGCAGGTTCGTGCATTGGTACGCGATCCGAAAAGGTCCTCTTCCCAAGCACTCGCCAAACAAGGCATGGAAATTATTCAAGGAGATCTGGATGACAAATCCTCGATTTTAAAAGCGATGAAAGATAGTTATGGGGTATTCAGCGTTCAAGCATTGGATATTCATGATTTGGAAAAAGAAATACGACATGGAGAAAATCTTGCTAAATGCGCGAAAGAGCTAGGCATATCCCATTTTGTTTATAGTTCTGCTGCTGGCGCTAATCGAAACATAGGAATAACAGCATTTGAAAATAAAAATAAAATCGAACAGTACATCAAATTACTGGATCTCCCAGCAACCATTTTCCGTCCAGTAATGTTTATGGAAAATTTCAAATTTACACTGAAGAGGGAAGAAGGGAAAATAATGCTGCCTTACAAAGGGACTCCAGAAACAAAAGTCCAAATGATTGCCACAGAAGATATTGGAGTATTTGTTCGGAAAGCATTTGAAAATCCAAATTCATTCATAGGAAAATCCCTTGATATCGCTGGAGATGAACTTACTGTACAACAACTTGCAAAAAAAATTAGCAGCCATTTTGGAGTTCTAGTTCAGTATCCGACTGAACCACCAAAGTCGGAACACGAACATGATGGAATAAAAGCAACGCAATTTTTTGTTCAAAATGGTTATCATTCCGATATGGAAGTTCTACGCAAAATAAATCCCCAACTAATACATTTAGAAAATTGGTTGCAACAATCAAATATTGAAGTATAGGAATTTTCCGTTCTGTTATAGGAATTACAAAAACAGTCCAAAAGTCAGCTTAATAAGTCACTTTTGGACAAAACAGGTTCAACAACAAAAGTAGATTATCTTATGAAGTGTGACCATTTTTCTCCATACTATGTGCTTGCTTCGCAGATGATTGTTGTTCAGATGAACTTCGGATTTTCTTATACGTTTCTTCCATTCTTTCATCGCAGTAATAATAGGAATTAAAGTTTGCCAAAGTCTGTTAAGGAATACTCCACCTCGGGTGGAACTTGATTAAAAACTTCTCGATGCACAATACCGTCTTTCTCAAACTCACGCAACTGCAAAGTGAGCATCCGCTGAGTAATGATTGGGCATATCCTGCGAAACGCATTAAAACGTTTTGGACCGACCATTAAATGATATTTTGCCGCCATTGACAACTCCATACGGCTAAAGCCGTTGGATTCTTGGGACGATAGCCTCATGACTATTTCATTACCAAGCTAACCCCGTGCGCCCCACGGTTATGTTTGTTGATTTCTTCTTTGCCGCGAGCAAACTTGGTTTTCGTCTGTCACAACTATACATATATTACCATGGGAATGTTTGTTTGTAAACTTGCTTTTTTCCAAAGGTTGAACTAGTGAAGGAAAATTCCTTCCCCTAGTTCAACGCTCGCTTTCATCCCATGATTTAAACCGTGGGTTTTCTCGCTCGCATGTTATAACATCTAATGTAAACCCTGCTGGACAACCTTAGTCATTTGGACAAGATCCATACCCGCTTTTTTGATCTCTCATCTACTTCTTCCTCCTTTCGTCAAGTTGTTTTCTAATCCATTTTCGACTATCAAGGTCCCCCTTTCCATGCAGATACTACTTGCAATCCCCCGTACGTACTTCCAATGCTAATCATAAAAAAATCCATCGAATAATTATTATCGAAACAAAAGACTTATTTATTAAATTCATCATTCAAAAAGAATATTGCTCCTTATCATTCCTGCAAAATATAAATTTGTATATTTCAGTTAAATAATAAAAAAGTTATTTTTGTATTACAAATCATTCGACAAAAAACAACGATTTGTGGCAAAATGATATAATATCTCCCAAAATACGCACAAAGAGGTGAAAAATTGTAATTACTATGAAGAAAATATCCTTCACCAAACGCCGAATACTCAAATCATGGACACGTGAATGTAATAGCTTAAAATATTTGATACCGCTTGCAAAAAGCCAATTTGATATCCTTACTTTGGGATTTCAAATGATTGGTCGAATGAAACCGCTTCTTGAGCAAGGATTCCAAGAAGACCATCCAAATAAACGTCCACATATGGCGAATCTAACCGAATGGATGATATGTAATGGTTGGAAAGACATGGCATCGGAATTTCAGTCTTTTTTTGATCAAGTTGATGAGTATATGAGAGAAGCTGTCCGTTAAATTAATACCAATATGAATCATGCTGTAATTTATAAATATATTTATCGTAAAAGGGACTTCCTATTAATGGGGTCCTTTTTTATTTTCCTTTGTAGTAATTACTTAATTACACTTGTAATCTATAGATATCCCACAAGAATCCTATTTTACAACCAGATCCCGATCAAAAATGTGTACAGCCCTTCATCGAATAACTCATTTCTATCTCCTCGTCTAATACATAGCATGCAGAAATTGAAGCCGCTCTATCTGTCCATTTCGAATACTATTATCTCATAATAAAATAATATGGTGATAGGAGGTTTTCAAATGTGAGCAGTTCTGATGACATATTACAAAACCCTTGGTCAAAATCAGGTGGAGAAAAAGTTACCGAATGGCAAGATGGAAAAGGCATATCCGATCAGATCGAATCCGGAAAAGGAGTCGACACAAAAGTTTCTCCTTGGGATGACTCCAAATCGGATTTTTAAATATAGCAATTTTCTTTTTTCAAACTTCGATAAATCAAGCATAAATGGATAAGCTAAAGATAAAAGGAGTTGTCTTAATGAGCAAAATAGATAAGAAAAAACAAGAACCTACCATTGCAAACGGGATGGATGATCAAGAAGAACTAAATCAAAACGCATCAGAAAAAGAAATCAAAAAAGGTGATTATACCAAAGTTGTAACTTTATCCTATGATGAAGTAGATCCTTCGTAATTTCTTTGGTCAAAATCCCCTGTCCGATGCGGCAAGGGATTTTTTCCATTGTATCTCATGTACATCAATACTTTTTTATTTTTATATTGACCGAACTCCCAACCAATAATAAAATAAGAATGCAACTAATATTGATGAATACATGGAGGGACTTCAATGGATCTATATTATGAAATCTGCGGCAAAGGAAACCCGATCATTTTATTGCATAGCGGTGGTGCCGATTTACGGGATTGGACTTTTGTTGCTCCACTTTTAGCTGGAAAATTTCAAGTGATCTCCTTAGACGGACGCGGTGCAGGAAAGTCACCCTCTCCAATAACACCTGCCGATTATATTCAAGACTTGCTCGATCTGCTTGATCATCTTAAGATTAAACAAGCAACCATCATCGGACATTCTATGGGCGGCCAAGTAGCAACAGATTTCACATTGAAATACCCCGAGCGAGTAGCAAAACTTGTGCTCATTGCCCCGGAATTATCCGGCTTTCAGCGATCACTAGCATTTACAAATTGGATGGAAAAAGTGAATGCTGCTTTTCCTGATTTGGAAAAAGTGATAGAGCTGTCTTTGTGTGCTCCTCTCTATCAGGTCACCATGAATAGTCCCCATCGTGATTTATTAGTTGAGATGATGCGACATCATTTAATGAAAATAAGTGAATGGCATACATTTGAATCGATTTGGCCACAGCCACCAGCTATCAAAAGATTAGAAGAAATAGCAGTCCCAACGCTGTTTATCATCGGTGACGTAGAACTTCCCGATAACCACCGTGTCGCGGAATGCTTTCAAAGAGTGCCGAAGATTCAGTTTGTCCATATAAATGATGCTGATCACATGTTGACGCTAACGCATCCTCATGAACTTTATCAGCATATTACCCATTTTTTGGAGGAATAAAATCGTGCCTCGTACAGAAAAAGAAAATGAACGTATCAGACAAATAGCCAAAGAAAAAATTCAAAATGCTGCAATGGAACTGTTTATAAAACAAGGATATCATGCTACTTCAACAAATGATGTCGTGAAACATGCTGGCGTCTCCAAAGGATTACTTTACAATTACTTCAAAGGAAAAGAAGATTTACTTGCAGTCATGACTGAAACTAGAATCGAAGAAATAAATCAAGTGATGCAGTCATCGATTTCTCAAAAAACACCTGTACAACAATTGCGATATATCATCAAGGGCGCAATTGATAACGTCCACCAAAGACCAGAGATATTTCGCTTTTATCTCCATTTGCAGACTCATCCAGAAGCAGATGAAGTCGTAGCCAAATATGGAAAACAGTTGATCGAGGAATATAGTAAACAATTTCAACTCCAGTGTGAAATTTTTACAAAATTAGGGGCGGAAGATCCAATAAAACGATCCTTGTACTTTTCATCGACGCTTCAAGGCATCATGTTGATGATCGCTACGTACCCAGAGCAATTTCCTATTGAAGAGATAAAAGCACAAGTGATTCAAGCGTTTTGTGAAGAGAAACAGATAGACAATAGCGATGTTTCATAGATGTTTGGATCTTTCTACTTCTCGGAGCACCCGATTTCGTTCCTATCGATCTAAAAACTAGTTGCTTAAGAGGGGACAATATGTCGGAATTTCCGAGATTCAGGATGACGAATCGCTAAAAGAATGCTTGATTGATCGAGATATTGACAGAAAACGGATACAACAGTGAACTTGTTTTCTATAGCGGGCGCACGATTCCCTTGGATTCTAAATGATTGATTTATTGTTGAATATCCATGCGAGTTAAATGGTCAACATTTCCAACATCTCCATTCGTCTGTTTTAACCAGTTGATGAATTCTTGTATGATACGTCTATACTTCTTAATGGTTTGCATACTCTTCTTTTGTCTTGTTGATCCAGAACAAACTCTTTAACGACTCTCACGACATATTTTTCACCCATTAGCTCCTTCATCCTTTCAGTTACCAAGCGGATTCACGAAACCATTATAGCGCTAAAACGACGTGAAAATATCCTTTTCACGTCGTTTTTAGGGTACAAGAATTTATATAATAACAATTATTGTTTCAGGGTCGCTGTTGTGGTGTAATGTTAGCGAATTTGCCCAAAGTCGAGTAATCATATTTTTAAGTTTGCATCATTTCTTTTAAAATATCATAAACCAATGGAAAAGTAATGAAATTATCAACACCTCGAAAGTGACCGCCCTTTTCAACAGGATAGAAGGAAGCATCCAGTTGTTTTGATAGCTTTTTAGTTAGTTCGAAAGGGCACATATAATCATCTTTTGCGGCAATAACAGCACGTGAATTAGTTGCAGAAATTATTTTTCTATAATCCACTTTTTTAGCTGTAAAAGGATCTAGTGTAGGAAAGGCTGCTAATGGTTCAGAATAGCCAGATACAAGAATAAAACCTCCAAAGTTTGTTAATGGATCTAGTCCATCTAAATAGTTCAATAGTGTAATACACCCTAAACTATGTGTTACAAAATACGTGTTGGTATCTAAAAACTTTATCTCATCGGCTAATGCCCCCACCCATTCTTCTTTCTTGGGGTCAGACGAATTTGGCATGTGAAGAACCGAAGCTTGATTACCATCTGCTACTAATTTTTCTTTTAGCCATGGAAACCAATGTTTAGCAGGTGAAGCATAGCCTCCATGTACAATATAAACTTGTTTTTTCATTGCTTTATCATCCTTCGTTCTAAGAGTATTGTATTTCATGTCGATAGATTTATAATAAAAGCAATATATCCGTTTTGAAAGTAGGCACCTTTTTATTATATAGGAACCAAATGGTAACTAATGGAGGAAAAATGGAATGATACCGAAGAAGGAATTACCCGTCTGCCCAGTTGCGACGATCATCGGATTGATCGGCAATAAGTGGAAGCTCTTCATCATTCGAGATCTGTTGACGGGCTCTAAGCGTTTCGGAGAATTAAGAAAAGGAATACCTGAAATTAGTCAAAAGGTATTAACCCAAAACCTGCGGGCTATGGAGGAAGACGGTATCATTACCCGAAAGGTCTATGCGGAAATTCCTCCAAGAGTTGAATATAAACTAAGTGATTTGGGCGATACCTTAAGACCCATCTTTGATATAATGCGAGTCTGGGGTCGAAATTATCAAAAGATGATTAATGAATCAGCAGAACAACTTCAACGGGTTGATGCCGATTAATATTTTGGCATATTTTCAATGCGTTGCCCGCGAAAATCGTTGGGTATTTTTCGGAGAGAAAAATTAAAATCATATGATTCTAATTCGAGCTTCACGTAGAGCTTCTTCGCCAGCAGTGGCGGCGTTGTTGTTGGGGTAGGTTGCTAGAAATCTATTCTTAGTAACCTGCCCGCCGAAAATAACTACTTTTAAATAGACAAAGGAGCCTTTACTACAAACTCCCTTTCCTAAAGATTCTTTTATCAATAGGAGATACTATGAATGTTACATTTCTTCTTTTTATCCATATACTAGGTGCTGTAGGAATGGGATTTTTTCTCCTGCTGCCTTTTTTTGTACAAGAAAAATTTTTGCAAAAAGAATCGTTCTTCAACTTCTGTATCGGGCAAATTTTATCCTGCAATGGATTCTTGTTGCTCAGTTGTTAACTGGAGGGTACTTGTATTCACAAGGACAGTACTCTACGCTTTGGACATCGCTTAATGTCATCGTATTTCTCGGAATTGGTGCCTTTGGGGGCATGTTTGGTTATTATCTCCGCCATTATATACATACGCCTAGTAAATACGAGTTTCAACCTTGGATGAGAAAAATTCGCTTTTATGCTGTTTCCACATCTATTTCATTTTTTGTAATCCTCGTTTTGATGTACTTCTCCTTTACTATAGGGTAATCGAGTTTCTAAACAAATTTCACTAGTTAAAATATCACACAACATTTTTAAATTAGTGTGTCTGAGTAGCATGATGCTACTCGGACGATTGCTACTTCTTAAGCAGCGTAATTGTACAAACTGGATCACCCATCGTGATTCCCTCAGTCCTCACTACCCTTGGCTTTCCGACCTGAAGGCTTATGGATCGGTTGATGTTAGCTCCGCTAAGGCGGATTCGCTGACAATTGAAAACCTCAAATCCAACAGGGGATACCAGGATAGAATATCCACCTTGAAGTTCAATACAAATCGTTTCAAGGCAAGATGGACCGGAATCATACTCCCGAACCAAAGGAAGATGAAGCTCAGCGTCCCAAATTTCGAGAAGTTTTTCATTGAGCTTGGCTTTGGTCATGATGGAAATCCTTTCAGTAGAGAAGCTTGTTACACCTTTTGTTTATTATAATAAATTGCCTTTTCTTAATCTATGATTTGAATCAAAGTCATATAGGACTACTTAGCTTCATAAACTACAGCATTACAAAGGATGACGCATTAGAAAATCTATAACCTTTGAAGTAACCTCTTCCTGAAATTCAATAAAATATCCATGCCGCCCGCCATTAATAATAGACAGCTCAGCATTTGGAATGCGATCAGCAAGTAAATACGCATTGCCAGTCGGGTTCATTTCATCTTCACTACCATGAATTACAAGTGTAGGAACACTTATATTAGGTAAAAGTGCCCAGGCATCATGACCTTCACTAGCTTGATAATGTAATTTTCGTGCATATTCGGGAATAGGTGAACTTATGGCCATTTTTTTTACTATATCCATATTGGATTCTAACCACTCAGGAGAGTAGAGCAAAGATAACATATTGAGCCATGTTTTCTGCGAATTACTTTGCGAAAGCAGATTATCAATGTATTTTGGTCTACGAACACCGTGAGAGTTCCCTGGCGTTGTCGCACCCAATATCAATGAACCGATACGATCTCCATGATCGATACCTAACCATTGGCATATTCGCCCACCCATCGAAATGCCATATGCATGCGTTCGCTCAATGTTTAGATGATCGAGCAGCGCAATTATATCTTGAGCAAACATACTAGTGGTATAAGGTGGAGTGGATGGTTTATCACTTTGACCTGTCCCTCGTTGGTCATAAACGATCACACGATAATTATCTGTGAAATCATCTCGCATATGATCCCAAAATGTATGATCCAATCCTTGTCCACTGACCAATAGAAGTGGTTCGCCTTCTCCCACATCCTCATAATAGAGACGTGTCCCATCTGGCACTGTGAAAAACGGCATCAGAATCACCTTCCTACACAAAATGAAGGATGTTTGATTAGATTCATTTGATGAGAACTGCGAGCGCCACGGGTTGATTCTCCCAAACCAACAACTTTTGTATCTTGAAACATGCTTGTAAGTTCCGATAGATCTGTTAGTGGATCTCGGGGGTCAATGGTAGAAAGCGGATGAGCATGATTTCTGATCCACTGAATCACTGATTCTTCCGATGATGATACAGGATTATCTGACATTTTTCTCATAATAGAAAACCTTCTTCTTTGCTCCAATTGTTTATGCTTCCTATTTGGTTTTTTGGATACGAAGAGATTATAATCCCAATATAGAACTGATACTCGATCCTGATTTATTCATGGTTTCTATTGAAATAAAATTTGGCGAAATATATTTTCTAAAATTTCCGATTTATTTTCTATCTCTTCTTTTGATCGCCAAGCGACAAAACCATCAGGTCGTATGAGAACAGCCCCCTCAGACGATACTCCATAAGCTTCTTGCCACTTATTATCTGTAACAACTAGGTCTCCATCAGCACCTACTTTGTACGCATGTATGGTAATTCCCAAACTTGAAGAAACATGAGCAGCAGCATCCAACCATTTTTCTCCTTTATCTCCTGTGAGCAACACAAAGCTTTTTCCAAATAAATCAAGGATTGATATTCGTTGTCCTTTGTAAGTGCACCAGATATGCGGGGCGCGTTTGCCAGGTACACCATTTAAACGCAATTCATCTAGGTTTATTTTAAAATTTTTTTCTGTGACAATAGCATCTGATTGGTAGTGATACCCGATAGCAGGAATAAGAGAATGCACATGTCCTGTTGCTTTCGTGACATTTAAAACAGATTGATTCGTAGCAAATTGGGCTACTGGTTTTCGTTCCTGTTCATAAGTTGCCAAAATATCTTGATTTGCTTCACCCCGTAATACAGCCGCTAGTTTCCAAGTTAAATTATGAGCATCTTGTATCCCTGTATTTGCACCATATGCCCCTTTTGGCGGCATGACATGTGCAGCGTCTCCTGCTAAGAAAACACGTCCAACTTGATAATGATTTGCAATTCGCGAGGCAACTTCCCAAGGAAGGATGCTTAGTATGGAAATATTTAAATCTGATAAACCAATCGCCTTACGAATAAGGTCTATGCAGCGTTCCTCTGGGAAATCATTGGGTGATTCCCCTCTCTCAGGATGATAGAGAACATGAAAACACCAACGATCTTTGTTATTAACAGCCATTAGATTTCCAAGAGCTTCAGGATTGGTAATATTACATACAATAAATTCATTTCCTTCTA
The DNA here is from genome assembly GCF_059510415.1 of Shimazuella sp. NTD247. Taxonomy (NCBI): domain Bacteria; kingdom Bacillati; phylum Bacillota; class Bacilli; order Caryophanales; family Thermoactinomycetaceae; genus Shimazuella; species Shimazuella sp. NTD247. The sequence goes on along the minus strand of NZ_JCAJZU010000003.1, from coordinate 368,184 downwards.
TCAATTTACTTAAATCAGCTTGAAAATAAATATTGATGTGATGTCCATAAGAGCCTTCATCTATAAACTCAATTCCTAGGGCTTCCCGCACTCGGCTTTTTGCTCCATCGGCAGCAATCATATATTTTGCAGATATTGTTTCTACTCTTCCTGTTTTTCGATCCTTTATCACAGCTTGAACGCCGGTATCTGTTTGTGCAAAGGAAATAAGCTCCGTGTAAAAGCGAAACTCTCCTCCTCCTAACTGTTGTGCTTTCTTTAGTAAAACAGGTTCTGACTGATCTTGGGAACAAGCACAAGACATTGCAGGACTAATTTCCTTCGTAATTTTTCCAAGCACTTCTTCTAATTCATGTCCATTTGGAGCTATTCGTTTGAGACTACTTAAATCAGTCCCAGCTAGCACCTCTACTTCAATGGCACCATTGCTTTTTTTCAGTACTTTCCCAGCTGCTCGAATTTCTTCTTCAATTCCCAGTTCCCGGAAAATCTCCATTGTACGCATATTCATTCCATTAGCTCGCGGGTGAATCGAAGTACCAGCATGTCGTTCTATTAGTAAATAAGGAATTTTATGCTTTTCCAAACAAAGAGCTGCGGTTAAACCTACCAATCCACCACCTACAATTAATACTGGGGTTTGAGTTTTTTTCATCTTTTTGAATCTCCTTCCAAATTTTGCTCTTTTCATCGATAACATGATAATATAAACTAAATTTAGTGAGGATAGAAACAGTGTGTATACTCACTAAATGAATATAATGTGAGTATACACACTAAAATACAGATCGTCAAGGAGGATTATATGAAGAAATCAACCCCCCCTGTTTCAACCCCAACACCTGCGTATCTTTTAATGACATTGTTTAAGACTACACATTATATTCATTCTCAATTTGAAGCTTCTCTGTCTGCACAAGATATACCTACTTTTTTGACTGGGCCAAGGATGCGTTTTATCCAATATATTTCTGAGGCTGGAAAAATTCGAATGAGTGATCTAGCAGCAAAAATAGGAATTAAAAAGCGTACTGTTACGCAATTTGTCGATGCATTGGAAAAAGAAAACATACTAGTACGGATTCCTGATCCAAATGACCGGCGTGCTACACTAATTCAAATAAAGGAGACTGCCGCTCCTCTCATAAAAAAAACCGGAGATGCAATGGTCAAAGCAGCAAACGAAGTATTAACTTCCTTCCCAGCAGAAAGCCGCAGCCATTTGCTTTATCTTTTGCATCAACTAGCAGATGTGACAGAATCGAATGATGATATGAATTGATATCCAGCAACAAGCACACATGAAAAAATCCAGACAAACTATCTGGATTTTTTCTATTTATATTGGATTTTCTATATTTGGTGCAGCAAAAATATCGTAGCTTGCACCTGCTATTTGTCTTATATTCTCGCCTATCCTTGTCTCTACTGCATACATAAGTTCAATTTGGATCAATTGCTTATCCATTGTCACCAATTCTACCTTTGCTATCTCAGGTAAACTGGGCTTGAACAGATTGGTCGTAAATTGCAATTTTCGCTCTCCTGTTTTCATCTGATCTTCACTGAGTAAAATAAAAAATGGCTGTGCTTTTAGATGTGTGATAAATGCTTGGACACAGTGGCTTTCTCCACTAAGCAACATGGTTAACAAAGAAATCCCTCCATTTTATTCTTGGAATAATTGATCAAGATAGTGCTGTGTTTCGCGGATTTTGTCTATTTCTAAGCGAGCGATTGCTTTGATCATCAAAAGGTGAAGTCGCTTCACGTCTTGAATGGGAGCATGCTCGATAAACTGGCAGATTGCTCCCCATTTTGTTGGTGCAACTTGCAGTTTCTTTTGTTTGACTTTGAGTGACTCTCCTAAATAAATGAAAAAATGAATCACATCAACCAGCATCTTTCGGGATCTCGCTTGGCGAAATTGTTCCATCAATGCTGTATACTGCACTCCTTCACAATACAAAACAAAATAGTTAGCTACTTCTTCGCCAATTTGGGTCATTTGTGTCTTTTCCACTTTTCATACCCTCTCTTTGTTCAAAAACAAACTCTACTACATCTCTTTCTTGAGAAAGTGAGTAGCGTGCAGAAGCATAAATCGCATAACGTTGATCCGTTTTCATAAAACGAATAAAATCACGAACTGCTTCTCCCTTTCCAGCGATTTTTAGTGATAAATCCATCTGACTTTCCCCCTCTTTGGACAAAACTCTTTCTTTCTCTAGCATAAGGTAGTACAATAATTTTTACCAATATTCACAATTATTAACGAAATATATCCTTTTATTTCTATATAACAGAAACTTGATTACAGATTTAGTCAGGAGGAAACGAATGAAAGCAACTGTTTTTGTACCGTGTGAACAGGGAGAAAAAATTCGTAAGGCGAGAAGAAAACAAAAATTAACCCAAGAAGATTTAGCTTTGTCACTCGACCTCTCTCCCTCGTTAATCAGTAAAATCGAGCGTGGTGCTTACCAAGTAGCAGAGGATAATCTGGAAGCAATTTGTAGTTTTTTAGGGTTCAAGCTGAAGGAACTGTTGGAGAATAACAAAGAAGAAACCCAGCAAGTGGATATACGATTGTTATTGAAGACAATAGAACATGATATCAATCTAATTGATACAAATGAAGCTTGGAAAGAACTAAGTAAAATCAATTTAAAGTCGAATGATCCTCTAATTGGGGAGTATTATCTTTTATGTGGGAGAGTTTATGAAGCAAATCGAAGTTGGGGAAAAGCACAAGAATTCTATGAAAAAGCAATACATCAAGCAGATCTATTTCCTAATCTAAAATATACTAATTTAAAAACAATTAGTTATTACGTTTTGGGTCGATTATTTGGGAAACAAAGTAAATTAAGACAAGCATTAGAAATGGTAAAAAAAGGTGAAGAATATTTCTCAGATAAAGGAGAACGAAAATACCTAAAATACAGTTTACAATTGAGCCAAGCTGTTTATTTAGAAAAACTCAATCAAAATGAAGAGGCATTTCGTATTACTGAAGAATTAAAACAAAATTATACTCTAGTTTCTAGTACAGAAGCAAAGACAAATCTCTCACAGCTACAAGCAACATTATTAAATAAATTTGGACTATATGATCAAGCAATTCAAATAGCAGAGGAAGGGATTTTACTTGCTAGATTAGATAAATTATATGATCGAACATTTGAACTTTGGACAACTCAAGGAGAAAGTTACCGCAAAAAAGGGAAATACGTCAACGCCAAGCATTGTCTTAAAACAGCGCTAAAATTAGAGAAAAAAATCTTGTATCTCCCTATTGCTATCTCTACCTACACACAACTAGGTTTGTTATACTTAGAATTAACTGATTTTCAGAAATCACAGATAATGTTATTAAAAGCGATCAAGCTAGGTAAAAAAACCAATGATAATCTACGTCTCATGATTGCCTTAATCGCTTTGGGTGATTGTTTCCTTAACCAAAATCAATTAAATGAAGCGAAAAAGCAGTACGAATCTGCACTGTCAATCGCTCAAAAACACTCATATACACAACACGAATGGGATATCCTGATGAAACTAGCAGTAACATGTAAGCAGGACAATCCTAACCTCTATGGAAAATATGTAGAACAATTTCATCAACTATCCTTAAAATTATGGAAGGGAGAAGAGCAGAAAATGACGTTCAATGAAAGATTGAATGTACTTAAATATCTAGAAGCTGAGCCTCCCGAAGTTTAAATAACACTAATTTTATGACAATGATAATTATATTATTTTTAAATTTAAATCAAAAACGTAATCACTATTCTATCTATAAAATTTAACCAAATCCAGTCAGAAAACAACTGAACTGGATTTGTCATTATTACAACTACAATTTTTAGGAGAAACATATGTCAACGCCAATAAATGATAATCCTTTTATCAAGCAAATCATCTTCGCAGAGACAGGAGAAATAGTTCGGCATATCAAACAAATTGAAGGAAAAGGCGCCGTTAACCAAGTCTATCATATAAAAACAGATACTTCTGATTTTATTATTCGCATGAATGATGCTACAAATGCTTTAAACATATATCAAAAAGAAAAGTGGTGTATGGAGCAAGCGGCTGCCCACCATATACCAAGTCCTGGAGTTATTGCTGTCGGTCGAATCAAACAAATTACCTATATGATTCAGGCCTTTGTTCCAGGAGACAATGGCAAGGACAGTTTCATTGACAAGAAAACGATTTGGGAGGCATTAGGCAAATATAGCAAACGAACTCACATGATTCCCGTTAATGGTTTTGGAGAAATATTGGCTGATCCTGTTCACCGAAAATTCACTGCATCTACCCATGATGGTTTTGATGGCACATGGCATGGTTTTGTTCGTTATAACATCAAAAGCTTAACGAAAAATGATCCATTAATAGAACTAGGGGTCTTCACCTATGAGGAAGCAAAAATAGTAAAACAAAAGTTTGAAAGCTTATTACCAATTCGTTTTGCTTTTGGTCTTATTCATGGCGATCTGTCGTTAAAAAATACGATTGTTTCGGACAAAGGAAGCGTTACGTTATTGGATTGGGGATGTGCAGAAGTTCATATTGTCCCTTATTGGGAATTAATTCAATTACACAAATCTCAGCTGGACATCGGTAGTCCAACTATAGAAGAATTGCATGCATTCCTTCGAGGATATGGGGTTACTGCTTCCGATTATCAAAACATGCAACCAATCATAAACACGTTATTATTACTCGATGCATGTGACAAACTCAGATGGGCAATCGATTGCGAACCTGATTGTCTTCCTTCTTTTGTAGAATATGCTAAAAAAGTGTGGCAGCGGATACAAATAGACAATAAAAACTAACTTTCAAACTACCACCACAAATTTTGCTAATGCTTTGGATTTAACTTTATTAATAATCCATAACTTCTCTTTGATGTTTATTTATGACGAAAACAACTCCATATCTTAAGTTTTGTGATCATCTAACCAACTACTTATGTGCTATAATAAGTAGTTGGCATTTTTCATCGAAAATCAATTTTTATTGCAGGCCGCACGCCATCACGAGCCAAGTTGACACGTGCATAACTGCGAATACTGCTGCGTGGACCGATAAAATACGCACGTGAACTGCCAGCCCTATCACGTTGTGTTCGCAGCCACCACCATGAGCAGCCAAACGCTTCTCCATGCTCGACTATATAATTATATTTTTGTTTTTTATCATACACATACAAGTGACAGCCATCACTCTTTCTAATCTTGGCATATTCGGTTCCGATTGCGCGTCGTTTTGTACCGAATGAATCTTCATCACTATTACTTATTAGTTCTTTCACTTCTGAAACACTGAGCAAAAAAACCTTATCATCTGTGTCTGGACTGCCCTCTCCATTGTCTGTGCAGTGAGTAGTCTTGATATGCTTCTTCTCAGAATCATTGAATGCAGCATGATAAAATTCATCGTTGAGCCACTTGCGCAAATCACAATCATGCCAAACAGTATCCACAAACTCATGGTGATATTGCTTACAGTCCAAAATATATTCACTTAAAAGGAACATCTCTCTCTCGGTATTTTGCAGTACGCGCCACTTTATCGGCGTTCTGTCATCACCAGCCGCCGTCTGTTGATAAGTCCCAAAAGTAATGAGATCACCAGGAATTGCGCTCAGAAACTGCTCTATCAACTTGGCTACCTCCTATTTCCCTTTATTAAATTCAAATTATTCCAATGGTTATTCAGAAAACGATTTCTTCCTTTTTCCAAAGATATCCCTATCTATTTATAAACTGACTATTTTCTGTATCTGATCACTCCTCGAATATTCATATTAAATATCGTACAACATTTACGCAATCTTTCGGTTTATCAACAAAAAACACTTGATTAACCTGTAGTTATTTCGTTTAATATTGTTGCCGAACTTTAAGATTATACTTTAAGGAATTGGGTAACTGATGAATATAATTTATACTCCTAAACAAATTGCTGTACAACTGAATATAAGCACGACAACCTTACGAAGGTATGAAGAGCTGGACTTAATACCTGGTGTCCCTAGAACAAAAAGTAACCGCAGATATTATACTTCTGTACATTTGCAAGCATTTGTAACCATTCGAGCACTGTTAAAGGGATACAGCATCCCTACTGCTTATGAAGTAATGAAAAAAATAAAACAAGGGAATAGCGTAGATGGCCTTTGGCTCATCAATCAACAATTACACGATATGCATATGGAGAAACAAAGAGTGGAATCGATCTTAATGATGATCCAACAAACCGACTTCTCGAAATACAACAATAATAAGGTCACAGATGAGATGACAATCGGGGAAGTAGCAAAAATATGCGGTATCAATGCTTCATCCATCCGGCATTGGGAAAAGGAAGGATTAATTCAATCGGAAAGAAATAAACAGAATGGATATCGGATATTTACATCCCGTGAATTAAAAAAGATTCTCGTGATCAGCAGTTTAAGAAAAACTGTTTATTCTATTGAAAACATGAAACAGCTGCTTGATGATCTGGACACAAGAAGCATGAAAAGCGTGGAAACCGCCTTTCAACGTGCTTTTAAAAAATTAAATGATCAATTAGTAAAACAATATGAAGCTATCGCCGCAATGATGAAATACATCCAAATGAGATGAACCTTTGCAGGTTAAGTAAAAATAGATTAAATATTTTGGTTTATGGAGTAACTTTTATCAACAATGCTACATCAAGCAAATAATTTCATTCTTAGGTGAACCTGTTTCAGACAAGAATGGATTGTCTTGTCTGAAACTCGTTCTAAAGCGATTAACATTTTCTACTTGAAAAATAAACCATTCCTATCCTTCATCAATCGTGCCATTGTAGAAAATAAGGATTGAGAACGTTCGGAAAATCCTCAGAAAATCAACCGGTTCCTTCTAAGAAGGAAACCGGCTTTCATGGTTTGACTCACATATCAATAAGGTTTTCCAACAAGTATTGTAAGATCAACCGTTATCTTTTGGGCTTTTCTATTGAAAAACTGTTGTATCTTTCTATCTGGTACTCCCCAAGACAAAGGTGTCATCTGGATAAGAGAGGTTAGTAGTGTTTTATTTAAAGTCCTCTCATATCGAATCCTGCTTGCGTCAATGACTTTAAAATGTTTGCTGAAATGATCTACTGTTTTTTGATTGGAATAGATTTTTTTATTTGTGTACTCATGAAATACGTCTCTCAATTCTTTAAGATAGTATCTCTCAGGCATTACCTTTACGATTATGCCGTCATCAACTAATAATCGCTTAAATTCACCATAGTTAGATGGGGATAAAATATTCAATATAAAATGAAACTGCTTTTCTTTAAAAGGACAATTAACTATATCCGCAACACACCAAATACTATCGGAATAATCTCTAGCAGCGATATTGATTCCCTCTTTTGTGATATCCATACCAATTCCCAAAAGCTCAAACGTGGGATGATCGATAAACTCTTTGTTTATCCCTGATAAAAAAGAACCTTCGCCACATCCTGCATCAAGAATGTTTATTTGTTTGTTTTTGTGTGTCAGTTCATTCTTCATTTTTTGGGCGATTTCTTTGTTCAACTGCTCAAAAAATCCACTCTCCCAAATCATCTGTCTCGATTCGAACAAGGCCTTGTCGTATTTTGTTTTTAAAGAATGGTTTAGAAAGTTCACATATCCTCTACGTGATAAATCAAAACAATGATTTTTAGAACATACCAAACTTGCTAGATTCACGATTTTCATTGGGTTAAAACACAACGGACAACGGAATATATTTTGATATTTGGAAATAAACTTCGCTTGTATTGTCTTCTTGTTTTTAGACATAAAAAAGACACCCCATTCATTCATAATCGATAAATGAAAAAAGGCACAGTTAAATAAGCTCAACATATTTTTCAAAAAAATGGATGAGCAGTTTTTCTGTACCTTTTCTTAACGAAAACGAATGAATTGAATGATCATAATAATTAACCTCAATAAAATAAATTTTTGAACTTTGCAAGTGTATCATATTTTTATAACATATTAAAAGTATGAGAAGCAAGATAATGGTAATCCTGCTTCTCATACTTTTAAAAAATATTTTCCGATTATTCTTGCGAAGACCACACAGGATCTTCTGCTAACTCTTGGATAAACTCCAATTCTTTGTCTAAATCTGCTTCTAATCTTTCCTTATATGCATTCCTGATCTTTTCATGCAGCTTGTTGATTGTTTCCACTCTTCCTGAAGGAGCTTCTAAATCTTTGGAAACCGAATAAAGCAAATCAACAGCTAATGAAAGTTCTTTTAGTTCTTCAGAGGTCAAGTGTCCCCAGTGTTCTTTACTCATATACACTCTCCTTTGTGAGATTTATGCATTCGAGCTTACGATATCAAAAATAACCTTATTGCTACACGTTACTCCGCAAGAAAAAGATAGGTATACAGTGTAATCAGCTCTTGAAAAAGATGATCTTGATCAAACTGGTGGTCTTTTTCCAGTCTCTCCACCATTCGAAGAGCCAGTTCTTCCGATCGAACTTCATAACACGTTTGAAAATCGACATAATGACACTTGTCTACTTCTATTTCATTATGCCCGCCATTGGAACGTAAAGCATGAATGATAACAGAAAAGTATTTCTTCATCTTCTCTTGTTCCATAAATGTGTGAAAGGCAAATACAATGGCTCCTCTTTCTCCAGATACAACAAAATTCGATCTATCCAAGGCAACAAGGGAACGAGATAGTTCAATGTCATCGAAAGGTTCCTCATCTTCCACACGTTCAATATAACATTCTAATAACAAATGAATAATCTCCCTTCTCTCACTTCAAACAGAAGTAGCTTGAAAGGTACTATCTCCTCTAAGATGGAGAATAAACACTCTTACATTCATCATACATTTGAAAGGACTTTCACCCTTTTCCATACTGTTTGACATATAGTTATATACCCCTACATGATATTATAGGTTGTCAATTTTTTGTAACTTTTTCAACATGAAATCCAGCTCTATGATAAAAATAATAGAATTGCACACATGGTATTTTCGCAAAATAAAAAGGGCTTTATGCCCTTTTTATTAACATACTACTTCAACAGTAAACCCACCAGGTGCTTTCACATAAAAAGTATAACCATGAGCATGGATAGGTGATTTCACATCATATCCATCTTCTTTTAAACGTTGATTCATTTTATCTACATCTTCTTCATTAGCTTGCGGAAAACCGATATGAAACGTATTTGGATAATTCACCTCTTTCCCCTTCATTAAGGTAAGTACAAAACCGTCATCATCTGACATCACTACAAAATTGTCCCCACGAGCAGCTCTACTTGTCATATCAAAATAAGTTTCTAAAAATTTTCGAGCAGTAATCACATCGGTGACTGTTAAATTAAGATGGTTGAGTTTCATTTTTCCACCCTTCCTAATATTCAAAAATTAACTTACTCCTTTATTCTATAACATTAAAGCTAGTGCGAAGTTTTTTTACAGCAGCCCTTGATTTTTTTATAATCAAATCATTTCATTCTTCATACTACTTGAATAATATCACTGAAGAGTGCTATAAAAAATCAAAATAAATAAGTTGCTTCAGTGGAATTTAAAAAGCAATTCAAATAAAATATAAAAAAGAAAACAACTGTTACTAGCAGATGAAAGGATAATAATGACAGAACAGTCATTTTCCGTTGACGCGCTGACGATTCACGCTTTGCCGTGTGAGACAGACACGAAGAAAAATAAGTACATTTTTCCGGCAAACACTTCCTTTCGGCATCTTGGAGAAGGGCGATGTAAGCCAATTTGTCCAGAACTAGTGATGAATGCCGCTTGGTTTCGTGCTGTCACTGATCGACAATTCCTTGTTGTGGAAGGCTGTATTGATGGTGATACAGAGCAGTGGACCGTCAAGATCAAGCGAAACGGCAAGACGTGGGAGATTTTTGATGGGGACACAGATGATCAAAGTTACAAATGTGATTTCACTATCACTATCGACGGAGAGAAACTCATCGTAACAGGTGATCCCAATTGTATTTTCAGTGAAACGAACGAATTCAAACAAAAAAACCCTGCTTTTTTCCAGTAAATCTGCAACAGTTGTGGTCCTGATCTCCAATCAGGGCCTCCATTTTTTAATAAAACCTTAGTGTAGAAAAAGTTCGTTTCATTCGATAAACTAAAAACAAGTATCCATACAACTGCTATTGAATCCAGAGGGAAACAAATGAGCGGTCTTTATGCAGCTCCATCCTTGATGATTCGTGCTCTGTCTTTCAAGCGAGCCGGAACGGCAGACGAGCCTCTGCTCATTTCGAATACCGAATCAACTTTCGAATTCGAAGGTGACGGAGGAGCTTTTCTGGTTAAATCTGCAGAACTGATTCTTACCCCTCAGTGGTTTCTTGCGGTAAAAGAGAAACTTGTCCTGCTTGTTCAAGACCCACGCTATGGAGCCTGGGAAGTTGACGTAAAACCGGCTCCAAAAAATGCAGAATGGGACTGGGAACTTTCTACAGATACAGAAGTTGCTCACGTTTACCTAGGGGAGAATAATGAAGGAGTGATTATCTCTACCAAACCGGCAGAGCATGATGTTCTCTGGGAAATCTTCGGTGATCATTTCTACCCCGACAATCCAGAGTTGGAGTACTTCTGATTCCAAATACCAGCTGCGGCTCTGATATTCCATTATCAGAGCCCTGATTTATATCTATTCCCATTACAAAAAAACTCCAGCGGACACTGGAGTTCGTTCTTATGCTGACTGAAATGCATGTTTACCCGCAAACCATCCTATGATTCGATGGTTGACTTCTTCTTCACTGAGTTCTGGAAATAACCGTTCTTCTCTTACCATATCGTACAAACGAGTGATAGGCTCTCTGCCATCTGCTTTCTTCGCTTTGGCATCTGTCTTCAATAATTCCCACGTTTTGACGACAAAATCGCGAGGTTCAACTTCGTTTTTGCGAAAGAAAAATTCCAACCGCTCGACATGATCGAGGTAATCCGCTCCTAGTCGAGCTTCTATATCTCCCTGCAATAAGGCGATCTCTGCTTTGTACATGGGACGTTCTTTGCCTTTTTCTTTGCTGATCCAAGGTGTCTCTAATACAAGTGGGAGATGACGGATATTTTCATGATGTACAATATAATTCATCGCATCAAATCCAATCAAACCAGCGCCTACTGGGGCATGGCGGTCTTTCCCTGCTCCTCGCATGTTTTTGCTGTCATTGAGATGGACAACCGCTAGACGATCGATTCCAATGATTTTATCGAATTCTTCCAATACCCCATCAAAATCATGGATAATATCATAGCCAGACTCATGAAGGTGACAAGTATCCATACAGATAGTCAGCCTCCGATTATCTTCCACCTGATCGATAATCTTGGCAATCTCTTCAAAATTTCTGCCAACTTCTGTTCCTTTGCCTGCCATTGTCTCTAAAGCAATGTTAACTTCTGTATCATTTGTTCCTTTTAATACGAGATCCAGACCTTCTGCTATGCGATTAATCCCATACTCCACATCTTTTTCGGTAAATGCTCCAGGGTGAAGCACAATATTTTTCACGCCAAGATAGCTTGTCCGGCGAATTTCTTCTTGTAAAAAGCGCACTGCAAACTCAAATTTATCTTCTTTATACGTTCCTAAATTAATGATATAAGGGGCATGAACGACAATCTCGTTGATACCATTCTCATCCATAATTGCCTTGCCTTCTTCGATGAACTGTTTTTCGATCGCTTTGCGTCGCGTGTTCTGTGGAGCACCTGTATAAATCATAAACGTACTCGATTGATAAGAAACAGCCTCTTCAGCTGCATTTAACAATCCTCTCCCTGAAAAGGATACGTGGGACCCGATTTTTAGCATTTCGTTACCTCTCTCCCATACTTCCAATCTTTTATTTCCACAGAGTGAACATATTGTATGAATCTATCAAAATAAACGGATTATCTCAGCTGTTTGCGATTAGACCCTTTTTTATTGTAACGATCAGCGAGAAAATATGCAATTTACAAACAAATATTTCCAAAAAATGTTTAGCATGCGTGATTTTTCTCTTAAACTAATTTCTTATAGTAAAATATGAACTAACACAAACGTGTTTAGGACAACTGGACCTAAGGAGTAAAAAATGAACTACCAGCAGGCCATTTGACAATATCCACAGCCGCAATCGTAGACTCGATTATTCCAACAATTTGGTTAAGATCCATACAATGGTGCTCACTTCTAGCTTGCAGGAGCTCGCCAAGATCGTTGGTAGCAATCACACAGAGGAAATTTGTGAATTTCTGCAGTTTCTTAATAAAAAGGATGCAAACTCGCTGGCTACACTCGATATTGTGAAAAAATTCTGCACCTATCTCAAACAAGTCGCTGAAGAAATCGACCATCGTTTTGGTTACCCCAATACGATGGTGAAGGTGAGCCTTGGTAAAATTAAGCGAATCGAAAATAAGTTGGAGTACAATAGTCTCCCTGCATCGATATTTGACTACACTTGCTATTGAGATCAGGAGTTGGTGGCGGTAGAAAACAGATCACTATCGGTTCCAGTTTGTTGGGGTGAAACCAATCCTTCACCCCAACACCCAATGACGCTAGATGCAAAAAACAAATCCAGCCTGGTTTAATCCCTAGTCTGGATTTGTTTTCTGTCACTATATCCTTCGTTTGTGACCAAACCGTTACACCAAATACAACGGTGAATAAATTATACTTCATCTTCAATAAAAAGTTTTTTCAACCTAGCAATCGCTTCGTTTTCATCTGAACCATCAGCCTTCAAGGTAATGATTTCTCCCTTTACAATCCCCAATGATACGACCCCTAAAATACTTTTCCCATTTGCAGTTTGGCTATTTTTGATCACATCAATATCACTTTGAAATTTGGTTGCTACTTGCACAAACTCTTTCGCAGGTCGAATATGCAATCCATGTTCTAGATTTACTTTTATCTCTTTTTTTATCATTTCCCTCTATATCCTTTCCGATGGATTTATTCCCCTTAATCTTGAATAGTATTTAGGATATCTTCCACTGAATTTGCCGTTCTTAAAGACTGACGAAAATCTTCATGTATCAGTTTACGGAAAAGATTTGCTACTATTTTCAGATGTACATCCCCAGCTTGTGCTTCTGGTACAGCAATTAAAAATACCAATGATACTTCTTCCTCTTCATCCCACTGTATTGGCTGGACGAGACGAGCTAGTGCAATTGCTGGTCTGGCGACTCCTTTGGATTTTGCATGCGGGGTAGCGACATCAAAACCAATTGCGGTGGAACCTTGTTTCTCTCTCGAATATAGATCTTCTAAATATACTTTGGCATCTGTTACCAACCCTTTGGAAGCCATTAAGTCTACTAGATATTCCATCAATTCTTCACGTGATGTCACCTGTGCATCCAACTGAACTAAGTCTGGAAGTAAATACTCTGCTATCATCTTGCTATCTCCGTTTCTTTATTTCTTTTTAATAATACGAGTAAGGCAGCTGTCACAATCGTACCTACTGCTATGGCAATCACATATGCCCCTATGTTGGTAACTACATTTGGAATAGCGAGAACAAAGATTCCACCGTGTGGAGCTTTTAATGTCACATGAAATGCCATAGACAAAGCACCTGTTACAGCCGATCCAGCAATGAGAGAAGGAATAACACGAATAGGATCAGCTGCAGCAAATGGTATTGCACCTTCTGTAATGAAGGATAGACCTAGTATTCCAGCTGCTTTCCCAGCTTCTCGTTCATCCGTAGAAAATTTGTTTCGAGCTAGTAGCGTAGCCAGCCAGATTCCAAGAGGAGGCGTCATTCCAGCAGCCATAATTGCAGCCATCGGTCCATATACTCCGCTTCCAAGCAGTCCTACTCCAAATGTGTAGGCGGCCTTATTGATCGGACCACCCATATCGCTTGCCATCATTGCTCCCAAGAGGAGACCAAGTAAAATGGCATTTGTGGTGCCTAGTGTCTTTAACCAAGCGGCGAGTCCATCCATGATTAATTTGATTGGTGTGCCAATGACAAAAATCATGAGTAACCCAACAATAAGAGAGGAAACGACAGGGATAATAACAATTGTGTGGATGCCTTGAAAGCTTTTTGGTAAACGAATATAATCTCTTACCGCTTTGGCCACATAACCAGCTAGAAATCCTGCAAGTATCCCTCCAAGAAATCCTGCTCCGATTTTAGAGGCTAGCATACCACCAATAAGACCTGGGGTTAATCCTGCTTTGTCCGCAATCGAAAAAGCTATAAATCCAGCTAAAATAGGGATCATTAATGCAAAAGCACTATTTCCTCCGATGTCCATCAAGGCTGCTGCTAACGTTCCTTTTTGTTCGAACGCTTTAATCCCAAAGGCAAATGAAATCGCTATCAAAATACCGCCTACTACAACCAATGGCAACATGTAAGATACACCATTGAGTAAATGCTTATACAAACCTTTTGCTTGGTTTGTGTCTGTTGGAGCAACTTCGGTTTTATCTATTTTGTGGGATTTAAAATTTTGAGCCTCTTCCAATGCCCGATCAATTACTTGCTCTGGCTTTTTTATCGCCTCACTTAACTTCACTCTTGTGATAGATTTATGGTGAAAACGCTCTTCCTCCACATCTACATCAGCAGCTATAATGATTGCATCTGCTTGATCAATTTCCTCTCTAGTCAGTTGGTTCTCAATTCCTGAAGCTCCTCGTGTTTCTACTTTAAAATCAATATCTTTCTTTTTTGCAGCCTCTGATAGTGCCTCTGCTGACATATAAGTATGAGCAATACCAGTGGGACAGGCGGTGACAGCAAGTATTTTTTTCTTCATCTCCCATTCACTCCTTCAACTTCAACGAAATCATGTAATTTATCTATATCTTCTGGTGTGCCTAATTGTGTACCGACTTTCGAAGCAGTAGCTGATCCTAAAGCAGTGGAGAATCTTGCAATCTTTTCTAGTTCCCAGCTATTCATCACGCTAATAACCATTCCAGCAAACATGGAATCCCCTGCACCTACAGCACTTCTCACTTCTATATGGGGAGGTTTTGATTTCACTATTTGTCCCTGTTTGAAAAAATAACCACCTTTCGCTCCTAAAGAAATCGCTACTAATGAGATTCCTTGACGAATGAGCGCTTGACCTGCCTTGATCACATCTTGTTCCTTTTCTACTCTATAACCTAAATATTCTTCTAGTTCTTCTTGATTTGGTTTTATTGCATATGGTACAGCTCTAATCGAGTGTTTTAACAGATATCCATTTGTATCTAAGAAAGACAACACCTGATGTTTATTAGCTTGTTCAATTAAAAAGCTATAAAAAGCTGGATCTATACCTGGAGGTAAACTGCCTGCAAGAATAACGACATCTATCTTGGAAAGCAGGTCAGTAAAGTGCTCAATAAAGCGGTCTTTCTCCATTTCACTAATGGGAAATCCGGCTTCATTTAATTCCGTCATCTTGCCTGTTTGTTGTTCCAAAACCTTAATATTTGTTCGAATTCGCTGATTTGTAAATACAAAAGAAGAGTGAATCTCCATATCATGTAATTTCTTTTCGTATTGCTCAGCCTCTCTTCCAAGCCATCCGGTGACAGTGGGCTGTATGCCAAAATGAGCCAGTACCCGAGCAACATTAATACCTTTTCCACCAAAATCATAACGAGTATTCATGGCCACATTTTTTTGTCCGATGTGTAGTTTTTCGATCGTAATGGTTTGATCAACTGCGGGATTTAAAGATACTGTTGCGACTCTCATCAAAAAGAACCTTCTTTCACATAATTAAACCGTAATCACATCGATTCCTAATTGTTCACATCCTTCTAGAAAGGATATAGGTGCGCTTTTATCGGTAATGATCCTATCAATTTCAGACAATGAAGCAACCTGATGAAGTGTAATTTTACCGATTTTACTGTGGTCACATAACAAAATAACTTGCCTGGCAGCTGATATCATTTCCTTTTTCATTTGCGCTTCTAGCACATTAGGAGTACTCAATCCATTTCTCACATCTACACCATTCATACCTAAGAACAATTTATCTACCTTTATCCTTCTTATAAAACCCTCTGCGTAAGGACCAACCATAGCTCCAATCTGCGAACGAACGGTTCCTCCTGTACTGAGCAGCTCTATGTTTTGTTCATCCTGTAATTCTGTTAAAACGCTTACAGAATTCGTGACAATGGTAAGATTCAAAGAATGGAGGTGTTTCGCAAGTTGCAGTGTTGTTGTTCCAGAATCAAGTAAAATCGTTTCTTTTTCCTTAATCCATTCACTGGCTGTTTTCGCTATTCTCTCCTTTTCTGATAAATTTGTTGTCTGCTTCTCTTTTACCGTTGGCTCCATGCGAACAAAATCAATGGAAACAGCCCCTCCATGTGTTCGACGCAGCTTTTCCTTTTGTTCCAATTCACTTAAATCTCTTCGAATAGTAGATTCTGATACTTGAAACGTTTGGCTTAATTCTGGAACAGAAGCACGATGATATTTGTTTAAATAAGCTAAAATTTGTTGATGTCTTTCCTCTGTAAACATAATTTTCTCCTAATACGAAATACTTACCTACTACTCATTATATAATAGTTTTTTATCATTTCTAGTCATTTATGATTGGTAATGATTGACTATGCTCATTTATTGAATTCTTTTTGCTGAATACATTTTACTTACTATGTGGTATGACTCCAGTTTGCAAAGGCAAAAGCAAATATAGCAAACTATTCTCATCCATTACCGATTGTGCCCATTTATTCGCATTTCCACTCTTTTAACAACATGAAATAAAACACGAGAATAGAAAAAATAAATGGCGAAGGTCGTAGGTATTGCTAATATATTGATTCTAGAAAGTAAAAAAAGTTATCCTAGTCCATCGATGATGGATTAGGATAACTTTAAGGATTTTGAGTCCTTTAGGATTTTGAGTCCTTTAGGATTTACAGTCCTTTAGGATTTTGAGTCCTTTAGGATTTTGAGTCCTTTAGGATTTACAGTCCTTTAGGATTTTGAGTCCTTTAGGATTTACAGTCCTTTAGGATTTTGAGTCCTTTAGGATTTACAGTCCTTTAGGATTTTGAGTCCTTTAGGATTTACAGTCCTTTAAGGATTTACAGTCTTTTAAGGATTTACAGTCCTTTAAGGATTTACAGTCCTTTAGGATTTACAGTCCCTTAGGATTTACAGTCCTTTAGGATTTAATAATTCTATTCCGATCATTTTGTTTCTTGTGATTTATTGTTAATAATATACCATGATCTTAATCTTCAATCAACATATTTTTTAAATTTTTTCTAATGAATTTATTTTTACATTTAATATTTTTTCTGTTATTTATTTGAAAACGTTACTGGTAAGGCAGACAGTCCCCTCATGATAAAAGTATCATTCCAATCTAATGAATCTGCATTGTTTTGCAGGTGGATATCTTTTAGCTGATTAAGTAACGTTGGAATAACTATCTTTCCTTCCAAACGAGCAACAGGTGCACCGATACAATAATGAATTCCATAACCAAAAGCAATATGATGATTTGGTTTTCGCATAAGTTCCAGTTGATCAGCATTGTTAAATTTTCTTTCATCACGATTGGCGGATGCTAAAACTGCTAATACAATATCTCCCTTTTGAATCGTAGCATGATACAAAGAGATATTTTCTGCTGCATAACGATTGGTGCTGACTTCTGCAGGACTATAATAACGAAGCAGCTCTTCAAGTGCCGTACTAATAATAGATGGATTAGATCTCAATAAAGTAAGTTGTTGTGGATTTTCCAACAGAGCAAGCATACCATTTCCAATCATATTTACTGTCGTTTCATGACCTGCAGATAACAATAAGAATACCATCGAATATAATTCATCTTCTGTTAATCCATCCCCATCCTTTACTTGTACCAATTGGGTCAACAAATCGTCCTGAGGGTATTTTTTTCGAAAGACAAATTGTTCTTTCATATAGGCAACATATGCAAGTGTATTGGTACGGAGTTGTTCCATTTTTTGCGGATTATTCGAAGCTTGATTAAACGCAAGCGACCAATCACGAAACAACTTATGGTCTTTGTCTGAAATACCTAATGTTTCACAAATGACATGAATCGAAATAGGAACAGCAAAATCTTCAATGATATCCATTTGACCTTGCTGTTGAACTTTATCGATTTGTTTATTTGTCACTTTATGAATTCTTTCGTTCAAGGAAGCAACGATCTTTGGGGTAAATGCTTTTTGGACAAGCGATCGCAGCCTCGTATGATCAGGAGGATCTGAACTTAACATATTTGTTAATAGAACTCTTCTTTCCAAACCAGGAGCGATATCTCGATTATGTTCCGAATGAAATTTGGTAGAATCTCTTAAAAATCTTGTATCTTTTAATACTTTCATCACATCATCATAACGTGTTACAACCCAAGCAGTTTTTCCATTCGGCATTGTCATTCGATAGATGGGATATTCTTTTCTCAACTTCTTATAAGTGATATGTGCTCGTTTCTTAAAATCTTTAGCAAAAAAATTTACAGTTAAATCTTCCGAAGCCATGAAGCTTCCTCCTTCCATATGATTGGAATTATCAAAAACTTTATCCCAAATAAACCAAACCATCTTCTATTGATCGTAGCATATTCATTTTTTATATTTCAGAGAAACATTATTTAAACTATAAATTTGTTATGATACTAGTAATATTTCTATCGAGAAGGGATGGCAGCAAATGAAAAGAATTTGTGTTTTCTCCGGATCCAGTATGGGAAATCATCAAAAATATACCGATCTAGCAAAACAACTTGGACATGTTATTGCAAATAATAAATTAGAACTTGTTTATGGGGGAGCAAAAGTTGGATTAATGGGAGTTACAGCAGATGCTGTACTAGAAAACAAAGGGAAAGCAATCGGTGTCATTCCTTCTGGACTGTCACACGAGGAGATCGTTCATCAAAATTTAACTAAACTCTATGAAGTGAATACCATGCATGAACGCAAAGCAAAAATGACAGAACTAAGTGATGCATTTATCGCCCTTCCCGGTGGTTATGGGACTTTTGAAGAAATTTTGGAAGTGGTGTGTTGGGGATACTTAGGAATTCACCGCAAACCAATCGGCCTGTTGAATATTGATGGCTACTATGATTCTATGGTCGAAATGATTGTTCGAGCAGCCCAAGATGGCTTTATCCGAAGTGGTTATGATCGCATCTTACTAATCGAAGAAAATCCTGAAACACTTATAGAAAAGCTTCACACATTTACTTTCCCAGAAAAAATATTTTGGAGAATGTAAACTATCCTTTAAATAAGGTTATATAATAAAATAATTTTTAAAAAACATAAAGACTTTACATAAAAATCGCCATATTCGTATTATAATGGGCAAGATAAAATATTACTCTACAAATAGAGAGGCATTCTCATGGGTAAGATCATCGATGACCTTCCTCCAGCGCATAAGAAACTTTGGACTATTGAGCCTTTGGTGGAAGGGGAGGCTTTGTTTATCAACTATGTTCCTTCAGAAGATACATCCAATGTCCAGATCGGCAATCAGAGATTTCTGGTAAAAATTACATCAAAGTATGTGAACGTTAGATTTATGACCAATAACAAGAGGATCATTGATGGATGTTATAGCAAAGACTTCAGCAACCCATCTGCTAATTTTCCCATCCTTGGTGCTGGAGACTTCCATGAAGTAAAGCTTTATGGTCAAGTATTGGTAAAAATCACACGCAATGTTGATTAATCCTGTGAGAATCCCATAAAGAGTAATGATTACTCGCGGTTAGGATAGAAAAAATTTTGTCCTAACCGCCCAAATCCATTCCAACAGGAACAGGATTATTTTTTATGATGACGAAAAATATAAAAACATAAAATATATCTCTCACTGCGGATAAAAAAAGAACACACTTAGGAGTGAATGATCATGACTGATTGGTTAAATGCAAATCCAGATATTAAACCTGCTAATCCAAAATCAAGCTGGGTAAAAGGGCCAAAGGGAGATTATGATGGTATTCCGCGACAATACCTAGAGGCAAAACCTGATAAGGCATTGGAATCAACTCGGAAAAATCCTTGGGACAAATAAAAAATCCTATATTCACAATTTAGTAAATTAGCACCAGTCTATGTCTTAATGACAAAGACTGGGTGCTATTTCATTTATCAAAAATGCTCACTTACCAAAGAACTCCAGTTTCACCCCCTTTCAAGTATCTTCTGCAGCTTAAATCACATAAAAAAAGCGACCCAACCTATGGAGCCGCAACCAAACATTATCTACTTTTTTTACCAGCCATCGCCGATGCAAACTGCAAAAATAAGTGAAGGGAAACACGACTTGTCACATCCCTAAAATCAACCGACGGATCAACACATACCATATCCATTGCCGCTACTTTTGACCAAGCCCCAAGTGTAGAAGCAGCAGAAAACATCTGATCCGTGTTCAGCCCTTGTGGCCCAATCGCTGGAACACCAGGGACGATGGATTGATCCAATGCATCGATATCGAAGGTAACATATATTTCGTCACAATTCTCCAATCGATTCATCGCCTCTGCTAAAATACTGTCTATTCCTCTTGTATGAACATGCTTCGCAGATATAACATGAATTCCTTTTTCTTGTGTATATTCTCGATAGAAACGAGAATTTGCAAAGTTACGAATTCCAATAGTGACAATATCTTCGCCGTTCACTGTTTGTGATTCTACTAGATTCCGAATAGGTGTGCCATTTGACGGGCCACCGTAATCAAGATCACGAACATCGAGATGAGCATCGAATTGAATAATGCCGATTCGTTTTCCGTTTGCTGCTTTTCTTCCTTTGATTAGAGGTGCAGTGATAGAGTGGTCACCGCCTACTGTAATAGGAAAGGAATTTGGAAATTGTAACGTTACCTCTTGCATCGCTTTTTGAATATTTTTATGACAAATTGCAATATCTGTAACATGCATCGCTATATCACCTAAATCTGCGGCCCGTAATGTGGTCAAATCGACATCCAAATCCCAATGGTAGGTTGTAAAATTCGACCAAAGTTTACGAAATGTCTGAGGGTGCAGATGTGCTCCAGAAAAAGAGATAGAGCTTTTGGACAGCGGTGCACCAAGAAGACAGAGGTCATAATTGGTATTATCTGTTGGTTGTTCTATCCACTCTGCTAATGTAGTAACATACGGATCACTTTTGCCTCCTGAAAACTGCCATGCAGGGGCATTGATTGTTGAAATAGCTTTCATAGTGACTCTCCTTTTTTCCAATATTACGAATGGGTGAGTACTTTATGAAGAAATACCTTGGTCCGCTCTTGTTTTGGTTGATAAAAAATAACATCTGGCGAATCGATTTCAATAATCTGTCCTTGATCCATCACTACAACACGATCTGCCATATCTTTAGCAAAACCCATTTCATGGGTGACAACGACCATCGTCATGCCCTCTCTTGCCAATTCTTTCATCGTATCAAGCACTTCTCCTATCAACTCTGGATCCAAAGCAGAAGTTGGCTCATCAAATAGCATAACATGCGGTTTCATCGCTAATGCTCGGGCGATTGCTACTCGTTGTTTTTGCCCGCCAGACAAATTATCTGGATATGCATCAGCACGATCAGATAGCCCTACCTTTGCTAAAAGATTTTCCGCTGTACGATTTGCTTCTTCTTTGTTCATCTTTCCAAGTGTGAGGGGAGAAAGAGTAACATTATTGCGAACAGTAAGATGTGGAAAGAGATTAAAGTTTTGAAATACCATCCCTACTTTTTCTCGCATTTTATTAAGTTGATCTTGGGGCATTTCTTTCTGTTTTCCATTTTGTTCGATCATCCCAATCGGTTGATCTTCCATTTTAATTTGTCCGCTCTGAATTGGTTCAAGGTAATTCATACATCGCAGTAATGTACTTTTTCCTGAACCGCTGGGCCCAATGATTACTACTACTTCCCCTTTTCGTATGGTCAGATTTATATTTTTAAGCACATGATGTGCCCCATAATATTTTTCTAGATTGCTAATTTCGATCATGAGCGTACTCCTTCCACATTTAGTTTTCGTTCTAGTAAGCGAATTAAGGTGGAAATCATGAAATTAACAACAAAATAAAGGATAGCAATGGTTAGGTAAATTTCAAAGTATTTATAGTTATCAGCAACAATCGTGTTTGCAGCACGCATTAATTCTGCAACAGTAATAACAGATAGCAAGGATGAATTTTTCGTCAATGCGATAAACTCATTGGCTAAAGGAGGAAGCATACGTCGAATCGCCTGAGGCAAGATAACTTTAAACATGGTTTGCCAATGACTTAAACCGAGCGAGCGCCCTGCTTCCATCTGCCCTCGATCAATCGATTGAATCGCGCCTCGCACAATTTCAGACACATATGCACCACTGTACATACCTAAACCCAATACACCTGCAACAGATGCCGTAAAATCAATATGCAGACTGATTGCTAAACCATAATAGAGCAGAACCAATTGCACCAATAAGGGAGTTCCACGAAACCATGCCAGATATGCAGCACTGAGTGCAGCAATCCATTTTATTTTTGACATAGCACCAAGTCCAATAATAAGACCAATCAAACTGCTTAATATAAGTGCTAAAAATGTCATCCGAATGGTGACCCATAAACCTTGCATTAACAGCGGTAGATTTCCATCTTGAAATAAAACACCAAAATCGAGTGCCATCATTAGTTATCCATCCTTTCTGCTGGAAAGAGAGTGAAAACTCCCTTTCCTTTTATTCTCCAAACCACTTTTTAACAATTTTTGCATATTCGCCATTGCCTTTTAGACGTTTTAATGCAGCATTAAATTCTTTATTTAGATTGTCATCTTCTTTTCTTGTCCCAATCGCATATTCTTCATGTGTTAACAATTGGTCCAGTACTTTTACGCCGCCTTTTTCTTTTGCATAAACTTTAGCAGCAGGCTGACCTGTCACAACTGCCTCTACTCGTCTACTCTCTAATTCCAAAAACATATCCGCATTTTTTTCAACTTCTTTGACTTTCACTTGTGGATAATTCTCTTTGAGGAAACTCACTGATTTGGTACCGATTTGCACGGCTACTTCTTTCCCCTTCAAATCATTAATGCTTTTGACAGAATTGTTATCTTCGTTCACCATAATCGCCAATCCACCAGGATAATAGGTGTCTGAAAACCCAATTACTTTTGCACGTTCATCTGTTTTATAAATACCAGAGATAATGGCATCGAATTTTTTCGCTTGTAACCCAGGAATCAAGCCTTTGAAATCGGTATCAACAAATTGTACTTTCGTTACCCCCATCTCTTTGGCTACAGCATGGATAATATCAATATCAAAACCATCGTATTCTTTTTTCGCATTTTTAAATTCAAATGGCTGGAAGGTAGGATCTGTTCCAACAACTAGCACTTTTTCCTTTTTCACTTTTTCTAAAGTCGTTTCACTTGAACTACAACCAGCCACAGCGAAAACGAGCACCAAGGCAACAATCATCCAACAAGCTTTGCGAAATAATTTCATCAATTAATCCCTCCTAGAGTTTGTCACTATTATAAGAAGCAAGAAGCATGCCAAAACAAAAAACCCTTATCATAAGGGTTTTTCCGTCTGAAAAAGCGGCAGATTTTGCCGGCCGGCGATTTTTGCCTACTCTGCTGCATATTTTTTCAGTTTATCTCTGAGACTTCTTTCACTAATACCAATGACTTGTGCCGTTTTGCGGCGATTGCCATTCATTGCAGAGAGATTATACTGAATAACTTTACGCTCGATTTGCTCCATTTTTTCTCCTACATAAATAGGGATTAAAGTATGATTGGAAAAAACTTGTTGCTGTCTTGTCATTTCTTCAGGAAGATCAGCAACTTGTATGACGGAGGAATAAGTCAAAGCAATGGCGCGTTCAATTATATTTTGCAGTTCGCGGACATTTCCTGGATACGAATAATCCAGCAAAACTTGCAGTGCTTCTTGAGATATTCCTTCTACTGGTTTGCCCATACGTTGGCTCAATTTGTTTAGCAAAAACTCTACTAATAACGGAATATCTTCTTTCCTCTCACGTAAAGGAGGAAGATGGATAGGAATTACGTTTAACCGATAATACAAATCTTGACGGAACTGCTTGTCTTGCACATCTTTCCACAGATCACGGTTAGTAGCTGCTATCAAGCGGAAATTCACTAATTTTTCTTCTGTTCCCCCAACAGGAGTTATTTTTCGTTCTTGAATGACACGAAGCAATTTCCCTTGTAAAGTCAGTTCCATTTCTCCAATTTCATCCAAAAAAACGGTTCCTTTATCAGCAATAGCTAATAAACCTTGCTTTTTCTCAAAAGCTCCTGTAAATGATCCTTTTTCATGACCAAACAACTCAGACTCAAGCAGATTTTCCGGTATCGCAGCACAATTAATTGTCTGAAATCGTTTTTGATGTCGAGTACTCTGATAATGGATAATCTTAGCAACTAACTCTTTTCCTGTTCCACTTTCTCCAGTGATTAAAACATTGGAGTCTACGTTGCGAATTTTATCCAACATCCGAAAAACTTCCTGCATTTTAGGGCTTTTTCCAATAAAACCGTGGATATTATTCGCATTTTCTAATGCTTCGCTCAACCACTGAACTTTCGAAGACATATGATAATACTCTTCTGCTCGATCCAATAATGCCATTAGTTCCTCCAGATGAATTGGTTTGGTTACATAAGAAAAAGCTCCTTTGTGCATTGCCTCGACGGAGGAAGGAATGCTTCCATACGCTGTAATCATAATCACAATCGTATTCGGTGAAATACGTTTAATCGATTGCAATATATCCAAACCATTGTGTTTTCCCATTTTTAAATCCAGAAGCACTAGAGAAAAATCGATACGCTTAAACAATGGCAAAGCTTGCTCCGGATCAGTAAAGGTATAAACTTGATAACGGTCTTCTAGTGCAAATTTTAGTGATTGGCAAATAGCTACTTCATCATCGATGATCATTACCGGATACATGTTGTTCCCTCCTTAGATGCAGCATCATTTGGAAAAGATAATAAAAATGTAGTCCCTTTGTGTAATTGACTTTTTACTTGGATTGATCCATGATTTTCTTTTACCAATTGATAAGTTATCGCCAAACCTAATCCAACTCCATCATTTTTCTTTGTATAAAAGGGCTCAAAAATTTGATCCAGATCTTCTTCTTCCATTCCACAGCCATTGTCTTGTATTTCAATCACAGCAGTAGAACCCTGTCTTCTCCCATGAATCACTAGATTTCCTTCAACAGGAAGAGCTTGAATTGCATTAATAACAATATTTAATATGATTTGTTGAACTTGCTGACGATCAGCAAAAACATAGCAATCATCTGAAATATTTGTGTTGATAGCAATTTTTTTCTCCACATAATTTTGTTTTAATAAAGACAAAATGCTTTCCACCAATGCAGCAAGCGGGAAAGATATAGGTGTTGATTTACGGGGCTTCGCATAATGAAGCAAATCGTTAACCAAATCATTCAACCTAGTTATCTCATCTGTGATCTGTTCTGAAAACAATCGACAAAATTCTTTGTTATCCATTTTTTGCGGCAACAGTTGAGCATACGTAAGAATGGAAGTGAGCGGATTACGTATCTCATGGGCGATCCCAAGCACAAGCTGCCCTAACGCACGAAGTCGGTTGCTTTGTGCCATTTGCTGTTCCAATTCTTTTCGTTTGGTTATATCTGAAAAATTCACAATGACACCAATGCTTTTGCCTTCTTGATTTTTATGCGGAAATAAACTATAGGAAATAATATATTTCTCACTTTGTTTTTGCCAATGAACTTCTTGTTGTAAATAAACATACAACTCATTTAATGTTTGTTCGATTTGTTCAGGTAAAATAAATTGAATAAGGGGAGATTCATAAAATGATTTTCCCACATATGTCTCATCGATTCCTAACATCACTTGCGCTTTTTGATTGTACATGGAAATATTTCCATTATGATCTAATGTGATAAAACAACTGTAGGCACTATCCAGAAGCTGTTGTTGGAACAAATTATTTTGCTCAAGAAGCACCATTTTTTCTTCCAATTGTTTGTTTATCTGTTCAATTTGCCGCGTTCGTTTCGCAACTTCCCGTTTTAATTGCCGATTCCACCATAAAACACCGATAAATAAAAGAACAGCTATCAAAGCAGCTATCTTTATCCAAAAAATCCATTTCTCCACATAAGTAGACCACGATAAAATGGGTTCGCCAAACCATTTTCGTTGAATCTTGTCATACGTACCATCTTTTTTAATCGCATCGATACCATCATTAATAGTAGAAAGTAACCGTTTATTTTTTGGTAATACCACGACACCATATGCCTCTGGATACAAGGGATCTCCGACTATTTTGATATTGTCTTGTTTGTCCATGAGTTGAGCAAAGTATTTTCCGGCAATCTGGTTACCAACAAATGCATCGACTTCACCATTGGATAGTAATGTAATTGCCTCTTGTTGGCTGTCCACTTCTACTAACTTCACATCTTGTTCCTTCTTTAATAACGTTTGAGCAATGTCACCTTTCTGCACAGCTACTTGTGCATTTTTTAAATCTTGTATTTCTCGAATGCGGACATTGTCTTTACGAACAAAGATGGCTTGCTCACTTGTGAAATACGATTTGGAGAAATCATAAATGCGATCTCGTGATGCACTGTATTTCATCCCTTGTATTGCATCAACTTTTCCCTCTTGCAGGGCACGAATAGCTTGATTCCATGGTAAGGGTACAAACTCAAACTTAATCCCTGTTTGGATGGATATCGCATTCATTACGTCAACATTAAATCCAGAATAAACACCAGAATCACTCAAATATTCAAATGGAGGAAAATTTTTATCTCCTGCAATACGGATTGTTTTTTGCGGTTCATTTTTTGCGTAAACAGGTGGTGTAGTAAAAATGAGTAATAAGGAACATAATGCAAAGACTGCCCGTTTAATCATGTTTCTCTCCTCACATATAATCCTGATGATATATCTCTAAAATTAACATAAAAGTCTATCTAAAGAAAATTATATTCTCTTGTTCCCATTTCTCAAAACAGTTCGGGAATGTTTTGAAATCCCTTGTTTTTATTTTTTGTGATAAAATAAATATTTATAAACAGTATAAAAAGAAGTGGTGAATATGAATTTC
Source organism: Shimazuella sp. NTD247 (assembly GCF_059510415.1). Classification (NCBI taxonomy): domain Bacteria; kingdom Bacillati; phylum Bacillota; class Bacilli; order Caryophanales; family Thermoactinomycetaceae; genus Shimazuella; species Shimazuella sp. NTD247. The sequence goes on along the minus strand of NZ_JCAJZU010000003.1, from coordinate 340,946 downwards.
CGGCTTGATTCCCAACAAACACAACAAACAAAACTACAAATAACTCCAGCAATGAAACAATCTATTCAAATTTTACAGCTTTCCAGTGTAGAACTAACTAACTATATACATGAACAGTTGCTGGAAAATCCATTACTCGAAGCAAAAGAACAAGATAAAATAGAATTACAAAATTTTAGCAATGACGCAATTCGAAACTCAACCTCTTCCCCGGCTTTGGAACTTACTGCAAAACCACAGAGTTTAACTGACTATTTGGAGGAACAACTTCCCTATTTATTGATAAATGAAAAACAAACAAAAATCTGTCGTTTTCTCATTAGAAGCTTAAATGAAAAAGGTTTTCTGGAAGATGATCTGTCAACCTTGGTGAAACATACTCCATTTCACACATTAGAACTGACTGAGTGCTTAACGATCATCCAATCATTGGAACCAATTGGTGTTGGTGCAAGAAACTTCAAAGAATGTTTACTGATTCAATTAAAAAACAAAAATCTTGCCAACACTGTCGCAATGAAAATAGTACAAAACTATTTACCGGAAGCAGCTAATGGAGAGTGGCACAAAATCGCAACAAAACTCGATGTGAGAAAGACAGAAGTAATGGAGGCAATCGAGGAAATAAAACGGTGTAATCCATATCCTGCAAATCAATTTAGTTCTGATTGCACACATCATATAACACCCGATGTCACGGTAAAAACAACGAATAACGGCGTTGAAATATGTATCAATAGAAACAGCTGCCCATCTATTTATATCAATCATCAATATCGCCATTTTTTGCTTCAAAAGGATCTAACAAAAAAGGAAATCTCCTTTATCGAACATTCCTATCGGGATGCAACAACATTATTAAAAGCAATCGAACAACGGGAACACACCCTGTACAAAGTGACAAATAGTATACTGCAAAACCAAACCAATTTCTTGATAAAAGGCGCAGGCGATTTGAAACCGCTTACTTTAAGGCGAGTAGCGGAAGACATAGGTATGCATGAATCCACCATTAGTCGCGCAACAAAAAATAAATTTATCCAAACACCACATGGCATCTTTCCATTTCGTTATTTTTTTCCGACTGGGTTACATCCAGAAGTTACCATTTCGATCATAAAGAAAAAAATCAAACAACTGATATCCGCAGAAAAAATGGACAAACCATACTCCGATCAACAACTGGCTGATCTTTTGAAAGAAATGGATATCTCTATTTCGCGCCGTACTGTCACGAAATACAGAGAATCAATGGGCATTGGTTCATCTGCTTCACGGAAAAAACAATATGCTTAAACGGCTTCCTTTATGGCATAAGGTAAAAGTATACTGATTGTAAGTAAACCGAATAGCTGGGAAATCGTATGGATGCTTGGAAAAAATGGCGTAAAGAGATGGAAGAAAAGCTGAAAGATCCCCAATCTTCCGGATGAAGAGCGGCAACTGATCGAAGAAGCCATTCAAGCAGATGATTTGGAGAGATGGCATGAACAATTAGGTGAGTAAATCCTCTCTGGCAACGATCGTCCTTCAATTTCTGTTTACAAAAATCCTTTGGATCACATATCCAAGGGAACAACATTACATCTCTTGGAAAACCAAGCAAAAGTCGTGCAATTCCATCTTGGAACTTAACACAATTGTCAACAATAAAAAACTAACCAATAAAAAACGGATGTAGGATCAAAAAAAATTATTCTTTTTAAAACAGGCAGCACCCAGTCAATGTCTAAATGACTATGACTGGGCACTCTTTTATTCCTCAGCTATGTTTTGTTTTGAGAAATCAGTCTTTCGGCCACGTCTTACAAATTTCTTTCACTTCAGGACTGTTTGGATGCTTTTCAATATAATCCGCTACAGCATCCCAGTACTCTTTGAATTTTTTTGCGGTAGCGGACCTTGTTTCCCTTTGAGTCGGGGATTGAATGTCTCCGCTGCTAAGCGAGCCTTTTCCACAATACTGCGTTCAGGCATCTTGGTTCCTTTTTTTCTAGATACAGAACCTTGCTTTGCAATTATATATAATTTTTGAAATTTAATAAATGTACTCCTTAGATAATTAACTCCATCATTATATTATCTATGAGGTTTATCCAAACACCTATTCTATTATTTGTACGCAAAAAAAAAAAGCGACCCAACCATTGGAGTCGCACAATTTATTCCTTTTTAAAAACATGCAGGATTGCTCTTACCATTCCACCAAGGAACTTAGGAAGTTTTAACGTATAAAAGCGCAACCGAGTTCCCTCCTTCTTCATCGGTACATTTCCTGTTTGTCATCCTATATATATTCTACCCATGGGTATTTGTACCTAGAACGGGAAACAAAATTTATCTATTGTAAAATGCGATCTCCCCTAAATGAGTATTCACTCTTTTCAGGGGGGGAATTCTGCTTATTTATGAGCTGTAACGCTTGAGCCAGTCGTTGAACTCACCTGTCTTAGTAAGATCGAAAGTTAGTATAAAAAGCTGCATGAGAAATCCACCAATATATTCCCATTAGATATTGAAGATTCTTCTCTTCACAATTAGCAGTCCGTGCTTATTTAATACATCGTAATCGTACTAATCTTTACTTTGAATAACAAAACAAACTCCATCCGCAATAGTGATGGTTGCGGTCTCTTCTACGATTTGATTACTAATTCCACGTGTTTCTCCTCGTATCAGAGTATCCCTTGTTAGTGGATAGGCTAATCCTGCAGTAGACACGTCATTGATACGATTACTAATCGGCAATATCGAAACATAGGTATAACCTAAGTTTGCTAAATCAACTTTCCCTGGCCCTTGTAACAATTGAACAAGATTGGTTTCATCTTGTAAGATACCCTCTACTCCATGAATTGCCATCCACTCTAATAATTGCATATTGACTATGGTATGATCGATTCTTTTTCCACCAAGCGCCCCAAGCAACCTTATTTGACTCGGTGCATAGGTAAGCGCATGTTCCAGTGCTGCATGTGTATCTGTTACATCTTTCATTGCAGGAAGAGAAATAATTTCTATGCCTAATGCCTGCCAATCTCGAAACTTTCCTTCTCCCGCTGTATCAAAATCGCCGACCGCTACTTCAGGTTTAATTCCTGCCTCTAACAATGCAATTACTCCATAGTCCGCACCTATGACAATATCCGTTTGCTCAATATTTGCTTGTAAAAATTCCTTGGTAACCGTTCCACCAGCTACTACGATTACGCGTTTCACACTCACTCTGCTTGAAATAATTTCGGTGCCGTGTACAAAAGTACAATGACAAAAATAATAGAAATAATAATTTCCGGTAAAATATAGCTGGCATTGTAAACAAATGAGTAAACATACACAGACTGACCTTTTGGGGCATAGTCAGCAAAAAAGATAACTCCCGACAGAAAATGGGAGAGAAGGCGCAAAATTCCGGCTGTAAATAAACCGATAATCACTCGAATGATTTGTGCAGACCGTATGGTTACTCCTTTTATAGAAAGCACTCCAGCAAATCCAAGCAGAGCAAATGCTAAAGGATAGTCAAGAATCACCTGAACGGGATGTGCATAAAAAGCACCTGGTAAAATAAGTAAAATAAGGCCTGTCAATAATCCTGCAGTGATTCCAGGGACAATTCCTCTACGAAAAGCTAGTATTGCAATAGGCACCATTGTTAATGTTACAGAGCCTCCGTTTGGCCAAAGCTGAAATGGTGTAAGTAAATTTAGAACGATTGCCAATGCTGCGATAACTGCTGTTTCCACTAATGTAATAACTTTCTGTCGTTGTTCCAATCCATTTTCCTCCTCAAATACATTTGCTATTATAATGATTTTCTATAGCTATTTTATCAAAATATTCCTGTTCCACGAATCACTTTTCATAAAAAAACCATGGCTGCACCTTATCCTATCACAAGGATATCCATCCAACACATGGCTTTAGACATTCTATCAAATTTGTTTTAACCGAAAATCATTACGAATGGATTCAATTGCTTTCTTGCGGTCTTCTTGTCCAAAAACTGCTGATCCAGCTACAAGAATAGAAGCACCATTTTCAACCACCTGTTTTGCAGTGCCCACAGCAATTCCGCCATCTACTTCTATCTGTGTTGGTAATCCCAATAGGTCAATCTTCGTTCGCAGTTCTGCTATTTTTGGAAGCACATTCGCAATAAAAGATTGACCACCGAACCCTGGGTTGACAGTCATTAGTAATACTAAATCCACATCAGGCAAAATAGGTTCAATCGCTGTGATTGGAGTTGCAGGATTAATGGCGACTCCTGCTTTTAATCCCAAATCTTTGATATGAGAAACGGTACGATGTAAATGAGGACAAGTTTCTTGATGAACAGTTATTCCATTCGCACCACTATTTGCAAACGCATGGATATAATTATCTGGATTGTTTATCATCAAATGCACATCAAATGGTAGTGATGTATGAGGACGTATAGCATTAACTACAACTGGTCCAAATGTTAGATTGGGAACAAAATGTCCATCCATTACATCAATATGTAACCAATCTGCTCCTGCTTGCTCAATCTCTTGAACTTCTTCCTTCAAACGGGAAAAATCAGCCGAGAGAAGGGAAGGTGCGATTTTAATCATACTAATACCTTCTTTCTTGCTGGATTTCATTTAAAAATAGTAAATAGTGTTCATATCGAACCGGGTCTAGCTCTCCCGCTGAAACTCCTTCTTTTACAGCACAACCAGGTTCATTTTGGTGATAACAACCACGAAAACGACAATCATCCAGATATGAATGGAATTCTGGAAAAGCATAAGTCAATTCTTCCGCTGTCATCCCCTTTAATCCCAATTGGCTAAAACCAGGAGTATCTGCTATTTGACCCCCATCTTTTAATGGCAGTAATTCTACTTGACGTGTTGTATGACGGCCTCGTCCAATTTTTTCACTGACCGCTCCCACTTTCTGATTGCCATTTGGTAAGATGTGATTGAGCAGAGAAGATTTTCCAACACCTGATAAACCAGCAAATACTGTTGTTTGGCCTTCTAGTATATCTAGAAGTTCTTCTATTCCCTCACCCGTTTTTATACTTGTAGTTATAATCGGGTAATCTGCTTTTTCATACATCTCTTTTATCGCTGTGATCTCATTTTGATCTATTACCAAATCTTTTTTGGTCAGACAAATTACAATACGTAATTTTTCTTTTTCCGCATGCACCAAAAAGCGATCCAATGGTAAAGACTGAAATTTCGGTTCCTGCAATGCACATACCACAATCGCCTGTTCTACATTGGCTATAGGCGGTCTCAGCAGTTCAGAAGTTCGGGGTTGGACGGAAGTAATTACTCCCTGATCCAACCCCGCACTTTCCCATTGAACTATGTCACCAACCAATGGTTTTATTTTTTTCTTTTCAAATTTAAATATGCCGCGGGCCCGACATTGTGTAATTTCGTTGGTGTCATCAGACCGCACATAGTAGAACCCACTTATCGCTTTTATGATCTGCCCATTCGGCATACACACATTCTCCTTTCTATTAAGATATAGCATGTTCCTCGTTGAGAATAACTTTCTCACTATTATAAGCTAATAATTTGTTATCTTCATTTTTAGCAGTTCCGCCTAATGAAGGTGGAAGATCGGTACACCCTCCGCTTCCAGGTGCAAATATCCATAAATACACCGTCCCACCTTTTTCAATATTCTTTCCTGCAGCCGGATACTGTTCTAAAACTTGACCTCTTTGTAAATTTTGCCCGGTTGTATTTACGTTATAACATCTACTCTTGTTATAGTCCACTTTATAACCAAGTTCATCAGACGAGGTATACTTTCCAAGATTACTTTCGTACATCCCAGTAAAGTCTTTTACTTTGAATTCTTCATTTGCCCCGCCAGCACCAAGCGTAATAGTAGGTTTGTAATCTTGATCAATTGCTGTGCCTACTGCAGGGTCTTGTGAAATGACTTTATCTTGGTTATCATCTGAACTCTCCCCGTACTTCACTGTTGGAGTATTCAGTTTGTGTGACTCAAACCAATTTATTGCTTCATCTTTGCTCATACCGGTGAGATTAGCCATATTCACTTTACCAGCTGTTTGATTACCCGGGTCATTTGGATCCGATAATAATCCCCAAACTAAACTAAAACCATAAATGGCTATAAATACAATGATGCCGATGGTAAGTAAACTAAATACTAACTTCTGCCACCAAGGTAATTTTGCCTGTACATTGTCCAGCCAAATAACTGTGCGTTGAAATACGGTTTTATCTTTATCATTTGGTACATTTCGAAAACGTTCCAGACCAGCCATTGTTTCTTGACCAACTTGCGTTGCCTGTTTGGTTTCCGAACGTCGAGGAGAGCGGATCTCTTCTCGCTGCACTGGAGACTGGTAAGTAGTTTTGTTATTTCTTGGTTGAAATACTTTGTGTGCTTCGGTTTCTTCATCCGCAGAGATAGGTATGGTTTGGAAAATATCGCTTGTTTTCGCAGATCTTTCCCATCTATTTTCTCTACGGCTGTCAAATTGCAACGCATAGTTTATATCTTGCATCATTGCTTTAACAGAAGTATATCGCATTTCAGGGTCCTTCTCCAAAGCACGCATAACAATATTAACCATACTTTCTGGTATCTTATCATTTAATTGTCTTGGATCAATAACCGGCTCTTGCAAATGTTTTAATGCGATACTAATCGCTGAATCTCCATCAAAAGGCAATTCACCTGTTAACATTTCATAAAGCACAACACCCAACGAGTAAATGTCCGCTTTCGATCCGATCTGTCCGCCACGAGCTTGTTCAGGAGAAAAATAATGTACTGAACCCATCACAGAACCAGTTTGGGTAATGGTTGAAGAACTTGCAGCTCGTGCGATTCCAAAATCAGTTACTTTTGCTCTTCCATTTGTTCCAATTAAGATATTATGAGGCTTTATATCTCGATGCACAATTTGATTATCATGTGCATGTTGGAGACCATCACAGATTTGAGCAGCTATATCGCCTGCTTCTGCTGTTGATAATGTGCCTCGCTCCAAAATCATTTGTTTCAGTGTTGGACCTTCTACTAGTTCCATTACAATGTAATGAATATATCCATCCTGTCCTACATCATAAACATTGACAATATTGGGATGAGATAAACTAGCAGCAGCTTGTGCTTCTCGATCAAACCTTCGAACAAATTCTTGATCATTACTCAGGGATTCACTCAATACTTTTATCGCTACATTTCGATGAAGTAAAATATCTTTTGCTTTATATACAACGGCCATTCCTCCGCCGCCGATTCTACTCAATATCTCGTAACGTCCCCCAAGTTTCTTCCCTTCCATCTGCATGGTCACCTCGCTCCTCCTTAAGTCCCACTTAAGATGGGCTAGACGCTCCTCTATGTTTCAACAAAATCAGAGAAACATTGTCTTTTCCACCAGCATTTAATGCCATCTGTAACAAGCGGTCCGCTTTCTCCTCCATCGATTCTCCGGCTTGTGACAACACTTCACCAATTTCTCTCTCACTCACCATTGTAGTCAATCCATCTGAGCACAAGAGCAAAATATCATCTTTTTCCCATGGAGTAGTAATAAGATCAACTTCTACTTCATCACTTGTTCCCACTGCTCGAACAATCATATTACGTTGAGGATGATTTTTGGCCTCTTCCGCCGTAATCTGACCATGTTTTTGCAACATGTTTACATAGGAGTGATCTTCTGTTAGCTGGTACAATCCTCCATCATGTAACATATATGCTCTACTATCACCAACATGAGCCAAAACTACTTCTTTTAAATCAATTACAGCACCAACAACGGTTGTACCCATACCTTGGTATTGATTATTGCGCATCGCCAGAGAAAAAACTTGCTCATTTGCCTTGCCAACCGCTTGAAGTAAATGATTACTCTTGTCTTCTGTTGTATGCTGAAACTGAATAGGAGCTAAATATCGTTCCATGATCCGAATCGTTTGTTGACTAGCAACATCACCTGCTTGGTGACCACCCATTCCATCTGCGACTATGGCTACCACTCGTCTACATTTCGTGCGGAAAAGATGAATACTGTCTTCATTGAGATCACGAACAAGGCCAATGTGAGTCCGATGTGCTATCTCCATGCCGGCTTACCCCTTTCTCATTCTTTCTTTATTTCTCTAGTAAACCTTGTTGCTTAGCTCGAAGTTGCCCACAAGCTGCATCGATATCATGACCCTGTTCTCGTCTTATCGTCGTAGCTACATGATAAGACTCCAAAATACGTTGGAAAGCAAAAATTTGCTTTCTAGGTGTGCGAACAAAATTCCGTTCAGGAACAAAATTTACCGGAATAAGGTTAACCAAACAATTCATTCCAGATAAAAGTTTTCCTAACTCATGCGCTTGTTCATCCTGGTCATTTTTTTCACCTATCAATGCGTATTCAAAAGTAAGTCTTCTACCTGTTTTTTGAAGGTAATACCAGCATGCCGTCATTAGGTCTTTCAAAGGGTAACGGCGGTTAATGGGCATAAGCCGTGATCGTAAATCTTGATTTGGGGCGTGCAGTGAGATGGCTAACCGAACTTGCCAATCCTCATCTGCAAAACGATAAATATTTGGCACTACTCCGCTAGTGGATACGGTAATATGGCGTTGTCCAATATTCAAGCCGTTTTTATCATTGATGATACGTACAAATTGAATAGTAGCATCATAATTTTCAAAAGGCTCACCCGATCCCATAATAACAACAGATTTGACACGTTCTCCAGTTTGATCCAAGTGCTGCTGTGCTTTCACTACCTGAGCCACAATCTCTCCAGTAGTCAAATTTCGTTTTAATCCACCCAAAGTAGACGCACAAAATGTGCAACCAATTCGACAACCTACTTGTGTAGTGACGCAAACACTTACTCCATATTGGTGTCGCATAATCACGGTCTCAATCGCATTTTTATCGTGCAGACCAAATAAAAACTTAACCGTTCCGTCCTGCGATGTTTGTGTTGTGATGGTTTCCAGAGTTTCGAATTCAAACCGGCTGGCTAGTTCTTCGCGCAGTGCCTTTGATAAATTTGTCATCTCTTCAAAAGAGGTCACTCGCTTGGAATAAAGCCATTCCATTATTTGTTTTGATCGAAAGGTCGGATGACCTTGACTCTCTATCCATTTCGTCCAGTCTTCTGTTCCATAGTCATATACAAATGATTTCATATCTATCGCTCCAACAAACCGCAACTTTATCAAACGAAAAACATTTCCTATTATATCAAAGAAAAAAGCTAGATGGAAAGAGTAGCCTCATTGTTTCGGAAAATATTCGCATCTAGACAGAATCTTTTTTCCAAATTTTCGTTATAATAGTTTTCTTTAAACCTATTTTCTTCGTAATTTCGCTATAAAAAATCCATCAGTATGGAAATGATGAGGGAGAATTTGAATCCATCCATCACCAATAATAGCTGTTTCTCTCACTTTTTCTGGTAAAGACAATTGAAAATCCGGATCTGGATAAAATTCAGAATGACGTTCTAAAAAACGGGTAACCTGATTTTGATTTTCTTGTCTAGTCCATGTACAGGTACTGTATACGAGTATACCACTGGATTTGATCTTCGATGAGACAGCTTCTAATAATTGTTCTTGAATTTTTTCCAGTTGGGCAACTTCTCCTAATGATTTTCGCCATTTGATATCAGGTTTTCTGGGAATAACTCCAAATCCAGAACAAGGAGCATCCAACAAAACAGCATCAAACTCTACTAGATTTTCTAGACTTCTCACATCTAATGACTTTGTCTTAATGATGGATATTCCTAGCCTATTTGCATTAGACTCAATTAATTTGGTTTTATGTTTATGAATATCTAGTGCAAAAATGAGACCTTGATTCTTCATCTTTTCTGCAAGATGTGTTGTTTTCCCGCCAGGAGCAGCACATGCATCTAAAATAGTCATCCCTGGTTTTGGATCAAGGACGGAAGCCACTAACATGGAACTTTCATCTTGAATTGTAAATAATCCTTCTTGGAACTCAGGATGATTTGCTGCATTTCCTCCTCCTACAATAACAATGCCATCTTCACTTATGACAGAAGGCTCTATTAAAATTTCTCCTTCTCTTTCATGTTTTGCTAAAAATTCATCACGAGTTGTCCGCAGCGAATTTATGCGAATACTAACTTTTGGCGGAAGGTTACATACATCCATTACCCTGTTCGCTACATCTGCTCCATACTCATCAGATAACTCTTTTACTAACCATTCAGGAAAAGAAAAAGCATAAGCTCTTTCTGAAATAGACTTTAAATGGGCCGAAAAAGTAAAAGTTTCCTTTTTTCGCAAAAAAGCTCGAAGAACACCATTTACAAATTTACCAATACCTATATTTCCGCGTTTTTTTGCAATCTCTACTGCTTCATGTACGACAGCTCGCTCTGGTACTTTGTCTAAAAAAAGAATTTGATACAAACTCAGTTGTAAGAGTTGTCGAACCCACATATCTACTTTTTTTTCCACTAATCTATCAATAATCGAATCGAGTGTATTTAATCGTTGAATTGTTCCATACACCAATTCTGTTACCAAACGCTTATCTCTTGCTTCTAATTTACTATATTGTAATTGTTTATTTAAAAGTAAATTACTATATGCTTTTTCTTTATGCCATTTTTGCAATGTTTCCAAAGCTAGATCTCGTGCAGTATTACCTTTATGCATCTTTAAACCTTCTTACATAATATATTTGCAAATATGATACCGTATTTTGCTAAAATAATACAAACAAATAGTATAATAAAATTGTCTCATTTATTCAACCTGAGGAGTAATAATGCCTAATTGGGAAACACGCCTTCGTATGTACCTATTTGGTTACACAAGTGAAGTTAGTCCGAAAGATGGGCAGAAATTTGCAGATGGGTGGGCAAAACCAATTAGTGAGGAACATAACTTCTCTATTGACTTGAAGCCGAAAATTCAGCGAAAAACACCGCAAATCAGAAATGCAAAACTCTTGAATTCAGAACAAAGAAAAGCCCTTATGTTGGGTATGATGAAACTGTATGAATACGGTTTTGAGGTAACAGTTACAGTTACAAAAAAGAAAAAAAAGTAACTTTCTCTGCTGGATTTGAAACAAATCCAGCAGTTCAACATGATAAGCGTTTATCCAGTACTTATATGCTGTTGTCTCAACGATCCCAATCCGAAAAGTGAGAGACATGCAGATTGTTTTCCTATTTATTCCCATTAGAATCTTTTTTTGTTGCCCTTTTCCCTTTGTTTGTCTATCGATTGTTTTCATCAGCTATTGCTGTAGAATCTTTAAAATAGGTTTTAAATGCTTTTTTGAAGGTCTTCTTAATTCCTGTTTACAAATAAATTTTCAAACTAATATCTATCTGGTACACTAAAGATATTCAAAAACCACCCACCACTTCTGGAGAGTTTCAGTGAACATCAATATCAACGGCACCTTGTGCACCCACACCTACACACCAGAGGAGGAAGTTCTTACTCCCATCGAAGCACACAAAGAGATCAGATTTGAAAAGGAATATTCCCTCCTGCTGGGTCCTGGCTATCTCTTGTGGGATGGGGAACGTCTTACTCTTGGAGTCAATGGCCCTAGTCACAAGAAGATGTTTTCCCCAGAGGTGATAGTCCCACCTAAGGCCATCAAACTAATCGAATGGCCTGAAAGGGGATACTATTTTGTCGTGTGGACTGGAACAAACCAACTTCGCCTCAAGCCACTACCCGAAGGCTGCAAGCCTATTAATGAGCTCCCACGTATTCATGCGAGTTTCCGTTCCTTCTAGTAATAGGCTTTGAGGCGTGGCTGACTATTGGTTCAATAGTCAGCCACCTCACTTACATTCCATTTTTTTAAATAAACCAAACATACGTGACCAATTGCAAGCTGGCATCTGGTAGCGCATGTTATTTGCATATAGAAGAAAGATTCCCTTACATTTTTTTCACTTAATTTCTTATTTGTTGCCTCTATCGCTTCAATATACCAAATTATTTTTCATTGGATATTGATTCAAGGTACATGATCTCATCTGTGAACAGTTCATTGCCGTCGCTTTTTGAGAAGAATCTCTACAATATTCAAGAGTGTTCCTTTTCCTATTTTCCTGAAAGTGAACGAAAATCCTTTTATTTCCTTTCTACTCGTATTCTTCTAGCATGAAATAAACAAATATTCTATACATACCAATAAAAAACCCTTTCATCAATCAGATGGCAGGGTTTTAGAATATATCTTTCAACTGCTGATATAGTTGTTTATACTTGCCATATTTTTGATTATAGTATTCTACCAACTTGCGATTTGGAAAAAAGGTATTCATAGAGATAGTCGATAATGCTCTGTTAGAAAAAAGATCAAACTCCGTATCCCATCCCAATTTTTTGATACCAAGTACCGCTGCACCTAGTGCCGGAAAAAACTGAGATTCGAATGGAACTTTCACTTCTCTGTCTAACACATCCGCCATAATTTGGCTCCATACTTTGCTTTTGCTGCCACCGCCGATCAACATAAAAAAACCATTGTTGTTCGAAGGTGAAATAACTTCAATTGCTTGTCTCATTGCCATTGCGACTCCTTCCAAAGCAGCACAGCTTAGTTCTGCCTTGGTCGTATCCGAACGTATACCTACAATAGATGCAGATGCAAGCGGATCGAAAATAGGGAAACGTTCGCCATTTATATATGGCAAAAACAAAATGGAGTTGGTAGAACGGTCTGTTTGTTCCATGATCTCTTCTAAATCGTCAAAGCCAGCACCTTCGAAGGAACCAAAAACAGAAAGTGCCCATCTATGCACATTTCCTGCATTCATCAAAGGAGCAATCGCTAGAAGTTGATTTTTGCGAACATAAGGAAGATGGAATACCCCAGCTGACTGAATGGTTATTTCATCAACTGGCGTCGCAATCCATCCAGTAGTTCCCAAATACCCATAAGTCTGTCCTCTTTGAAAAATTCCAGCTCCAACGGACGCAGATCCACCATCACCTATTCCGCACAGAACAGGCGTCCCCGATAATAATCCGGTTTCCTTTGCAGCTAGATCCGTAATCGTTCCAACTATATCATCTGGTGCACAAATGGTGGGGAGTTTTGCTGGGTCTAGGCCAGACTCAACAACCCACTCCTTTTGCCACTTTCTATCTCGTAAATTCATCATCCCGGAAGTAGCCGCAGAAGTAGGATCCGTAATCCATGCTCCAGTTAATTGATGAATGACATAATCCTTGGAACTGATGAAAATCGATTTTGTTTGTGCATAATGGTGCGGTTCTTCCTCTTTTAACCAAAGTATTTTGGGAAAAGTAATCGTGCCATCCATGTGATTCCCAGTAATATCCATGATTGGAAACTGATTTTGTAGATAATCTGCCTGTTTTCCAGCTCTACTGTCCCCATATAATATTGCAGGCCGTATAGGATGACCTTGATTATCAACAGGAATACAGTCTTGCATTTGACCGCTAAAAGTCACAAGCTCTATGTCAGCAGGATGAATACTATTTTGAAACCAATGATCGAGTATGGAAATAACCGCTTGATACCATTCGTGTGGATTTTGCTCCATCCTCTGACCTCGAGGGTAATCTGTTACCATATCTATATTTTTTTCCAAAGAGATTTCTGCTTCTTTTGTTACTAAGATACCTTTTGTTTGGGTTGTACCAATATCAAATGAAGCGATATATCCCACATGTATCATCCTTTAACTTCATAGAGATCGGTTTTCTGTTTCATTTTCGAAACCAATTGATATAGCTCGTCCAATTGTGCATCCTCACAATGTTCTACAAATGCAGACCCTACTACCGCACCATCAAACCGGCTCTGGATTACCGTCCTCACTTTTTCTGGTGTATTCAAGCCAAATCCAGCTACTACTAAGCCATCGGTATACCTGCGTATACGTTGCTGTAAATGAGGCAAATTCGTTAGATTAGAAGGATTAGAACCAGTTGTACCAGCATAGGTCTGTGCATAGACGATGGAGGCTTGTCTTGTAACTTTTGTAATTTGCTGATCAGTCATCGTTGGTTGAACAAATTGGACTACATCTACTCCGAAGTTTCTTAAATCCAATGCCATTTGATAGTTTTCTTGATAAGAACAATCTGGTACGAGTAAAGCATCAATTAAACGTTCAGATATAAGCTGCTCATACAGGTTGGACTGAAACAAATCTGCTTTGTAACTCATCATCCAAATTGGTTTACGCAAAAAACTGCGAACTTTTCTACAAAATGGAATAAACCATTGTTCCAAATATGGATTGACCCTTGCATGACCGGACTGAATAATCGGTCCATCCATATGTGGATTTTTACTAGGTATACCCAATTCTAAGACATCAAGACCTGCTAACATCGCATTTTCAATTATTTTTAGTGATTGGGCGAAATTCGGATCACCAGCGATAAGATAACCAATAAGTAGCGCCTCTTGCTGTTCTCGAATTTGTTGCCATGCTCTCTGATTTCGCTCGCTGTTAAAATTCAAGAAGAATCACGCCCTATTTTTTGCAAAATAACTGCTGCAATAACTATGCAACCTGTGACTACATCTTGCAAAAAGGTTGGAACCTCCAGCATTGTTAACCCATTTGCCAATATCCCTATAATTGCAGCTCCTACAAATGTCCCCCAAATGTTGGGAACACCTTCTTTAAAGGAAGTCATTCCTAAAAAGGCCGCTGCATAAGCAGGTAAAAATAAACCATCGCCAGCAGTAGGTTGTGCAGAGCCAAGACGGGAAGCCATCAAAATTCCAGTTAGAGATGCTAACACTGCACATAGAGCAAAAGCCAAATTTTTGTTTTTTGCTACGGATACACCAGCGTTACGAGAAGCGACTTCATTACCACCAATTGCATATAATTTTCGGCCAAAAGGAGTATGAGTCATCACATACCAAAAAACGACTGTGAGAAAAAGCATAATAAAAGATAAAATGGGAATCGTGAGCCAAAGTTTTTGTCCTAAATAGCGAAAACTCTCAGGGATGTGCTCAAAGATAGTTGCACCATCTGTCAACCAAAAAGTAATACCCCCAAGAATGGTTCCCATCCCAAGTGTAGTAATAAAAGATAAAACCTTAAATTTCGTAATCACCCAGCCATTAATATAACCAATAATAAGCGCCACAAGTAAAGGGAGCAGTATACACACGATCATCGGCTGCTCAGATACCGCTAATTTTGCTGCCATTACCCCTCCTAAACTCGCCATCGCTCCAATCGATAAATCGAATTCGCCTACAGCCATTACCAAAGTGGCACCAAGTGCAATGATAACAAGGAAAGATATTTGTCTACTGATATTTATCACATTGTCAATAGTAGCAAAATCTGGACTAAGTATACTAAAACATAAAATAATTAATACTCCGGCGAATAGTGTTCCATATGACCGAAACCATCTTCGCAAGGAGACAGTTACACCATTTCTATTCATTTTAGCCATCACTCTGCTTTCTCTGGTTGTAACATAGTTGCAATATCTGTTCGGCAGTGACTGCTTCATTCACTAATTCAGCGATATTTTCGCCTTCATGCATCACATAAATACGATCTGAAATCTCAAGTATCTCTTGCACATCAGATGAAACAAAAAGAACACCACTGGCTTTATTCGCTTCTTCTTTCAACAAATGATGAATTTCTTCTCGTGTCATCACATCTACAGCTTGAGTAGGTTCATCACACAAAAATAAAATAGGATGAGATAATAAAGCTTTAGCAAATACTACTTTTTGCTGATTTCCTCCACTCAACTCCTTAACGGGTTGATTAGTACCAACCGCTTTCACTTGCAGTTGATCCATCCATGTGGAGACTTCTGATTTCTCTTTACGATGATGAATTTTAAAAAAGGATGCGTATTCTTGAATTGTTGACAACGTCATATTTTCTCGGATAGACATATCCAAGATCAATCCTGCTCCTCTTCGATCCTCAGGAATTAAAATAACTCCATGCGATAATGATTTCTTTGGAGAAGGAGATCCGATTGATTTCCCTTGTATTTCTATCTTTCCTGCATGCAGCTCCCTTGTGCCATAGATGGTTTCTAATAACTCTGTCCTTCCTGCACCTGCTAAACCAAAAACACCTACGATTTCTCCCTGTTTTACATGTAAAGAAACATTTTTTACTCTTCTATCACTTGAGGATACTCCATCTACTTGTAAAACAGTTTTCTGTGATGCACTCACATTCTTTCTTTTTATTTTTTGTTCTGTACTTGTCTGGTTTGTCATCAATTGAACCAGTTTCTCTTCATTCATTTGATCCGTTTGATATGTTCCTGCTATCGTGCCATTTCGCATTACCGTAACACGATGAGATAATCGAAAGATTTCTTGCATTCGATGAGAAACATATAAAATTGCAGTGCCTTTCGCAACGAGTTTGTGTATTAATTCAAATAGTAACTCTGATTCTTCATCACTCAATGCAGCCGTCGGCTCATCCAAAATAAGCAATTGACAATCCATCATAGCAGCACGCATGATTTCCAACATCGTTCTCTCTGATGGTGACATATACTCCACCAGCTTACGCAAATTCAAGTTGATGCCGAGACTATTTTTTAAAGCCTCTGCTTCCTTTTTCATTGTTTTCCATCGAATACCTAGACCTAGTTTTTGTTTTGGATAAGGAATTCCTAAAAATAAATTCTCGTATCCAGTAAAACTATTAATCAATTGGCGGTCTTGATGAACAACTTGTATTCCCAAGTTGCGAGCAATAATGGGTTTTGTTATAGTAATCTCCTGATTATTCCAGACGATTTCCCCGCCATTTGGCTGATAAACTCCTGTAAGTATTTTGATGAAAGTGGATTTCCCTGCACCATTCTCTCCTACTAATGCATGTATTTCTCCGGCTTGTACATCAAAGGACACTTTTGATAATGCATAATGTGAACCAAATCGTTTGTCCAAATTATTTACTTGCAGCAAGTTCCTTCCCCCTTTCTATGGATGTGAAGGAGGATGCGGAATAACCGCATCCTTTTTATTTCCCAGCATTTTCTTTCGTTATTAATGAAGCTGGTGCATATTGTTCTTTTTCGGTAATCTGCTTACCTTGGAAGACTAGATCGATTTGTTTTGTTACGATCTCAGCCATTCCTGTAAAGTTTTGTTTTACTGTAGCGATTAACGGAGAACCTTTTTTAATTAGATCAACAGCTTGACTGTTGCCATCGATTCCTGTGACAATAATATCGTTTCTATTCGCAGCCTGAATTGCTTGTGTTGCTCCAATTGCTGGCTCATCCCACCCTGCCCATACTGCTGTGATGGAGCCTTTCGCTTTGTTACTGAGTAATAAATTTTCCATCTGTTTCCGTGCATTTTCAATTGGACCTGGCACATCTACTTGTTGTTCAATCACATTTTTCACATTTTTATTTTGCTTTCGTAATTTATCCAATTCCAATGTTCTTTTTAAAACACCTGGATGTGGGCGATACGTGAGAACGACTAAATTGATTGGTTTATTTCCAAATTGCTTAAATAGATGCTCAGTGATCATCTTTGACATCGCAGTATTATCACTTGTAGCATTCATAGTCATTCCATCAATATATCCTGAATCACATCCAAAGACAGGAATATTTTTCTGTTTTGCTTCTTGAATTTGAGCTTTTACTTGATTTGGATCCGTACTAACCAAAACAATTGCATCAACATTGGTAGCAATCACATCTTCCATGCGACTTGCAAGTTGACCGACATCTCCTTTTGTATCTACTACATTTGCTTCCCAGCCTTTGGATGCCGATTGTTTTTTAAGTAGATTTACCATTTGATTCGTTGTAACAGAAGAAAGATAAGGTGTCATAATAGCAATTTTTTTCTTATCCTTGGCAGCGGAACCACAGGCACTAAGACTAACAACTAATGAGAGCGCTATCAAAATAGCAAGAATTTTTTTCATATTTATACTCCTCTTAATTTAGTTGTATTAGCATGTCTACCAATATCTACCCACTTCTATCTTTTAGTAGTAAGAGAATTGATATTTGTTTCTCTTTAGCATAAACGTTAAACATTTTATTTGTAAATAATATTATTATAAATCTTTTATAGAAATATAATTCTAATTACCAAAAAATTAGGATAAATAAACATATTATGGGCAAAGATGAGTATTATTACTATTTATACTATTAACAATATTAATTATTTACATAATCTTTATATTTCCTATCCCCTTGTTGTTTCATTCATATGTTACAATGTTTCCGTTCACCCATTCGACACAAATAGGAGAAGCAATGGGGATCACCAAGAGTCAACGTTTTAATGGCAGTGACTACCAGCTTGAAGTGGTGTATGGTTCTATCAAAATCACGTTGGAAACCAAAAAGGGCGGGGTGGTTTCATCAGAAACCTCTTGGTCAGTGAGTAACATTAAGAATTTTCAGATTACAAAGGGATCAGAAGTCATTTTGGAGATTACTAAAATTCATAAAGGTGTAGAAATCGTATTCCCTGTTAGCCATGATTACATCAACTTTACAGTGGATAATAATGGTACACATCACTTTCCTACCTATGATTCACTTGAAGACAGCAGCGGAATTAGTAAGCTGGAAGGCTATCTGAAGTAAAGGATGTTGTTTTAAACATCCAAAGCGTGTTGCCCATCTGGACAACACGCATCAAAAAAAATCCAAATATGGTTGAAATATGTTATAATCATACTATTCATAATAATCTGTTCGATTGGAGAGAAATGCCCATCATCGATGTTCGCTGTCCCAGTTTGGCAATCGTCACAAATCAAAAGGGAGAAATTGCCCTTCTGCGAAACAAGGGAAAGTTAAAGCACAAGGGAGAGATCATTTATACTCCCCCTGGAGGAGGAACACAGGTACATAGAAAGGGATTCGAATTTTTGCGCAGTATTGGTGCACATGATTTTGAAAAATTCCCTGATATGCGATTCAAGTTACCTGAAAGTTCCTTGAACAAGCTTGCTTTTTGGTTTTGTGAACAGCGCAAATCAAAAAATCCAGAGCGGGAAATCGACGCTGCGGATCGAGAAACATATGAAGAGCTGTGTGACGAAGAGCATATTCTGCTTCCAAGTGATTTTAAGGGAGTATCATATCAATTTCTTGGGTTTGGCTTTCATCGAAAAAAGAGTACTGTTCGCATTGCAGACATCTTTCAAGCCACATTTCAGAAAAGGGTGGAAGCAAAGCTGTTTCGGGCTAGTGAAGGGCAAACTCCCTTGATTCGATTTGTAACACACGCAGAGATCCATTCTGGATGGACACGCACAGACAAGTCTGGCAAAAGGTATAAGATCGGTGAGGTCAGTTCACTGATCATTCGTCCACAAAAGTCTATTCTCCTGTGAACGGAAACTCCCCAGTGTGCGTATACTGGGGAGTGCTCTATTATTCCCATGAAAGGGTCAGTTGTTGATACTTTCCTGCTTGCTCTTCATCAAAATTGGAAAATCGCACAGATATTAAACGAATGCCATTAGAAAAATCAAAGGAATCAATTAAATTCTCTAATAAAATATTCCAATCTGTTGTATCGTATATCGTTTGTTGCTTTGAATGAGATGTAAAATCAGCAAAACGAAGCTTTACCGACAGGGTATGCGGATGCAGACCTTTCTGGTTTACTGCTTGTAAAACTTCTTCTAACAATACATTTGCATGAGATAGTATCTCCTGCCGCTCATATAAATCGATCGGAAACGTGGTTTCTCTGCTTACAGAACGCGTTGTCCGATCCATGACAATTTCCCTTTTATCCAGCCCTCTTGACCGATCATAAAGATCATAACCAAACTTCCCAAACAACATGACAACTTCTTCACGAGAAAGTTGCCAAAAATCTTTTATTGTATGTATATCTCTCTGTGCTAATTTCTCCTTTGATTTCTTGCCAATTCCATGAAGCGCTCCAATTGGAAGTGTTTCTAGGACAGAAAGTGCATCTCGAGGACGAATAATAACAAAAGCATCTGGCTTATGAAGGTCACTCGCGATCTTTGCTAATGATTTGTTATAAGACAGCCCAATACTACAAGTAAGACCTGTTTCTTGGAGTATTTTTTGTTTTAATTCTTTCGCAACAGGAACTGCATCATTATAATGCGAAACGTCCAAATATGCTTCATCCAAACCGAGCGTCTCATAACGATCACTATATAATGTATAAATTTGTTTTACTTCAAGTGATTTTTGTCGGTATCGTTCATAGCGGACAGGTACAAAAATACCTTGAGGACATTTTCTTCTAGCTATAACACCAGGCATTGCAGAATGGACTCCAAACTTCCGCGCTTCATAACTGCAAGTGGAAACAACCCCTCTATTTTCTCTTCCACCAACAATTACCGGCTTCCCTCGAAGTTCTGGATTATCTAATTGTTCTACACTGGCAAAAAAAGCATCCAAATCCATATGAAGTATTTTTTTCACCGGGTTACACCTTCCACTGCAAACATATATTTGTAGTCTATTATATTTCGCAGAAAAAATATACAAGAGCGATCAATATACCTCTTATAATGAAATAATATGTTAATATTTCTATAGAAACCAATCCGATTTCTATCTTAAGGATTTCCGTTGACCAAAATAATGACATACTCCATTGATAAAAAACATGTTCAAGCCCAAATTGTTACTCATAAATTTAAGAAAGGTCCTGTTACAGTTACTTTAACAATTACTGCTACCTATGATATAGAAGATAAGAGAGATCAAATCATCGTTCGGGAAGCGAGATTCTTCCGGATGGATGCATCTGGTTCATATTGGCCACAAAAACCTATTTCACAGAGTGTAACGATTATATTGAACAAACACAACCAAGAAAATCCAGTGGAGATACTTGTCAATAATAAACGGATTTCGATTCCATTTCTGAATTGATTGGTTTTATGCGGGTGAAATGATTTTCATCCGCAAAAATCAAGGTTTTATGTAATGTAGCTGCACAAATTGATTCATTCGCTGAATATCATGTAAATGATATCTCGTTTCCAAATTTTCTCCTTGAAATAACCGTACACCTTTGCCTAAAGCAGTGGGAGCAATAGTAAGAATCATCTCGTCAATCAACTGATATTTCATAAACTCATCAATTAATTTCCCACCGCCAACTAACCAAATATCTTTGCGATTTGGCTGATCCAATTTTTTCAAAAAATCAATCACATTATCATTTACATACTGAATATGTTCCCGTTTCCCTGCATCTTGATTAGAAAAAACAAAACATTCCATCCCTGCATATGGAAATGACTGATCGAAGCCTAAAATTTCTTTGTATGTCTTGTTTCCCATCACCACGGTATCAATTCGTTCAATAAATTGATTATATCCATTATCCTTCTCACCTGGAGTGACGTGCAACCAATCCAATCCACCTTCATCATCAGCAATATGTCCATCAATAGACATGGCAATATATAAAACAATTTTTCGATTCATTTTATTTTCCATCCCTTTCTAATGAAGACAATTTCAAATATCCCATTCAATCCGTTCAAAAATGAAAACAACCATGAAGATGGTTGTTTTGTGTACATTTCGTTATTTATCTGAATGTCAGTGTGTACTATACTATTTTGTTGACTATGATAGCAATATTACTGTTTTATCTCACCCTGATCCACTCCAAGAATTTCCCCTTCATTCATCTGTCTACCTCGTACAAAATCACTTGCTAACATACGTTTTTTCCCTGCCGGTTGAATATCTGTTAACCGAAGATAACCAGAAGCCGCAGCAACAATAATTCCATAGTCATTCAACTCTATTACTTGACCAGGAACACTTGCTTTTCCTGTTTCATCTTCTAATTCTGCCCACCATATTTTAAAAGGTTGTCCATTCCAATAGGTGAATGCTACTGGCCATGGATGCATTCCTCGTATTTGATTGCGAATTTCTTCCGCGCTGCGATGCCAATCAATCTGCTCTTGCTCTCTCTTGATATTTGGTGCATAGGTTGCTTGACTTTCATCTTGGGGGATCGGTGTGATCTTTCCTTGTATCAGCGCAGGAAGAGTCTCTTTTATCAAGCCAGCCCCTATGTGGGAAAGCTTTTCAAATAAGGTTCCAACGTGATCTTCCTCAGTAATCGGAATCCGCTTACTGTTGATCATATCTCCAGCATCTAGGGCCTCTACCATATACATCAGAGTTACACCTATTTCTTTTTCTCCATTAATAAGAGCTTGGTGAATGGGTGCACCTCCTCGATATTTAGGCAATAACGATGCATGAACATTGATACAACCATGTTTTGGAATCTCTAAAATTTCATTGGGTAATATCTGTCCAAAAGCAGCAGTAACAATAAGATCTGGCTCCAGTGATTTCACATATTCAATACCTTCTGACAGACGGATTTTTTCTGGCTGATAAACAGATAAATTATGCTGTAATGCAACTTCTTTTACTGGTGGCGGTGTCAACACTTTTTTTCTTCCGACAGGACGATCCGGCTGTGTTATAACAGAAACAATGTTATAACCTTCCTCGATTAGAGTAAGTAAAGAAGGCACCGCAAAAGCTGGGGTGCCCATAAAAATCACTCTCATTGCTCCAGTTCCTCCTCCGGTCGAAACACTTTTTCGGCTATGTCAATAAATAAGACACCATTCAAATGATCTATTTCATGTTGAAAAGCCCGTGCTAAGTATCCCTCAGCTTCTATTTCCATAGGGTTCCCATGACGATCTTGCCCTTTAATACGCAGCTCATTTGCCCTTTTCACATAACCTAACAATCCAGGAATACTAAGACAACCTTCCGGCGGTTCGATTTGTTCCCCTGATTTTTCGATTATTTCTGGATTAACGATTTCGATCAAGCCTTCCCCTACATCGACTACAATTACTCGTTTCCCTATTCCTACTTGAGGCGCTGCTAACCCAACACCATGTGCATCATACATCGTTTCTGCCATATCATCGAGTAATTTTGCCAGTCGATCATTAAATCGCTTTACTTCTTTTGCCCTTTCTCTAAGAATGGGATCGGGATATTTCACGATATTGCGTACGGACATTATTCTTCACTCCAATCTCACCATCACGATCTATTTGTATACGTAATTCTTTATCTCTTGGCCAATCCTCTATTATCTTCCATTTCGTTTGAATCTCACGTATTATCTCTACACTTGGATTATATTTCACCATTACTTGAATACGATGTCGATCCTTTATTTTAGAAACAGCTGGTGCTACTGGTCCAAGTACTTCATACCCATTATTCCCTTTTAATTCATTTGCAATATCCACTGCCCGCTTCATCGCCAGAACCCGATCCGTGTGGCTTACTGTAATCGTAAACAAACCACAAAACGGCGGATAAAGATGTTGTTTTCGAAGCAGCAGTTCTTTTCGATAAAAAGCTTCTGACTCATGGTTGGCAACCATTTGAATACTATAATGATCTTCTTGATATGTTTGAATGATCACTTTACCTGGTTGTTCATGCCTGCCCGCACGACCGCTGACTTGTGTCAGCAGTTGAAAAGTCCTTTCAACAGAACGAAAATCTGGTAAATGGAGCATACTATCTGCTGCAATTACCCCAACTAAAGTTACCTTTGGAAAATCCAGACCCTTTGCAATCATCTGTGTACCAAGCAAAATGTCTGCTTCTTCATCTCCGAATGCTCGAAGCAATCGCTCATGTGAACCTTTTTTACTCGTTGTATCCATATCCATCCGAATGACTCGAACACCAGGAAAATGTTTCATCAATTCTTCTTCCACTTTCTGTGTTCCTGTCCCAAAATGACGAATATGTTCACTTTGACAATGTGGGCAAGATGTCGGTACTTTTTCTGTGTACCCACAATAATGACAACGGACAGTACGATTGGTATGATGGTAGGTCAAAGCAATATCACAATGTTCACAAGTCGCTACTTCCCCGCATGAACGACATAAAACAAAAGTAGCATAACCACGACGATTTAAAAATAATACGACTTGTTCCCCACGTGTGATTGTTTCTTGAATGGATTTGGTAAGTTTAGAGCTGAACATTGTTCGGTTCCCCGATTTTAGTTCTTCTCTCATATCTACTGTTTCTATTGTCGGAAACGGTCTGCCTTGGACTCGTTCCTGCAAGGTTACCCAATCATAAATGTTTGTTCTGGCATGATAATAACTCTCTAAAGAAGGGGTAGCAGAACCTAAAACAACTGTTGCCTGATGGAATTGCGCTCTCCATCGTGCGATTTCTCTCGCATGATATCTAGGACTTTCTTCTTGTTTATAAGATGATTCATGTTCTTCATCAATGATGATCAAACCTAATTTAGTGAATGGAGCAAAAATAGCGGACCTTGCGCCTATTGCTACTTGTACTTCCCCGCGTCGAATTTTTCGCCATTCGTCGTATCGTTCTCCTGCAGATAATCGACTATGGAGCACAGCTACCTTATCTCCAAAACGGCCCTTAAACCGATCAACCATTTGCGGAGTCAGGGAAATTTCAGGCACGAGGACAATCGCTTCTTTCCCCTGTTTTAAGACCTCTTCGATCGATTGCAAGTAAATTTCCGTTTTTCCGCTGCCTGTTACCCCGTGTAATAGAATAGTTTGGTACTGTTCGTTTTGAATCGGCTTCACAATTGTCGCATAAGCACTTTGCTGTTCTTGTGTAAGTGCAAGCGGCTGTGTAGCAGCAAAAGAAGTGTTCCGGTAAGGATCTCGATATTGTTCTCTTTCCTCGATTTTAACCATACCCTTTTCTTCCAGCGCTTTTACTGTTTGCCGATTTGCTCCTGTTGCAGCTAATAATGTTGGTAATGGAATTTCTTGTGATTCATTTAATAAGTATTGTATGACTTCTTTTTGTTTTTTTGCACGTTCTGAAATAACATGTAAGTTGACTTGATCCGTAATTTCCACCCAAGCGATTCGATCTTTGGTTACCCGATCTCCCACCTGTTCTTCCACTCGAACTTGTTCATTTTGAATCAGTTTTCTCAGAGCTGCTCTACTAACTAATTCCTGAGCTTCTTCCCAACTGCATACTGTTTTATCAAGCAAAAGCTGTTGCAATGCTTCTGCTTCTTTGCCAAATGGTGTATCTGTTTTTCCTATATATACTTTTTTTTGATATTTTCCCTTTAACACCGCTGGGATCATCGATTGAAAGGCAGTAATGGTATGGCAAAAATACTCTTCTGCCATTGCTTGTCCAAGTTGCAATAGCTCTTGTGTTAAAGGAGGAAGAATATCCTTCACATCAATAATACTTTTCAATTTTTGGGTAGCTGAAGATAAACTTAGCCCAATTACATATCCTAAAATCTTTCTTGGTCCAAAAGGAACTTCTACTCGACTTCCTAGCTGCACTTCTCCAATAAGATCTTCTGGAACCAAATAATCAAATGGTCGATCTGTTCCTTTACTCGGAACATCCACCACTATTTTAGCAACTTGAATCATAATAATTCTCCGACCCATTTTATCAATTGTTCAGCCAATGTTTTTTTTGACATTACTGGATAAGAAGTCACCCATCCATCTCTGCCATAAACGCTTACTGCATTCGTATCAATAGAAAAGCCTGCGCCTTTCTCTAGCACATTATTGGCAATGATAAAATCCATGTTTTTCTTTTCTAACTTTTCTTTAGCATATGTTTCTAACTTTTCCGTCTCTGCTGCAAATCCAATCAAAAGTTGATCTGCACGTTTCCGTCTCCCTACCTCATATGCAATATCGGGATTTTTAACTAACTCTATTTCCCAACTATCTGTATGTTTTTTCCGCTTCTGTGTCAATATTTCACGTGGTCGATAATCAGATACAGCAGCAGCTTTCATGATTACATCTGCTTGATCGAGGTTAGTGAGCACTGCTTCTTGCATTTGTTCAGCACTAGTCACTTTTATTACTGTCGCACCATCCGGTGGATTTATTGTGACTGGACCACTAATTAATATTACTTCGGCCCCAGCAGCAAGCGCTGCTTCGGCTAAAGCATAACCCATTTTTCCTGAAGAATGATTGGACAAATATCGGACTGGATCAACCGCTTCAACCGTAGGACCTGCCGTAATAAGTATTTTTTTTCCTCTTAATGCCTGTTGATGAGCAAAATAAGATTGTACCCATCCAATAATTTCTTCTGGTTCTGCTAATCTGCCTTTGCCTACATACCCACAAGCCAATTGACCTTCATTTGGTTCGATGTATTTTACACCATGAGAGGCTAATTTCTGCATATTTTCTTGGACAATTTTATTGTCATACATGTGAACGTTCATAGCAGGAGCGAGGACAATGGGTGATTGTGTCGCCAATATAGTTGTAGAGAGCATATCATCAGCTAATCCATTTGCAAGTTTCCCAATAATATTTGCTGTTGCTGGAGCTACTAACACCAAATCAGCATGATCTGCCAAATCAATATGCATCACACGAGAGGGATCACGCTCATCAAAAGTGTCTATTGCTACTGGATTACGAGTAAGTGTTTGTAATGTCAGTGGCGTGATGAATTCCGTTGCTGATTTTGTCATAATCGTACGTACATCCATACCAAGTTGTGTCAGCTTACTTGCAATAATAGCCGATTTATATGCAGCGATACCTCCAGTAATACCCAGTAAGATGCGTTTTGTCTCCATCTCCATCCCTCTCCAATACCGGCATTGTATTTGTACATCTTAAACCTATCTCGAAAAAAATAACAACCTACAAACAGGTTGTTTATTTTTTCAATAACGGTATGAAATCTTACTTATCTTCCACTTGTCTTCTTGCTCTTGCTGGAGTTACCACAATATTAGAAGAGATTTCTTCTAAAGCAACTCCTACAAATTTGTGTGAGTGTGCTTTAATATGTGCATTCTGGCCTTCTAATAGTCCGCGTGCACGTTTTGCAGCAAGTACTACCAAAGAATATTTGCTGTCTACTTTTGCCATTAACTTATCAATGGATGGATATAACACAACCCATTCCTCCTATATCTTACATATCATCATCAATAATAACTCGAGAAGTATGGCAATGTTCTGCTATCAAAATCGCTTCAATCTTTTCACATGCACTTTCCAATTGATCATTGATTACAGCATAGTCATACATCGTTAATTCTCTGCATTCACTAGATGCGACGTGGAGACGGCGTTGGATCGTAGAAACATTTTCTGTTCCTCTTCCCATAATTCTCCGTTTTAATTCATCCATGGATGGTGGGAGTAGAAAAATAAAAATCCCTTCAGGGAATTGTTCTTTTACTTGCTTTGCACCTTGAACTTCAATCTCTAAGATGACATTTTCACCTGCATTTAATTTATCTTCTACAAATTGTCGAGGAGTTCCATAGTAATTGCCAACATACTCTGCCCACTCGATCAATTGACCATTTTCTATCATGGAGTAGAATTCGTCCCGAGTATGGAAAAAATAATTTACTCCATGCTTCTCTCCCTGTCTAGGTGAACGCGTTGTTGCAGAGACAGAGTAAATCAACTCAGGATTTCGTTTACGCAGCATCCCACAGACTGTACCTTTTCCCACACCAGATGGACCTGATACAACAATGAGTAGACCGCGTTCTTGATAACTGGGGTTCGTCATGAACATCGTTACCCTTCCTAATGTAACATCTTTTAGTAATTATTACCAATTATAATTCAATTAATCTACCAATTCTTCTGTACTTTCTTTCGTCACATTCGCAAGACGTTGAGCGACTGTTTCTGGTTGTACTGCGGAAAGAATCACATGATCACTATCGGTTATGATAACTGCACGGGTTCGTCGTCCATATGTAGCATCGATCAATACCCCTCGATCACGTGCCTCTTGAATAATTCGTTTAATTGGAGCAGAATCTGGACTCACAATCGACACGATTCGATTTGCTGATACGATGTTTCCAAAACCTATATTAATCAATTTAATGCCCAAAATGTTGCGCCTCCTCACCCATGCTGGGAATATCGCTGATATTTCTCTCTATGCTATTGTAGTTGGTTTTGGAAAAAGACGCAACAAAATCGCGGGAAGTAAATAGAAAGAAGCGAATAATCAAGATAAAAATGCGCGGGGCCGCAAGTGTTACCACTTGCGGCCATTTCTCCAAGGACTCATCCACCAACGCTGTGATTACACCTCACACCTGCTTTGGTACACGAATCACATGCTTTATAAACCGGCTGAAGTAGATTCAGCTTACCTGTGCGAGTTCCTCGCCTGGCTATCTTCCCCTGCGGGTTCTTCTTATCTTTTGCCATGTTAACTCCTTGGAATAAGAGACACACCCCTACATGATGGATATGTCTTCTCCTATTACTATAGCAAAATATTTCTAAAATGTCTTCTTCTATAGGAGCAAGTAACACTCATGCCCAACAAAATGAATGACAGGCTAGAGACATTGTCCCTAGCCCAACTCTCACTTACCTGCTTTTACCTTGCAGCCAAAGATTAATACAAACAGACTCAAGAGGTACAGTTCTAGTCTCATGCCAAAGCCGACCGTCACGACCCGTAAACAAATAGGAATCACTTTGACAACTCCATACGGCTAAAGCCGTTGGATTCTTGGGACGATAGCCTCATGACTATTTCATTACCAAGCTAACCCCGTGCGCCCCACGGTTTATGTTTGTTGATTTCTTCTTTGCAGCGAGCAAACTTGGTTTTCGTCTGTCACAACTATACATCTATTACCATGGGAATGTTTGTTTGTAAACTTGCTTTTTTCCAAAGGTTGAACTAGTGAAGGAAAATTCCTTACCCTCGTTCAACGCTCGCTTTCATCCCACGATTTAAACCGTGGGTTTTCTCGCTCGAAACGATTACCGCTCTTCAACAAAAGATAATCGCGTGAGGCTTCCTGACTAGGAACAACCGGTTCCAAACCTTTTCCCCTATTCAGGCAGAGTTCGCCATTGCTGATTTTTATTCCATTCCTTCTGTAATCATCAATTCGGATTGGATGAGAACGATCAATACTGTTCAATGATGAGTCGATTACCTGTCCACCGTAGACGAATCTAAGTGAGGCTATCCACTCATTTAGGCAGATACTCTCATCACCTGTAGCTCCAACTGGCTCATAATAAAGAATAACTATTCTATCTCTATATGGATAGTGGGCTAGAGACATCATCCCAGCCCACCTCTCACTTACTCTTTACCTACCATCCACTCATTCAGACAGAAACACTCATTACCTGTTGCTCCAACAGGCTCATACCAGAGACTGCCATCAACCCAATTATACAGAAAATAATCTCGATAAGAATATTGACGAGGAGCTTGACTAGGACCAACCGGTTCCAAACCTTTTCCTCTATTCAAGTAAAGCTGACCTCCACGAATTCGAATTCCATTCGGCCTTTCCTCATGTGGCTCTGCTTCAATGGTCACTGGAGAAAGACTACCAGGAATCCGCTGCAAGGTTGATGGTACTTCCCGTCCATTGCAGGTGATTTTAAGTGAGAAATTATTGCCCTTTTTAACGACTTTAAACTCCATCTCTCTCCTTCAGAGCAGGTGTTATCATGGACATTTTCTATTATAATGTTTTCAAAATGTTTTTACAACGAACTTCACCATATTTTACTCACAACTTGCTAAATGTCATGATTTTTGATTTGTCACCCATTGTTAATCGTTTTTTATGCAGGAAACTGTTAGAATGGAGGAGATATTTTAATAATGGGTTAAAGGAAGCTTGATTCATGTCAAACAAAATCGTGAAAGGAACCCTTATTCTCAGTGTTGCTACACTGCTCACAAAAATACTGGGAAGTCTTTTTTGGGCCCCCTTACAAAACATTGCAGGTGACAAAATTGTAGGAATATATCGGATTTCTTTTCCGTTTTACTCGATCCTACTCATGATCGCATCTGCCGGTATTCCGATCACTGTATCCAAATTTGTCGCCGAACGCCTTGCTCGCGACGATTATGAAGGCGCTCAAAAAGTAAAGAAAGCAGCTGCCATTATACTTTCTTTAACAGGGATTGTCTTTGGACTCTTCCTATTTTTTGGAGCTCATTTCGTTGCCAATGTCATGTTAAATAGTCCACAAAATACCTTACCAATCCAAGTACTAGCTGTCGCGATTTTATTTGTCCCTGTGATGGGTGCATATCGCGGCTATTTCCAAGGACATCAACAAATGATGCCAACCGGAATCTCACAAGTCATTGAGCAAGTGGTTCGGGTTGTAACGGTAATTGGACTCGTTTATTGGTTAAAAGTAACTGGTTTTGGTGCAGAAATATTAGCTGCTGGTGCTACTGCTGGTGCTCTTTTCGGTGCGGTTGCAGGACTTTTGGTTGTACTCTGGTACAATGCCAGAGAAAAAAAACCAGCACTAACAGTTCATACCCCGTCAACAGAAACGATTTGGGGATTATCCAAATCCATTATTGCTTATGCTATTCCCATTTCACTTGCTACCTTGGTACTGCCTTTGATTGGTTTAGTAGATTCTCTTACTATTCCAAGAATCTTGATGAGTATGGGTAATTCGGCATCAATGACGGGTACCCTCTATGGGATATATGCACGAGGAGAACCCTTTGTAAACATCATTTCCACCTTCTCGTCTTCATTGACCTTGGCACTTATACCAGCAATTGGAGCATATGTGGCAAAAAATAATATGGAAGCTGTAAACAATAAAATATCACAAGCATGGATGATGACTCTTGTTATCAGTCTTCCTGCGAGTATGGGACTCAGTATACTTGCAGAACCATTTAACATTGCCATGTACATGGATGCAAAAGGAACTCCGACGCTTGCGATTCTTGCTTTCTCTTCTGTTTTTAGCACATTAGCTGTTACCAGCTCTGGGATATTGCAAGGTCTTGGATACAATAAACTTCCAGTTCGCCATTTATTAATCGGTGCAGTGGTAAAATTTATTTCCAATTTTATCTTCGTTCCGATTTATGGCATCGCAGGTTCTGCTATCGCGATGGTCATAGCCTATATTGTTGTATGTGTACTCAATGTCTGGATGGTATACAGAAAAACAAATATTAAAGTTTCTATAAAAAATGTATTTGTGAAACCAACGTTTGCTTCTGTTGTAATGTCTGGGATACTTTATGTATCATATCAAGCAATGAAAGGTTGGTTCGCAGCGGAACACATGGACCGTTGGGGATACATGTGGATCAGCCTTATCTATATTATCGTAGCGATGGTCATCTACTTCTTATTGCTGCTCGTTACCAAAACGGTAAGTCACAACGAATTGCGGATGCTGCCTATGGGGAATAAATTGATCCGCTTTTTTCAGAAAGTAAAATTGCTAAAACATGTAGAAAGCATGTAAAAGTCTTGGTTTATCACCAAGGCTTTTTTATTTATTCCTTTTTCGACATATCCCTTAGCTGGTAATATTCAAATGTTTACTAAGTGATGCTTCTCATTTCCTCAGGTATATGTTAACTCTTCCTATCTGATAACATAAAAAAATCCTCCCTAATAGAAAAACTGGTAGACCAGTAAATCTTGCAATCAGGAAAGATTTTCTCATGACTTGGAAGTGACTCGAAGTCATATACATAAAAATTAGATGTTATTATGCATAAAATAAAAACGCTTTCTATTTTAATTAGTAAACTTTATCAATCGTAGATATGACCGCCAGCCAAACTATATGTTCCAACACTAAAATATACTTCTGGTTTGTTATTGCTGCCATCTCTAAAGTTTTCTACATAAAAATTATAGCATTGACCACTTGCCAATTCGACTCCGCCGATATAATCATCTGCATTATCTGGATCATACTCATACGCTCGGTAAATAACCGATTTAACCGTAGATGCACAAATCCTCATATAGCCGCCATCAGAAGTATATACATCAGAAACGTAGTAACCTGCTGAATTTTTATGAAAATAATCGAAACCCAAATCTTGCCACCCAGCTGCGGCAAATGCTGAGGACAAGGGGACTAAAAGTGTTGCAGCAGAGAGAAATAAGGTAGCTGCTAGTTTTTTTATGCTCATCCATTCACTCCTCCACTTCATTTATACTATTCATAATTCAATCGGAATTTCATATCGTAAGATATTTGTTCAGATTATGAATATTATATAATTGAATAACTAGAAAAAACAAGAAAATAGAAGAAAAAGTAAACTTGTAATTACTTACAAAAATCGTTTCTAGAATCCTTTTCATCTTTTAAAATAACTCAGTGAATAACTCAAATAATAAAAAGACAGGCTCTTGAGAGCGCTGTCATTATATCTATTATAAAAATTATCAATCCCACATTTCAACGTAAGTTGAACTTGCTAAATAGCTGTCTGTAGAAATATAAATTTCGGCTCTTTTATTACTTCCATCTACATACTTATCCACGTAAATCGTTTTACAGTCGCCATTGGATAAAAAGTCAAAACTTGCTATTTTGTCGTCTGCATTGTCTGGGTCATACTCCCATACAGTATAAGATTTTACTGAAGTTCCCCATTGACTTGTACAAAATTTAAAATATCCTCCAGTTGAATAAACAATATTTGTTACATACCTACCCGCAGACGAATTATAATGAAAAGAAAAGTCACCTAAGTAATCCCAAGAACCTGCAAATACGGATGTTAAGGGTGTCACAATTGCAATAGCAGAAAGCAAGAGAGAAGCACCAATTTTTTTCAAATTCATCCATACCCCTCCATTAATAAAATAATAAAATAAATTTAAAATAACAGAAGCAATATTCAGATGATTCGGTTATCACTTCTGATTTAAATAATTATATCTCTTAATTTTAGAAAAAAGATACAAGTAATATATCCCAGAATAGTTATATATTTTCATAAATAAAAATTTTAGTTGCGTCTATTATATGATTGTTTCTCTAAGCATCTTCAAAGGGAGTCCAACGATAACCTTTTATCATACGATTTATTCATAACTCTCGGTCAGCAAGATTCTATTAAACAGCTGGTTCTCCTCCTTGATAAAATTGAATTCAATAGTTACAATACAAACAAACGTTTCTAATTAATACTAACTACGCTGGAGGAATCATTATCTTATGAAACCACGAATTACCGTCATAACACTTGGAGTTGATGATCTGGAGAGATCATTGAAATTTTATCGAGAGGGATTAGGCTTCCCTTCACAAGGTATAATCGGGAAAGAGTTTGAGCATGGTGCAGTAGCATTTTTTGACCTACAAGCAGGTTTAAGGCTTGCTATTTGGACTCGAAAAGATATCTCTTATGATACTCAAATACCACTAACTGCACCAAATCCGACGGAATTTACGATTGGTCATAATGTTAACAGCAAAGAAGAAGTGGATATAGTTATGGAGCAGGCAAAAAAAGCTGGAGCAACCATCGTTACCACAGCACATGATACCTTCTGGGGTGGATACTCCGGCTACTTTCAAGATCCTGATGGTCATTTGTGGGAGGTAGTATGGAATCCACAGTGGGAAATACAAGAATAAATCCAAAAAACTGCTTCGCACTTCTTGAAGACCAGTTGGATCTGATATAATTGATGTACATTCCTAAGGAGTAAAAGATGACAAGTTCTACCCGATCCTCGACACGGATCGTTTACATCTTGGGTGCACCTGAGGAGGCACGCAAG
The DNA here is from genome assembly GCF_059510415.1 of Shimazuella sp. NTD247. Lineage (NCBI taxonomy): Bacteria > Bacillati > Bacillota > Bacilli > Caryophanales > Thermoactinomycetaceae > Shimazuella > Shimazuella sp. NTD247. The sequence continues at coordinate 307,315 of NZ_JCAJZU010000003.1, read as the reverse complement.
TTGTTCAGGGAAAAGCTGAAGAAGATCGTCTCTGCTCTTTCATTGAACAAGCTGCACCGTGCGGAGATGCTGATCAGCTCTCTTCTTCGAGACATTTCCATGCAGTTGAATGAAATTCGAATGAGGAGTGACGGTCATCTCTCAACGGAGTACGGAGATCTGCATCTTCTCTGGGAAAAACTAAGCGATGTAGGTTTGGGTATCCGTTCATCCGGTGCCTAATAAACCCCCATCACGAGACTGAATCGCTCGATTCAGTCCAAGTCCATAAAGAGAAATCTTTCCTATAGAAACACACAAGTATTTATATTTCACTTGTGTGTTATTTCTTTTCACACATAAAAAATAGAATCACCATTTTCTGGGAATAATAACAAAGATGGCAGAAAGTTCAACTGGAAAGTGAGGTTCATTAATGCAAGAAACAAATTGTGATTTTTCTCCATTAAAAAATCAATTATCCAATGAATTGCAAGATATAACGGTTGATATACAAAAAGGTATACATTTGTTAGACGAAGATAATTATTGTCTTTTGGGGCATCTGGAAGAATTAAGAGAAAAATTTTTACAAATCGAAACATTAGCTGCAACTTTTTATTTAAATTGCTACTTATCTCCTTATACAAAAAACTACAATGATATATCTCTATCTATTCAAAATCTTGCCAAACGCAGACATGGAGCACTGATTGTCATTGAAAGACAAGATTCATTGATTCCACTTATTCGGCCAGGTATTCATGTTGGGGCATCCGTCAATCACTCCTTAATCGAATCTATTTTCTATCCAGGCAACCCGCTTCATGACGGTGCGATCCTTATTCGTTCTGACCATATTGTTTCAGCGGCAAATGTGTTACCTCTTTCCCATACAAAAGGAAATGGAAGAAAACTAGGAACTCGTCACCGAGCAGCTTTAGGATTGACAGAAAAAAGTGATGCGCTTGTTCTAGTTGTTTCAGAAGAAACAGGTAAGATAACGTTTGCAATTAACGGTCACTTATACCCTGTTTCCTTACTCACCAATTCCACAAAAGAAACTATCATTACATTTACTCCAGATTTCGATAATATTAGTCAAACTTAGTCTTTTCTAAGTTTGACTAACTTTCTGCATACAAACGTACTACTTCAAAATAAAAAACTTGAATAAACTTTTTTGTATTCACTCGAACGATTGAATTCGATAATGTCTGACTTCTTTGCTCTGCTGTCATCATCTCCCGTACACTGGCAAAATCAAAAAACTTGGAAGCATAATTTTCAAATTTCCAATTTGAAAAGTCAGTAAGACCTAAAGATGCAATATGCTTTAAAGATTGATAAATAGCCCGGCGTACCCTTTGTTCAGAAGCTTTGACTTCCTTTTTGATATCTTGATCCAGAGCAGCATCCCCCAGCTTATGTTTTGCTACATGAAGAAAAATTTCTTTAAGAGCTGGAAACCCTTGTTTCAATGATTCATCCTTGTGGTTGTAATAGAGATAATCGATGATATCGAGTAAATCCGTACTGCCACTTTTACCTGCTAATCCCAATTCGGACAAAAGATTATTCCCGGAAACTCTCAAATCGGCTTTTGGAACTTGGACTTGCTCCATGCCTAGAACACCAAGGGATTTGCGAATATCTTGGATAGACTTTTCTAATCGAATACGCTCCATCACTTTTTGAATGACGGAAACTACTTCCATTTTGTTGATTGGCTTCGTTATATAGTAATCAAGTCCTAGTGAATAAGCCTCTCCGATTAACTCTTTTGACTCTACTTGGGAAAGCATAATGATTTTCCCTTTAAAGGAGGGTTTTATTTTTCGAATGGTTTGTATACCATCTTGATTTGGCATTAACATATCAATGATTAAAATATCAATGGTCTTTGCATTTAATAATGGTCCATCAATCTGAGAGCCATCCTCTGCTTCTCCTACCAATCTCCCTAGATCCTCATCCTCAATAATATGATCCAACATCGATCGAACAGCTTCGTCATCATCCACAATATAAAATAGCATAGGATCATCCTTTCTTCATCAAACGCTGTATTGGCAATCTTATATGAAAGTTACATCCCTGAGTCGACTGAACATGAATCGAACCACCTAACTCTTCTACCGTTTCCTTTACATAAAACAATCCAATGCCTGTAGAAGAGTTTCCTAGATCATCATATTTCGTGGTAAACCCTGGTCGATAAATTAAACTGGAATGCTTTGGAGCTATCCCTGGTCCATCATCGATTACCTGAAATTCAACAAACTCACCATTTCGGCTAACACAAAGGGTTATTGTCCCTTTTTTAAAGATCGCTTCCACCGCATTGGCCACAAGGTTATTGATAATCGATAAAACCGTAAACACGTGATAGCGAGGATGCTCTCCCTCTATCTGGTAATCAAATTGAATGATTTTCTCTTTCAATGCTGCATATTTCCTATTAATCCGTATAATAATTTCAAGAAGTTCACGAACATGCAAAAAATCGGTCATACCTTCATCCGAAATAAGTTTCGCAAGACCAGCATAAATACGCTGGTTATCTTTTTTTACTTCATGAATATCTCCTGCTATCTTTAAAGCTTGTCTCCTCCATTCCTCCATTTGGACTCTGCTGCCTTCTTCTTTTACATTATGAAGGCTTTTATATAGGTCATATGATTTTTTGGTTGTATTCTCAATCGTTTGCAATGTTTTTTTCAGATGAATAGCTTCTTCATATAAATTGGAAATAAGCATTAGCATATGTTCATTTTGTTTTGCAATCTGTTTGGATTTTACTTGTGCTTCATATAATTTCCACATACTAAAAAAGCTAAGAACCATAAAACTATGAGATATAGCAATAATCATTACTTGATAAAATGCTGTCCAACTAATCATTGTACCTAGTACAACATACTGTACTGTCATCTCTAATAAATCTGAAAAAATTTCGATGAAAAATCCCATCATACCAACAATTAAAGGTCGTTCATAAAAGCGATTTACCTTAAACAAATAAAAAAGTAAAGAGTAAGTAAAGTAATAGAAAAAAGCAGAGAATTGATTTTGCAAAGATGATGTCCAATCAAAGTGTGGCAGGGTCAAGAAATCAATAACAATTCGAAATCCAACAATTAATATAGCAGTTAAAAACCCAGGTAAGATGACAGGCATTTTGCGGAACAATAACAAAAAGAAGAAAAAGGTCGGTGCTGCAAAACTTATGCGGAACGATTCGTTAAATGGATAAAAATTCAATTCGCTAGCTAATGGAACTGTCACGATCATGAGAATGAGGATAAAATTATCTTTTTTCAATAATCCACTGATATTCATTATCTTCACTACCTTAATCCACTTTTCATTTTTTCATTTGCTCATCAAAATATTTTCTGTGGGGTTTTTTGTAGGTTTTTGTCAGATTATATAGATCATGTTTTAGAATAAGACATATCTATCTAGATAACAAGTTGAAAACCTTTTCATTTTCATGGATCTAACTGCAAAAATGAATAAAAACCATCTCAAGTAAAAAGGAGGTGCTACCTATTATTGTAGAGGAAAAAGCAAATAATAACCAAATTACCTTCCAATATTTAGATCACTTAATTTCCCATTTCAAACCCTATACTTCAACAGGCAAATGTGCCAGCTATATCCCTGCTCTAGAAAAAGCTAATCCATCCCACTTGGGAATTTCGATCATAGAACCCACTGGATCGAAGATACAAGCAGGGGATTGGAATATTCCTTTTACGATGCAGAGCATTTCCAAAGTCATCAGCTTTATAACTGTATGTATCGAACATGGTATTTCCTATGTCATGGAACGAGTAGATGTTGAGCCGACTGGCGATCCCTTTAACTCTATCATTCGTCTAGAAATGCATAAACCAGGAAAGCCATTTAATCCCATGATCAACGCTGGCGCCATCACAGTTGCCTCCCTTCTCAAAGGAGATACTCCTCAAACGAAGTTAGAATCTTTGTATAAATTACTAGAAAAATTGGTTGGAAAACGTCCTGATATAAATGAGCGTGTTTTTCAATCAGAATGGCATACAGCTAATCGAAACAGGGCTCTCGCCTATTACTTAAAAGAAATGGGATATTTAGAATCTGAGGTCGAAGCGACATTAGAAGTTTACTTAAAGCAGTGTTCCATAGAAGTTACAGCAGAAGATATTTCCTTGATAGGATTAGTATTAGCGAATGATGGATACAATCCTATTTTAGACGAACAAATCATTCCCAAAAAAGTAGCTAGATTGACAAAAAGTTTAATGCTCACTTGTGGCATGTATAACGCTTCTGGTAAATTCGCTGCTTTTGTTGGAATACCAGCTAAAAGTGGAGTATCTGGAGGGATCATGGCACTTTCACCAGCTAGGAAACGAACTCTATTTCCAGAAGGATGTGGAATTGGAATCTATAGTCCAGCCATTGATGACCTTGGAAATAGTGTAGCTGGAGTGAGGTTGCTCGAACACCTCGTTAGTGAGTGTGATTTAAGTATTTTTTAATGACTTCAAAACGAAAACGCTGTCATACAGTGTTTTAAAATGAGACAACTAAGAATTGGAGTTGAAAAGATGGGACAAATGAAGAGGAATATCGGTACATTTGCTCTTATGATGACAGGACTAGGATCTATTATTGGATCAGGATGGCTATTTGGTGCTTGGAAGGCTGCTAAAGTCGCAGGACCAGCAGCGGTGTGGGCTTGGGTTGTTGGAATGATCGCTATTTTGTTCATTGGCTTGACATATGCTGAACTTGGAGCGATGTTCCCAAAATCAGGCGGAATGGTACGCTATGGCCATTACTCTCATGGCAGCTTTGTCGGTTTTATCTCAGGCTGGGCAAACTGGATTGCGATTGTATCTGTTATTCCTGTAGAAGCGATTGCATCTATCCAATATATGAGTTCTTGGCCTTGGGAATGGGCACATAAACTCTATAATGGGGAAGTACTTACCACTACTGGTTTATTTCTCGCAGCCATTCTCGTTATTGTTTACTTTTTCATCAACTTTTGGACTGTTCAATTATTTGCTAGAGTCAACACTGCCATTACTGTCTTTAAATTTCTTATCCCTGGTCTAACCATCTTGGGCCTTATCATTACCGGATTTCACGCAGATAACTTCACTCATGCTCCAGGTGGATTTGCTCCTAACGGTTGGGCAAGCGTGTTAACTGCTGTAGCTACTTCTGGTATCGTATTCGCATTTAATGGATTTCAAAGTCCTATCAATATGGCAGGAGAAGCAAAAAACCCCAGCCGCTCCGTCCCCATTGCTGTCACAGGGGCTATAATCATCGCGGGAATCATTTATGTTTTACTGCAAGTTGCTTATATTGGTACTGTTCCAAGCGATATGCTCCAGCACGGTTGGAGTGTCCTTAATTTTAGTTCTCCTTTTGCCGATTTAGCATTAGCAATAAACTTGAATTGGTTAGCGATCTTATTATTTGCAGATGCATTTATTTCTCCATCAGGTACGGGAATCACGTACACAGCAACAACAGCACGAATGATTTATGGAATGGAGCGTAACGGCTACTTCCCTCATATATTTGGAAAACTCCATCCCCTGTACGGAGTTCCTCGTGCTGCAATGTGCTTTAACCTTGTAGTCTCTTTTATTTTCTTGTTCATGTTTCGTGGTTGGGGAACATTGGCAGAAGTCATATCTGTCGCTACATTGATCTCTTACGTTACTGGTCCAGTTTCTGTCATGGCATTTCGCAGTATAAAAGATGATACATTAAAACGGCCTCTCAGAATCAAAGGTATGTCTATCATTGCTCCAATTGCGTTTATTATTGCTTCTCTCATTCTTTACTGGGCAAAGTGGCCATTAACAGGTGAAGTCACCTTTATCATGATTCTTGGTTTACCTATTTACTTTTACTATCAAGCGAAAAATAATTGGCAAGGTTTCGGTGCAAATTTCAAAGCGGGTCTATGGCTTCTTATTTACTTGATCTTTATGATCGGAGTATCTTACCTTGGAAGTGAAAAATTTGGCGGAATCAATGTCATTCATTACGGTTGGGATATGCTCTTAATTACAGTATGTTCATTGATCTTTTATTTCTGGGGTATCAAAAGTGCTCTGCCAACTTATCAAGTGGTAAGTGATGAGCAAACATCAAAAAGTATTTCAAATGAAAACAACTAAACTTCAAAGGCGTGTTGACATATAATCATCGTCAACACGCTTTTTTCCCACTCATTCTACACTGAATTTCAACTCTCTATGATCAAAGTAAACCTATTTATTGCTCATTCTCCCCCACGTTCTAAATAAACTAGTTGATAATTTCTTTTCTTCTATACATTCATTTCAAGAGTATAAAGCACATCTATTTATGGATAAGTTGATAATAAAGGCTATGTTATGAGGAGACTTATCGAAATGGACGATTGGCTAAAAGAGATCAAAGAAATCTTTGCGGAAAGTGATGATTTTTTTCTGCAAAAAGACTATCTTCTGGACCAACCTGTAATTTTATTGGGTATTCGAACCTTAATTGATCTTCCACAAACAAAACATGCCTTGGAAACATACATTACAACTACAAGGATATCTATAGATACCTCAAAAGAACTACACATGATAGAAACCAGTACCATGGCAAAAGACAAAAAACAAATAATACAAGCCATCACCGAGGGGAAAGTGATTCTCTTCCATCCCTTTGATAAAAAATACTTTCTTATAGAACCCATTTCTAAACCATTAAATCGGTCTATTGACTTACCTAGTAACGAAAATGTGATACAAGGGCCTCACAATTCCTTCATAGAGGATTTGGAAACGAATATTGGGCTTATTCGAAAATATCTTCATACAGAGTTCTTGCACACAAAAAGTTTTTCCATTGGAACAGAACACAAAAAGAATATTTCTTTGCTTTTTATGGAGAATCAAGTGAACAAAAAACTACTCAAAAAAATTGTAAACCAGTTGCAAAGTAATAAGGATAAAGATATGTACAACTCCCAAGATTTTGGGGAAATATTAGGTTTCAATTCATGGGATATCATATCAAAATATAAAGTCACTGAACTTCCCATCGACATTGTACATGCTATTCAGAAAGGGAAAGTAATCTTACTTGTTGATGGATTTTCATCTGGACTTATTCTGCCTAATTCATTATTAGATATGTTTGCAATAGAAAATGACCGGAGTTTCCCAATTCCCCTTATGTTGTTTATTCGTTTGACACGCATTATAGGAGGCATAACTGCCACACTAATTCCTGGGTTATATGTTGCCCTTGTATCTGTAAACCCAGAAGTTTTAAGAATAGAACTAGCTCTATCGATTGCAAAAAGCCGGGAAGGGATTCCTTACCCCGCTCTTATTGAAGTCTTACTCATGCTGATCATCCTTGAATTAATCTTAGAAGCTAGTATTCGATTGCCAAAAAGTATTGGTCCAACTGTTACAATGGTTGGTGGAATTATCTTAGGACAAGCTGTAATATCTGCAAAATTAGTCAGTAATCTTTTAACGATAGTAGTAGCAACTGCTACCATTGCAAATTCCACAGTGGTTGGTATCCAAAACTACCTAGTAATTCGATTAATGAAGTATTTCATCGTCATCCTTGCTGCTATATATGGTGTATTAGGTCTATTAATAGGGATTGTAGTGATCTGCATTTATTTTGCCAGTATTGAGATATATGGAATTCCATTTGTTGATTTCCCATTTTTAAAGGATGATTGTAACCATGAATAAAAGTTTACCTGTCATAACTACTTATTACCTCACCCACTTAGGATTAATATTTTTTATGTATCCCAATGATATTATCTCTAGCACGAATGAAAGTCATTGGATCGCAATACTAATTGGTGTTGCTATTCATATCATCTTTGTTTCTATTTACATGAAAGGACTAAGCTATTTCCCTAATAAAAATATTATCGATATTTATCTGGAAACCAATAAAATCGTTTCCTTTCTTTTTTTATCACTTCTTGCTATTTACTTCTTCAGTAGTCTTTTTACTGCCATCCGTGCTTATTCCGAAATCATTACCATCATTTTTTTATCCAATACTCCTCTTTGGGCAATGGAAATCTTACTACTAACGACTTCTACTATACTGTCGTTAAAAGGCATAAAAGTGATTTTACGTACAGGAATCTTAATTGGAATTTTATTTCTTCCCTTATTTCTATTCGTTTGTTCAGCCTCTTTTCAAAATGTTGATTGGCGCTATCTCTTCCCTTTCATCGGGGAAAACAACTTTTTATTTCTGCATAAACCTTCCTACTTGGAAAGCTTTTATCCAGTTGCTGGAGTTTTTTTGTTTCTTGGGTTTATTCAACCACTTTTTTCATTTAACCGTAAAAAAATTTTTCTTTCTACATTAGCTCTCCTGCCATTTTTTGTGCTATCTGTTTATATTCCTATCCTAACTTTTGGCGAGTCTACAGCCTCTACTATGTATTTTCCCTTTGTAGAAGCAGTCGACTCTATCCATATGAATTGGACGATGTTTGATCGAGTAACCTTGTTTTTTTTATTAAGCCTAATTACTTTTGGTATTCTCTATCTTTCATTAATAGAGTGGATGCTTATTCAAATCATACATAGAGTACTTCCCACTATTTCCCCTTTCTATCTTACGATTAGTGTATCGATTATTACCTATTTGATCTGCTTGCTAATCCCAAATTGGGATGGTGTAGAAAAATTATTCTTGTTTAACATTCCGTTTCGATTTTTTTGTTTACTATTTGTTCCTATCTCCATTCTTTTTCTAGGACTGCGCTCTAAAAGAGGAGGACAATCTAACCATGCTTAGGAAATTCATACTATTTCTTATCATGAGTTTGGAACTCTTCTTATGCGGTTGTTGGAACAATAAAGATATTAACCATCGCTTGTTGCCTGGAGTTCTAGGCATCTCCAAGCAACAAGAAGAATACAAAATCATTCTTGAAATACCAGTACTAAAAGAAGATAAAGTGGATATTCAGCTCGTAAAAGGAACAGGTAAATCAATCGCAGACGCAGTCGACAAACTAAGCATGAATATGGAACGGACTACTGACTTGCTTCATGTTGAAGTGATCGTAATAGACAAACAGTTTGCAAAAGAGGGTTTAAAAGACATCATTACTGGATTTATGAGATCGCGTGATATACCCCCTAAAACTCAACTTGTAATATGTAACGAAAATTTAGATCATTTTTTTGACACCATTAAACATTCAAAAACGCCAACCGGTGTAACTCTACTTCATTTTTTTGAAAAAAATGCCGGTTGGACTCCGGAAATTGCCGTTACCCGTATATGGCAAATGTACCGCAGCATTCATTCCTATACACGAGATGTTGCAGTCCCCATACTCCAATCAGGAAAACTTAATAAGGTTGAATACCTTGGTTCAGCAATCATTAAAAATGGAAAAATGGTCAATCAGATTAACCCTGACGAATCGCTTGTGTTCAATTTATTTAACGGAGAAGGACTAAATGGAAAAGTCGAAGTAATGAATCGTGCAACAGTTTTAATCGTAAGTGATAACCGAAGTAATAGGAATAAGTTCCTTCAAGGTAAACCCTACATCGATAGTCAACTTCATTTAAAAGTGACGATTTTAGAGACAAAAGGAAATCCGTCTGTTAAACAGATAAAAAAAGAACTTGCAACTCTTCTAACTAATAGATTTTATCGAATACTATCTTTAACCAAAAAAGAGCAAGCTGATATTTTTGGTTTAGGTCAATTTTTCCGAAACGAAATTCCCCGAGAAAAATTAAAAAACTGGAGAACAGAGTACTATCCTCACTTAAACATGAAATTTCATGTAAATGTAGACATTCAAAACGAAGGTTTTTTAAAAAACGAGTGAATAATTCATTTAAAACCACTATAGTCCTAAGAATCCAACGGCTTTAGCCGTATGGAGTTGTCAACAGGAAGATCTAATCACACAAGGTAACTAGTAAATTAGAATGTGATGACCTGTAGAGAAAAAATGGAAGGTTGATACCATCAATTTTCCATTTTTCTTTCTTCCGGGAATCACTTTTTCATGTACCCGCTACACGGTATTACAAAGATTATTCATCTTTTCCCTGATAACCCGTAAATAACAATTTCGATAATTTTGTTATGTACCTCCTCAATGGAGTGATTTGCTAATAACAGGCTATTGCCTGATTGAATATCTTGGTTAAATAAATTCAAAATGCTGATAATAAAGGAATCTGGTACATCTGAGTCAACTCTCATTTCCTCCCTTCCTTGGTGAATAATTTCCAAGAGCAAGTCAGTTAATTGATCTTTATAAGTATTTTGTAGATACCCGGCGATATCAGTGTTTTCCATTACAACATGTTTAAAAAAGTCAGGGTGAAACTCGGTTATCAATTGTGTTTGCTTAAAGATAATCGCCTCGATTTTTTCTTCAAATGTATAATCCCCACTAGCTATGCGTTTTAACAAATCTACTTGTTTAGAAACCACTAATTTTACTACCTCCAAAATAAGTCCATCTTTGTTTTGAAAGTGATTATAAATCGTAACTACAGATACATTTGCTTCCGATGCTATATCACGAATATTCACTTTGTTAGGGTGATATTGCTTAAAGAGACGAATAGCAGCAGCCAAGATAGTATTTCTCTTTTTGTTGCTTTGTTGTTCTTTAATCATCATTAACACCTTCTTTAAAATCAATTGCATCCTATTGTTTGTTAGTGTATCATATTCGATAACAAATGAAACGAATTTATAATTTTGTTTCATTTGTTACTCAGGAGGGATGAATAATGGATTTCCAAGAATTGATTGGTTGGGCGTTTGAACGGCATCTAAATCCATTGAGTTGGTATATTCGACCCGTTTTTATGATCCTGCTCGCTTATGTTGCATACAGACGAAGTTGGATAGGAATAGTCATTACATTTCTTTTATTGATGAGCAGTATGGTATGGTTTCCCGCACCTGATAAAATAGACCCGCAAATGTATGAAGTACTCATGTTCGAAAAACAATTATTTGCCCATCCCGTATCAGGAATACTCGCAATTTTGGCGATATTGGTAAGTGTAGCCTTATTATGCTTTGTTTTTTGGAAACGATCCTTAAAACTAGGATTGATTGTTTGCAATGCGGGACTTATAGGTAAACTAGTGCTTTCCCTGTTGTTCACCGGTGAAAATGGTTGGGGACCATTAGGAACAATTCTCTTTGGATTGATAATAGTGAATGGAATTGGATTTTATCTTTACCAGCGGAGGAAAAACGGAGAACGAAACAGAAATATAAACCTCTAAAAAACTGAAAAAAGCCTTGGTATCAAACCCAAGGCTCTTTTATATGATTATCTCTGTTTTCTTGTTATGCTTTAACTAAAACAGCATACTTATGTTTAAAAAAGCTGTTAAATTGAGGACGTACACTCATAAAGCCACACGCATACCATCTATGCTGAGGGTCCCAACGGTCATAATCACGAATCGCTTTATTAAGAGCATGGCTATCTTTTTGGTTTTTCAGGAAGATTTGTACACCTTTCAGTCGATGTTTTGCAAAGCGAGACATGTAGATGGAAGCATAAATTTTCTTATGCTTGATTTTACCTTGTTTATATAGTTGATCCAATACCATACCAGTTATTGCATGATCAGGTATGACATCATACCTGCTTAGTCCATTTTGCGTTACATAAGGAAAAGTCTGTTCAAAAAACAGTGCTGTTTTACGAATCAATTCGATTCTCTGTTTCTCTTTTTGAGGATCAAAAACATCTTTATGGTTATTACCAATTCCTAAATCCTGGCTGGAAAGGTTAAATTCTTTCACCCGAGCCAAACCAAGCTCATATGGAGTTAGTTTTGGATAAACCATTTGGTTTAATTTTTTTATAATAGATGATGTTTCACCATGTGTAAACAACACAAGATAAACAACTTTTCCAGCATGCAAATCGTTACGAATCGGAACTCCATAGGTTAAAAGTTCGTCATCTGGATGAGGAACATAGTAAACAGAAATATGTTTTCGTTTCAGTTTTTGGGCCTCAAGTCGAATTTTCTGGAAACTACTATTCAATGAATTTGATGGTGTTTTTTGAGGTGAATTACTTCTAGCTGATACGTGTCCCTTTCTTACATGATCTATATCTAAATAACTGGACGCAAAAAGGCAAATAACAAAAAAGGAAGTGAACAATAACACACACATAATCCATTTTCCCATTTTTCTTTCTCCTTACCCATTTGTTTCTTCCTAGAGATATTCATTCTTCTATAAAAAAGACTGCAATAAAGAACAAAAAGGTCATTCTTTTGTAAATTAGAAGCCAAGGAAATAAATACCTCTGTCTCATTTATTCTAACCTATACTATTTTAGTATGAAAATATAATTAATCAACAAGATTTTATTTGCCTAGATTTGTAAAAGTTCATTTACGCCGATTCGTTAAGAGTGCCAAAAAATAACAAATAGAAGGTTGTTTATCCATCCTTCTATTTTTTTATCTAATTAAGCAAGATACCATTCCTTTGAATCGATTAATTTATGAATTTAAATGCGTTTGAATAAATGTAATTTATTCCTTAAGATTGATTTGAAATCTATAAATATTTCGCTGTCTATATAGTGAAAGGAGTTTTAATCATGTATCAACAACTATACTTGACTGATTTTACAGTTTTATTTCTATTAGTTGTTTTATGGGCGATTACAGCTAATCGTTTGGGTCGCCTTCCCTTCCGATCAACGAAAAAGAAGTTGAGACAAAGTATAAAACGCTTTACAATATTATACGTTTTGGCTCAAGTGATGGGAATTGCAGAGTTAGTCATCCTAGGCTTACTCGGAACGTATGGATGGGAATTTATGAAGGAAAAAGTATTACTGTCTATGCCAATATTTATTCCGTCCGCATTCTCAACACTTGTTACTCTTTCGATCTCGCGAAAGATCACCAGTGAAATGTCAGACGATTTACAATCTTACGCAGATGATTCGGATCGAAAGTTGCTTACCTCACCTAAATTCGTTCTTCCTATTCAAGCTGCACTGATTAGTGCGATCATAGATTGTTATTCTTTCTATTTTGTTTATCCATTTGAATTGAATATTTCAAATGCTATTCTCCTATGGAGTATATTCGCTTTGGTTCTAGTTGCTTTATGGTTTCGACAAAACAGACGCAGTATAAAACTAAAACAAAACCATTATGTCATAAATCCATCTACAAGGCTCTTACACGCCGTGATCTCCTTTGTTTGCATTGCCATCCTCATAGGTGGCTGGTACACCGTATCCTTAAATGCATCTGTTCTTCCTGATCATATAAATATGGGAAGCATGCATCATAAAGAAATGAATATGCAAATGATGAACCATTCCATGAATAATAAAGAAATAAGTGTATCAACATTAACAGGTCCTCAAACCAAGAAAGTAGATCATCGTTTTGAATTGGTTGCACAAAAAAAACAAGTAAAATTAAGTTCTGGTAAGAGCCTAGAAGCCTGGACCTTTAATGGAATCACTCCTGGCCCAGAATTACGGGTAAAACAAGGGGACATAGTTGAAGTTGTTTTGAAAAATAAAGATATTAAAGATGGAGTTACAATACATTGGCATGGTTATAATGTACCAAATGCAGAAGATGGAGTTGCAGGAGTGACACAAGATTCGGTACCGCCTGGGGGAACACACGTCTACCGTTTTCAAGCAAAACAAGTAGGAACGTATTGGTACCATTCCCACCAACAATCAGCGAAACAAGTAATCAAAGGATTATTTGGTTCCCTCATTGTAGAACCAAAAGTTATGCCACAGCCTAATACAAAAGACATCACCGTATTAAGTCATGCTTGGCAATTGTCAAATGACGGCTCATTAACTCCCACATATGGATTAAAAGACACACTCGATCGACAAACAATTCCATCTGGTACACTTGTCAGATTGCGACTAATTAATGCTCAAAACTCCCCACAATCTTTCCAATTATCAGGAGTTCCCTTTAAAGTGGCTGCAATCGATGGAAACAATATTGTGTCTCCTACATTCATAAAAAATCAGAACCTTTTTGTCGCTGGCGGCGGACGCTATGATATTTTATTCACCATGCCAAAAACAGCCGTAAGGCTCACTAGCCAAAGTGATGCAGGTTTAACTCCTGGGATCGTCTTTCGTGAGAAGAAAACAAATGTAATTCCTGCTATAAATGAAAACAATCCAATATTTGATCCGAGCATATATGGAAAAAAACAAAAAACACCTTTCAGTCTTCATAGTAAATTTGACCGAAACTTCAAGATTGTCTTAGATAGTCGAGCAGGGTTCTATAATGGTAAGTTATATCTTTTGTATACCATTAATGGACAAGTTTTTCCTAATACTCCTATGTTAAAGGTCAAAGAAGGCGATCTTGTAAAAACAACTTTTATCAATCGTGGTATGGATCATCATCCCATGCATCTTCATGGTCATGTTATGCTCGTTCTGAGTAAAAATGGGAAACCAACTACAGGAAGCCCTTGGTGGACGGATTCATTAGATGTGGGTCCCGGTGAAGTTTATGAAGTTGCTTTTAAAGCAGATAATCCTGGGATATGGATGGATCATTGTCATAATTTATTGCATGCAGCAATGGGAATGACGATGCACTTATCCTATGAAGGAATCACTACTCTTTTTGAAACAGGAAAGAAAACTGCCAACCAGCCAGAATGAACGATTGATCTAACAAAATTTAGGACTATTTCATTAAAACGGGATAGTCCTCTTCAATTTTCCTTCCATCATTCACCATGTAAACTGCTAAATGCAAAGAAGATTGATCCTAGTATGCTAACTTTCCTATGGCTGGTTTGCTTTCTATGAATAAATAGCTGATTAAGCAGAGGAACAAGTTCTCTATGTGGATTGGAAGAAGGTTCAACACGGATGTGACTCATCAGACTGTATTTAGTGAAATTGATGTACTTAATTTTTATATGATTTCGAGTGAGAAAATCCTCAGTTTGAATCGTGAGATGAAAAAGAAAGTTGAATAAAAGGATGATTTGTCTCTCTAATAAGTTCAACGCTTTTTACAAACTCATTCTACTGATAACTACTTTTACTTACAATTTTCGGATTACTTGAAATCCGAACAAATCGATTGTGAGTCAAAACTATTTCGTGTGGTTTAGAGAACCGTGGGACTCATGGTTTAACTTGGTAATGAAGAACTAGGAGTCTAACGTCCCAAGAATCCTACGGTATTAGCCGTTTGGAATGTCAAAAGTCCCATTTTAAACTAGCGACAAACAAAAACCGAGTAAAAATGCTCGGTCTTTGTTATTCTTCTATAGAGGAACTGGATTTTTTTGTACCAAGACTTTAGTTTACTCTTCGATAGATGTAAGAACGTTCTTCAAACGCTCATCAAATGCAGCATCAAACGACGGAATTAATTCATTAATTCGTTGCTGAAATAGTTTCGGATCCTGAACACCCAGCTCCGCTCTTAATTGTTCTTCTTCTGACGAACCATTATCATCCAATAACTTGGTCAGTATTTCCGCATTAAAGAACTTGCTAGGAGGCAGCGTTAAGGAATTCATCAAGAACTGTGTTAGATAAAATTTTCCGTTACCATCCATGGCTAATTCTGTCACCTTTTTAGTGAACAAGTCGATGTATTTCTGAGCAAATGTAACTCCCTTTAAAGGTGTTACGCCAATATGCTCGACACCTTTCCATCGCAAATCAGCAATAGAGCTCAGCCACCATGCTGGTTCAATGGCTTCCTGCATCCGTTTTAGCACATGCCGCTCAAAATATGGCAATGGATTGCGTTTCTGCTCTTCCAGACAATTCCCAACCGTTTCCGCTTCAATTGCAGCTACCGTCATTCCTTGTCCATAAATGGGATCAAAGTTACAGAATGCATCTCCCAGAACAAGCAGTCCCGACGGCCAAGTCTCCATTTTCTCGAAATGCTGCCGTATCGATTCTGGTGTACGATATTCGCGAGGTCCTTGCAACGGTTCTAAGTTACTCACCATCTCAGCAATTTCAGAAGCATTGATATTTTTGAGTTCCGCTAGAAATTCATCCGATTTCGTGGAAGGATAATGTTCTCCACCTGCGCTAAACAGTAATGTTCCAGCTATATTATCTTCAATACGCAACAACATACCAGTACTTATTCCTTTAGCAGGCTGTGCTTCCGATATAATCGATTTCCAATTATCTCCCATGCCCTCTGGTATTTTGTAGTACTGTGTACTATAACCAAGGGAAACCTTTAATACCTCTGGATCTGGTACAGTATGACCGAGCAATTTTAACCATTTGATGACCTTTGAAGAGCGTCCGGCAGTATCAATAACCATATCTGCTGTAAGCATACTTTTCTCTTTATTCTTGCTACGTTTTTTTGTATAAATGCCAGTAATCGTTTGATGGTCATCAGAAGTTATGAGACCTGTAACTTCTGTATTTGACAGGAAGTGAACATGCTGGATATTTTGTACACGTTGACGAAGCACCCATTCTAGTAAAGCCCTGCTGCCTGAAGCAGTCACGACTAAAGAACGGTTTACAATGGTACCAAATGGATTGACAACCATATATTCTTCGGCGGTCGAGGGAAAAGCACCATGATCTAATAAATCATTTGTATAACCAGGGAAGTAACGCTCCAATATCATGTGACCGCGCGGCAGTACACGATGAGGATGGAAAGCCTGTGGAGTGCCTTGCCTATTAGATGGTGCAGTCGGCAATTCATCGCGTTCTACAACATATACTTCTTTATAATAATCAGACAGCATTCTTGCCGTTAACAGTCCAGCAATTCCTGCTCCAATAACTACAGCTTTGTTCCTATTAGACATTATTTATCATCCCTTCATTGTTGCCAAGGTTTTTTATCTACCGATGATCTAAATAAAGGAGCAGCAGAATATAAGTTTTAAATATTAATATAATTCTCAATATTCACACATATTTTCAGACTCTATCTTTATCATCTGAATCTTATTTATTGAATTCATGATAATCTACAGGGCACCGAAGATCTGCTCTTATTTATGTGAATCGATCTTCGCTGTGCCCGAAAGCGGTGTGGTGTCGAGGTATCTGATCTCGTAGACGCGCTCTGCGAACTTCCAGCCATCCTTTGTGCGCTGGTAACGATCATGGTAGACGGCATAGTTCAGCCCGCCCTTACCGTTGAGCAGGCGCATGAGCTCTGAAATGTAGGCGCGGCCGACTGCGGTATCGCCCTCGAGCTGAATCGTGCCCGGATGCGTGGTTTGCACGAAAAAATCCCACTGACTCTGTAACTTCTTGCTCCCAGCGCGAATCTGCTCCCGTCCGACAAATTCGATGTTGCCTTCAGGAATCCGCCAAACGCCGTCCTCCATGAAAAGCGATGCAAGTCGGTCGGGGTCGCGCATCATCACTGTGTCGGTGAACTCGCTGCGCAGCGCTTCGATCTCGAAACGATCAACAATGCTTTGTAAGTTGCTCATTGTTTTCCTCCTCCAATCCGGTTTTCGGCGAAATCACTAGCGAAAATGCAATTCTGTAATTTTAAAGAAGTTCTCACAAAGATCAGCTCCTGTTCATTTTTTAAACGATTTGCATGCTGTCGTCTGACAAACAAATTCAATTGTGCTGTTCGTAAAATTCATCATTCATTGCTATCTTCACTGTCATCTTTCATTTTAAATGGTAATATACATTTATACCAATCCATTTTTATCAATAATAAAATTGACTAGAAGGAATGATTAGTATGCACATTGGGGCTACTTCAGACTGAGCATTTTTACACAAGTGAATCTTTCAAACATATACCTTCTGCTTCTACACTCATGCAGCGATTAGAAAGCGAAAAAACAAAGAAAGATGATTAGAAGGTAATTACTAATTACTCTTCTATCATCTTTCTTTTTCACATCAAATAAATTTGCTGTCTGATATTTATTCATAAAAAGAGACAGTTTTTCAATTAATCCTTTCATCAATCCCCTAAACGAAAAAAGATACTACAAATCATTCCTTTGAGCAATTTTCTGAAAGTGCTCGATGATTACTTGACGAAATTCCTTTGCTACATTAGATAAGTAGCGACTCTTATATCTTGATAGTCCAACTTCCCGTATACACACTGGTTCTTCAATTTGCAAACAGACAATATTTTCTGGTGACAGGGCTAGTGCAGATTGAGGTATAAAGGAAATACCTAGTCCTGCTTGAACGAGAGGACTTAATGCTGCTGGTTCATCCCCTTCATACGTATTTTCAGGTACAAATCCAGCTTTTTCACAATAAAGATCCATTAAATCACGAATTCCATAACCTTTTTTTAAACTAACAAACCGCTCTTCTTTCAGTTCGGATAAAGGAACTCGTTCTCTGTTCGCCAATCGATGGGTATTTGGAACAACAACATAAATTTCCTCCCGGCAAACGATATCATAAACTAATTCACTTCCTTGAATTGGCGGGGAAGACAAACAAAAATCCAGCTCCCCCTTCTTCATTTGAATTTCCATTTCATGGGTTCTGAGCTGATGAACATGAAACTGGACTTTGGGTCGGATTTCTCGAAATTGATGAAGAATTTCTGCCACCATATAAGCCGTGTTAACACCCAGAGCCAACTTCCCATTTTCGCTACTAGTCAAATCAGCAATTTCCCGTTTCCCTTCTTCCAATTCAAATAAAGCCCTCTCTACACGTTGCAGAAATGAACGACCGAACTCGTTTAACCGTAACTTGCGTCCGCTTCTATCAAAGAGGGGAACACCCAAGTCCTCCTCCAATCGTTGGATCGTCTTACTTAACGATGACTGCGTAACATGCAATACTCCTGCGGCTTCTGTCATATGCTCCAAACGAGCTACCGTGCGAAAGTACTCCAGCTGTAGAAGTTCCAATATATGCACACCTTTCATTCCTTCTAGTCAATTTCATTATAGACAAAAATGAATTTGTGTAAATACGAGCTAATATTTAAAATTAAATGGAAAATTATAAAATATCCGAGTGAAAGAGGGTTGGAAATCAATGTGTGGGATTACGGGATGGATCGATTGGAACACCGATTTAAATCAACAAAAAGATGTTTTACAATCGATGGCTGATACTTTGGAATGTCGCGGCCCTGATGCAGAAGGGATATGGCTGTCCACCAATGCTGCATTTGCTCATCGTCGATTGGCAATCATCGATCTTGAAGGTGGAAAGCAGCCGATGATCGCTAATGAAAACGAAAACAATAACAATTACGTTATCACATACAGCGGGGAGATCTATAACTTTATCGAGCTAACAGCAGAATTGAAATCACGGGGACATTCTTTCCTAACCCGCTCTGACACAGAAGTACTACTGCGCTCTTATATCGAATGGGGACCCGCTTGTGTTGAACATTTAAATGGTATTTTCGCATTTGGTATATGGGATAAAAACAAACAAGAACTTTTCTTAGCCAGAGATAGACTTGGGGTCAAGCCACTTTTCTATGCTATACGAGATGGCGCTATTATCTTTGGATCTGAGCTGAAAGCATTGCTGGCGAATCCTTTGGTTCAACCAATTGTAGATGCAGAAGGTTTATCTGAACTATTCGCTTTATTTCCCATTCGAACACCAGGGCACGGTATTTTTAAAGGTGTGGAAGAAATTCGTCCGGGCTACACCCTTCGGTTTAATCCAGACGGAAGCCATCTAACACAGTATTGGAAATTAGAAAGTCATCCACACCCAGATGATCCTCAAACAACTGCAAAAAAAATTCGTGAATTGCTGTACGATATTGTGGAGCGTCAGCTAATTTCAGATGTATCTATTTGTACCCTACTATCTGGCGGATTAGATTCTAGCGGCATCACAGCTTTATCCGCAGAGATTTTAAACAAACAGAAGCGAGGAAAAGTTCAAACCTTTTCTGTTGATTACCGAGATAGTGAAAAGCATTTTCAAGCAACTCCTGCTCACCCAACTTTGGATTCTCCCTGGGTGAAAAAAGTAGTGGCTCATGTTGAGACAGAGCATCATAACATCCTATTGGATACACCAGATCTTATTCAAAATTTTCTTGTTCCATTGCATGCTCGTGATCTTCCATCCATGGGAGACATTGATATGTCCCTGTACCTCCTGTTTAAAGAGTTGAAAAAGTATGCCACTGTAGCTATTTCTGGGGAATCTGCAGATGAAGTATTTGGGGGTTATCCTTGGTTCCATTCAAAAGTTTCCTTAGAAGCCAATACTTTTCCATGGATCCCATTTACCCAATCCAGCACGATCAGTATAGAAAGTATTTTATCTAAAGAATGGGCAGCCCGCATCGGTCCTCAAGCATATATCGATCGCCGATACCGTGAGGCACTTGATGAAGTACCACGTTTATCTGGTGAAAGTGAAAAAGATGAACGAATCCGTGAAATCTTTTATTTGACACTAACTCGTTGGCTGCCAACTTTACTCGATCGTAAAGACCGCATGAGTATGGCAGTAGGCTTAGAAGTACGCGTTCCTTTTTGTGATCATCGTTTAGTCGAATACGTCTGGAATATTCCTTGGGCATTAAAAACCATTGGAGGTCAAGAAAAAGGAATCTTGCGCAAAGCACTTAAAGGACTTTTGCCTGATGACGTACTTTATCGGAAAAAAAGCGCATATCCGATGACACAAAACCCTTCTTATGCCAAAGAAATGCGCCAAAAGATGAAAAAAATTCTGATGGATCAGAGTTCCCCAATTTTGAAATTACTCGATACAAAGAAAGTATTTGCTATTACTGATAACTCACCAGAAGACTCATCTTCCTATGACGGGCCAACTTATCTGTTTGCATACTTATGTCAAATTAATGAATGGATGAAAGAATATCAAGTGATTATTCAATAATGAAACTTCCATGTAAAATAGAAATAAAAAAATGCATCCATGCGAACCAGCAAAGACAAAACAGAGTTAGCCGCTTTATTTTAAAAAAAATTGAAATAAATCTCCCCCCTTCTGAATGAAGTGTGATAAGATTTTAAAGTAATCATCGGTTCCCACAACACATGGAGCAATGATGAGTGAAACTCATAAGAGTGGAATCAAGTTCGACGCAACAAGGCTTCGTATTTTTCATAACGTTCTGAAAGAGTTTGAGCCTATTATCAATCAAAGTCAAGAACCCACCATGTCATACTCCCCTCCTTTTAGGAAAGAGATGCATGATCGTGTGATGGAGTGTGTTCGCAAGCACGCTCAGCAGCAAAAGGTCAAACTGACTGATCCCGAGGTCTCCCGAATTGCCACCTTGGCCTACAAATCTGCGTACCGCAGCCATCGCATTTATGACTACCGGAAGGAAGGGACGGAAGCATACAATAGTGTGAAAATTGGTTCTTGGGTGGTTCCTCCATCTAGATAAGCTTCTTCATATAGGGAGCCGGTCGCTGCACAATCGAGTTCTGCTCATGTGTGCAGCGATCTAATTTATATCTGCTATTTTAATCCCCTCCATACCTTTTTCCTTCTTTCTTCCAACCGCTTCTATGCTTGATCTCCTTTTATGACCTTCCATGCTACAAAAAAGCATTTGCTCAAAAAAATAGAAAACCACTACCATCCCCTTTGTAAAACTAAATAATAAAAATCCATGAAAGGGTTTGCAAAATTATTTTTTCATGATATAGTCTAACTCAATTATGAAGCATATAATACTTCCTTTTACAAATAGGAAGCAAAAACTGCAAAGGATGAAACTTATGAACGTCAACTTTCGCCAATTGATACAAGGGTTATTCCCAAAACTATCAACAGGACAAAAAAAAGTTGCTGAATATATTTTAGAAAATTTTGATAGAGTTGGATTTTTGACAGCAGAACAGATTGGCAGGGAAATCAATGTGAGTCAGACCACTGTGATTCGCCTCTCATATGCATTAGGATTTCGAGGTTTTTCTGAAATGCAGCAATCAATTCAAGACGAAGTTGTTGCAAAGAAACCGTCATCTCCCGACGAAAAAATTGCAAATTACGGAAAAACATCTGCGGTCTTCACTCCGATTATTGACAAAGATATTGAGATATTACAACGTATTTCCCATGAAATAGATGAAGAGCAGTTATGGAAAGCCATAGATTGGCTATTGCAGGCAGATAGTGTGCTGGTGATTGGGTATCGAAGTTCATATGCGGCTGCACACTGGTTTTCCTTTGGCTTAGGTGAACTTCGTGATCACGTTGATTTGAATCCTACTTCTGGCCATATGGGTAAACTGCTTACTTTATCGGAAAAATCGGTAGCTTTTATTATATCTTATCCAAGATATAGTCGAGATTCACTAAAGATAGCAGAATACGCGAAACAAGTAGGAGCAAAGGTAATTGCAGTAACAGACCGTATCTTATCCCCAATCGCAAATACAGCAGATCTTTGTTTCTATGCGGAAACCAATCTCATGTCAGGCTATAACTCTATCGCTGCCAGCATCAGTCTATTAAATCTATTTTTAGTAGGTCTACAAAGTAAGCTGTCTCAAGAAGATCAATCCCGTCGCAAAAAGCTAGAACAATTATATTCACAGTTGGGCATTTTTTCAGAATGAACAAAGAATATATCTTGTTAAGGAGGTGAGTACTCAGTTTATTTCAGCTAGAGATAAAAGGAGTGTTTTCAATGAAATTGGATAAAATCGTATTGCGTCAATTAAAAATGAAAATGGTATCCCCTTTCCAAACCAGTTTTGGCACTCAAACAGATCGTGAATTTTTACTTACAGAAGTCCATGGAGAAGGCTTCGTTGGATACGGAGAATGTGTAGTTAATACTGCTCCGATGTACAACGAAGAAACAGTAGGAACAGCAAAACATATCATTGAACAATTTTTGATCCCTATCCTTTTTGAACATGAAGAATTTATCCATCCAGATAATATTTATGACTGGTTCTCTCCTATAAGAAGAAACATGATGGCAAAATCTTCTCTCGAAGGCGCAGTTTGGGATTTATATGCAAAAAGTCAAGGTAAAACACTTGCATCTGCATTGGGGGGAAAAAAAGAAAAGATCGAGGTAGGCATAAGTATCGGAATTCAAGAAAAAATAGAGGATCTTTATCGGTTAGTAGAGCAATACCTTGAGCAAGGATATCGCAGAATGAAAATAAAGATCAAGCCAGGTAAAGATTTAGATGTTTTACAAGGACTACGCAGTCGCTTTGGAAACATTCCCATGATGGCAGATGCAAACTCTGCATATACTCTTGACGATTTAAATTTATTTAAAGAAATGGATGAACTGAAACTAATGATGTTTGAACAGCCGCTTGCACATGATGATATTGTCGATCATGCAAAATTGCAAAGAGAGTTAAAAACACCAATATGCTTAGATGAAAGTATCCATACTCTGGAGGATGCCCGTAAGGCTATAGAACTGGAAAGCACACGAATTATCAATATAAAAATTGGTCGTGTGGGTGGTCTGTCCGAAGCAAAACGAATTCATGAATATGCGTTTGAGCACGGTATTCCTGTTTGGTGCGGAGGAATGTTGGAATCTGGGATTGGACGAGCACATAATATTGCCATTACCTCCTTACCGAATTTTTCACTGCCCGGTGATACAGCAGGTTCTACTCGGTATTGGCAGGAAGATATCATCGATCCATTTGTGGAAGTACAAAAAGATGGAACTATAACCCTCTCTGCCAATCCAGGCATAGGCTATCAACCTAATGCAGAAAGAATAGAAAAATATACGATTTGGAAAAAAGAGTTTACAACTAGATAAATAGAAGACCAAAGGAGGCAAAAAGTATGGAAAAAGCGATGAACCAAAAACCGAATTTTTTCAAACGTCTTTTAAAGCCTGATGCTTATGTTCTTCTTTTTTGTATCTTAATCATTTGTGCCATAGCGACGTATATTTTACCAGCAGGTGAGTTTAAACATGTGCAGCAAGGAGATCTGACTGTTACTGTACCAGGAAGCTATCATTCTGTTGCCTCCAATCCTACTGGATTCATGGACTTTTTTATGGCTATTCAAACAGGAATGGTAAAAGCAGCTCCACTTATCTTTCTGATTTTGTTTACTGGTGGAGCATTAGAAGTTTTAGAGAAAACAGGAGCGATTAATGCTGCTATTGCCAAAACGGTTAAACGCTTTCAAAAGAAAGAAATGTTACTAATCATTGTTATTGGCGTTTTGTTCTCTATACTTGGTACAACTGGCGTAGTAGTCAATTCTATCATCGCCTTCGTTCCACTAGGTATTATTATTGCTAGAGCAATGAAATTAGATGCTATTTTTGGAGTATCCCTTATCTATCTCGGTGCATATGCCGGGTTTAACGCTTCTATGATTACCCCGTCTACTTTGGGACTATCACAAAAAATAGCGGAACTTCCCATTCTTTCTGGAATCGGATACAGAGCGGTCATTTATGCAGCGTTTGTAATCGCAACACTTGCCTATATTTATGTTTACATGCTTAAGCTTCGCAAAAATCCGAATAATAGTTTGTTAGGTGATGATAAATTTCCGCTCTCCATTGGAGATGTAAAAGAGTGGGATGAGAATCAAACCTTTACTCCACGTCAAAAGTGGATGCTTGCATTCGCAGGACTAACGCTGCTAGTCTTCGTAATTTGTACCATTATCTATAAATTAGATGTAGATGCAATGACTGCAATGTTTGTCTTTATGGCAGTAGGATCTGGTCTTATCGCAGGGATGAAAGCAAATGATATCTCCAAAACCTTTCTCAAAGGGTGCCAGCGTCTTGTTGCAGGAGCATTGATTGTCGGTATGGCACGAGCAGTTGTCATTATTTTGGGTGATGGGAAACTGATCGATACCATTGTCAATGTACTAGCTCATTTATTGCAATCGCTGCCACCAGTCTTTGGAGCTGTAGGGATGTTTTTAGGCAGTGCCTTGATTCACTTCTTGATATCTTCTGGTTCTGGTGAATCTGCTATGATCGTTCCAATCCTTGTTCCATTAGCTGATCTGATGCATATTACCCGTCAAGTAGCCGTAGAGGCAGTAATTTTAGGTGAAGGGGTAGTCAACTGTATCAATCCAACTTCTGGTGTTTTGATGGGTGTGCTTGCAGCAAGTGGGATTGCATATGGCAAATGGGTGCGATTTATGCTGCCCTTGGTTGGTATTTGGGTTGCATTATCGATTATTTTTGTCGTGATCGGTGTATTAATCAGTTGGGGCCCAGCATAAGGAAAGGAATGATGAAACATGAGTGCTTTTTTACAATATCTAAAGTCTCATCAAACCGAGATGTTAGCTGATTTGGAACAGTTGGTTAAAGCAGAATCCCCTTCGAATAATAAGGAACTGACAGATACATGCGGGAAGGTTTTACAAGCGATATTTGCCAGACATCTTGGACTCACTGCTGATATATTTCCTAGGGAACATACAGGGAATCATCTGCGTTTTACGTATGGAGAGGGAGCCCAACAAATCTTGATACTCTGTCATTTTGATACCGTTTGGGATCAAGGAAAACTTCATTTTCGCGTTGAAGGAAACCGTGCATTTGGACCAGGAATATATGATATGAAAGCTGGAATTATACAAGCTATTTGGGCACTAAAAGCCTGTAAAAAATTAGGGATTTCGCTTAACAAAAAAATTGTATTTCTATGTACAAGTGATGAAGAAATAGGCAGCCTTTCTTCACGAGAATTGATTGAAGAAGAAGCGAAAAAGAGTACCGCAGTATTCGTTACCGAATTTGCGGTTCGTGGAACAGGAGCATTAAAAACAGAAAGAAAAGGTGTAGGAGATTTTATCTTCACAATTGAGGGAATTGCTGCCCATGCAGGGAATCATCATGAGGACGGTGTTAGTGCAGTCGAAGAGATGGCCCGGCAAATTTTATGGTTGAATTCATTTACAGATTACACGATTGGAACTACTGTCAATGTCGGGGTTGCTCAAGGCGGGACACGATCTAATGTCATAGCTGATCATGCGGAACTACAAGTTGACCTTCGATTTTCTAATCCTCTTGCTGGAGAGCAGACCGCCAATGAGATATTAAACGCAAAAGCCATTTTGCCCAAAGCTTCTGTAAAAGTCTCAGGAGGGATCAATCGTCCGCCAATGGTAAAAAGCAGATCTACCGAAGAGCTTTTCAAACTCGCTTATGAATGTGGGCAGCAAATTGGAATTACGTTAACAGAGACAGCCGTTGGCGGTGGGAGTGATGGCAATTTCACAGCAGCTCTCGGCATTCCAACGCTCGACGGTCTAGGAGCAATGGGCGATGGTGCTCATGCACAAAATGAGCATATTTTGATTGATCAACTGCCTGTTAGAAGTGCTTTGCTATCACATTTGATAAGCAGACTTTCGATGAAATAAATATACGTTGTCATAACCTTTCTCAGATGAAGACCATAGGACGATAGAAAAGAAAATGGAAGATTTGTTTTTCATTTTCTTTTCTATAAAAAGCCCTCTTTTATTCCTGAATAAAGTTATCCGATAAACAACATATGGCAGAAACCGAAGATTTGTAGTTCGTTCTGTAAAAAAGACCCTTTTCATAAAAAAAGGGATGGAAAAAATATATATGCTAATTACCTTATTTTCGCTGGGCCGACTCTACTTTAGTATTAGAGCCGGCCCCATCTCTCACAAGGGAGAGATGTTGGTGCATGCTGTCAGACCTCGACTGCTACTCAGGATTCAATCCCAGCCACTTGTAGACCTTCTTTCGGTCCTCAGCGGAGATCTTGAGATTCTGGGACTCCAGAGTCTTAAGAGCCTCCTCAAGCTCACTGGATGTCAGCCCATGGGGGATCGAGTTCTTCAGAATGTCATCAGACATCCCACTGTTCCCCTGCAGATAAAGCTGAACGTTCATCGCGATGAGAAACGGCCTGCCGTTTTCCATCACCCAACCGAGAACATCGTCGTTCACTTTGAAGTCCCTTCTAGAGGATCGGACAGATACCTCTATTATAAATAGAATTTATCATACTTGTAAATTACCAGCACTAAACAGCGATGCCACTGTCAAAGCAATAGACGAAAACACTATATTCATGCTAACAAGATGTACAATTTTCGTTCATGTAACAAAGAAGGATCCATGAATTTTATCCATGAATCCTTTCATCTCGAGCTATGTTTATTGTCCACTTTCCCGCAAAACTCCTTATTTCCATCATTCAATGTATTGAAAAAATACCTGTTACGCCATTATTAATCTTTCACATACCAGCATGGACCACATCCACATCCTGCAATATCACAACAGCCATCATCCTGACTACTGTCATTCCAGCTGTCGTTACTATAACTTTGTTGGCTGCCCCAAAAAGAGGACAAAACTGGAACTATCCCAGAAATTAACAGCGCTGGAATGCCAGCTAACAAATAACCGCCTGAAACCAATTGAACTCCACTGATAGCAAAGATAAAAAAACTGATAATGGATAACAAAAACAAAATATCACTCCTTTTTTGTGTTAAATCGCATGAATTTTGGAATTCTTCTATAAAATCATTATACTATAATATGGCACTTATAACAGAGTCACTGCTAAGTCCGTTAAACAGCTTACATAGTATGGCTCTTTTATTCTTAGTCGCCCATAAATGTACGAATAAAGAAAAAAATACAAACAAACTTGGGATACGAATGATGAAATCTCACCCTTTCGCTGCAAAATCCAATAAATGGTATTTCCGCAACATCCAATATCCGTATAGTACTATGACATTTCAACTACCTATATATGAATTACAATTGTTCTTACACCAAAATCAAACTAGATCAACTAACTGTAAAAGTCTGTTGATCTAGTTCGGAAACGAAGTAGTTCTGATTTCTAAATGACCTAAATCAAAATAGCAGACAGTAGTCTATCAAAATTTTAAAGCAGTTTTTTGCTCGAATAATAACTCACAATCTTTTTAAAGCAATATCAAAACGAACAGAAATTTTCAATTACTCAGGTTGATTTAACGAAGCTTCTCCTGCTTGAAAAGGAGTTGTTACCCCATCGTAGAGTAAGTGCATCGTCATCCCAGCTGCAGCATGACTTAAGTTATGACAATGATCCATCCAAATCCCAGGATTATCAGCTATAAATCCAACTTCATAAGTTTCTCCAGATCCTACATTTAATGTATCAGTCCACCAAGGACTCCCTGTTACCGGTTTGCCATCACGGCTTAAAACCAACATAGGATGCCCATGTAAATGGATGGGATGATCCATATTGCCTTTATTAATATAAGTAATTTTTATAAGATCGTCTTTCTTTACATGAATCATTGGTGTGTTTGGAAATAACTTTCCGTTAATTGTATAAACAGGCACAGTAAATTTACCATCAAAAAAACCAAAACGATTATCTAAAAATAATTTGTATTGCTGATCAAATTTACTTTTTAGATTAATAATAGTCGCCTTTGATTTTCCATATTTTGCAGGATCAAATAGCGCAGTCTTTTCTTTTATAACAGGTAATTTATCTGATTTTTTAGAATTTAATAAAATCATCTCCGCTTTCATGCTGCCTGCGATTTTACCTGCAGAATTTTGACTTGTTAGTCTAATAGGGTGGTTTGGCATCGTAAAAGTAATATCGTAGCGGTTGCCTCCCCCAAGCAATAGTCTTTGATCAACCAAATCTGTAGGTTTATTGATCGGATTGCCGTCTATAGAATCAACACGAAACACTGTGCCCGAAAGCAGAAAGTATCTTACTTCATTTCCTGCATTAATCAAACGAAGCCTGACCTGTGTTCCAAATGCCACTATTTGTGTAGTTACTGTGTCATTTGTTCCAAAGGAACCGACTGGATCCGCATCTTCAGAAACATTCCAAGGGTGGTCAAGTACAGTAATATCTTTTATTTTTTGTTCAAAATTGCTCTTGGGTAGTACAACAAGTGCGCCAAACAATCCCTTTGACACTTGAATCGATGACTGTTGGTGAGAGTGATACCAATAAGTTCCGACCTGTTTTGCTATAAAACGATAGGTATAAGTTTCTCCTAGTCTCACAGCATTTTGTGTCACACCAGCAACACCATCTTCCCCATTTGGAACGTTATAACCATGCCAGTGAAGAGTAACTCCTTCATTAATATTCTGATTTTTTAACGTTACTTCAACCATATCACCTTGGTTTACCCTCAATTCAGGTCCAGGAGTTTGTCCATTAAATGTCCAAGCTTCCATTGTTTTTCCTGAACTAAGATGCACATTTCGTTTTTGAGCGACCAAAGTAAAATGACGGTCGGGTATTTGTGTTTGCGGACCCTTTAGATCTGTTACACTCATTGACTGCTTATGTCCTTGATGATTTCCACTTGCATCAGCAGTTTCAACCAATTCCGGCTTCATCTGATCATGATCAGCCATGTTATATTGCTTAGGAACACGGGATACTTCTATGGAATAAGCAAACCAAGATGTCAAACAAATGACCACGGTAAGTAATAAAGGAATCGATCGACGTACTCGAAAAATAAAACCTAATTTATATGGAGAAAATTTTTCATAACGTCTTCTTTGACGATACCATAAAGCAATAATAATCACGGCAAAAATCATCCACACATAAACTCCATGAAGCCAACTTAATGTAAATGGATATTGAAAAACCGTAAAATAAGCAGCAAGAGCAGTGGCTAAAAAGGACGCTTGAACCAGAATTACCACTTTCGGATGATATGCACTTCGACGGTTTTTCTCACTATCTTCTTCGGGTATCTCCTTTAAACTAGCGATTTTCCATATTTGCGGAAAAGTAAAAATAAATGTTGAAATGATTGTCGGTACAAGTAATGGTAATACTAGAATAATAGACTCTCTAACAAAATCCCAGCCCCATATACCATAAAAAATGACAATGGACATCTTAATCAAAAATAATATCCCGCCAACAATGAGTCCCAATCTTAGACGTTTTACGTTTCGATGAAACATTGCTGTACCTTCACGAAAAGCTACCACACTGGCTCGATTCGCACAAATTCCCCAAAAAAGAGCTAAAACAATCGAAAAAAGTAAATTTACTATGTTTATTACTTGATACATATACAAATCTCCTCTTCGGTATGAAAATCTACAAATATAAATAAATACAGTTTATATTTTAGATTGGTCATGTAAGAAACCAAATTTACTGTGTTAAACCCTATTCAATTAATAATAGGATACTCCCCTAATGTATATAACTTGTTGAAATATCTGTCTTATATATTTGATTATAATCTTGCTAGTGAGAAAACCCACGGTTTGAATCGTGGGATGTTAGCGAGCATCACTATAACGGGAGCACAAGTTTCGCTAATTCACTAGTTTCACTTTGTAGACGAGGGAGGTTTCTACCTCTCGTAAATCTGACAAATTTTTCAAAAAACACTTTACGAACATCTGTTGTTAGACTATCGACAGTTGCTCTTTGAAAAGTGGATAGTCTATAGGGTTATGCAAACCAATCGTTTTGCACGTAAAATGCTATGCGTACCGAAAAATGGCTAGACTGAGATGCGAAAACCAAGCAATAAGTCTTTGCTATGACGTAGCAACAAAAACTCTGTTCAACCGTGGGGCTCACGGAGTTAGCTTGGTAATGAAGTAGTCAGAAGGCTACCGTCCCAAGAATCCCATGGCTTCAGCCATGTGGAGTGTCAAAAATGTGATTACCAAAAAGATTAGAATCATTAATACCTGTATCACATTCCCTTTTATATTATGATTCTTTTATTTCTCGTTTAAAAAACGCAATCAGTTTCCCCTGATGAGGAACAACAGTAGTCAACTCCCAATTGTAACGTCCCCAAACAGAAAGAGCATAATCTAAAAAGGCTTCACTTCGTTCTGGCTGTTCATGATCAAGACAATCAGCTAACCCGATTTCAGCACTATACTCCCATCTTTGTTCACTTCCTGTGTTCTTGCTAAAAGCACGCAAAAATTCTTCTCTTTTTACACGGGTAGGTGCTTTGGAAATAATTTGTCTGATATCCACTGCCTCTGTCTCTTCAAGACCAAAAACATCTGGAGAATAGGGCACACGAAATTGGGTATGATCATGAAAAACCCGTAATACTAAGCTGCCAAGAGGGGTACCATCTGATTTCATAATTTTACTCCACAAACATCTTTCTCTTTCTTCAGGCGGTCCCCAGTGTTCTAAAGAAGAGCTTAGATTAGCTTTATGAATCGAAAAACCTTCTTTAGCCACCTCAGCATAAACGGGTTCTAGTAGAGTATTACCAAAAAAAGCATAGGCAGAATCCGCCTGATTTCTAAACATTTCTTTACATTTCTGTTCATTGGTTGCTAAGGAAGTTTCCCAGTTTGCATGAATATAATCCTTTACATATTGAGCTAAATGATTAATGGTAAACTCTACTTTTTCATCTAAAATAGAACGTAAGGCTTTCATTAATAGCCACTCCCTTGTATAATGGTTCTTAAAGAACCTTCATGCATAACAATAGTCTTTATCATTTTTTCTGTCAAGCATTATTTTTATGTTCAAAAGACAGCTTTTCATTGAATTCATCAAATAATTAGGGAGATGTGAAAGATAACATGTATGAGCTATTAATCCTCTCATATTTAGAAGAATATCCATTGTATGCCTATATGATTATCAAGCTTGCGAACCGCTTGATCGGTGATCCTTGGAAAAAAATAAGTAAAGGAAGTTTATCTGGTCTATTTACTAAACTGGAACAAAAAGGATTGATTGAACAAGCCCTTCCTAACGAAACTCCTTTTCACACGCAGCGTCCTTCAACTGTATATAAAATCACAGCTGCTGGTAAGAAACGGTTTTATGAATTAATGATGGACACCGCTTCCAATCTGGGGTCTTATAAAAAGTATTTTCACATTAAGGCACTTCGTTTACACCATTTAGCTTTAGAAGATCAACTCTACTTGGTTAATCATTATATTGATTATTGTGCAGCAGCACTTGAACACTTAAATGATACTTCTGAAAGTCAAACAGATGATCAAAATCCAATGGAGCAAAAATTGCAAAATAGCCAATATAATATGGAAAACAGGCTAATTCAATTGAAAATAAATCAATGGCAAAATGAATTAAACTGGGTTAGAGACATTCAAGGACATATTTTATCTCAAACAAATTAGATCTAGTGTTATCATCAGAAGCAGACTTGAGCTGTTTGCTTTTAAGCACAAAATAGTCTCCCTATTATTAATAAATGGGAGACTACTTCGATAATACTTGCATCGTCGTTCTTGTCACACTCAAAAACGGAAAAAGTCAACTTAGAAAAACCAAAAAATGCAGAATCTGCTCTACATATGATTAGCGAATACATTGATTTTCACAACAAAAAACGTTTTCAAAAACTTGACGACCGTTCACTGGTTAAATTCCGGAGAACGATCGCTGCTTAATTGCTGTTTTTTCTTACTGTTACATGACTGGACTGTAATAAAAATCTAAATCTTTTTCTCTTTCCACTTTTTTATTTTATGCATTGAAACATTTGAATAAAATAAGTATCACTATTCTAAGAAGTTTTATTTCGTTTCATCAAAAAAACTTCTTCTGCCCTTGGAATTCTTTCACTAGTTCTACTGCTTCACGAAAACGCTGCGAATGCACAATTTCCCTTTCTCGCAGAAATTTAAGGGAATCGTTAATATCTGGATCATCTGATAAATCAATTATCCATTGGTATGTTGCTCTCGCTTTTTCTTCGGCTGCAATGTCTTCATAGAGATCGGCAATCGGGTCACCTTTGGATTGTATGTATGTGGCAGTAAATGGATTACCTGCTGCATTATTATAAAATAAGGATAAATCATGATTGACATAGTGTTCTTCTAACCCTGCTGCCTTGATTTGTTCTTTTGTCGCATCTTTTGTTAATTTATATACCATTACATTATAGGTACATTTTTCAGCCCTATACATTCAAGTTATTTGAATTCATTTAACTATATGTTTGGCATTTACAACAATGTAATGAAGGCATACATCATGAAAAATAGAACAGTACTGGACATCGTTGTTCTTGGAATAGTGATCATTGCGTTAATCGTCGTCTCTCTATCCTTTCAAAACACAACGAAGCTATCGGGGAGGGTTAGGTCTTAGTCCATATTTAACAGCAGGCATTGTGGAAATACTCTTCGGGAACCTTTCTGAGCGTTCCCTAAAAATTAAATCAGCAAATTTAAATACAGCGATCAATTTAAATACTTATCGGCAGACCAAGTATAAAAAATAGAGGAAATACCATGCCTTTCAGCTTCATCAAAACAATTTAGAGCTTCCTTTAACTCTAAGTCTCCCTCGTAATCATTTCTATGTACAATGAAATGCTCTGTTAGACATTTTATTTTCCATCCTTCATTATCTACATAATTTTCAGCTTCTCTTAACGCTAAACTCATGTCTTCATTCTTTACCCAGCAGTTTATAAATGCACCTTCGCAATCTTTTTCTTCCATATTATTGGAGTCTGGAACTGCTTCAAACATAAAATAATAAATGGACATAATAATGTAACCTCCAGGAAACTAAAAATAAATTATCTTCTTCCATTTTAAACAAAAGTGGTTCGCTTTCTAAATAACTTGTTTTATTTGCGACAAAAAATCCATATAAAGCACCATCGGCAATAAAACCCGAATTTTGGGTTTCTCTTGTTTGTGTTACTTTCTACAGGTACTTCTTTAATAATTGAAAAATAAAAGTCTAACCACTTAAAACTACTCACTAATTACTCTTTATTTTTTCTTTTCGTATTCAATTAATCGCTTGAATTGCGCCTTCTTTTTTTCTCCTTGTAATAAATCCTCTATCAATGACTCAATTCTATCCATTTTATTTTTATAATATTGTATATTTAAATTATTCCTTGTATAATATGATAAGATATCCTTAATTTTGGAAAATCTAAACTTTCTTTCATTAACTACATAAGGAGTCGATCATCATAAACAAGAGGATTTTGAAAAAATCTGTGTTTTCTTCTGTGCTTGCTTTTACATTTTTATTTACTTTCAGTACGGTTGTTTTCGCTGCTAACTCCATATGGGCCAGCATCTCTCATGGACAAAAAGTAACATCAAGTAAACAAATATATCATCATGGTGGAAATATAAGTGTATGGGAACAATCTGAGGGAAATGATGGATTACCGATCAAATGGGTGCTAAAGAGAAATGGTGCTCAATATGATCAAGGTTATATAACAGCTAGTACTGATAACATAAATCAATGGAATAATGCACCTTCTGGAAATTATAGACTTTATCTTTATTGTGAGAAGTCCAAAGCAACATGTCAAGGAAGTGCAGAACTAACAGTTAATAAATAAATGTGTTAGGTGATCATAAAACTTCCCTGTTCCAGCAAAAATGTATTCCTTTTTTATGTGAATGTACGATTTTTTTAGGCAAGAGTACTTGGTCACACTTTTGGGGGCAATGATTTTTCGAATAAATCGAAGATCATTGTCCTTACGACCTTTCACAGGTCACAACCTTCTCTAGGAGATGATCCCAAGAAGAGTTACCCCTCCACGCTAAAGATTTCGATCAGTTCCACGATCCGTTTGATCGGAACCTCAGGAACGAAATTCGAGGTGTGCAGTCCGAACGGGTCGGGGATCGAACTGTTAAATAAGAACCAATGTCAGGTTATAAAACCTTTGACATTGGTCTTTTTATTTCTCCAAAAGGTACATATCACAAAATTTGCTTAATTGATTATCCTTTATATCCTCATACATCATAGGATATGACTCAACCATATTACTCCCTATAGTGAATTTCTTATGAATATGGAAAAAAGGCTCTCGTTATAAAGAAAGAATGATCCATCTATGCGAACTCCACCCTTGGGTAAAACACCTATATTCTACCATCTTTCAATTAAAAGAGTCCTATTTCGTACAGATAGGGGATTTTTATTTTTTTGTAATAAGAATGTAATTAAAATATAACATCATATACTACAAATAATACATTATAATCCTTTTATCTGCGAAAAATGGAGTGAACATGGTGAACTTTAGAGAACTTAAGCATAGTGCAAGACAATCTTTAACAGGAAAATGGGGCATAGCAATTGTTGCCATACTGTTATGCAATTTTTTAAGTTCGCCTTTTGATTTTGTACTTACACCTTTTTATTTTTTTTATCAAATTGTGGAGTCAAAGTTGTATGAAAATAGTGAAATATTCAGTACGTTGGTTTCCCAACTAAACATCATCTCAAATCCAAAAGTATGGGGTGAACGGCTTGATAATATAGATGCAATTTGGTCCCTATTAGTCGGGGGAGGATTATATCTCGGATGTAATCAAATATATTTAGCAATAGTTAGAAACAAAATAGCCAAAATTTCAGACTTATTTACTTATTTTCGATCTGTCAAGCTTTTTGTTAGAGGCATTTGGTCCATGATACTTCCCACGATCTATATCGTTTTGTGGTCTCTATTACTCGTTGTCCCTGGAATTATAAAAAGTTTATCTTATGCCATGACTAGCTATATTCTTATTGACCATCCATACTATTCCGTAAATCAAGCAATCACTCACAGCCGTCATATAATGCATGGGAATAAGTGGAGATTTTTCTTACTTAATCTATCTTTTATCGGATGGGGCTTATTATGTATTCTTACCCTAGGAATCGGCTTTATATGGCTTATTCCATATATGGAAGCTACATTTGCAAAATTTTATTTAGATTTATTAGATAAGAATGAGTCATCCTCTATGGAAATCAAAGCTGTACTCTCATAAAGTATTATAACATTGCGAGCGAGAAAACCCACGGTTTAAATCGTGGGATGAAAGCGAGCGTTGAACGAGGGTAAGGAATTTTCCTTCATTAGTTCAACCTTTGGAAAAAAGCAAGTATACAAACAAACATTCCCATGGTAATACATGTATAGTCGTGACAGACGAAAACCAAGTTTGCTCGCGGCAAAGAAGAAATAAAACAAATATAAACCGTGGGGCGCAAGGGGTTAGCTTGGTAATGAAATAGTCACGAGGCTATGGTCCCAAGAATCCAACGGTTTTAGCCGTATGGAGTTGTCAAGAAAATAGTTTTGTAGTTTCTTGGAGAACGGTATGCGGTGAAAGTCACACGTAGGGTTCGGAAAGAGGGAGTTGATGCGCCTGTGGCGTTCGGCTCCCTTTTCGTTCAGTTGCTGGTTTCACCCTCCACTACACATAAACGTGCATAACATGTATAATTTAATTTAGCGGTTTTTCCGCATCCCATTGTCTCATCGAAAGGAACCATTATGTTCAACGACGAGCGTATGGACTCCATTCTGAAGCCGCGGAAGCGCTCCTGTCGCTAAAGAATGAGGCGGAGGTTACCAAAGCCTTCCCTCGCGACTCCGAGATGCTTGAGATCTGGCTCATCGGACAGAAAGATCCAGTCACGGCACGCGAACTGTTGAGCGATTTTAACACTCCGGGCCTGCGAGTGATTATCACGAACATCAAAACAATGTAAAACCCGTAAGTGAGACAAGGCGGGCGTATCCGGTATGGACACGCCCGCCTGCCATTTATAGATGACAATTTGCTCTCGGTTCCCGCTGTCGAGGGATGTCCGTATGGATTACGTCTTCTAACATTGTAAGAGATAATGACTTTTTACGTGAGTTAGGACAAAGCTCATCGATAAGATATGCTAGTTCCTTTGCTTTTTCTCTCCGATCAATATATTTTGCTGGTTGTCCCTCTTTTGCCGGGTGATAGCTAAAACGCTTTTCTAAATCTGGATTACTCATTATTATCATCCTTTCTGTATGGTATTAACAGGGTTCTTGTTCTAGTCCGCAAAGTAGGTTAATACGTGAAATGTTGGTGTATTTGGCAATTTAAAAATGCTATAGATGGAAGTATTTTTTATGAATGTAAAAAAGCCAAAATAGGCAAGTAATGCATAAAAACCTGCATATTTTAGGCTCTTAAATTATATTCCTAATTGTGTTAAAGCCCCGATAGTTAAGAAGAAATCTTTAAAGTTGGAGATCTATATCATTTAAAGTCCCATTCCATATTTATCTGATTTTCTCCGCCAACTCTAAAATAATTCCCTCCGGACCACGAACGTAGCATAACTTATAACTGTCTTCATATTGCTGTATCTCACTGAATATTTCCGTACCCTTCTTTTTCAATTTTGCAACAATAGCTTCAATATCTTCAACAGCAAAGCAAATATGTCGGATACCCAGCGTATTTGCAAAAGATTGCTGAATATCTTTTTCATCTGACGGCGTATAATATTTGACTAGCTCTATCCATGTCTGACCATCCGGCATCCCCAATCCTACACATGCCGTTTTAACATCATTAAGGCCAACTATTCTGTCCAGCTGTTCTCCGTCCAATTCCCATTCCGCTTGCACTTCAAGTCCTAAATCAAGAAAAAACGCTTTAGCCTTTGAAAGATCATTTACATTTATACTCACATGATCTATTCTCTTGATCTTCATATCGCATACCTCCTATGTTCCTATTATTTTCAATACCTGTATTCATGTATGGTTTGTTTGAAATTCTAATTGCGCTTAAAACAGAAAATAGACTTCTTAAACAAACTCAAACGGAACCAATTCATGATAATCATCTCTACATATCACCTGATACTGCTTAATTCTACGATTGATGTAGAATACAACTCCACGTCAACTATATTTCAATTGAATTGTATCACCTTCTCTGAGTTTTTGGATCATTCGATCAACTCCTTATATATAAAATAAAAAAGCCGTCGAATGACGACTGACTCCATCTATATACTTTCCTTATATTCGAGAATCTGGACAACTCGATGCTGCCCAGATTAAAAGTATAAATCATACTTCTTTATGATTTACTTTCTCTTGACAGTACAGACCTTAATATTTTTTGGGGTCTTCATTTCTTTCGACTGACCTGACGGAAGAAACAGACCATATGCTGAATCATTGTCAACCGTCAATAGCATTGATTCAGTAGAATTACCAAGACTATGCGTCACGCAAACAGTACGATGCGTAACCTGGAGATAAAAATCATCCACGAGCTTAAAAGTAATTAGCTTGGGAGCCTTCGGACTAGGTTTGATAAACTTTTTAACACGAAGATGGCAATCAATCTCCCAAACTGCTGCGATCTCATCAGGCAGAACAAGCTTCGTCATTGTGATTCCTCTCATAGCCCATCGACTGTATCTCAGCCTAAATCTATTATAGTATATAACACTTCCTTGTACACCAATATTATTATCTTCACATGAAATTATTAATATTCTATTCAGATGATTACAACATAAGATGTATGCAAAATATCTACTATACTCCGTTCTGAGTGTTATTATCATATAAGGCAATGACATAGGTATATATGATGTAAAATCGCGTTATTGGTTTCTATTCACCTCAATTTCAAAAAACAACAAAAAAGGCGAGTATGATCGCTATTGAAAGCATTCAGTCTATGCATTCGAGGTGTTAGTAGGTACTCACTGGATGCAGTGAAAGCATGACAACAGTTGTGCCATGTTTTCCCTTTGCAGAATGATCTTGCCCACGGTTTCATATATCTACCTTAATGACTCTCATCTATATGATTTTACTATATACGGGTGGTCCGGATAACTGGATGCTGCACAGACGTGTTTCTCTTATTAGAGACGATTAGCATGAACGAGACCAAAGGGACAAGCCTTTTTCGCTAAAAGACAGGATCATTCCTAGGGATTGCTTTCACCACTATGACTTCCTTGAAATCATGGGTTTTTTTAGTGAAACGGTTCATGCTCTAGTCCGTCAGGTAGATTCCATTTATTGGGCAAATTGCACTTGGTGACACAAATGCTGGTTTGCTCTCGTTTAAAAATACCTTTTATTTTGAATAAATGATATAATGAAAATGTTGGAATACCCACAAAAAGAGGAGGAGTTCCCATCGAAAAAATTGTTCTAACTCCAAATGAATGGAACACCACTGAAGAAAATTTGAATCTTTTAATAACTGAGTTGCAAACTTAGATAACCAAAAGAGGGATAACCCCTCTTTTTTTGTTTATTGTAATCCTTACTCCACCTTTTTGAGGGATGGCGAAAAAAAACAAAATGAAAATCCGAAAACATGCTTCGGATTTTCAGACTCTCCCTTCAAGTATTTGTTTCCGGAATTGTACAGCTGTCAGTAATTTATAACCTCTTAACTTAGGAATCATGTTCTCGAGCAGTGTAACCGCCTCTTCCCTTCTCCCATCAAAAACGGCTTGATCGACTTCCAACAAGTTTAAAAGGAACGTGTCATTTATCTTTCCTTTATATTGTTTGAATGAATCAGCGTCCTCTTCCTGAATCGCGATATCCGACAAAGCGTACCACCTTGTCTTATTTCCACTCATTTTCGCAAGGAGATCTTTTGCCTTTCCATATTCTTTTCGTTCCATTAAGATCATCAATTCGGAGCCTTGTTTCGCCTTTTTCGAGCGGATATTCCCCATCACATCTTCCGCCGCCGATAAATCCCCATGAAGAAAATAGAACAGGAATTGTAAGTGTGGTGCTTTTGATTTTTTTAGGTATGCCACCATCTTTTCGGGATCTTTCCCAAACACAAGCGGGTTTCGGATAAAATAGAAAATAATCAAAACCGCCAATACGCCATACATGAACCAAATCGGAACCTGGAAAAATCCCATTACTGAAGCAAGAATAACAACAAGCAATAAAAACCAAATCATAACATTATCCTCCGTCAACTATACCTATTTTACCACGCTGTTTTTAGGATCGCCGAATTTCAAAACGAACCATGATTTACTAGTCAACGATAGAAAGTGTGACCCCTTTTTCCCGAATCGTTTCACATACCCAAGAAACAGTCAAACACCTGTAGGATAAGCGATTAACCATCTTTCGCTTGGGCTACTTTGCAGTTTAAGATAGAAATCCTGTCACTAGACGAAATCAGAGAAATGATCATCTCTTCCGATTTTACTATACTTATTGACAACTCCACACGGCTAAAGCCGTGGGATTCTTGGGTAATCCCTGGTATTCCAAGGAAGTTTACCAAGCTTAGACCGTGAGCCCCACGGCAAGTAATCTTCTACCTTCTTTCACTATGTTTTTGGCTGCATTGATGTCTCGATCATGGGGAACGCCACACTCTGGGCATGTCCATTCTCGTAACTGGAGTTGCTTCACTTCTCTGTTTTTATAGCCACAACTCGAACAAAGCTGACTGGACGGTAAGGATTTTACCACTTTCACCAACTTCCTTCCGTATTCTTTCGCTTTGTATTCTAGCATCGTAACAAACTCCGACCACGAAGCATCGGTGATCGATTTCGACAGCTTCTGATTCTTCACCATGTTTTTTACAGAATTATGCTGGTTGAAAGCCCACGGTTTCAATCGTGGGATGAAAAGCAGCGTTGTTCGAAACCCCAAAAAAAGGGGTTGCAAGAACAACAAATCTTTTGTATATTAGAACACATGATCGGTGATCATCCTACTGGTAGTAGGTTTGTTCTTTGAAAATGTAGTGGTATAGGGTTTCGGTGGCAAATGGATACGTCTCCCACCGAGTAAAACCATTAGAGGCAGGAAAAGAACTAGAGCGCTGGTAACAGGCGTTCCGCCCATGTGGGTACACTTCTAACTGCATGGGATGGGCTGATGAGACAGCCCCAAACTTAGGAGTTGCACAAAACAGAAATGGACTGCGTGCGCTAACTACCTAAGAATCCCACGACTTTAGTCGTGGAGAGTCTCAATAGTTTCAAATATTCTCCCTTTGCTATAAATATATATGTGCCATTTTGCCAACTCCGTTTTTTCCCTTTCTGTTACCCCTCAGGCAATGGATACTGATTTATAGACCTAATAGTTTCGTCCTATTTCCGTACCCCCTCCAAATGAAAACACCACCCGTGGGTATATCTCAACTCCAAAATTAAATTTATATTGAACAAAAAAGTAGGTTAGATACCTTTACAGAATTAAAATCTTCCACATAAGATATATAGCTCCCGATAAGAGGAGGTGAGTCGATGCTAATCTTCTTATTTTTAATTGCCATTAAATTCATTTTACCTCGTTTTGGATTTGGCAGAGGTTTCATTTAATGATGTTATGTTGATATACTAGTTTGTCATGAACAGGAACCATCCATATACATCACCTCTTGCACTATAAAATGTTCTCTAATATGGAGGACAATATTGCAGCTTCCTCAGTAGTTTACTTATACAATCGCGATAATCTCAAAAATATTTCCCCTCAATTGACAGCTTTTCCTCATCAAGCTCCGAAATATCTTCTAAAGCTATGAAAACATTGTTTTCCCACTATACCAAATATTTCAATCATCGCCAGCAACATCTACATTCAACAACACACAGCAGCGATCTAGTTCCCTAGATCGCTTTTTATATTTGACGATTTTTTCACTAAAACCACTCAAAGGAATTTACATCAAGGAAGTTAACCAAAATATGCAATTTATCACACCTAAAACCCAGGTGAACTAAAGTTCATCTTTACTATATTTCAAATATCTATACATCCAGTAGATTTCTTCTTATACAATAGGTGAAATAGTACCCTTTTCACTTCCTCTAAACGATTGTTCCTTTCTTCCTCTGTTATCAATGGATTTACAATATATATATCTGTTTTACCTATGTGGTACATCATACCGTCTTTGTATGGTTCCTTTTGTATCTCCTGCATATTACCACCTCTTATTCCATACATATGCAAAAGAAACGATCGGACTAGCCTTGAAATTTAGGAAGTGAATCAATGGAAAGAGTTGCAATGTATTTGAGAAAATCACGAGCTGATCTCGAATCCGAAATGAAGGGTGAAGGTGAAACTTTAGCAAAACACAAAAAAGCCTTGCTTCAGGTAGCCAAAGAGAAAAAGCTAAATATCATTAAGATTTATCAAGAGATTGTCTCTGGAGAAAGTCTAATACATAGGCCGGAAATGTTGAAGTTAATGGAGGAAGTAAGTGACAACCAATACAATGCAGTGCTTTGTATGGACATGGATCGACTTGGCCGTGGAGATATGCAAGACCAGGGATTTATTTTGAAAACGTTTAAAAAATCCAAAACGAAGATCATTACACCACGCAAAATCTATGATTTGGATGATCAATTTGATGAAGAATACAGTGAATTCGAAGCCTTTATGGCAAGGAAAGAATTTAACATCATTAAACGCCGTCTAGAAAATGGTAGAATCCGTTCCGTACAAGAAGGAAATTACATTGGAACTCGTGCTCCATACGGCTATCAAAAAACAGGTGATCTAACCCTTGTTCCTGATCCAGAAACTTCTCCTATCGTGAAAATGATCTTTCAATGGTATACAAGTGATAATCCGAATGAGCGATTAGGTACTACAAATATCGCAAAAAAACTTAATGAACTAGGAATCGCATCGTACACTGGTTCAAAATGGTCTAATAACGTCATCCTTCAAATCATCAAAAATCCAATTTATATTGGTAAAATCAGATGGAAAGCAGTAGAACGAGTGAAATCTGCTGATCCTAATAAAAGAGTGGATACTAGAAATAGACAAGAAGATGAAATAATAATAGTAGATGGGAAACATGAAGGAATTATTTCAGAAGAAATATTCGAGAAAGCCCAAGACATTCGAATCAATAAGAGAAATCCC
Organism: Shimazuella sp. NTD247; assembly: GCF_059510415.1. Lineage (NCBI taxonomy): Bacteria > Bacillati > Bacillota > Bacilli > Caryophanales > Thermoactinomycetaceae > Shimazuella > Shimazuella sp. NTD247. The sequence goes on along the minus strand of NZ_JCAJZU010000003.1, from coordinate 264,585 downwards.
CGGTGGAAACAGACCACTTCATTACAAAATCCCCTGGCAGGATTAATTATTTGCGGGGTCTGTGGCGGCACTCTAACCCTAGTAAGAGCATCCAATTCAAAGTTTAAATGGCCGCATCTTGTTTGTACCAATCGAGGGCGTGGTGGAAATTGCAATAAAAGCAGCCGACTAGAACATATCGAAAGAAGAATCTTGGAGGCTCTGTACGACTGGTTAGAAGAATACAAATTAAAAATTGATCCAAAAGAGTATATGGAAAATGAACCCCATACTGCCATCTATGAACAGACAATCAAAAATCTAAAAATAGAAATAAACGATCTCCGAAAACAACAAGATCGTTTGCATGACCTTCTAGAACGAGGGATATATGATGAAGCTACTTTTATTAGTCGATCTCAAAAGATCGCAAGTCGATTGGATGAATTACACCATGCTTTAAATCAATCCGAAATTGATCTGGAGATTGAAATGGAAAGACAAAAAGCCAAATTAGATATCATCCCCAAAATTGAAAACATTTTAGATATATACACCACTTTAGAAACTGCTAAAGAAAAAAACTTACTGCTTAAAACCATTATCGACCGCTGTATCTACACCAAAGAAAAACATCAAAAGAATGACGAGTTTTCTATTGTCATTCATCCGAAAATTTAAAAATACATCCAAAAAACCTCACCCTCCAATGTTGGAGGTTTTTTGCTTGGGTATTAGGATGATTATGATATAATAAATTATCGTCACACCAACATATAGACGTACCATACGTCTGGGAAGGCTAGTCATGATCGGATCATACGAAAGTGACATCTTCGCCGAGTACGAAGCTACCAAAGAGCTTCAGCTGCTTGTGTCAAAAGGAGGAGACGTCCGCGGTTTGAAATCTGACTACCGGTTCAGTCTGATGAGTTCGGAAAAACTGATCAGGGTGCTGGAGAGCGCATTTTGCGAAGAAGTTCCCCCTACCTCACTAGAAATTCCTCTCCTTCTGTGGGAGTGGAAGGAGGAGTTCCGGAGTAGGAGGACCCTCAGTGGCGGGGCGTGGTTCGACCGGGTTTGGGGCAATTTGCCCGAGATCATCGAAGTCGAGCCACGTTTCTCCCGCAACCAAAAACTCTTCTGCATCGACCTTGCTAAGGTCGAAACAAGTGGAATTGTTGTAATCGTTGACCGGAGTATGGTCACCGTGATCCAGCGAAGGTCTGATGGCTGGCTGTTCGGCCGTCGTGACAGGCTACTCGCAGACTTCGACTAACACCTTCCGCTGTGTGACAATGTCCCTTAAGCTAGATTCGTTCCATTAGGAACTGGAATCTTTGACTTGAGGGACGTCGCATTTTAAACTAAAAATCACTTCTCTAGAATAAAAACACCTTTATATCAGGAGATATTTGTTTGATTTATCATTCCATTCAGTTGTAATTAATTATACCTATAATGATATGGTTTACTTATATACCATCGTAGCAATCATTTCTAAATGGGCAAACTCTTCCGTCCCAATGTCGGTTAACAATCCTTTTACTTTATCTGGTATAGTGTAGCGTTGGTTTAAGTAACGGAGTGCTGCTGCTAGCTCCCCATCTGCCCCGCCATATTGCTCAATGAGTAACTTTGCCAAATGCGGATTACAATGACTTACTTTCACTGGATATTGTAATTTCTTTTCATATATCCACAATAGATATCCCCACCTCAAAAAAGTAATTTCATACGAAAAATATATGCTTAGAATATCTGTATCATGAAGAAAAACCCATTCTCTTTGTATGAGAGAATAGGGCTTGTCTTTTCTCACCTATAAATTTAATCCTTATTGTATCGAAACAGAATATACTTTATTTCCATCAAAATTAAAAAATAAACGATAATTTTTCAATTGGTATTCATAATATTCACTGCCGCCTTCGAAACCTGACTTCGTAGGTTTTCCAAGTATATTGGTAATATCATTTTGAGTTATCGTTTGAAATTGAGAGTTAGTGGAATCGATTTGATAGACAGTGCCGTTTTCCAGACCAATTGAAATGCCATGGGATTTACTATAATCCATATAGGTTGCATCACTTTTTTCTGGCGCACCATAAATGTTTTTTACAGCTTGAGATGTATCTCCTAAAACAATATTTGCATCAGGGTACGTCGCTCCTTTTTCCGCTGAAAGCATAATGTTATTAACTAATTTCTCAGGAGCGGACATATTTTGTTCGGCCCATTTTTGCTGATCGGTAACCCAAGAGTCATCTGTTGGTGGATTGTTTGAAGACGAGTTATTTGAAGATGAGTTGTTTTGATGCACGTTAGAGTCAGAATGGACAGGTGCTCCACATGCTGCTAAAAAAAGACTTATTATCGCTATGAATATGTAAATAAATCCCTTATTCATTTATAAACCTCCTATACTAATATATAAATATATCAAATATTAATAGTTATTTGAAACATTATAAGATTTTTTAAAACGAAAAAACCTCCCCTAAAGGAGATTTTTTGTCATGCTTATTTTCTATATTAAAAAAATGATTATGTTCACACCCCATGCAGTACACCAGATATATAATCTAGTCACTACATGAGGAAGTGTCACGCCAGCCTTTGCTCCCATTCTTTTTAACAATCAGGAAGCAACTGCTCGAGTGCAAGCTTCAGCTTGTCCTTCGGGTCTTCTATCATGCCAGTCTTCACACAGTACACCAGGTCTGAACACAAGCGCTTGATGTTCTGGTTCAACTCACCCTCGAAGAGCCTGAACACGAACTCATGTACGCGATGGACTTCATCACCTGGGAAAGATGCGAGCAGCTTTTCGAAGTACTCCGAATCCTCGGGAATGGACAGAGTCTGCATAGGCTGCTTGCGACTCACATACTCCCTCAAGATATTCAGAAGCTCTTGAATCACACTGACCTTGAAACTTTCCACCACCAGCTTACGAGCATCAATACTGATCTGGATACGCTTCATTCCAGATCGATACGATTCCAACGCAACAGTGGTAGGAACATCCTGCGAGAACAGAATGTCGATAACTGCCTTGAGTTCGGGAGAAGGAGCGTATCCAAGCTGCGTTCGACCTCCACCGATCCCCTTTGCGTTGATCGAGACGAAAGCGGCAGTTCCTTTGAGTCCACTCATGACTACTCCTAGCGTGGCACTTGCTATACTTATATCCATTATAGAAAATCTTTTTTTAAAAAGCCATTTGTATTTAACTCCCCTTCATTCATGAATGTAGGAAATAAATATTTATTTTCGCAATTTTCCTTAAATATATGTTATAAATAGATAGAAAGATCATCTAGAGAGAGGACTTCATCATGCTTTTCATTGAGGGGCGTTTGGAAATTGCTGACATGAATGGAGGAACAGAAGCATATGGGGATATTGATCGAGTAGAGTGCCATAATGGATCATGGTCTAAAGAAATGGATAATACAACTCGTGCACTTGTCCCCACTTCTGGATCCATCATCAAACTCTTCCGCAACGGGACGATTATTAAGTCTCTGAATGTTGGATCAGAAAAAGTTTACATCTATGATCTGGACAACCTGTATTAAAATTGAAACATGATGAAAAAGACACCCAACATTACCTTGTTGGGTGTCCTCACTTTCTAAATCTCCCATGGCCACGGGCCTTCACTCCAACCACATGGATAGCGATTATAAGAATGACCAAAATGCATCAATGGACCATATTTTTCTTCGTATTCAGCTCGAATGCCATCTCTTTCTAATGAACACTGGTTGTATTGATTTAATGCATCCTGATCACTTGGATGTGTATCCAAATACAAGTTTAATTCCACTAATACAAAATCCACTTCTTGAAGTTTACGCAGTAATGCTCTGCGCTTATCATGCGTCATCTTTATCCCTCCGTTTTTTAGGAGGATAAGGACTATAAAAAACGGGCCACAGGGTACCTCTCATCAACGCCTCTTGCTTCGAATATTGCGGAAGATTTGGCGGTTGAAAACCTAAAAATAAATTTGGGGGAACAACATACACTTTTGCCTTTGGCGGACAAGGATCATCAGGACTATGGTATGGATACCAAACCCGATACTGATCTTGGAACGGATTATGCTCCTTTTTTGTCATATCAATTGCTCCTTTACTAGCTTTATACCCAGTTTATGAGCTGCAAAAGGAAATTAGACGGATAGACTTATCTTTACAAAAAAGAATCCTTATACTGTGTAGTAAAAGAATTCTCTTCCTATGAGTATTAGGAAATATTTGTTTCCATCATTGTATTTTGTCTGGATAACCCATGAGTATAAAAAACAAAACTAACAATCACATAGCCAATTAATGCTGCTCCTAAAAAGTAAAAAAGAGAATAGATACCTAAAAATTGCATCAGTGTTCCACCCATATAAGGACCAACAATACTTCCGATACTATAATGAATTGAGCACAACGCACTGCCTTTCGGCAGTAAATGGGCAGGAAGAATATCGTCCATATAAGCAAGACCCAGTGAAAATAATGAACCAACTAACCCACCAGATAGTCCCAGCAAAACAAATAAAACCACAAAATTATTTCCTGCCAAAGGAACAAGGAGCAGACCAATACCACCTGTTAAGCATAAGATTCGCAGCAAATTTCTCCTGCCTATCTTATCCCCTAACATACCAAGCGGAATTTGAAGAACCAAACTCCCCCATACAAAAGCAGTGATTAATGATGATATTTCCGCCTTTGTCAATCCCATTTTCAATCCATAGATCGGAAAGTTTCCTGATAACGCTACTTCCAAAAATCCATATAGCAACATAGGAAGCATGGCAAGAAATCCTAATTTATATACATTTTTATAAGTTATCGATGCTGTTGAAGTAGCTTCCGTCGTATTTTGTGAAAAATTGGAATGCCCATTAGTTAGTCGCATCGAGAGAAGAAGTGCAATAATTAACAATGCAATAATAATAAGAAAAGGAACGGCAAATCCAAACGATAACGCATTTAATCCCAGCGGACCTAAACCAAATCCCAATCCATACATCATCCCGAACTGAGAAAGTCGTCTACCTTTAAACTTTGGATTTACGGTAGCAATCACCCATACTTGACAAGAGAGTAAGGCGATATTATTTCCAATGCCCACGAAAAAACGAAGGATAGACCAGATCCATACCCCTTTCGTAAACAGGATCAAAACAAGGGATAGTAACAAAATAGTTACTCCCAGTAAGATAGTATTACGATAACCCCAACGAGTTATTAATTTTGAATAAAATAACATCGAAAATAACATACCCACATACAACATTGCTGCACTTAATCCATTTAAACTAGGGGAAAGGTGAGCCTGCTCCAATAAAGTGGTGATGACTGGTACTAAAAATCCTTGCGTTACTCCAAATATTACTACTAAAAATAAAAAAATATAAAATCGAGTCGTAGACCATTCGTTGATCGATGGTTTCATATTGTTCACCTCAAACCTTCTACACGCCAAACTGACCCCATCGATAAGATGGGGAAAAGTATATACCTCTATCCTAACAAGAATTCGAGATAAAAATCTATTGCATATTCATGTCATGAATAACTGTTTTTTCCTTTTTCTGATACTGAAAAATAATACTAAAAAATACAAAACTAAATAGAGAACCAGCTAAAAAATAAAAAAGGGAAGCAACCGTAGTATACTGCATCAGCAATCCACCGATGTAAGGTCCTATCATACTGCCAATCGCAAAATGCGAAGTAGTCATCAAATTTCCTCTTGCTATCATTTCAGGTGGAAGTACATCATTTATAAAAGCTAAACTTAAAGATAACATGGATCCGATAATGCCACCTAAAATACCTAATACTAGTAATAATCCTACCATATTATTTTCTAAAAACGGAACGACGACCATACCTGCGCATCCAAACGAACAGAGCAATAGCAGTAACTTATGCCTTCCTATTTTATCTCCTATAATCCCCAATGGCAATTGGAATAATAGACTTCCCCATACAAACACTGTGATAAGCAAAGATATTTCTACTTTTGTCATCCCTATTTTCATACCATACACAGGGAAGTTTCCCGCTATGCCAACTTCGATAAAACCATAGATAAGGGCAGCCAACATAGGAAGAAATCCAATAAAATAAATAGCTCTAAATGTTGGTTGAATCAGCTTATGCGGTTTAGCGGAAGCAGCAAGTGGACTACTTTTCTCCAACTTTACGAGACAGACGACATGAATGAAGATGAGAAACACCAGCATAATAAAAAAAGGAAAAGAATGTCCAAACACTTCTAGATTTAATCCTAATGGACCTAATCCTAAACCAAGTCCATAAGCCAGCCCAAACTGAGAAAATCGCTTTCCTTTTTCCTCTTTCTTTACATTTATCGCTATCCAGAGTTGCACAGCAAAAGTAGTAATATTATCGCCAATACCAAGTAAAAATCGTAAAAAAGACCAACATTCTATACTATTAATCAATGGAAATATCAGCATTGCTGTACTCATCACTATTATTCCAGTTAATATCGTTTTTTTAAAACCGATGTATTTTAACAATTTATCACAAAAAAACATCGAAACAAACACACCTAAATACAAACTAGCAGCACTTATTCCATTAACACTTGGAGAGATGTGCAATTGTTCCAATCTGGTGGCGATCAGTGGTGAAACCAATCCTTGTGTTGCACCAACAATGACTAATAGTAGGACAAGGAGCCGAAATTGGGATTTTGGCCATAGTGTAACAGAATTATGCATATGTATTTATCACTCCTACAACGAATGACTACAGGAAAGGGGATCGATCTTTTTATCATAAAATAATTCTACTAATTTTCTTTAGATTTCATATATAAATTATATATGAAATTAATAAATAAAAGAAACCTACCTTTTTTACAAAAGTGTAGGTTTCTTTTCCGATATAAAGACAGAAATATACACAATCAAAATGATTCTCGGATCACTAATTCGTTCAACGAAAGACGAGATGATGGCCTAGCAGGCTGGGCTGGTTTACCAATCGCAACCAAGAGAGCAGGAAAATATCGTTCAGGAACTTCAAATTCTTTTATCAGTTTTGATGGATCAAAACCACCCATCGGACAAGAATCATAGCCCATAGACTTGGCAGCCAGCATCAATTGCATTGCAGTTAAACCACAGTTCAATGTAGCATCCATCTGTGATCTTAGTTTATCTGCATATGCACCTTCAATTTGTGATACCAAGCTATCACGCATTTCACGTGTCATCAACCCTTGATCCACTTGATCACCATAAATTTGATGAGCCGTACGATATGATTCTAAATCTCCTAGGACAACGACAATCATCGAGGCTTCCGTGATTTGCTTCTGTCCAAATGCAACTGGGAGCAGTTTTTCTTTTTGTTCTTTTTTTGTTATCACCAGATAACGCCAATGTTGCAAGTTCCAAGAAGATGGGGCAGATGATGCTAGGGTAAGTAATTCATCTACTTGTTCTTGTGGTATCACATGATTTGGATCATATCGCTTTACACTCGCTCGGCTTAACATAATTTCTTTCATGACATCATATTGTGTGGAAGTTACCAATTTCAAACACCTTATTTCTATGCAGATTTTTTTCTATTAATAGTCCACTCGCTGTGTTGAATGCATCCATTCTTGAAAAGGGATCAACTTATCTTCAGAAGTTAACTTTTCCATATGTATTTGTCTATTTTCATGCGAAAGTGTTAATTCCTCGTAAATAAATTGATCATCAAATCCTGCATCTGCTGCTTCCTGTTTGGTGCAAGCAAAATACACTTTTTTTGGTCTTGCCCAATATATTGCTCCAAAACACATTGGACACGGTTCACAACTGGTATAAATAATACAACCATCCAACTGAAAATTGCCTAAATTTGCACATGCATTTCGAATCGCCTGGATCTCTGCATGTGCGGTCGGATCACAATCAGTTGTTACTGTATTTACACCTTTCCCAACCACTTGACCATTTTTTACGACAATTGCTCCAAAAGGACCCCCATTTTTAATTCTCACATTATCTGCTGCCAGTTGGATTGCCATATGAAGAAAATGTTCATGTGACATCATACTACCCCCTTTAAAAACTTATTCGGGAGGAAAATAGTGGTGAGCTGCTATGAAAAATGGCTACACTCTTTTGTATTACATTGTGATGAAAAAGCAGAATTAGCAAACTACTCTCTAGCTGAGCAAAAAAAGTTTGAAGCCAAGCTGTCTTTTGGTACGGCTGGTATTCGTGGAAACATCGGATTAGGACCACACCGATTAAATCGATTTACGATTCGCCAAGTATCAGAAGCATTTTTTCACTATCTTCATTCTCATGATAATGTCCTTTATGACAAAGGCATAGTCATCGCTTATGATAACCGTCACTATTCTCGATCATTTGCAGAAGAAACAGCTGCTCTATTCGCTTTTCATCAAGTTCCCGTATATCTCTTCACAGATATGTGTGCAACGCCACTTTTATCTTATACCATTCGCAAATTAGGTGTTTCTGGAGGAGTGATGATAACAGCCAGTCATAATCCTCCAACAGACAATGGCTATAAAGTTTATGGAGCAGATGGCGCACAGCTTATGCCAAAACAAGCAGAACACATCGAACAACAAATGAAGAAAATAGATGACGTCCTTACCATTCCCACCTATACATATGATCATGCAAAACAGACTGGAAAAATTATGGATGTCCCTGCATTCATTGAAAAAGAATACATAGAACAAATTCACCAAATCATACCATGTACCATCACAAATTCAAAAATTAATATTGTTTATACATCCTTGCATGGTACAGGAATCAAAACATTTCCATCACTATGTAAAAAGGAACCATTTATCCAGTTACATCTCGTGTCTGAACAATGCCAACCACATCCTGATTTCCCCACCTTAGTATCTCCCAATCCTGAAGAAGAAAGTGCATTTCAATTAGCAAAAGAGTTAGCTTCTGGGATCGATGCAGATCTGATTATTGCTACAGATCCCGATGCAGATCGCGTAGGAATAATGATACCACATCAAAATGACTTTCATCATCTATCTGGAAATCAAGTCGGTATTCTCCTGCTTTATTTTCTCCTATCAGAACAACAAAAAAGTGGAACAACCTATACTACGATTGTCAGTACAAGTTTAGCAGGAAAAATTGGAGCTCACTACGGAGTAAAAACAATTGAAACCCTAACCGGTTTTAAATACATTGCGCAGCTTATTGAAAAAAATAAAGACCTGATGATAGGATTTGAAGAAAGCCATGGCTATTTATTAGCAGATTTTGTTCGAGATAAAGATGCAATGCAAACAAGCCTATTTCTTTGTCACGTAGTAGCCCATTATAAAAAACAGAAAAAAACCCTGTTTGATATATTGGAAGACATCTATAAACAATTTGGATATCATCAATCCAAAATTATTTCTTTATCAACAGAGAACGCGCAAAACATCATTGATAACTTCTTTCAAATTTGGTCAAATAAATCATATCAGATGTTAGATTTTCGTCTAGGGATAGGGGAATTGCCGGCAGCAGATGTAGGGAAAATCATTTTGGATGATGGGAGTTGGATTGCCATTCGTCCTTCAGGAACAGAGCCAAAAGTGAAAATATATATGGAAGCTGTAGGGAGTACAAAAGCAGAGGCACAACAAAAAATCGATATATATAGTCAAATGGTAAATAAACTCCGAACATAAATCTGGTATGGGACTAGACTGATTGCTAATCCCATACTATCAAAATATCTTAAACAAACTGAGACAAGTACTGAGCAACAATACCATAGTGAAGCTGTTCACTCGGAAAATGATCAGGACTGTGAACTTGGCCTTTCATCTTTCGGGCAGACGAAATAATCATTTTACCCGTCCAATAAGGCTTTTTCAGCTCTGCGCGAATCTTTGTCTCGCTCATACCTAGCAGCTCTTCCACCTTTTTCATATAGGTTAGAAATTCAGGAGAATTCATATTCTTTGTCTGCTTACGCCACTCCTGATAAGCAGCCTTCGCCTCTTCCTGCGTGAAAGAAGTACTCATGTTTGTTTCCTACTTGTTTGATTGATATTCGGACAATCATATTGTATCAAAAAACTTTCACAAAGCAAAAAACCCCTTCCAATGAAGGGATTTCTTCACTATTTTCTCCACCACGAGAAATATCTTCTCCATATTGTTAAAAGCTTTTGTTTACGTGTCTGTTTCTTGGCAGAATGATCTAAGATATTCACCCTTTACCTGATTTTCCACATTTAGCTTTTGTTTCTCAAGACGGTGAACAATTTCTTCCATATATTCATCAAACCCGTCTAATTCTTTTACATGCTCAATACTCGTATCTAGTTTATCCATCTCTTGCTTTACCTTATAATCTAACATTTTCATCTCAAAGTGAAGCGGATAGAGGGTATATGGTAACTGCTCAAATCCTCCAATATGCCCACGATTTTTAGTCAACAGCAAGTGGTACTTCACTTGATCCGTTTGTTCGTCTTCTACGACAGCAATATACTTTGTATCAAAGTCGCCTCTGTTTTTAATAATTTTAATCGATTCTCCAATTGGAACTGTTTTTTTCCCATCTAATTCATTCTCATCAAAATGATGGTCTTTGATTTCAATTCGCTCGACATTTTTTAGGTTATGGTGGAAATTGGGGATTTTTTTCACTGGTACGAGTTCGATTTGTACATCACCATAAGTGGAACTATCATCAATACACCGACTAAACACAAAAACATAATTATCTCCTTTAAAATCATTCTTGGTTGCACGGTTAACGTTTAGTTTGACAATAAATTTTTCATATAAGTCTGGCGAAAGTTCTAAAAATTCCACTATACCCCTCCTGCATTTCATCTTTCTTCCATTTATAATTTTATTATTTATTTACACAATAGTAAATATACTGAATATTACTTTTAAGTCATATTCTAATATTTCTTCGAATTGGGTCATCAAAAATATAACAATTCCCATATTTATTATTTTAGAATTGATCTCCGAAATTATTTACAAAAGTAAGAATTAATCAAATAATAAATGGTAAAATGGTCATAATGGTAGTGAAATATGGTTGTATAAGAAATATATAGTTCAATAGGAAGCAGAGGTAATGTAATGGAGCAACTTAGTGAGATTGCGAATGTGTATCAAAGTTTTTTAATGGATGCTAATGACGAAGACGAAAAAGCTGTTTCAGCAATTGCCTTGCTCTATCCTGATATTAGTCCATCCAAAATTAGAGTTGAATTACTTTATCTTAGGCAGTTTGCACTTCATTATATTTTATTTTTAAGAATAACAGATCCGTCCATAGCTAAGCTTATTTTCCAAGAAGTTCATGCTCAGACATTTAAAGATGTATGGAAATGGGATATAGATAGTAAAAATAATAGCATATTAGTGGTGAAGGAGTACGCCAACCATATTGATTTTTTAAAACTTAACACAGAAGAAGAAAAACTGGAAGCGATTGGACAACTATTTTGTGAAAGATTAATAGGAGAACATACCGACTCCATCATTCAATTTGGAAAAAGAGTGTCCATGAGAAATTTAGCATTTATTAACAGCACGCTAGACTTCGCAAGAGATAAAGGTATGTCCTTTGTATCTTATTTCTTTTGAGCAAGATACCCATTTGAAGCTAACAAGAGGACTGATCCATTTGTCGATCAGTCCTCTACCTATTCAGCTATAGCTCTCTATTACCATTTCACTTCTTATATCATAGAAACAATCGTAAACGACTATAATAATATACTAGAGTCTAATGTTTCAAAAGGGGAGCATCTATGTATAAAAAACGAGGGATTACCGTCATTTTCCTCATGTGGATCAGTATCATTACTGGCTGTGTACAAGGAGATCTACATGTAAGTATAAACAAAGATGGATCTGGTATTTACCAATGGAAGGTTTTGGGCAATACTTATGCAAAAAAATACTTGCAACACGTAGCCACCCTTTATTCTTATAAAGGGTATGAAGCCAAGCTGATCAATGAAAAAGGAAAAGTTGGTTTTGTGGCCACAAAACCAGTAGATAATATTGCAAAACATCCACTAAACAAAGAATTAACAGTAGTCGCTCCCTCTTCGATACCAGCAAAGCCCGTAGCCGCTCCCACACAAAATACGATCAAAGAATTAACGGTTGATAGTGGTTTTTTCCAAACTTTCTTACGTTATCAAACAGCGGTGAATCTAAATAAAACGATCGAAAATATCGCTGGACCTTATGCACCATATGTAAATAGTTTTTTGGATCGTTTGCGCATGCGTTTTTTACTCACACTACCTATCGCTCCCACAGAAACAAATGCAACGACAAAGAGCATAGATGGAAAAACGCTTATCTGGAATCTCAAATTAGGCCAAACAAACACCATTATGCTGGGGATAAAAGTGCCAACTCCCATTGTATTGTTATTAGCGTTTACAAATAATCTAACAGACTATATACCTAACTATTGGCCTTTATTCATTGGCTGGATAGCCCTTATTTTCTTTACTATATTGATCCTTATTTTTATCATTCGATTTCTTTTCCGCAAAAAATCCACTCCGATTGGATAACCATTTTCATTGTGAATAAACATGTGCTATTACTTTTTCGTGACGGGACAGGGCAATGCTTCACCCTGTCCAAAGTTGGCTATTTATCGCTCCTATAAAGTTCCGTTTCAAGCGACTGGTATGCCATCGTCAGTTCCTGATAAAATCCCTTTGTAAGTTGAAAAAGAATCTGTCCCAGTACATACTTAATCTTGTCTTCTTCACTGGAAAACACCGATCGCTTCTCCCTCACTTCTTTCACACCAGAACTTGCAAGCTTATCAGCGAGATTTGTCCATCCCACTTCATCTGAAGGTTGCATCCGGCTCAAATCCACCAGAATCTGCTCAGCAAACTGCTTCCAGTCCATTTCCTCTTCCCTTTGCTAATAGGGGGTGAAAAATAGCAATCCTATTATACCAAAAGAAAGGTATTTATCTAATTTAAACATGATTTTTTGTCTTGTTTATCAGCCAAAACCTAAGAAAAAATTAACTGGCGATGATGTTAGAATAACACCATCGCCACTGGACTGATTCCTATTTAATTAAGAAAAAAGTGTTTTATGCATCTCCGCGATAGATTCAAAAAGTCTCATATGCTCAGGCGAAAGACGGACTGCTTGGCCTTTCATTGTCCAATCCCATTCGTGATTCGAATTGTTTCGGAACAAAATATCCATCTCTACATTGTTTGGAAGAGTGATCTCCACCTTGTATTCTTTAGAACGATAGGATTTCCGAAACTCCTTCAATGAAGCAAGCAATTCGCTACGAGTAAAACCATGTTTCAGCTCTAGGTAAAATTCCACATGCGAAGGTTTAGAAAGTACTTCGCTAATGATTACCTTTTTATTATCAGACATGCTGGTCTCTTCCACTCATGCAATGGACCTTTTATCCATGCTGTTATGTTTACAATATATTATTTTTTTGATTATTTCCATAGAAGGAGGTCATATAGATAGTAAATATAACTTATTTATTCCAAACTTACATAACGAACAATAGTATCCACATAAGTAAAAAAGGCGTCCGAAGACGACTCATAGCATTTATACTTTATAGATAACCGTTTCCATTTTTTCTTATTTTTCTAATCTACGAATGGTTTCTTTTGTCTCTCGGATCTCCCTTAGAAGTTGACTGTAGTTCAATATTTCTTCAGACCAACCAAAACCAATCACATAATCACCATCATCATTGGTATTCGCATTTTCCAATTCCTTTAAACGCTTCTTAGCATTTTCTAATTCATATCTTCCCAATGCTCCTACTCCCCTTTCTTTTATTATTCTGATTTTAACATGTATTTGGTAGAGAGGATTACTTTGCAAATATTCATTCGGATAAAAGCAGAATACATATATTAAAAACAGCTTTTCTAAGCATAGCTAGAAAACTTATTCATATAAAATTGGTAAACGTAAAATGTGTTCTTTTGAGCTTTGAATACCTTGATTTCTTGTTTTATTTTAAGAATCGATCTGTAACACAAACCAGTTTAAGTATTTTTGACCTATACTCTCTGCTTTCTTTTGGACTAGAACTGTTTTTTTATAATATTCGAATTTCAATCATCGCAAGAACGCAATAAATGCGAATATCTATAGTATACTAAAAGGACATATTATTATCTCTATTGGTTTTATTTCAATTTTTAAATCTAGGAGGTTTGAAGATGCAGACCAGACCAATGATTACATTTACTATTTTATATGAAGAAAATGGTGTAAAAAAAGAGTACGTTGTCAAAAGTGTTCAAACTCTTCCTAATGCTGGCGACATTATCAAATTTAAAACTGACAAAAATAGTGAAACATTTACTTATCGCGTAACGGAGATTGAACACCAGATTGGAAACTTTAGTTCTTTTACATCAGCCCATCCGATGTCGACAAAAGTTCATGTCATAAAAATAGACGAGATCCGCTGAAAAAAACGAATCCATATTGTAAAAATAACAGAGCATTCACTTGTATTCCTACCAATGGAGTAACCAAAATAACAACTGATAGTTACAACACAATAAATATGTGATAATAAATCAGCCCCTCGATCTCTATAAAACCGAGGGGCATTCTAGATTGGAGATAAAGAAACTTCGTATGCAAAATAAAAGACAAATTACTTCCTATTCGTTATACTGTAAGTATCATAGTCCAACTTGATCCGATAAGGATCTGCGAGCCCATAAGGACGCTCCTATGAAGAATCCGTTTGTTGTTGCACTGGTTGCAGGCGTCCTCCTGTTCTCTGGCATTTTTGCCTTCTCCTACTACCATGAGGAGAAAGCAGGAACCGCTCCGTACATCATCGCTCTGAGCATGCTATTCGCTCTGGTGGTGGCATTTCGAGTGCTCAAGTCCTTCCCTCAGTCATGGAGAAACCGAAAGGAGCGACTTGCGAAAAAGGAGCAGGGCAACAAGGAACAGTAACTTCACTGTTTTCCTCGTCTGGGTTGGATGAACTCGACCCAGACACTACTTATCATATTCTACTGAAATATCAAAATATTCAATATTTAAGGGAGAGAACCCATGCCTCGCTATTTTACGGATATAACAAAGATTGAATCTATACCAGAAGAAAAACGAGAAATACTTCGTTCCATAATAGACAAATTTGTATTTCGTGTGAATGATTATTACCTTTCTTTAGTCAACTGGGAAGATCCAGATGATCCAATCTATAAATTAATCGTTCCACAAACAGAAGAATTAGATGAATATGGAAGATGGGATGCATCTGATGAACATTTGAATTATGTGGTTCCAGGATGTCAACATAAATATGGAACAACAGCACTCTTATTAGTATCGGAAGTATGTGGTGCCTATTGTAGATTTTGTTTTCGTAAACGACTATTTCGAAATGATGTAAAAGAAACATCAATGGAAGTTGGGCAAGGTATAGACTACATTGCTAAAAACCATCAAATCAATAATGTTTTATTAACAGGTGGAGACTCACTGATTCTAGCTACACAAAAAATCAAACAAATCCTTGGAATGCTACGTCAAATACCTCACGTTAAAATCATCCGCTTTGGATCCAAGTTACCTGCGTTTAATCCCATGCGAATTTAGGAAGATACCGAATTACTTGAGACTTTATCCAATTACTCCCTTCCTGATGCTCGAATTTATGTAATGGCACATTTTAACCATCCTCGGGAATTAACTCCAGAAGCATATAAGGCGATTCATGCTCTGCAAAGTGCAAACGTGATCATGGTCAACCAAACACCAATATTACGCGGAATCAATGACAACTCTGATATTCTCACTGAATTATTAGATAAACTTTCTTGGGCAGGAGTAACCCCTTATTATGTATTTCAAAATCGTCCAGTAACTGGAAATGCTAGCTTTGTATTATCACTTAGAGACGCATACCATGTTATTGAAATGGCCAAAGCAAAAACTTCTGGTCTAGGAAAACGAATTCGCTTTGTTATGAGCCATACCTCTGGAAAAATCGAAATTTTGGCTGTAGACAAAGGGAAAATTTACTTAAAATACCTTCAAGCCCGTCATCCTGATTTTTATGGTCATTTTATGGTTTTAGATTGTCCCGACGATGCTGCTTGGCTTGATGATTTACCAGGAAATCAACTTATATTAGATAAGCAAACAAAACTAGATGAATAACGAAAGTAACATAAAAGAGCAGAAAACGACTTGAATGCAAAAACCCAAGTCTTTTTGTGCTTTATTCCTAATGACTTCACTACACAAAACCAGAAGTTGAAATGCATACCGAGTCATTGAACTTTTCGTCTCTGCCTGATAATCATTTTAAACTCCTATTATATTTGATAATACAGATTAAATCATTTAATCTATAAATACGAGCAACCTCAAATTGGAGGGATTATGGAAAACGTCTTGATCGTTGTCTGCGGCGCGGGCTGCGGCGTGATGTGCGGTGCGTTCGGCTACGCACTCTATCGCGTCGTTGACGTGTGCATCAACAAGCTTCGACGGGTTGAGAAGACGATGGGAGTGTGATCCGTAACCTGCTCATTGCCGGGTGGTCTTACTTATTCAGATGAGGCCACCCGGCCCTGTTTATTCCCTTTTCCCTTGACTTCATCATCAAATGTGCTAATCGAACGTTTTTGTAACTCTTTGGATAATCTATAATTTATTCCTATGTTTGATAAATATAGGAATCTTTCTCCGCTGGTACACGTTTAAATATTTTCATGTTGATACTTGGAACATCTCCCATTTCTCTCTTTTTCATCTCAAATGTCCCTTCTACCTCATACCATTGTTCTTTCTTCATTTGTTCACTCCATGGTGATTCGATCCAAAACCCAACCACTCCAGCATCTGCAACACAACAAGTCATCGATAGACGGCCAAGTACAAACTGCTTTTCCGTAAATCCATTTTCACGATATACAAACCCTTTGCTTTTGATCTTTTTTCCAACAAATCTTTCCGGATAAAGCGTCAATACATCCATCACTTGCGAATAATTTTGGGTCGTCAATTCAATGATTGGCAATTTCACCAGTTGATCAGCCTTATCTTTATAAGGTTTTTCCCAACTGTCATCAACATGACCTATTTCTTCTTTTTTCAATGTCTCTTTTGGTTTTGCATTATTAACATAGGTATATATTTTATTATCTGCAATGCTCGCATCCAATGGTTTACTTGGAAAGAAGAGAAAAGCACAGATGGGCAAAAACATCATGAAATAACCCCAAGTCCCTATTGAATGGACATTCCCTTGTTTATAATGCTGAATTTGCACACATCCAAGAACGAGTAAAAATAGTAAGCTAAAAATACTGAAATACTGAAATCGCGGATTTAAAAAATACGATATTTCTTTGGAAATGATCAAGTAAGCTACCATCAGTGCAAAACCAAACAAGACAAGTGAACGTATAAATGCCGGCATGATATTCCCTCCTTTCTTTAAATCAAAAAGATAACAGATAAAATGGTAAGCACGGTTGTACCGCCCCAGAAAAACCAAACTACGGAAGCTCGAAAACTACCAGCCATCATCAACATATTTTTTAGATCCATCATTGGTCCATACACCAAAAAAGCGAACAGTGGCGCTGTACCAACAGCAGAGCGAAAAGAAGAAGCAATAAACGCATCAGATGACGAACAAATCGATAATCCAAAGGCAATGCCCATCAGTACAAGAATAGAAATCCATTCATTTCCACTCCATGACTTCATCACAGAAAACCCAATAAATGTCTGAAAAATAGCAGCTAATAACGCTCCTAAAATAAAATATTTAGCAGTATTGATAAATTCAAAAATAGCATGATACATCGCATGATTTACTTTTTCTTTCCATGAAACAGCATGTGTCTGATGGGAACAGCCATCATTTGTACAGCATCTTTCTTCTTTATGATCAGAAGGTTCATCGTGTAAAACAGTGCGATTACGAAAAAATAGAAAAAACAAAAATCCCATGACAATCGCGATCGCAGCTCCCAAAATCAGGCGAATAAGAGTGATCTCCCAATCATCTCCAAATGCTACATAAGTGGAAACAATAGTAACAGGATTCACAATCGGAGCTGCGAGCAAAAATGTAAACGCAACATATGCAGGTAATTTTTTCTCTACCAATCTCCTTGCGATTGGAACAATTCCACATTCACATATAGGCAGAATCAGCCCTAGTAAACTGGCAAGCGGAATAGATAAGAACGGACTTTTAGGCAGACCTTTCCAAAGCGTGTTTTCATTAACAAACTCATGTATCAAACTCGATATCAAAACACCAATCAGTACAAAAGGCAAACCTTCCAAAAAAATACTCAAAAAAATAGTAGATAAACTCTGTAGTTTCCCCATTGGCACAAGTGTGGTTACATCTGCTATATCCCAACCAGATTGAATAAAGGTGGATGAACTGAAAAACAAGAGTATATTTACTACTAAAAGTACCAATATAATCTCTATGTAAAATGTTTTGACTAAACGCAGCATATACGTCCCCTTTCTGATAGATACACTTTGTCCACACATTTACCTTTCACTTATATCGTAATCATTCTATTTTGTAAATGATATTGTATTTTTGCCATATGATTGTTAAAAATAGATTTGTCAACATTTCCAAATTATATCGGATAATATAAATTGGAACAGTTATTTTTTATATAACAAGGAGCATCCATCATTTAACATTCGCATAAGATTATATATTTTCGCGACAGGGACGGTCCTCTTGTCGCGAAATAACTTCTTTGCAATTTCGTTTAGTTATAGTTAGTCTGTAAACTTCACCTTCTTCAGAAAGAGAAAAGAAAGATGAAATCGATCATTTTACGAAAATTTTTAGTTACATGCACGATGGCGTTTATTACTCCCATTTACATCGCAACGATAAGTGATTTTTCCTCATACGAATCCATTGGTATAATTATTATGGCATTTACTGCTTCTATTCTTGCTCTGTTTCTCTATGCACTGCCTGTGTCTATCATTGCAGAATATATTTCGCAAAAAACACGCTATCGAATGTTTGTATCTTTATTTATTCATCTCGCTTTTAGTGTAATAGCTTTTTCTTATCTCCATCGAGCTATGGGGAAATTTACTTTCTTAGATGAATGTCTTCAATGTAAATGAAAAAAACCGCAACTGTTATCCGAATAAATATAATCACAAAGGAGTTTTATATGAGTAAAATAAGAAAAACAGTATATTTCTTGACCATTATTCATCTGCTTCTATACTTACTGATGGTTATCTTCTTTTGGGGAGAAAGTCATATTATCACAGAAAATATGATGATGTATTTTGGAATAAGTATCCCGCTTTTAGCTGCAATAACTTGTTGGTTACTCTTTATAAAATCAATAAAGATGGGAAAGAAAGATACAACAGGTTTAGTGACAGCAATATTTTTTACTGTCCTCTTCCTTGTTAACTGTATCGCTTCGGTAACTTATTTTTAGACAACAGAACCGTCCCTGTCGCATATTCAGCGTTCATATAATCGCTTTTTAGTGTTATTGAAAATGAGTTGTATCGAGAATAAATATTTTGAAATTACATTTTGCTTTTTATATAATCAAATCAAGGAAAACACTTTTACTTCTTGAGGAGATATCGTGTGGACTGGTCCTCGAACAGAAACCGAGACGGAGTGGTCTCGTTTGTTCGGAAGGAATCTTCGCCATCTCCGGAAGCATCGGAAGATGACTCTGGAAGTGTTGGCGGTGCAACTAAGGGAAATGGGAATTAAGGCAAGTCCAGCTCCTCTTTCCATATTGGAGAGGGGAGTACCTGACTCCCAACAAACTCTTCCGAGTGCAAGTGTACATCTTCTTTTGGGATGTGCAAAGGTACTTCGTGTAGCGCCTGAATGGTTCCTCACAGAACACGAGAACATCTTCGATGCTCTTCCAAAGGACTTCGGAGTCATCCGTACAGAGTCGCTGAGTCCAGAAAGTATCGATACTGATCTTGCCAACCTTGGTCCAAATATTCTTGAACTTCGATC
The DNA here is from genome assembly GCF_059510415.1 of Shimazuella sp. NTD247. Lineage (NCBI taxonomy): Bacteria > Bacillati > Bacillota > Bacilli > Caryophanales > Thermoactinomycetaceae > Shimazuella > Shimazuella sp. NTD247. The sequence continues at coordinate 244,513 of NZ_JCAJZU010000003.1, read as the reverse complement.
GAAGACAGGTCGAGGTTGGACGCAAGAGAAGTTGGCAGAGATGGTTCAAGGCCGAGTGCGAATGTCGCAACGCCGAATCTACATGATCGAAAATGGTCAAAATGAGAATCGGTATGTGACCGTAGATCAGCTAATGGCATTCGCAGAAGTATTCGAAGTAACTGTCGATATGTTCTTCCGTAAACCCCCAGTGCTCTCCTTCTGAGAGGTAAAATCCCCACTAAGCGCAATACTTAGTGGGGATAAATCTACACACAAAGTCAACAAGGGGACGGTTCTTTTGTCGTATAATTTTTGGTTTACTCATCATCAATCCTCTTTTCCAATACCAACAGAAAATGGGTCATAGTTTTTCCCATGAACATACGTAATCCCGCTGCCGATCTGCACTACTTCGGCATCGAGCAACGTGATTTCCATCGTTTCCCCTGTCTCACTGGTGATCTTTAATTTACTGATTGATCTGTCTGTTATTGTCGGCTTCATCGCCTGTGCTGGCTTTTCATCAAAATAACAGTCAATCCGCAGTTCATTTCCGCCGATCGACATGCGCGATGCTCGATAACACCGCCACTGGGGAATCGTTTTGATCGATTCGATAAACTCATTTACCTTTTCTGTACATCCTTCTACCATCAACCGTAAAGCCATGTTCATCACCTCTAGTTAGAAAATGTAATCTTCGGATTTCCATACAAATCAACGCTTGTATCCACATCTCTTCCTCATCCAAACCATCGGGAAACAAACACCGCACAACATAATCTTGTCTTCGCTGCAAAAATAAAGCGATGATCTGCCTTTTGCGCCTATGCATTTGATTCGCGGTATATTGGTATTCATCCGCTATCGCTTGTAATAAATTCGTTACCTCTAATGGAAACATGCGAATATCGATCAGCCAGTCTAATTTCATCGCAACAACCTTAGTTTTTGTGGATTGTCTGTGACTTGCCTCGGTGTGCTTATATAAAAACAATAAATAATATTTAAAATTTTTTCAATAATTATATTCTTTTCTATTTTTCTTGGATATTTCTGTTGATACAAGCAGGAATTAGCAAAATTGATATGGAATCTAAGAGACATCCTATTGATTCTTAGAGGTGAAGAAATGACACTAGCATTGGAGAAAATCGGAGCGATACTGCGTGACAAACGCCAGCTTCTGGGACAGCGGATCGAAGACATGGTCGATGAAAATATTTCCCGATCGACCATCAGCAATGCGGAGCGCGGATTACCAAATGTGACAGAATCGATGTATATTTATTATGCGGAGAAATTAGGCTTGGGAAACTCCCTGTTTGGAATCGTGGAAGAGAAAGAACAATTGGAGCAAGAGGCAAACGAGGAATTAAAAGAAATCGAAAACGTCATCGCAGTGGACGCAGATGATTCCTTGCAAAAATTAGCGGAGATCCAAGAAAAGTATGCGATTACCAAACGTGATAACCTTTACCCTTTTTACACTTACTTACTCGGACGTTGTGCATATGAAAAAAAGAAATGGAAGAAGGCAAAAGCATATTTTCATGAAGCACTCACCCTTTTTGGGCAAAAACCCGATCTTGATCGAACTAATTTAAAAGCAGCTTGTTATAATGAACTCAGTAGAGTAGCTTTTTTTGAGAATCAGTTGGAGGATGCTTTGCAGTATGCAGTAGATGGATTGAAAGTTTTTAAGATTGATGGAGAGAGAATAAGATTTCACTATTACTTTCTATTAAACAAAAGCATTTATTTAAAACGATTACAACAACCAGAAAGAGCTTTAGAGGCTATCGAAGCACTTCATTCAGAAATCGAAAGCTTGCCAAATACTAAAGTTATACTCTCTACTATTCAAGTAGAAACTATTATTCAAATGTATAATACATTTGCTGTAGTATTATCCGAACTTCAATTGTATGAAAAAGCACTTGATTATGCCTATCAAGGTTTGGAAATTGCACAAAACGGTAGATTTTTTGACTATCTATTGACCATCCGATCCACCCTTGGTACTATCTATTTCAAACTTGGAAATTTAAAAAAAGCTGAAAAATGTTTTCTACAAACGATTAATTTACGGAAAAGTATCCATGATGAATTCCACCTTATTGCTGCATTTATTCATTTAGGTCAACTCTATATGAAGCAAAAAAAATGGGAAGAAGCTGAAAAAGTGCTGGTAGAGGCTATCTCCATAAGTGAACAAAATCATGATATGATCAATTTGATTGATAGTTTCGTTTCTCTAGGAGACTGTTTGGTAGAACAAGGGGAGTTTACAAGAGCTATTCATCCTTACCAAAAGGCTGAAAAATTACTCCAAACAAATAAGACCAGCGAAAAAAAATGTGAGATTGCCATTAATCTTGGATTTTGTTACCAAAAATTGGGTGACCAAAAATTATTTGAAGAGTATAAAAATAAAGTATTCCAATATAACACTGAAATGAAATGGGGGAAATTAGGATGACAGGACCACCTGAGGGGGGGTAATTTCATCCTATAAGGAAATAGCGGTCAAACTCCCTTTTAAACAGTTTACAAGAAACCAAATAGATCAAACAGGATGAGATGTTAAACTCTCATCCTGTTTTCATTTCTACTTTTTATTGCCTATTTCTATAAAATCTCTACTATGCTCTCTCTACCCTTTCATATAAAATAAAAGACAGGAAACCGCATGAACAACTCGTTGGAGGAATGATGCGTGGGATCAAATCCGGCAAGCAGCGGAGGCAGCAGATCGATGCTTTCTTCTCCCCGAAGCTGCTGCTCTTCTTTCTGCCCGTGATCCTCGGCCTTGCTGCTGGCTGGCTGAACATGAAGGAGTACACTTCCTTCAGTGTCATCTGGCTCTACTGGGTCGCAGGGACCCTGGCAGGACTGGCAGCCTTCGCGTATGAATGGTTGTTCGGAAGTGGACCGCATCTGAGCAACGGGTACATCCCTCGTCGCTTCTGGAAGACTTCCATCAGCATCGCTGCCATCGCATTTGCCCTGAGCGTGGTCATCCGGGCATACGCTCTCTGACCGCTGCTCGACTGTCCCATCCTACGCCCGTACAACTGCTTCACTGGTTGTACGGGCGCCTATTTTTATTCTCGACAAAGGAAACTGTCCTCTTGTTGCATTATTCAATTGACAGAAAATACAAATAGAACTACAATGGTTACATTGAAAGGTGGAAACAATTGATGGCAGTAGTAAGTCGATATACAATTGCCCTTCACAGTCTCGTGTTTATTGCTTTTATGACAAAAGAGAGAAATGAATTTGTCATAGCGGATCGAATTGCTGTCAGTGTCAATACTAGTCCAGTCTTTATCCGGCGTATTTTGCGATTGCTCGCGAAGGCCGATTTGGTCATCGTCCAGCAAGGCGGGAAGGGAGCAGGATGGAAGCTGGCAAAAGATCCAAAAGATATCACACTGTTAGATGTATATGAAGCAATTGTGGAAAAACCCCTTTTTGAATTACATCATAGTCCACCAAACGAAAATTGCCAGATCGGAAAAAGTATACAGCCTGTACTAAATCAAATTTATACTGATGCTGAGCATACGATGAAACAGCAATTGATGCAAACAACGATTTCTGATTTGGTGAAGGAAGTGATTCCTGAATAACATAATTACTCTATTTTTTTAGCGCTAAATAGAACCGATTTAGTTCCAATTTGAATAATCGAAAACAAATTTTTTTATCTTTAAATGGAACTGTTTCGATTCTATTTATGAAGAACATAATAATAGGAGTGCATTCGATGAATTACCGTATTTTTTTATTAGTGTTTGGTACATTTTCCATTGGTATGGAAGGATTTATGATTGCCGGCATACTTCCAGCGATTGCAAAAGATTTCCAAGTTTCTCTATCTGCTGCCGGACAACTTGTAACAATATTTGCAATTGTCTATGCAATTGGTTCACCTGTTTTCACAACGTTGACAGCGTTGACCGAAAGAAGAAAATTACTTTTTTACTCTTTGCTTTTATTTGCTGCCGGGAATATATTATGCGGATTAGCGTCTAGTTATTGGATGCAGATGGCATTCCGGGTTATCACTGCTTTAGCTGCAGGTATGTTTTCCCCTGCAGCAACGTATACAGCAGCAAAATTGGTAAAACCTGAAATGCGGGGTCGAGCAATATCTATTGTGGTCGGCGGACTCACGATTGCTCTTGTTCTCGGAGTTCCATTAGGCGTGTGGATTGCTTCGGTTTCCAATTGGAGATGGACATTTTGGCTTGTAGGGGTTATTTCTTTGATTGCAGCTGTGCTAATTCGTCTCTTTTTCCCAGTGGTTACTGTAACAGAACAGGCTGTATCAATAAAAGAACGTCTCTTATTTTTGAAACGTCCTGCCATCCTGGCTTCTTTATTCATCACTTTAGCATGGGCAACTGGTATTTACATTGTCTATACGTATATCACCGATATTTTCGGGCGAGTTGGAGCCACTGAACAGACTATCACTTTGATTCTCTTTATTTCTGGAGTTGCTAGTTTCTTCGGAGTTCTCTTTGGAGGTTACTCCACTGACCGTTTTGGCGCAATTCGAACCATTCTGCTTGCCCTTACCCTCCTCTTCGTTGCAGTCACAACTTTCTCTCTCTTCCATACGATTGCTCTTGGGATTGCAGCCATGGCGCTATGGGGTTTCAGTGGATTTACATTTAATCCGGCACAACAGCACAGACTGATTGAGATATCCGGGAAAGATTCGGGAATAGTTCTTTCTTTGTATAGTTCTTTCCTTTATTTTGGGAGTGGATTAGGATCGCTGATAGGAGGACTTGCATTGAAATATGGATCGGTGACAAATCTTGGGTTTTTATCCGGCGGATCTGAATTGACCGCAATTTTATTCGTCTGGTTAAGCTATCGTTTAGTTGAGCAGACATCTGAATCATCTCATATGAGTAAGCAATGATCTGTTTTGATTATGCGACAAGAAAACCTCCCTCTTGTCGCACGTATGCTACTCGATTTCTAAACATATCTTCTCATCATATAAAACCTGCAGTCTCGCTATCGTATTATCATCCATATATGGAATATTAATCGTCATGATCAAATCGGGAGAATGACAAACTTGGAAAGATAAATGTTTAAATATAAGTCTGCCTACTCTTGGATGATGGACGATTTTCTTGCCTTCTGGATTATCCAGTACATCATGCTCTTGCCACCAGTTGCGAAACTCGTGGCTTACTTTGTGAAGATCTGCAATTAATTTCATCCACCATGTATCCCCGACATTTTTTGCATAGTTGGCGCGAAACTGAGCTAATCGATCTCTAGCATAATTTTCCCATTGATCTTGCCGTAACTGCTTTACCAATGGAGAAGTGAAGGCTCTCCATACTACATTTCTCTCCAATTCTGACATTTTTGCATAATCCCCATAAACATAGCAAGCTGCTTGGTTCCATGCAATGATGTTCAAACGATTATCGAAAATGAAAGCAGGATGAATCCCTTGATGATCTAAGTGTTTTTGTAAACTAGGGCTAATTTCTGTAGTAACGGAAGAATGGCTTGCAGGTGTTTGTTGAAGAGCTAAATAAAAGAGATGCTTGCGTTCATTTTCGTTTAATTGAAGTGCTTTTGCTATATTTTCAAGCACTTCTGAAGATACTTTGATATCTCTTCCTTGCTCCAGCCAGGTATACCAATCTACACTCACGTGGGAAAGTAATGCTACTTCGGAACGTCTTAAACCAGGTGTTCTGCGTCTGCTGCCGCGTTGGAATCCTGCTTGTTCAGGAGATATTCTTTGACGTCTAGTACGTAGAAACTGCGCTAACTCTTCTAACCTGTCTCTTTCTGCGAATTCCATCATCCAGCCGCCTCTCTATCTGTATTATCCTAGGTTTATTACTTCTATGATAAACGATCATCTTTCTGCAATGACCGTTTCCTTTACACTATTGTTAAATACGATGTCAAGCAGAAAGGAACATCACCTTATGAGCCAAACAGAAGGTTTACTGCAATACGAAACTTCCACTTGGAAGAAAAGAGTATTGTTAATCGCCATTTCACTCGGTTATTTTATGGTCTTACTAGATACAACCATTGTCAATGTTGCTCTACCCCACATACATCAAGACTTAGGGGGAGGCATGAGCGGATTGCAATGGGTAGTAAACGCATATACCATCTTTTTTGCAGGACTGTTACTCTCCATGGGATCTATAGCAGATCGACTGGGCACAAAACGCGTATATTTATGGGGCTTGTTGATTTTTGTGGTCATCTCCGCTCTATCCATATTCGCCCCAACCCTCAACATCCTAATAGGATTAAGGGCTCTGCTTGGAATCGGAGGTGCTGCTTTGCTTCCAGCTTCATTATCGCTGCTGTCGCACGTTTTTTCTGATCCAAAAGAACGTGCAAAAGCAATAGCTGCTTCAGCTGCAGTTGCAGGAATCGCATTGGCAGTTGGTCCAGTCGCAGGCGGAATACTTGTAGATTTCTTTGGCTGGTCTAGTATTTTTATCATCAATATACCAATTGGACTATTCAGCCTTTTCATTACTTATTATTATGTGAATGAACCTCAAAAGGCAAAATCAACAAACGGATTTGATCTCATTGGTCAAATTACGGCAATACTCTCTATTTTAGCACTATCTTTTGCTCTTGTAGAAGGGAAATACTATGGATGGGATTCTCCTGTAATTATTGGAGCATTTCTCGTTTTTATTACCAGTATCATCAGCTTTCTCATTACAGAGATCAAAGGAAAACATCCTTTGCTTCCCTTAGATTTATTTCAACAAACAACCATTTCTGCTGGAATGGGAGCTGGTTTGCTGGTGAACATTGGATTTTCTGCTATCTTATTTGCCCTGCCGATCTTCTTTCAACAGACAAACCATGTATCAGCATTTCTAGCAGGTACATACTTATTACCAATGACTATTGCTATGGCTTTTAATCCAATACTTACAGGCAAAATTGTCAGCAGAATAGGACCGCGAATCCCAATGATTATCGGATTTATACTGGCTTGTATTGGCACACTGTTTGCCATGCAGTTCAGTGATCATTCACTTTATATTTGGACTGGCATCAGTTTATTTATCATTGGGATCGGTGTATCTCTCACTATACCTTCTCTCATGACTGCTGTAATTACTTCTACAAAAAAGGAACAAACCGGCGTTGCTTCCGGCGGCTTAAATTCGATTCGTCAAATTGGTGCTGTTATAGGAGTAGCAATCGTTGGCATGTTTGGAAATAACGCTATTGTCTCAGGTATTCACTACTTATTACTAGTGATTAGTATTATTTTTATCTTTGGGGCTGTCGTAACCTTCCTTTTTATTGGGAAGAAATAATCTGCTTGATTATTACCTGTGACACATTTTCATCTGTAAATGGGATCTTACCCGCTTTCACTAGGTAATAGAGCATTTTCTAAAGATACAGATGTTTCGATAAACACCAAAAAGCGCTTCCTAAAAAGAAATGCGCATTTATTTTTCATCCTATTTTTTCTATTTGAAGTTCATGATTAGTGATTGTACTTATGTAATTCGAGTCTATTTTGAATAGATTCCGGCTTTTGATTCAATATTTTCGTTTCGATATCGATCCTGAAACAAATGACCTACTCGATGATACTTTTTATTAAAATATGAAACATAACTTACTCCAAGTAGTTTCATAAAATGATTGATCGTACCTTCTCCTTCTTTCCAAAGCAAATGTACATGATTGTGCATCAAACAATAGGCATATAGTTCACAATTATCTGATCCCTTAGAGCGCACTACCATATCTAAAAATGGTTGATGATCTTCTTCATCCTTGAAGATGGGCATTCTATTTACCCCTCTAACCATGATGTGATATATTCCCGTCTCACTTCTTACCCTGCCAGATCTAGGCTTCTTACACCTCATAGAGGCATATTAACATATATACCCATCAACAACAAAGAAATGCGACAAGAGAACCGTCCCCTTGTCGCGTTTTTCATGTAATTAAAACCAGCTTGTATAAGCACCCCAATTATCAATGTCACCTGCACTCCATGATTGATATGGATCTTTATCCCATAGTTGTCCTGTGTGGCAGGAATGTTGTCCCTCGTCCACAGTGCCGTTTCCACCTGAGCTCCAGCAATTCGATTCTGTACCATTACTTCTGTGAATCAACGCATTTGCGTATCCATTGTAAGGAGCTGAACCGTACAAATGCACTTCCGCCCAAGCTGTATGACAGTAAGCGCTTCCCCATAATTGTAAATAACCCAGTTTTACTTTGTCTCCAGTTCTAGTCGTCATATAAATATACTTGGTTTGATACACAAACGAACTTTTGTAAGCACAGTTATTCCCTGATGATGAATAAGGATTGGTTCCGTCATACGATAGAGCATCAACTCTTCTTGTTTGGACAAAAAGACTAGAGACTACTAGAGCGAATACAAACATTACCGCAAAACTTACTCGATACATTTTCACACCAAAAACCTCCCTTTAATGTTTCCAAATAAAATGATGGATACAGAAAAAAACAAAGAGGCAAAAGAAAATGTAAATCTCAAATATTTTTTATTATTTTCATAATACGACAAACCACAATTCCGTGTAAATAAGCATTATTCGCTTTTTCTCAGGTAATATATTACATTTTCTTTGTATTTTTATATTTTGATATAAATATATATAAATATTTTGATAGATCAGGTTCCATAAAACACAAGTAGTTTTTAAGAGAAATTTGCCATCGAATATCTTCCCGTTCAGCAATATATTGTGTTTATAAAATATCTCTTCCTTACAAATCATTTGTCTCCCGTTTTCTATTTCCTTAAATTAGCAGCTCTATCCACAAAAAAATCATATATACTGGTAACCACATTAAATTCTTTAAGAAAAGAGGGATATCATGCGGTGGATATATGTGATGATCATACCTGCAATCTTTTTGCTCCCTACATTTGGACAAGCAGCAGGGGAATCATCTACACCAGCAAATATTTATCAATTAGCACCTAAGGCAACACATGTAAAGGTAGTCAAACTTTCTTTCCTGAAAACAGTTGCTAAAGAAAAGGCAAAAGCAAAGAAAACAAAAGTGTTAAAGAAAAAGACACACTCCAAAGATACTGCAAATTCATCAAAGTCCAATACATCTGATAAACCAACAACATCGAATACAAACACATCTCCAAATCAAACGAATACACAGCCATCCACTTCTTCTAATTCGGCAACTCCAACTTCAAACAGCGGATCATCGAACAGTGGTGCCTCTACCACCAATACATCTACGTCTGATTCAAGTGTACTACCAATTGAAAAAGAAGTAGTCCGTCTAGTGAATGTCGAACGAGCAAAAAAAGGATTACAACCATTGGTGCTCGATAGCAAATTGAGTTCGATCGCTCGCAAAAAATCTCAAGATATGGTCGACAAAAACTACTTTTCCCACCAGTCCCCTACTTATGGGTCGCCATTTGACATGCTAAAACAATTTGGTGTCTCCTATCGCACTGCTGGGGAAAATATCGCTGCTGGTTATCCTTCTGCACAAGCAGTAGTGACAGGTTGGATGAACAGCCCCGGCCACCGTGCAAATATATTAAATTCATCTTATACCAAAATCGGTGTCGGTTATGTAGCAGGCGGTAGCTATGGCAGCTACTGGACACAACTATTCACTGGATAATAGTTAATCGCAAAAAAGGGTGAGGGGTAAACCTCATCCTTTTTGCTGTAAGTTAATATGATATTCCATTTTCTTTGACACTCCATAAGACTAAAGCCGTAGGATTCTTGGGACGATAGGCTTGATTTTTATACTACACTACTTATGTGCTTTACTCTTAGATAACATCTGGAGTTCAAAAACAGTCTTTTCCTCGAAAGCGGGAATTTTGTCTGTTTTAAGTTCCTATTTTACGTCTGCTAGATTGGACATAATACATATATATATGAAAAACAAGGATTTGAAATGAAAATGGACTTCAAAACGATAGAAAAGCAGGATAATGGTCCTAGTGATGGCTCGGATTATAGCATTCCCACTGCCTCTTCTTTATGGTTAGGATTACTCTTAGCGATGGTTGGTGGCTTTTTAGATGCATATACATATGTTACGAGAAATAGCGTTTTTGCCAATGCCCAGACAGGAAATGTCGTTTTACTTGGTGTCAAGATGGCACAAGGCCAGTGGCATCAAGCATTTATTCACATTCCACCGATTCTGGCTTTTATTATTGGCGTTGCTGTCGCTGAGCGGATGAAACATCCGAAGAAACCTCACAACACTGCACGTTTTGTCTTACTTATCGAGTGCTTAATCTTATTTGTTATTGGTTTTATTCCGGTGGGAGTCCCAAATATTATTGTCACCTCGCTCATTGCTTTTGCTGCATCGGTGCAGGTGGCATACTTTGATAAAATGGATAAATGGTCGTATAACAACACTGTAGCAACAGGCAATTTGCGTACTGCATCGCAAGCGGCATACTTAGCCTTGTTTACCCATGACAAAAAAGAAAAAGTCCGATTCACTCGTTTTCTATGGATAATTCTCGCATTTTTCACTGGTGCATTGCTTGGCGCATATGTATCTTCATGTTTAGGAATAAAATCGATTTGGATTGCAGCAACGAGTCTTTTTGTTGCAGTATTTCTATTTTCACGCTGAGGATGCGGATTTGGAAAAATCAGTACATAAAAGCTGGAATAGGAATTTGTAGATGGAGCGGAACCAGCAAACGGCTACTATGAGGTTATAGAATTTATGATGGAATCTATCAAATGATGCACTTACACAGTAAAAAATAGCACCTTTCTGACCAAATGGTCAGAGAGGTGCTATCAGTTTTAAAGAGCCACTTGCATTTATTTTTTAGAAGGCTGTTCAACAAAAAATGGCAAATCTTCAATTCCCACCATTCTCATATATGTAAGTAATTGACCTTTATGATGAATCTCATGGTCTCTTGCACTAGATAACCATAAACTGCCTGTTCCAGAAAAACCGAATATTTCTATTTGGTGTTCCAACTGTTTTTCAGTAATTGACTTCAAATTTTCGATTGTCTCGTTCGTCATTTGTTGTACAATGTTTCGAATTTCATCTATGTTTTGACATTGAATTTTGTTTTTTGGTGGAGTAAACGTGCCAGTTTTTACGGTTTTTACAAACATATCCGTTGCAGAGACAATATGAGTAACTAAAGAGCCCATTGTCATTGCATTCTCCCAAGGTTTAAAGTCGATATGTTCATTTGGAATCAATGGAACGATTTTTTGCAATACTGATCGATGTCGAAGCCACTGCTGAAGATAGTCTTCTATGTTAAGCATATTCATAAAACCCCATATCTTTTTTATTTTCGAAAAATATTTTACCATACACAGTTCTATTCGACTAATCCTTCATTTGGAATATAGCAAATAGCATGCTGTCTTTAACAAAATAAAAATAGCACCTCCAATTGTGTAACGAGAAGTGCTATTTTCAATATTTGATCAGATAAGATAATCTCCTGCAAACACATAGCTAGATGCACCAGTCATATAGACATGATTATCCGCTTCGTTCCATTCTATCGTCAAGTCTCCTCCGAGCAGATGAATCGTAGCTTTTCTTTCTGCACGACCGTTTAAATGACTTGCGACAAGTACCGCACACGCACCTGATCCACATGCCATCGTCTCCCCAACGCCACGCTCATATACCCGCATACTAATTTCCCGTAATGAATGTATCGTGATAAATTCCACATTTACTCGTTCAGGGAAAAGCTCATGCGATTCAATCTGGGAACCTACTTGCTCCACTACATCATCGGTCAATTCATCCACTTGAATTACTGCGTGCGGATTACCCATGGAAACAGCAGTATAATCATAGTTTTTACCATTCACTTCTACATGATGATGAATACTTTTGGATTGAACAGGGATTTGGAAAGGCTCTAATATCGGTTCTCCCATATCTACTCGCACCTGTTCCACGATACCGTCTTGTACTTGCAGCATTACTTGTTGAATTCCTCGTTTTGTCTCTATCAACATACTTTGTTTGGGATTCTCTAACTTTTCATAAACATACTTCGCAACACAACGCACTGCATTTCCACATTGCTGTGACTCCGTTCCATCAGCGTTGAAAATTCGCATCTGTGCATCTGCTTCTTCTGATGGAAGGATAAAAACCAAACCGTCTGCACCGACACCAAAATGACGATCACAAATGTTTTTGGCCAACTCCGATACATTAACGGGAAGCTGTTCTTCTAGATGAACAACAACAAAGTCATTTCCCAAACCATGCATTTTATGAAATTTCATGATGATTTCCTTTCTATTGCAAAGATCAATTAATTCGGCAAGGCTCTTCTTATTGGTTTGCGTAATAAATCCATTAATCCTGCTAGGATGACAGGTAGTGTTGATGTCACTGTAATGAGAAGCCATTCATGCAAGTGTAACGGCACGGTATGGAAAACCGGTTGAAACGGCGGGTAATAAATAACTACAACAAGCAAGAAAACCGAAATGAGAACTGCCAAACACAGTGTCATATTGGAAAGTGGATTGCGTTCAAAAATTGTCCCTTGTGAACGACAGTCAAACACATAAATCAATTGAGAGAAGACAAGTGTTGCAAAAGCCACAGTTTGCGCCAGCATCAACTGCCCGCTCTCTTGGTATGTTACCCAGAAAGCTAATAAAGAACAAAGTCCGATGAGAAGCCCTCTTGTAATGATCTTCCATCCTACTCTTCTGGCAAAAATATTTTCTCGGCTATTTCTAGGAGCTCGAGACATCGTATCTTCTTCCGCTGGATCTACTCCAAGTGCCATTGCTGGAAGTCCATCTGTCACTAAGTTAACCCATAAAATTTGAATAGGTATTAATGGAAGTGGAAGGCCAGCTAGCATAGCAAAAAACATGACAAGTATTTCTCCAACGTTACTCGCTAATAAGTAGCTAATAAATTTTTGAATGTTATCATAAATATGTCGACCTTCTTCAATCGCAGAGACAATTGTAGCGAAATTATCATTTGCTAAAATTAAGGAAGATGCTTCCTTAGAAACATCGGTTCCGGTTTTTCCCATGGCGATACCAATATCAGCTGCTTTTATTGCTGGAGCATCATTGACTCCATCTCCTGTCATCGCGACAACATGTCCATTTCGCTGCAATGCAGAAACTATTTTTAGTTTATGTTCCGGCGAAACACGTGCATAAACATCAATCTGCTCTACTTTTTGGTCAAACTCTGTATCTTTCATATTGTAAATATCACGGCCTGTCACTGTCAAACCATTTGTACGTTTAATCCCAAGTTGTAGCGCTATCGCTTCCGCAGTAGCTTGATGATCTCCTGTTATCATTACAGTCCGTATCCCTGCTTTTCGACAAAGCCGAATAGCTTCTCTCACTTCTTTACGAGGTGGATCAATCATCCCAGCAATCCCTACAAAAACTAGGTTTCGCTCTAGTTGTTTTTCCGACTGTGATAAAGGAGAGGTGACTAACTCACGATAGGCAAAAGCGAGATTACGCAAAGCATGCGAAGCGAGAATTTCATTCTGATTCAATAAATTTTGCCGATCTTTTGCTGTAATTTTCTCCACCCTACCGTTTTTGATAATGTGAGTACAATCCCGAATCAATACATCTGGTGCACCTTTAGTCCATAGCTGTTTTTGCTGATTTTTGTTTTCCACAATAATAGACATCATTTTCCGATCGGAATCAAATGGAAATTCTTTTATTTTCGTCCAAGCACCTGCTAAATCACCCTTCGTAATACCGCCAATTGCACCCATAACAAGCAAAGCACCTTCTGTAGGATCCCCTTCATAATGCATTTTTTTCCCATTTTGCGTAAGTGTAGCATTATTACAGAGGACAGCAATTTGCAGTAGCTGTTGCAAAGTCGGATCTTGTTGTGGATAAAGCTTATCTTCTCCCTCTGACAGCGAGATCAGCCTGTTATTGGTATAGATGTGTGTAACTGTCATCTTATTTTCGGTTAATGTCCCTGTTTTATCAGAACATATAACAGAAGCACAACCTAAGGTTTCCACAGATGGTAGTTTGCGGACAATTGCTTGTCTTTTGATCATGCGTTGTACACCTAATGCGAGAGCAATTGTTACAATGGCTGGTAAACCTTCCGGGATGGCGGCAACAGCCAAACTAACGCCAGCTAAAAACATTTTATATAAATCTTGTCCATGCATGACGCCTGTCACAACAACTAAGGCAGTCAAAAACAATGCGACAATAATTAATATTTTCCCAAGTTGTTCCAAACGACGCTGCAATGGTGTCATATTTTGCTCTGTACTTTGAATCAGGTGCGCTATTCTGCCCATTTCTGTGTTCATACCTGTATGGACAATAATGCCAACTCCAGATCCTTTGACAACCATTGTCCCCATAAAACTCATATTCCGAAAATCGGCCAAAGATAATTCTTCATGGGGCATTGCTTCCATTGTCTTCTCTACCGGCATCGATTCACCCGTTAAGGCTGATTCCTCTACCATTAATCCAGAAGTGGTCATCCAACGCACATCCGCAGGTACACGATCGCCGCTTTCTAGAGAAATAATATCTCCTGGAACAAGAAAACCTGCCTCTATCCGCTTCCATACTCCTTCACGAAATACTTTTGCCATAGGAGCAGATAGTTTTTTTAAAGCAGATAAAGAACGCTCTGCTTTTACTTCTTGAACAAATCCCAAAATCGCATTCAAAATAATAATGCTCAGAATCGCGACCGCATCCACATATTCCCCAAGTAAACCGGAAATCAATGTCGCTACGAGTAAAATGAGCACCATAAAATCTTGAAATTGATTTAAAAATAATACAATTAATGAGACTTTCTCTCCTTCAGAGAGCGTATTACTCCCTACTTTGGCGAGTCTATTCTTGGCTTCTTTTCCACTCAATCCGCTCGTCTTGGTAACTTGATAAAAATCTGCTACTTTTTCCGCAGTCCACTCCACAAAACGCGATGAATCCGACATGACTTTCCTCCTTGTCCAGGGCCTTCTCATTTCATCTTATGCAGGACAAGCGAACTTAGAAGTAAAGAATGGTTTTCCCTTGTATGTTCAGGTACAATGGGAAAGATAAGGGGTGTAGGAAGAATGTCATTCGATGGAACAGTAACTCGCGCTGTGGTACATGAGTTACAAACAGAAATTACAAGTGGACGTATCACCAAAATATATCAACCTAGTCAATGGGAAATCGTATTTACCATTCGAGCAAAAGGAAAAAATCACCGGTTGATGCTCTCCTGCCATCCTGTTTATGCTCGCGTACATCTTACAACCGCAAACTATGAAAATCCAGCAGAACCACCGATGTTCTGTATGTTATTGCGTAAACAATTGGAAGGCGGCATCATTGAAAAAATAGAGCAAATTGAAATGGAGCGAATCATTCATATTTCCTTAAAAGGCAGAAGTGAACTAGGGGATATTGTGGAGAGAAAGCTAATCATAGAAATCATGGGCCGGCATAGTAACCTGATTTTATTGGACCCTGATTCAAATAAAATCATCGATGCGATGCGTCGCGTAGGCTTTCAAACAAGCCAGTATCGACAAGTACTCCCTAGCCTAGAATATATTTCTCCTCCAGACCAAGCGAAAAAAAATCCTCTAACTGTTGATCACGACACATTTATATCTAGCTTGGATTATAATGCTGGTCAGTTGTCAAAACAACTCGTTCAGCAATTTATGGGCCTTGGTCCACTTCCAGCCGAAGAAATCATCTCTGCTGCCAAATTAGGCGATCGAGAAGATCTCTGGGACACTTTTTGGAATTGGCAAAGAGATATGATCGATCATCGTTACAAACCTGAAATTACTACAAGACAAAACCGTGCTCAATTTTCATCGATAAACTTGACTCATCTAAAAGGAGATCATCAATACTTTCACTCCATGAGTTTATGTTTAGATGAATTTTATTCCGATAAAGCAGAGCGGGATCGTGTCGGACAACAAACACATGCACTGGTACAACATTTGACCCGAGCTGTTGAAAAAAACAAGCGAAAAATCAAGCTATTACAGAAAGAGCTAGATAATGCCAACAAAGCAGAAACTTCACGGTTATATGGTGAATTGTTGACAACTTATTTGCACCAAATTAAACGAGGTGACAAATCCATCACCGTTGTCAATTATTATGATGAATCAGGCCAAGAAGTAACGATCTCCTTAAATCCAACTCTTTCACCAAATGAAAATGCGCAGCGTTATTTTAAAAAATATCAAAAATTAAAAGCTGGAAAACGATACAATGAAGAGCAAATTCAAATTGCAAGAGAAGAGAATCTTTATTTAGAAACTGTACTCGCACATCTATCACAAGCGAATTTTGCCGAAACCGAGCAAATACGGGAAGAGTTAACAGAAGAAGGCTGGATCAAAAAGCAAACGAAAAAAGGAAGGCAGAAGTCAAACCAGCCGTCCCCCACCACTTATTATGCCAGCGATGGCACTAGTATTCTCGTTGGTAAAAATAACAAACAAAATGATCGACTAACCCACCAAATTGCAAAAAAGACAGATACATGGCTTCATACCAAAGATATACCAGGCTCCCATGTAGTCATTCGTTCGAACCAAGTATCAGATGAGACACTGCGGGAAGCAGCTATGTTAGCCGCGTTTTTTAGTAAAGCACGAGAATCAAGTCAAGTACCTGTTGACTATACCTTGATTAAACATGTAAAAAAACCTTCTGGAACACGACCTGGGTATGTTATTTATGCAGATCAAAGAACGCTATATGTAACACCAGATAAACAGAAACTGCAATCCATTTTAGAAAAAAAACCTCAAAACTGACCTGATTATTTGTCAGTTTTGAGGTTTACATTTTTTCAGCGATTTCTGCTGCGACTATCTCAGCTTGATC
The DNA here is from genome assembly GCF_059510415.1 of Shimazuella sp. NTD247. NCBI lineage: Bacteria > Bacillati > Bacillota > Bacilli > Caryophanales > Thermoactinomycetaceae > Shimazuella > Shimazuella sp. NTD247. Next base: position 227,576 of record NZ_JCAJZU010000003.1, on the reverse strand, counting down.
TTGCTTTTTTTGTGCTTCCAGCACATGTTGACCCATTTTAAAGGCAAGAAATGCAGTCAAACTCAATATAGCAAAGAATAGAAAAGTAAAACCAATTCCCCACCATTCGAATAATTCTGCACCTAAAGCGGACCCGATAAAATAACCAATATACGAAAAATTAGTTGTACCCAAATAGGTCGCTTGCAGAGAAGGGTTTAAATTTCCAATCAATTCTCTCCAGAGTGGATAAAACAAAATTTCAGCAAGTGAAATGAAGATAAAACCTAAAAAATAAAAGGGAATCCAGCTGTTCAAAAAAAATAAAAATCCAATTGCCATGAGTAAAACACTTAAAAACATCATAGAAGAAAGGGAACGTTTTTCAGACCAATTGATCAAAGGAGTTGTGATTACTACTGCAATCAATGCATTTACCAAACTGAGGGGAGAATACCATTGAAATTGATTGGCATTTTTCAGGGCAAGTGGCAATGTCGAATCGATTTGAATAAACACAACCGCAAAAATCGTTCCAGCTACGATATACCATAACAGTACTTTGTCTTTACCCAAAACAGTCATGGTTGCTTTCAAAGAAATAATGTCTCTAGCTACTTCCCTCACCTTATTTATCTGAAAAAAACGATCCAGTAACAAAAAAAGCATGAAAATAATCGCTGAACCAATAAAAACTTCCGCTCCATAATGCTTTGATAATTCTGTTCCAACAAATGGACCTATCATTATCCCGGCATTGGAAACCATATAATTCAATTTAGAAACATTGGATTGGTCAGTTGTTGGTGCCGATTGATACATTCGTGTAAGCAGAAGAGATTCGATCGATGTTCGACCAATTCCATTCAACAAACTCATCAAAATAAGCAAATAGAAGTTTTCCACATACGCAAATCCAAAAAACGATAACAACCACAAAATCATAATACAAAAATAGACAAGTCTCGTACCAAATCGATCAGCAAAATAACCGACTACAGGACCTATAACCGATCCTAAAATCCAACCGCATCCTATAATCCATCCGATTTGTGTTGTTTCCATACCAATTTTACCAAGATATATGATCATAAATGGTAGAAGCACAAAAGTAATCATCCTACTTAAAAAGGAAACAACAGCAAGAAACCATACTTCTCTATTAAATGCTCGATAAGTAGCCAAGATATTCAAAGGAATTTCACCTTCTTTCTCTTTGCAATCTCATTTTCTATCATGCTTCTATACGCAATTCGTTTTCCCAAACAACCCTGCTAGTAAACCACTCACATATTTGTGTTGTTCGCTCTTTTAATACGCTTTCTGATTCTCCTTCAAAAATGATATAAGCATATGGATAATCATAATTGACTCCTTTTGGAAAAACTTGTCCAACTTCTGCAAGCAAAGTATACTCTACAGCCCACTTTGGAGGGGCTTCTGAAGGAAGAGCCTGAATTCGACCTTCTTTTGGTGTAAAATAAACAAATCCATATAATTTATCTGGATCTTGATTGGAAGAAACCGGTACATTAACAGGTATATCTAACTGAGTTAAAAAAGTTGATTTAACTAGATCTATTCCATATGTTTGATCAATGATATGCGGCAAATGACTGCCTGGAGTACGACTAGCTACTTCGCACAGTACAATTTCATCATCCTGATGGGTATGAAACAACTCTGCATGAAAAACAGTATTTTTAGGTGTCTCCAATACATTTATCATTTTGGTGGTGTAATCTATCAATCGTTTGGATAACGGATTCGAAGGATGCATAATCCAGTTACCATTAATTCCGCTACTGTCAAGATCAATTAAGTTTCCACCCACATATTCACTCGTACTGATAAAAGCAACTTGTCCATCCTGTACTACTCCGTCTACTGTATAAAGCGTACCATCAATGTACTCTTCTACTTCAAAACCAAGCAGTTGAGGTTTTTGCTTCAAATACCGTTCCAAATCTCCTTCATTACGAAAAACTTCTACCCCGATGGATCCAAATGCTAACAGTGGCTTAATCAGCACAGGGTAGCCATTCTCTTCGATAAATGTAAGCAGGTCAACCTCATCTTGCAGCCTTCGGTAATTTGGAACACGTAAGCCGCCAGCGCTTACTTTATCTTTCATTAAAACTTTATCCCGATACTGCAAAGCGCTCTGGGTATTTTGTGAACCTGTTAACTTAAAATGTTCCCGCAACTTTGCAACTCTTATCATATCTAATTCCATCGGACCAACGATCTTGGAAAAGTGAAAAATCTTAGATAATTGCATCGCCCTTTTCACAACTATCGGATTATTCCAAAAGTCAGAAAACGCTTCTATATGAGCATATCTTTCTTTTGGGAAATAATCTACTATCTCATCACTTGTCAATAAAACAAATTGTTCATCTAATGACTTGTACCATTCGTGTACAGGAAACTTCCGGGCGCAAAAAATTAATATCATCGCTATGCCAACTTTCTCTTATGATGTAATAGTGACTTCTAAATCCCAAGTAACTTGAGATGTGAACCATTTGCAACTCTCCTGAACTCGTTGTTTTAACTCTTCCTCTGTTTTTCCTTCTATCAACATGAAAGCAACTTTTGTTATGCCATAAGATTGTCTGGTATACGATTCACCAATTTTTCCGAAAACTTGATATTCAAAAATCCCTTTTGGCAGTTCACCAGTGGGAAGGGACCGCAATACACCGTCTTCTACATTAAAATAAATCCAAGCAGATAATTTTTCAGGAGAATAATCTTCTCCATTATTTGGAATATGACACGGTACGCCTGCTTGTAACTGCACATGTGCTTGCGTTAAATCAACACCATATGTAAATTTTACACTTGGCGCTATATGTGCACCGGAAGGACGGCTTGCGATTTCACATAACACAATATCATCATCATCAGTATGGAAAATTTCCGCATGAAATGAAGTATTCTCAGGTGTTTTTAATGCTTTTATCACGTTTTTGCAGTATGCTATCAGGCGTTTTCCCAATGGATTGGAAGGGTGCAATTGGTAAGATCCTGTTATTCCGCTGTGATCCAAATCAATAAAATTGCCTCCAACCGCCTCTGAAGCACTGATAAAGGCTATTTCCCCATCTGCAACTAAACCATCGACTGTATATAAAGTACCAGAGATAAATTGTTCTACTTCTACGTTTTCCAACTTTGGCTTTCCTTGTAAAAAAGCTTCTAGGTCAGTCTCCGAACGAAGGATTGCAGTACCGATAGAACCAAAGCTGTCCAAAGGCTTTACAATGACAGGATAACCATATCTATCTAAAAATTGATGGAGATCAATAATATCATGGATATGTCTGAACATCGGAACTCGCAATCCTGCATCTGCTACCTGTTGTTTCATAATTACTTTGTTTCGATATTGTGTCGCACTTTCTACATCTTGACCGTCGATTTGGAAGTATTCACGCAATTTGGAAGCTGCCATAATATCTGGTTCAAAACCTGATATTACTTTTCTAAATTGATATTTTTTGTGTAATTGAATAGCACGGTGATAGATCATAGGGTGAAGCATATAGTCCTCAATTATTTCCATATGATCATAAGCTTCTTTTGGATAGGATGGGGCTGATTCTTTGCTTGTAATTAAAACAAGCGGCTCATCTAATGCTGCAAATAATTGTTCATATGGTGTTCTGTCGTGAGGCGAAAAATTAAGAATTAATATACTCATGATGCACCGTCCAATCCATAATTTATTTCCAAAATTAGAGAAAAAATACCTGTTCTCTAATTAGTACCATTATAAGAAATTGCCAAATGATATTCAATCTAATTAACAATAAAAACATTTATATTTTATATGCACTATTAAATTAATAATAAGGAAAATTATCACATGCTATGCTTGTATGCACTAACATAGATGTAAACATTATTAAAATACAACCATTTAATCCTTCATTTAAGCAGCAGGGAACTAACATAACGAAAGATGCGACACTAGCAATATACTCAACCAGGCACAAGTCTTATTCGATTTAGCCGGTATCATGTACCAATCTGAAATACATCAAAACAAACCTCAAAACTTACTTAATGTACTGTCCTTTTTTGAGGTTTTTTTCTCTTGTGTTTATACTGCGTTCCTATTATTAAGAAGAAATTTCTACTTCTACATCCCAAGTAAATAGTTCTCTCCATTCTTCGGAAATTGGACAGAAACACCTGCTTGTAATTTTACATGAGTTTGTGTCAAATCTATTCCATACATCGCCTTTACGCTTTGAGCAATATGTGCTCCTGATGGACGGCTTGCAATTTCACAAAGTACAATATCATCATTTTCCGTATGAAAAATCTCAGTATGAAAAGCTGTACCTCTAGGAGTTTTTAAAGCTTTTATCACTTGTTTGCAATACGTTATCAGACGTCTTCCTAATGGATTTATTGGATCTAACTGATAGAATTCCGAAATTCCACTATGATCCAAATCGATAAAATTTCCACCCACTGCTTCCGAAACACTAATAAATGCAACTTCATTCGCTGCAACGATGCCATCAACTGTATATAACGTCCCGTTTAAAAATTGTTTTCCACATTTTCCATGATGGGTCTGCTTTTTAAAAACTTCTCTAAATCTTCGTTCGTTCGAAGTATTGTAGTACCAATCGAGCCAAAACTGTCCAAAGGTTTGATAATTACTGGATATCCATACTCATCCAAAAATCGATGCAAATCGATGACATCATGAATATGCTTAAAATTCGGCACACGAAGCTCAGCTTCTGCTACCCTCTGCTTCATAATCACCTTGTTCCGGTAATTAATAGCACTTTCTACATTTTGACCATCAATTTGAAAGTACTCTCGTAGTTTTGCAGCAGGAATCGTATCTGCTTCTGTTACAGAATTACTTTTTGAAATTGATATTTTTGGTGTAACTGAATCGCACGATGAAAAACAATGGGATTGAGCACATAATCTTCAATTTCCTCCACGTGTGAGTATGCTTCTTTTGGATAGAAAGGAGCTGATTCCTTGCTAGTTATTAATACAAGAGGTTCATTAGCTGATGCAATTAATTGTTCATAAGGTGTTCACTCATGATGCACCGTCCCAGTTAATTAGAATAAAATGAAATTTCATAAAAAAACAAATAATGAGAATACAATTTTTCTTTCTGATTAGTACCATTATAAGTAATGTAAACTTTACGTTCAATCTATTTAACAATAAAAACATTTAAATCTAGATATATATCAAATTTAAACAAACCAAAAGTGGTCACTCAAATGAAATCGAAAAAATACGTAAATAGGAAACAATCAGATCATTTTAACAAAAAAATGAAGTATTATAATTTAGTATATAATAATTATTAAATGTGATAGGATTGTCATAAATAATTTTACTCTTTTTTACAATATTTTCTTAATAATAGATAACTAATTTTTTGGAAATGAGGTTATTGGAATGTCATCACTGGAGAAAGAGGAAAAAACAGGCATCGGCTATGTGATAGCTACTTTTATTTCCTGGGGAATATTACCTATCTATTGGGACTATCTTGGTAAAATACCATCTATTCAAATCTTAGCTCACCGCTTTGTTTGGTCTTTTGTATTTGTAGCTATATTGATTACAATAAGAAAGCAATGGCATAGGATTAAACAAGTGTTTATGAACACCAAAACCCTTTTGTGTGTATTTGGCTGCGGGATTGCCATCAGTGCTAACTGGTTTATTTATATTTGGGCTGTTACCAATAAACATGTCATTGAGTGTAGTTTGGGATATTATATTAATCCATTAATAAGCATTACTTTTGGCATGATTTTCTTGAAAGAAAGATTGGATAAATGGCAAATCATCTCCCTCAGTCTTGCATCTATTAGTGTAATTATTCTGACTATTGAATATGGACAAGTCCCTTGGATCTCCTTATCACTCGCACTTAGTTTTGCATTTTATGGTCTACTAAAAAAGTTAGTTCAAGTGGATGCGATGATATCACTTGCATTAGAAACAATTGTAATTACACCATTTGCTATACTTTATCTTGTTTTTGTTGAATATAATGGGACAGGTATTATTGGACATGCTTCCGGTCTTTTGATCTTTTTGCTCTTATGTTCCGGCATTATCACTGCTTTGCCGTTACTATGGTTTACCATTGGCGCGAAGAGAGTTTCTATGTTCACACTTGGCTTTTTTCAATATATTGCCCCTTCGATAAACTTGGTACTTGGAATCTTTTTCTTCCATGAGCAGTTTACTTCCATAGAGTTTATCAGTTTTGGATTTATTTGGCTGGCACTACTGGTGTTTACTTTCTCAAAAATGCGTATTTCAAAATCAATGATCAAAAAAAATGAACTTATAGCGAAAGAAAATTTATAAAACCCCAGTTACTGGGGTTTTATAAATGGAAAAGAAATCACTTCTCCATCTTGCGGCACATGAATACGATCTATGATATCCAATTGTACAAGATAATCACTTAGCTGCTTTCTTGTTAACAGACAATGGTTCCAAGCTTCCATATGTGTCACAACAATATGACTTGATGGTGATGCTAGCCGCAATTGTTTTATATCTTCCTTATCCATCGTAATTGTTCCACCAGTTAGAAATTGTGCAGCACCAGCAAAAGCAATAATTACTTCTGGATTATATTGAAAAACAGCCTGCTCTACTTCCTCACACCAAATACTATCACCAATGATATAGACAGTAGGTTCAGATGCAGCTTGCAGAACATAACCAGATACTTCACCCATTTGTCTGCCAATCTGACCGCGTCCATGCTGTCCACTTGTCCGAAAGATAGTAATATCATCCCAATTATATTGTGTCTCAACTGCGTTTACATTTGTAAATGATTCTTTTTCTACTCTTTCTTTATCCACTGGTTGACAAAGAAATAAAGTATCCTTTGGCAATTGAGCGATCGCAGCATCATCGAAATGATCCCGATGAGAGTGAGTAAGAAATATGGCATCTGGATGCAAATAATTTTTCACATCTAATGATAAATCGATAAGCGGATTCGCTTTTTGATTTGGTGTATTTGGAGTTGCAGCCAGTTCTCCTTTCAAACTAAACATCGGGTCTATTATTATTTTCTTTCCTGCATATTCTAGCCACATGGTCGCATGACGTAATAACTGAAATTTCATCCTAAGACCCCCAAGCAAATATAATTACGCTATGTATTCTACTATATCATTTCTCGCTGGCAAGAAATGGTTAGTTATTCGAGAAGTTCTCTGCGCAATTTACGCGTCCAGATATCCGCTTGTCGAACGATCTCTGGAATTCTACTCTCTTTTCCTACTTGATCCATACTCAATCGAATGGCATCTGCTAATGTCATATAATTTCCTACGGAAACATAGACAGGTTTTATTCCCGCTTGTGTACGGACAATCGCTCCAATACACTCCCCTTGGTCATAAATAAATTGATAATCCCCTTGCTTGTCTCCCAATGCTTCATGTTGCCCCATTAAATATGTCTTAGCAATTCCAATGGTTGGTTTTTGCAGAAAAAACGAAGCATGTGTTGCAATTCCCATTCTGCGTGGATGAAGCATCCCATTTCCATCAAAAAAAACAACATCTGGTTCAACAGTGAGCTTCTCCCAAGCTTTTAAGATGAGCGGAAGCTCCCGAAAAGCAAGCATTCCCGGCATATAAGCTTCTTCTACGCTATCAACATGATGGACGATCTCTTTTATTTCTTTGGTTTGATGTTTCATTGCAATTAACACTGCGACTGCTTTGTCATTGTGGTAAGCGAGATCGATACCACAAACAATACGGGGATCATTGTCATATGGAATAATTTTTATTTGTAGTCTTAAATCTTCTTGTAATTTTTTCTTAGCTTCATCTCGAACAGGAAAAGTGTGCAAAGATGTATAATCCATGTTTCCTCCTAACAAAAATTCACACTGCAAAGAATAAAACGCAATAAATAATTTAATATTTTATAATATGACTATAACTATAATCAACATTAGTAATATTTATAAAATTTCAATTTTTACACCTTTCTATCCTATTTATATAATGTTATATTAATTATAACTCAATCAACTAGCATCACACACCGAGGAAGGTAGTTATGACCGCCAAGGCTCTCTGGAACTACGCTGCGATTCGCCCTCACATGGGTGCTTTCCCGGTCCCAGTGGAGTTCTCTACTTGGTACCGTCTGCCTGGGACGCTTGAGCAGGACCTCTTGAACTACTACCCCGAGAACGGTGAGGAACTCCAGTCCTTTACCTGGGAATATTTCGAGAATATCCTGTTCCGAGCGCTCATCGAAGCACACAAGACGGTGCAGTACTCCAATCCTGCTTACCACAATCTCCGACACTTCGTGGAGATCGTGGAGGCCGGCAAGGATCTGCTCACTGGTTACGAAGAGCTGATCTCGAAGCCCAAAGGAGTTTTCAAGCTCTTCCCCAGGATGCTCCAGAAGCGCTTCGCGAACCGAGCATCCAAGGGGTTCCCGGACGCCATCAAGCAGGCGTTCCTCTTCGCGCTGGCATTCCACGACTGTGGGCACAGCGGCTGCACGTTCCGGAGCATGTCTTCGGAATCGGAGAAGCTGTTCCGCGCGGAAGAGGGCGTCGACGTCACCACTGAGTACGTCAGCATGATCGAGGCCGATGAGCAGGCTAAGCAGTTCGGATTCAACCCCGCTGCTCGTCTGTTCATCAGTTACGTCATCGCCGCTTCTACGTACGGGGTAGGCACGGATGAGGGGAAGCGCATCAACATCTCCCACATCGCGCCCAAGGATCTCTTCGGTCGTTTCGTCATGCTCGCGGACGTCTGTCCGAAGAGCACGATGTCAGCTGCTGCCTTCGATGGCTCTGCTGTCAACATCGCGGAGACTCCTGCCACAGGGAAGGCTGAGAACTTCGAGGCACTGGTAAAGGGACAGGCTGGCTTCTATGGTTACATCGAGTCCAACATGGACAAGGTGGACCAGCAGGCTGGTATTCCTCTGACCGAGTACCTCGGATGGCGGCAAACGATCGCCAAGAACAAGAGTCGTGTCGCTTCGGTCGGCACCTCCACAATGGAAGGAGCCGTGAACGGCGGAATCTTCCATGCTGTGTGTGACTACTACATGAAGTAACACATGGCATGTGATGTCAGTATGTTGCCCCTCCAGATGCTTATCTGAGAGGGGCAGCAGTGGTTTTATTACCGCTTATTAACTTCGATCAGCACTTTCCGCGTATCTGCACTCACTTTTCTTATCTGTACCTGAATCCCCTGCTTTGGCAGTATTTTACCTCCTGCGGCATTAAAAGGACTGCTATAATCACTCCTGTCATCAAAAAGACTTATTCCTTTCTCGGAAGGATACGTCATTTTCATATCAGGATAAACAATATTCATTGGAGATGTTGGGATAAGATGAAACGCAGCATCATTCACTTGGTAGCGTGTTGAGCCTACTTTACCGTCGCTCCAATAATGCCCGACTTGATGAGCATCCACCACTCCTAAAAAACCTTCGCCAGGATGGAGTCCAGTTTGGTTGTCTTCCCCGTAGCTTCCATCGTAATACCAGACGAGCAGTCCCGGGTCGTAGCGCAAAAAACTATTATGTCTTCGTAAATGTGCTAACCCTTGATCCACTCCATTTTGCGTGCGCCACTCTAATAAATAATAATTTGGATATGCAATCGGGGAGCCATCAAAAAATTGAAAACCATCTCGTTGAAACGGTGTATTGGTTTCGGCATCATCTTTTACTACTGTTTTCCCATCACTATCTATCATTATATTATCAACATAAAAGCCTTCCTCTACTTCCCCAACATCTGTCACATATTGAAATTCTAACTTCACTTGATGACCAGCATAGGGCGATAGATCCAATGATTTATTTACCCACTTTTTCTTTGTAGAGCCTGTGAATGCTGCTAATTGTTTTGGTTTATCAGCCCCATCAATATACACATTTACATAAAGGAAATCATATCCAGCTTCGATATCATACCAAGTATCAAAGGATAGATTGGCCTTTTGCTTCTTTCTTAAATCAATTGTTGGCGATACTAATTTGGTATTCAGCATATTGCCTTTGGTAGAATAATAAGACTTTTTACCTAATGGTTCTAGAGGAGGCGAAACGATACGATTTGGGAGTTTTATTTTTACCATTTTTCCATTTTTGTTGTTTGCCACTGCTTCATTTAGTAATACTGGAATGGGTCGTTTACTCTTTGCTGGATCTACAACCGTTGGTGTTGACCAATTTCCTCCGTAAGTGGCTGAAAAAAACATTTTATCCCAAGGCCCAAAACCTGTTGGTTCCGTTCCAAGGGTTTCACCAGTCCAACTTCCATAAGACATGAGCGACCACGCCTCCACAGGTGATCCTGTTCCTGTGTAACTTGTATCATATTCATCTGGCAGCCCTAAATTATGTCCATATTCATGTGCAAATACACCGCTAGCCCCATCTTCTGGCTGAATGATATAGTCATACGCTTTCAGTTTCGTTCCCGGAATTGCTACTGGTTCGGGTCCAATGACTGATCGATGAGACCAAATCGTATCATCTCCACCGCCTTCTTCTTCCCCTAATCCCGCATGAACAATAAATAAATTATCCAGCAGCCCATCCGGCTCCATCACATTCCCATCTTCATCAAGGTCATAAGGATCTCTTTGATCATACCGTGCTTCTTTGCCTGCTATTTTTTTTCCGACCTGCTGCAATGTTTCCTTTACTAGTGCAGTTGGATTCACATCATTTTGAATATAATCTTCTGTTTGATGGTGGGCACCATAATATGCTGCAGGATGTTTTGCAAGTGACCAATTTGTTGACTCTCCTTGCAAAGACCATGATCCGGCCGATTGTTGGCGATAATATTGGTTCACTGTCACTAATTTTTTCCCATTATCCATTACATAATTTTGTTTACCAAAAATAAGCTGCTGGTAATGATCACTATTAAAATCTTTCACCCAGAAACTACTATCGGCTTTATTGGAAATTTTGTTATGCCGAAGATCTGGAAATTCCATCAGAGCTACAATCGCATTATCTTGATGGTTAGTAAAAGGAAAACGAGAGAAATCTATGGTTCGATCTACTTTTTGGATGGTTTGCTGCAATATTTTCTGTTTATGTAAATAGATTTTTTTCCCGAAGTCACTTGTTGTATCAATACCTTGTGTGAAAGGAAAAGGATTTTGGCGATTATGCAGATAATTCTTTAATGTCTGTTCCATATTTGCAGTATCTCTTATTTTTCCGGTCTTTTTTAAATAAGCCAGATATGACTCCTGTGGGATCGTACCAAAATCAATAAAACTTGCTTGCTCCTTTGACGCTGCTTCGACAAATGTTGACTTAGAAAATATAAAATAAGCAGTAGAGCTAAATAAAAAAATGACAAAAACCATTGCATTGCAAAACCTTTTCATACCATTCCCACCTCAATATTACTGTTCCTATATGTCAGATTCTTGCTGAAATGTGTTTTTCATCCCTCCCTTTTTTTCCATTATGTGACAAATTTTTGATAGGTGTATCGATTGTGCTCTGCTAAAAAATTGATACGTAAGGCATAACCTTTATCTAGCAGTATATTCTGACATCAAGTATAATGATCGTAAGTCACTAGCAATAAAAACACAGAATAGAGAATGACATGATCGAGCAACTAGACTTCCCGACCCTCGACGATTTTGCTTGGAGAGCTGGACGAATGCCTATGACAATTGTCGGTTCCGGCAATTACCTTGCCTGGAAGCGATATGTCAAAAGCATGACTTTGGAGATCGAAAAACTCAATACAAAAAACCCAGACCTCGTTCGTTCTGTCTTTGGTGGGCCATTGGAGACAGTAGTCATTGACTTCCCCGATGAGCCGAATACTGCAAGAGCGATGGGTGAAGTCCAAGCACGTTATATGCTGGAGTCGATGACGAAGACAGTTATCTTTGTCACCAATCGTTGGGGTGATCCTTCTTTCCCCTTTACGATTATGGGTGCCTCCAAAAGGGTAGGAAATGTTCGGTATGTGCATCAGGTTTATGTCGATTACAATGACTTGACGAACGCAATGAACCATGGTGGAGTAACCACTCTACAAGATCAAGAAGCATGGCGTTCAATGCATGAAGCTTGGGATTCAATCATTCATGGAGAATTTGGCGATAGCTACGAACGAATTGTAGTAGATCCAATTATCCATCGGCGTCAAACCTTTCACAAAAATAATAGAGAAACGAACCTGCGTCTGCTAGTGAAAACTATTGCAGAAGTAAAAGAAGCAATGAGCGCCAGTGATATCCCTAAGATGGTGACACTGTATCCAAGGATGCGGGAACTGATTCACCTCGAACAGAAATTTCGAGCCAACTGGAAGGGTTCCGAAGCAGGAATTCGCGAGACATGGGAGAACCTCAAAGCGATTCAGCAAGAAGTTTGGAAACTTTGGGGGGAAGATAGAGAAATCATTCTCAATAATCTCGCATTGGCTGCCACTCATCAAGAACACCTTCATGACCTGACAGTTGCACTATCAAATGTGCAGATGCTTCGGGAAAGGACTCTCTCTGCATCGAAGGAGAACTTCCAAGCATCCCTCCAAGTCTGGAGCAATGCTCTTGAAGATGTAAAAGCGAAAGCTAAGCAGACACTCACCATCTCAGAAGATATTTCCACTTCACTAAAAGACAAAGAAGCTCACATCAGCGAGCTCTTTATGGAGGAAAATCGAGATTCCAGGGACACAGAAGAAAGGAAAGTTTTGGAGTGTTCCCACCAGATTGCTTTGGATGTAGAAATTTTCGTCCACAATCTGGGTAATTCTGCTGAGGCAGCAGCCCGTAAAGCACTTCGGATTGTAGAACACGAAAAGTCTTATATTTCTTCCTTCCCGCAAAAGTAAGTTATTGTGGAATCATTCGGCGGTGACAATTTGTCACCGCCGCTCATCTATCCGTAATCCATAATTATCTAATTTTATATAGAGCTTGGGTCAGAGATATATTATCTCTGACCCTGTTTTAGCTGATGAGAAAATTAAAATGTTTCCTTATCAGCAATCTCCCACCAACGGTTATATTGACCCAGTTTCTCTTGAACGAAACCTGCTTCTTCCGAATGATACATGTTAATACGATGTCCGCGAATATCCATGATGATCTTAGAAACATCGTGCAGTTCAACCCGATGTTTGACAGGAATATAGCTTCCAGTAAGCACTTCGGACTGATTAATGATGATGATCTTATCCATCGGCGAAAAATAGGGGATTCTGCCGATTTCAAGTGAGACCTGAAAAACGACCCGACCATAATCTACAGTCTGCAAATCCTTGATCGATCGCATTTTCGTGGTGATCATTTGGCTCAAATCATCAAATCGTTCACGTGCACCATCATCTTCTCGATTATCGAGAACATAAGGGAGAGCCATTTTCTTTTTCGAATCAGGTACCATCACACGGATGGCGATAAGACGAGGGAACTGTTCAGAATCCATCGAGACTTCAATTGCTTGCCTGATAGCTGCCCACAATGTTTCGCCTGTAAAACCCGCAAAATCAATTCTCGCCTCATCCTGTCTAAATGAACGCTTTAGTGCGGCAGGAAGAGAATCAAGTACGGGCTTTGGAGGATTCGACCATTGTTGTCTTGCGACAATTGGTAGACCATCAGCTTCAGGCCTAGAATATCCTCCATCTTTGAGCTCATCGAGTATATTTTTCGCGGAATGCCCATCCAAGCCATAACTGGAGGCAAGTTCCTTCACAGTTGGCAGTCTCGCCCCTGGAATCAGGCAAATGGAGGTGATCGCATCTTTGTACATTTGTGTCAATTCAGCAAGAGGGTCTACTTCTGTCATCTTTATCTCTCTTTATAAGTAGGGAAGTTATCATTATTTTACTATTAATTCTGTCTACTGACTATGAAAACTCACACGGCGGTTTCAACAAAATGTTGAAACCGCCGTCTAGTCTAAAGTGATAAATATAAGATTTCCATCATTAGACATTCTTACGTTTGGCAGTAATGCCGTTTTTGACTTTCCCCCAAGAGTCACAGTATGCAAGCATTTGCAGAAAAGCGTTTTTTACTCCTCTTACTGCATTCCAAAAAGGTTTCGGATGAACTACTCTTTCTCTTTTAATATAATTTCGCCAAAAGGCTACCTCCACAGGAGCTATTAGTTCAAGCAGATGGACATGAAATCGTAGCTCTGGAAGATCCAAGCCATATGCCTGAACGATTTTATTGCGGAGATATGCTACCATTCTGGCAGTAGTCACCAACTGAAAACGCATCCAAAAATTGGGACCTGCATCACAGATAAAAATTGGATCATTAGAATCATCTGACAATTGATCCAAAATCCACAACCACGTGACTTGCATTGCTTTGTCACTCCCAGAGGGAAGAACAATTTTTTTCGTTTTGATGAACGAAAAATAGCGCGACAAGAGTATAAAAATTGTTCGAAATTCTGTTTGCCGATCATCCAAATCACAGAAAACAGGATTCATACTGTGATATTTTTTGAAATCATCAGCCATTTCTCGGAGAACAGTAGATTTACCTGAACCCGGAACCCCAAAGGCAAGTACGATAATTCTCGCACCCTGTGCTGCTTCAACCAGTTCAAAGGTATTACTGCCGTCGTGAATCTCTATTGGATTCTTGTTTTCTTTAAGCACAAACACCTATGTCTCTTTTCTCTCAAAGGGTCTGTTTAATTTTTATTATAATGAGTATTTTTTCAAAAAGACAGATAAAGAAGATAATATTTTTCTCCCAGTATTACAAAATCCATTCTACAAATTATAAAAAATCCTCTGTGGGATCACAGAGGATGGAGGAAAATACATTATTATTTTTTTTCTCGACTTCCAGGCTTCACAGCTGGAATTCCTTCTTTACAGAGCGGACATACTTCAGCAGTGTAACTTTCGATGTTTACCGCTTCTAGCGCACGGTAAGGAACTTCAAATGGATTGACACCTTTTGTACGATCTACTAAAGATCCTACTCCAATAACGATAGCTCCTCTTTCTTCCAATAATGCAATCACTTCTTTTACAGATCCGCCGGTAGTTACCACATCTTCCACCACTAATACACGCTCACCAGGATTGACTTGAAACCCGCGACGAATTTGCATTTCTCCTTCTTTTCGTTCAGCGAAAATGCAACGCACATTCAGACTACTAGCGACTTCATGCGCAATAATCACGCCACCGAGAGCAGGACCTACAACCAAATCAATTTTTTCATCAGCAAACAAATCTGCTACTGCTTTGCCAGCTTCGCTCGCTTCCACTGGATATTGAAGTAACTGGGCCATTTGCATGTATTGATCACTATGACGGCCTGAGGTCAATAGAAAGTGCCCTTTGAGTAATACTTCCCTTCGTTCGATTGCTTCATTTAGTGTCCAGTTGCTCATGTTGCAGCCTCCTCGATGGAATTTAAAATGGATTCGTATGCATGTAATGGATTTTTTGCTTTTGTAATTGGTCTGCCAATGACCAAATAATCGGCACCGCGAGCTATCGCTTGAGATGGTGTCACCACACGCTTTTGATCGTCTTTTCCAGATTCGAAAGGACGAATGCCAGGTGTCACTGCTAAAAATGCTGGTGAAGTTGCATGTTTAATGCTAGCTACTTCTTCCCCAGAACAAATCACTCCATCTGCACCAGCTTGCTCAGCTAACCCAGCGAGATGAATGGTCGAAGAAGCAACATCGCCTTGAATCTGCAATTCTTGATTGAGCATCAATTGATCCGTACTTGTTAACTGTGTAACAGCTAAAATTTTGGTGCGGAAATCAGCAGTTGAGGCAGATTCTGCTGCCTCTCTTGCTTTTTGGATCATTTTTGATCCTCCGCTGGCATGGATGGTTAAAAAGTCAATGCCAAGTTTGCTGACCGCCTTCACACCTTCATAAACAGTATTGGGGATATCGTGAAGCTTTAGGTCGAGAAAGACTTGATAGCCTTCCTCTTTCTTTTTTGCAACCCAGCTCGGTCCAGCTTGATAAAAAAGCTGGTACCCTACTTTAATAAATGCTTTTGGAAAGGAACGCAAAAATACTTCTGCTTCTTCCAACGAATAATCGAGTGCAACAATAATCTGGTTATTCATGGGCTCCCCCTATACCATGACCGTTTGTTTTCTGGTGACTTTTGCTTCCTCACCGATCGGCAGCGCAGATAAGTGAATAGTTTCCATTGTACTGAGCAATGCTTCCACCGTATCAAGCGAAGTTAAACATGCGATACCATGCTCAACTGCTTCACGTCGAATCAGGAATCCATCTCTTTCTGGTGTACGGCCACGTGTCCAAGTATTCACTACCAAATCCGCTTCTCCCTTACGAATCAAATCAAGAATATGAGGAGAACCATCTTTTAATTTATTTACTCGTTGTACTGGAATTCCAGCATTCTCTAAAACATCTGCTGTTCCAGAAGTACAAACAATCCGATAGCCAAGCTGGATAAAACGTTCCATTAATGGGATGACTTCTTCTTTTTCTTTATCTCCAATTGTCGCTACTACTGTTCCAAAACGTGGAAGTGATATGCCTGCTGCGAGTAACCCTTTGTAAACCGCTCGTGCATAATCTCGATCTCTTCCCATCACTTCCCCAGTCGATTTCATTTCCGGTCCAAGCATAATATCTACTCTGCGAAGCTTAGCGAAGGAGAAGACTGGCACTTTCACTGCAACTTCGGCTGCTTCAGGCCATAGACCACTTGTATATCCTTGATCAGTCAAGCTCTCACCAAGCATAATTCTAGTAGCAACTTGTGCCATTGGAATACCTGTAACTTTACTCAAGAAAGGCACCGTTCTCGATGCACGAGGATTCACTTCCAGTACATACATCTCATCTTGATATAAAACAAACTGAATGTTAATTAGTCCTTTTGTATTCAGTGCTTTGGCAATATCAGTCGTAATCTCAACCAGACGCTGTTTTTGTTTATCTGAAATAAATTGTGGTGGATACACTGCAATCGAATCGCCGGAGTGCACTCCAGCACGCTCGATATGTTCCATAATTCCTGGTATCAACACATCTTCTCCATCACAAATCGCGTCTACTTCCAACTCTTTACCAAGAAGGTATCGATCGATCAGTACTGGGTGTTCCGGATTTACTTTAACAGCTTCTACCATATAATCGCGAAGTTCGGCTTCATTGTAAACAATTTGCATCGCGCGTCCGCCAAGTACATAGGAAGGACGAACCAGCACAGGATATCCCAGTTTGGTAGCAGTTTCTACTGCTGCATCGATGGAAGTCACAGCGGCTCCGGGTGGTTGGGCAATATTTGCATCATGCAGCAGTTTTTCAAATTTTTTCCGATCTTCTGCACGATCGATTTCTTCTAAAGAAGTACCGAGAATAGGAATTCCTTCTGAACGGAGATCTCTTGCTAAATTAAGAGCAGTCTGTCCTCCAAATTGGACGATGACCCCAATTGGATTTTCCCGTTCAATTACATTCATGACATCTTCTTTAAAAAGCGGTTCAAAGTATAGTCGATCTGATGTATTAAAGTCTGTTGAAACCGTTTCTGGGTTATTGTTGATGATTACCGCTTCATACCCTGCTTCGCGCAATGCCCAGATTGCATGGACAGTAGCATAGTCAAATTCTACCCCTTGACCAATTCGGATCGGTCCAGAGCCAAGTACAAGGACTGTTTTCTTATCACCTTTTTGTACTTCATCTTCTTGTTCATAAGTTGAGTAATAGTATGGAGTCGTTGCCGAAAACTCTGCTGCACAAGTATCCACAATTTTGTAGACAGGTATGATACCAAATTCTTTACGAGTTGCGGTGATCTCTTTTCCTTTTTTTCCTGTGATTCGTGCAATCGTACGATCGGTGAAGCCCATTCGTTTCGCAGTTAATAATAATTCTGAAGATAAAGAAGGACTACTGGCGATTTGTTTTTCTAAGGCGATAATCCGTTCTAACTTCACTAAGAAGAAACGATCAATCTTCGTCAACTGATGTGCATCTTCCATCGAATAGCCACGACGAAACCATTCTGCTAGGAGGAATAGTCGTTCATCATCTACTCGCACAATGCGGCGTTCTAATTCTTCTCTTGTAATATCTTTGGTTTCAGCTAAGTACAGGTAATCTGCACCAATTTCTAAAGAACGAACTGCTTTTAAAAGGGATTCTTCTAATGTCCGTCCAATTGCCATTACTTCACCAGTTGCTTTCATCTGTGTCCCTAGACGACGATTTGCAGAAGAAAATTTATCAAACGGCCAGCGTGGAATTTTACTAACTACATAGTCTAATGCCGGCTCGAAACAAGCATATGTTTGTCCGGTTACAGGATTGATTAACTCATCTAACATGTAACCCATCGCGATCTTCGCTGCAATTCTTGCAATCGGATAACCAGTTGCTTTGGATGCTAATGCGCTAGAACGACTGACCCTTGGGTTTACCTCGATGACATAGTATTGAAAACTATTTGGATCAAGAGCGAACTGTACGTTACATCCGCCCCGAATATCGAGAGCACGAATCATCTTCAACGCTGAGGATCGAAGCATATGATATTCTTTGTCAGAAAGGGTTTGACTTGGTGCAAATACGATACTATCTCCTGTGTGCACCCCAACTGGGTCAAAGTTCTCCATATTACATACAACAATCGCATTGTCATTGGCATCACGCATTACTTCGTACTCTACTTCTTTGAAACCTGCGATGCTCTGTTCAACTAAGCATTGGGTGATCGGACTCAGACGAAGACCATTTTCCACAATCTCTCTTAGTTCTTCCTCATTGTTTACAATTCCACCGCCTGTACCGCCTAGTGTATAAGCAGGACGTACAATTACTGGATATCCATTTGAATTCGCAAAAGTTACTGCTTCATCCGCAGTCTGTACAATTTCACTGGAAGGGACGGGCTCATTCAATTCGTGCATCAGAGCGCGAAATTGATCACGGTCTTCTGCGCATGTGATAGCTCGGAGTTCCGTACCGAGTAGACGTACTCCCTCTCGCTCCAAAACACCTGATTCCGCTAATTTCACAGCAAGATTCAATCCGGTTTGTCCACCAAGGGTTGGCAATAACCCATCTGGTCTTTCTTTGCGAATGACTTGCGTAAGGAAATCTACTGTAAGAGGCTCAATGTAAACCTTATCTGCCATATTGGTATCTGTCATGATGGTGGCCGGATTACTATTGACAAGCACAACTTCCATACCTTCTTCTTTTAATGCTTGACAGGCCTGTGTTCCTGCATAATCAAACTCCGCAGCTTGACCGATTACAATAGGCCCTGATCCGATTACGAGAATCTTCTTTAGTGTCGTATCTTTTGGCATGATTATTTCCCCTCCATCATTGTCATAAACCGATCGAACAAATAGCCTGAATCAAGTGGTCCGGGTGCTGATTCTGGATGATATTGAACAGAAAAAGCTGGAAACTCTTTGTGCTCCACTCCTTCAATCGTTCCATCATTTAACGCAACATGACTCACAGACAAAGGCGTGTTTTCTAAGGAAGATTCGCGTACGACGTATCCATGATTTTGTGCAGTTAAATAAGATCGTCCAGTAGCTAGTTCTTTTACAGGATGGTTCCCACCTCGATGACCAAACTTCAATTTCTCTGTATCTGCTCCACAAGCGAGTGAAAGAAGCTGGTGGCCGAGACAGATTCCAAAGATCGGTACTTTTCCGAGCAGACCTTGGATGGTTTGGACAGATTCTGGAACATCTTTTGGGTCTCCAGGTCCATTAGACAACATGACACCATCAGGCCGGTAACTTAAAATCTTTTCAGCTGTCGTGTTATAAGGAACAATAATTACTTCACAATTGCGTTCTACTAATTCCCGATGGATATTATGCTTGGCACCATAGTCGATTAACACTACCCGTTTTCCATTGTTAGGAGAAATTTGTACCGACTTTGTACTTACTTGTGAAACTTGATCCGTGCGTAAGGAAGTATCTTCTAAGCGAGACAATAAAACTTCTACTGGTTCATCGCTTGTAGTAATCATGCCTTTCATCGTTCCATGAATGCGAATTATTCTTGTCAACATACGTGTATCAATTCCAGAAATACCGATAATATTGTTTAACGCCAGCCATTCGTCAATGGCGTATTCATTTCTCCAGTTACTAGCGTAAGTTGCATGTTCCCGCACAATTAATCCACGAGCATGAGGAGTCATTGTCTCATTGTCTTCTCGATTTAATCCGTAGTTACCAATCAAAGGATATGTCATGGTAATCAATTCACCACAATAGGATGGATCAGTAAGAATCTCCTGATAGCCAGTCATACTTGTATTAAAAACCACTTCACCGACTGTTTCACCTTTCGCTCCAAAAGAGTCACCTGTAAATACTGTCCCATCGATCAGAAGTAAACGTGCTTTCATTCAAATTCCCCTCCGCTGTTTGTATCTTATTCTGCTTTCCATACTACTTGTCCATCAACGATTGTCAGTGTTGGCCATCCTACTGTGTCCCAGCCTGTAAATGGAGTGTTTTTGCCTTTGGAAAGAAAAGTATCAGGATCTATTGTTTGTTCTTTTTCCAAATCAACCACTGTGATATCAGCCAGTTCACCTTCTGCTAATGTTCCATATGGCAGTCCAAATCGCTCTGCTGGTTTAGTGCTCAACAGCTCTACTAACTGTCGCAAGCTGAGGAAACCGGTTTTTACAAGTTTGGTATATAACAGAGGAAATGCAGTTTCCAAGCCAACAATACCAAATGGGGCAAGTTCAATTCCTGCTGCTTTCTCATCTTCCGCATGCGGGGCATGATCCGTAGCGATAAAATCAATTGTCCCATCTTTCAGCGCGGCCAACAGAGCTTCTTGATCCGCTTTCGCTCGTAGTGGAGGGTTCATTTTCCAGTTTGCATCGGCTCCTGGTATATCATCTTCGCAAAGAAGCAAGTGATGCGGGGTAACTTCTGCTGTTACTTTTTGACCGCGCGATTTTGCTTCTCGAACCAGCCTTACCGATTCTTTTGCACTGATATGGCATACATGATAATGCACACCAGTATCTTCAGCTAGTAGAATATCTCGGCCTATATGAATCGATTCAGAAAGACTAGGCATTCCTTTTAGACCATGTTTTGCAGCAAATTTCCCTTCATGAACCACTCCGCCTTTGACAAGTGTGTCATCTTCACAGTGCGCCACAATTGGCAATCCAAGCTTTTTTGCCTTTTGCATTGCTTCCCGCATCATCTGGCTGCTCTGAACACCAACCCCGTCATCGGAGAGTGCAAATATGCCTGCTTGTTGCAATGCTTCCATATTCGTATGCTCTTTTCCAAGCTGACGTGTAGTAATCGCACCAATTGGCAAAACTCTTGCATAACCCGCTGCTTTGGCTTTGGAGAGTATTTCTTCTACTACTTCTACTGTATCAATAACAGGTCTTGTATTTGGCATACAAGCTATCGTGGTAAAACCACCTTTCACTGCTGCCCTGCTACCTGTTTCAATCGTCTCTTTGTGTGTAAATCCTGGTTCCCGTAGATGAACATGTAAATCCACAAATCCAGGAGCAACAAATTTGCCTGCTAAATCGATGATATCCGCATCACTATCTTCTAGATGTTCCCCAATTTTTTGGATTCGATTACCTTCAATCAGGATATCCCGATATACTAGTTCATCTCCATCAGCATCAAAAATACGTCCATTCTTCAAAAGAATTTTAGCCATTTGCTCTCCTCCGATTGTGCTTCATATTTTATCCTGTGATAATAGGATTTCCCTCTTTAAAAAAAGTCTCTTTCGCCTGCATGGCAAAGAGACTTTTGGAATTGTCAAAAGTTCACCTTTGTCAGCCTCACAGGACTACCTTTAAAAGGTTTTATTCATTTTTGTTTGATGGACACCTCATCCATCTGCTGGTCTGCTTCGAAAAGGGAGACATGAACGATTTCTCGCTTCGAAGTAGGAACATTTTTTCCAACAAAATCAGGACGAATCGGCAGTTCTCTATGTCCCCTATCAACCAATACTGCTAGTTGGATCATCTCTGGTCTTCCTAAATCAATCAATGCATCCATTGCAGCGCGAATCGTGCGGCCAGTGTAGAGAACATCATCAATCAGTATTACTTTCTTCCCTACAATTGGCGGGACATCTGTATCACGCAGTTGAGGTTCTTTGTTTTTCTCAGAAAGATCATCTCGATAAAGCGTGATATCCAGTTCCCCAATCGGAACTTCTTGTCCTTCAATTTGCCAAATACGCTCACGCAATCGTCTTGCTAAAAAAACCCCACGTGTCTTAATCCCAACCAGCACCATATCTTTTACACCTTTGTTACGTTCAATAATCTCATGTGCAATTCGAGTAAGTGCTCGACGGATCGCTGCTTCATCCAAAATTAATTTTGTGGACAATGGAACACTCTGCTCCTTTTTAGATAATAAAAAAACTTCTTGTCCACACTGAACAAGAAGTACGTAATGGTACTATCTCCGCACCCTTGCCAGCCTCACGGGACTGTATTAAAGGTTCATTTCAAACTAGATGTATTATCGCTTATTTATAGTACCTTTGTCAAATATAAATATTGCTAAGTATCAACAACTGCTCTTAAAACCATTGTTGTTCAAAGGAAGTTCGTTACTTTTTGTTTTGCCTTCTAAGAACGGAACTTTTTCTATTTTAATTCGTTCCTAGCGGGATGGAAATTGCAATGTTTTATTTCTTTCGCCAAAAACTCGTATATGACTCCTTATCTTGAATATTAAATTTAATCATTTCCTCAAGCAATTTATAATTCACTGGTTCATTCCATTGAATTCGAAATAAACCTTTTGTTGCACTATAACCAGCTTGAGCGATGTCACCGGCGAAGTGCACAATACCCTTTTCTTCAGGTGAAACACTGAAATGATGCTTCGCGATAGAAAAACCAATTATAAATGTTCCATGATTCGAAAACATTGGCGTATTCCATTTGATCTGCGGTTTCAAATTTGGAAATGTATTCATAACCCACGCCAATATTTCCTGCATGCGCTCCCGGTGGGTAAGATTATCAATACCTGCTAAATACTTTGCAAAAACCTCCATTTTTTTCACCCTTCCATATGAATGAATGCCGCCAAAAGTCGAAAAATCTGTTGCAAATAACCATATTCAAACGTGTTATATTGAATGTTTTCTATTATTCCCTTGTGATTTGGTTTCATCAAAGTAGATTACCTTTCGATAAGAGAAAAAAATTAGTCCCACTATCATCATCATTTGAAAGGTGATAGCGGGATGTTTATCTCTTCTAAGAGTTTTATGTCTTACAGAACAGTCTATTGGCAGAGGTATTCAGTGCTTCCATGAGTGATACCAACTCATCAACGATCACTGTTAGTTCTTTTTGATCAGACTCGAACTAGGTGACTCGTGTCGTACTTATGCGACTACCATTGTTTCGAACCTGCTCTGCCAGTTGGTCTTGAGTCCAACTGTATTTCTTTCGAAAATGGCGTATTTCCGAGCCAAGGTAAGTGTGAAAATCTTTTGGTTTAGAGAGTTTTGCAACAGCTACTTTGGAACGCTTTGCTAGAGCAGCAGAATGTTCTTATGTTCAGTAAGAAATCACTCAGGATCTACTTTAAATATGTGTGAACATCCCAAAAACAGACCAACACTTACACTGATATGAGAAACCTCATTGCCTTTCGTTGGAATAGACTCTCCCTTTTCCAGTTAGAAAAGAATGGTATGACTTGTTGTTAGCCCCATTTCCCTCAAGGACTTTTCCAGCTGTACGAAGGCCATTTTCCCCCTTCGTGCGGAGAGGTTCTTGCCAAAAACACGAGTAACCTTTGTATCAGTTCTGTGCGGCGGACTCTGGGCGCTTTATCTCCTAAAAGGGACAAGCGATATTTTCTAGAGCAATTATATGAAAGCAAAGATACATGATCAATTGTTCTCAATCGCTTGCAGTATGACTCGTTTTGTCCAAAAATAATAAAGTGTACCTAACAAAAAATAAACAAGCCATATCCATAAAAAACTGATATATACGGGACGTTCAAATAAAAAACTAAATAAAACCAATCCGAACAATGCATGAATGCTTCCAACTAGAAAAGGAACCGTAAAAAACAGTTTCATTTGCTTGATTACTATTTTTTGTGCTTCTTTTTTGCGCAGGCCCAATTTCTGCAATATATCCAGCTGTTTCTTATCAAGCGGTAAATCGATATACAAGCGAAAGTACAAAATACTGCCTGCCGCCAAGAAAAACAATATCCCTATAAAAATACTTACAAATAAAATAGGTGAAAAAATGGATTGAAAAAATGCTTGAACTGCCATTGTGCCTGTGCAATTTTTCACATCCAAATGAAGTTTTTGAAAGGTATCTCTCATATCTGTAATCAATGATTTGCTTTTCGCTGGATTAAAAAATTGGTATCCTTCAGCTGTGATAAGCTTACCCGCATTACGGGCTAATTCCTGAAATACACGATCTGAAACTACCCACATTACACGAGTTTGGTCATGTTCATTGAAAAGCACCTCGTTTACTGTCTGATCCCACTTCCAATGATATGTTTTATGATTACTGATGACAGAAAAAGTTTGTTTTCTCTGTTCATTCGCATACAATATGTTTGAATTGTTAAGTTGAACGATTTCATCTTGCGTTAAAATTATCGACTTTTGCCCTTTTTGGTTTCGCAGATGATTAAATGCGCTACTGGAGAGGACAAATACATTGGGATTGTTTTTATTTTTTTGGCTTTCTTTTGTTTCTAACTGCACCAGAGAAAATCGAACATTTCTTTTTAATCGGAGAGATTGATCACTTATTTTTTTGTTCATCTGATCTTGTGTAAATGGATTATTGATGATACTTAAATGATAAGGTGTGTGTTCATTTGCTAGGGTATCTGCTTGCGCATAATAAGTCGCACTTACACCAACAGCAGTCAACACCAACGCTGTAAAAATAGTAACCAAAAACAAAATGCGAGCATTATCTTTTAATCGATAACGAAGTTGAGAAAATAAAAAGAGGTTAGTGTTTCGATAAAACCATTTTGGAACCTTTTCTATCCATGTTACTATTGCGACACTCGTCTGTGTAAATAGCAAATATGTCCCTATCAAAATCGCTAACAAGATGACAGGCATATACTTGATAATAGAAAAAAATGAAGCTGATAGGGATAAAGTATATGCTAGGCTGATAAATATCACAGATATTAGGACAAGCCATTTTGAAAATACTGGTTTCTGCTTTTCTTTTACCGAAGCTCGTAACGTTTCGCTTATTGAATACTTGTTGATGGATGCTCGTTGAAAGGATGATAAAATAAAAAACAACAACAGGAAGAACACTATTGTACCAATGATAGATGAAAACGAGATAGACGCAGGAATGTCGCTAGGCAAACGCAGTAGATAGGAGACAGCTAAAAAAAAGAATTTACTGCCTACTATTCCAGCTGTTATTCCAACAACTAATGCAAGTATGCCTACCATGAAATTTTCCCAAAAAATCAGCGATGCGACTTGCTTGCTTCGCATTCCCAGCAACTGAAATATCCCAATATCTTTTCTTCGGCTTCGTAAAAATGCAGATTGCGAATATCCAATAAACAAAAATGCAAACAAAGCTACGATAATTTCCACTAAATATAGTAAAAAGATAAATTGTTCTGGCAGACTATTCTTTTTCAAGATTGGGTGAAATAATAAAGTTAAATATAAGAAAAATATCCCAACAGAAAAAACACAACTGAAGAAATAAGCAATATAACTTCTGCGATGATGCAGCAAATTTTTAAACATGAGGGATGTTCGTGTCATACAGCTCTCCCCCTAAGCTTGCTTGCACAAGTAGGATTTGCTCATAAAAATCAGAACGTTTCTCTCCTTTATATATTTCCTGTAGGTACTTTCCATCTTTAATAAAAATAATTCGATCACAATAACTCGCTGTTACCGCATCATGTGTCACCATTAAAATAGTAGAACTTTGTTGTGTATGGAGCTTGACAAGTAATTCCATCAATGCTTTTGCTGATTTGGAGTCCAAATTGCCAGTTGGTTCATCTGCTAATATCAATGATGGATCATGAATGAGTGCCCTTGCAGCAGCCACCCTTTGTTTTTGTCCGCCAGATACTTCATATGGCCGTTTGTGTAAAATCGATTCAATCCCTAAAAAAACGGCTATTTGATCCAAGTTTTTATTTGCTACATCAAGTGGTTTTTTATTTAAAACAACAGGAACGAAAATATTTTCTTTCATCGACAGAGAATCGAGCAATTGAAAGTCCTGAAATATAAATCCTAATTTCTTACGTCTAAAATCGGCTAATTGATCTGAAGTCATCTCCGTCACTTTAGCACCATCAATGCGTAATTCACCAGATGACGGCCGTTCAATAGTTCCTAACATTTGTAATAATGTAGATTTTCCGCTTCCTGATGGGCCCATAATTCCAACGAACTCATTTTTCTTTATCTCTAGATTAAATTGATCTACGGCTTGGAAAGTATTATTTTGATAGGATCCATATTGTTTACTAAGTTTCTTTGCTTCTAAAATCATTTTTTTGCCTCCTCCTTTCTTAGTTTACTGACATACCTTCTCTTCCAACATCGATTATGCTTTCAATTGCTGTGTTTATCCTTACATTTTTGTCATCTTTTGAAATAACAGATGAAAGGTTGTACCCAAATCTACAACAGACTCAACTTCATATCCATGATGCAGCTGCTCCAGTATTGTTTTCACAAAAAAAAGGCCCATTCCCGTTGCTTCTGCAAATTGGCGACCGTTCTCACCAGTAAAGAAAGGATCGAAAATGCGGCTTAAATCCTGCCTTGGGATTCCAGGACCTTCATCTATAATAGAAAGTCGAATTTGTGTATTTTCTTCTTTGATCTGAAAGTGGAGATAAGAACTGTCCTTAATTTGAGCTGAATATTTACATGCATTCTGAATCAATTGCTCCAATACAAAACGCATCCACTTTGGATCCGTTAATATTTTTATCTCTTCGTTTACTGTCTCTATTTTTGGAAAAATACGTAGTCGAATAAAAAGATTGCGTTTTTCATTGATTACTTGACGAAGCAATTGCGATAAACATACTACTTTTATTTGGTAATCTTGGGAAAAATCGTCCAAACGCGCCATAGTTAATGCTAATTCTAAACCATCCGTTAATTTTTCTACTTCTTCCATCATTGGTTTCTTATCACTTTCTGATTGCTGTGCCAACAAGGAAAGTGTTGCTGCAGTCGTTTTCATCTGATGGATCCAAATATGTATAAATTGAAGATGTTGTTTGTGGACACGCTCCAACTCCACCTGTTCCTTTTTTAAATGATCAAACATATTTTGGTATGCTTCCCAAAATAGTTGGAACTCCAATGATCGATTCGTTAAAGGTTCGATTCTTATTTCTTCCTTTTTCGCTAATTGATGAAAGAGTGTGTAAGTCGAAGATCGCTGTAATCCCTGCCAAATAACAAAACATGCTACAATAAAAGTTACTATAATCAGACTATAACCGAAAAGCTGCCAGTCGAATGAATAATGAAACCCTGAATAATAAAATCCTAATGCAAAAAGGAAATACATCATCATCCATGTAAAATACACAAGGATAATCCATGCAGTATGTGCCCGAATATAAAACAGTATACTATTGCCCCATGTCTTCCAGTTCATTTAGTAAATAACCTACTCCCCTCTTGGTTTGAATCATATCCTCTAATTCCCAAAGCTGTAATTTTTTCCGTAATCTCGTTACATTCACCGTCAATGTATTGTCATCTACAAACGTTTGATCATCCCAAAGTGCCTCTAAACAACTGTCTCTAGAAACTACTCTGCTTTTATTTTCCATAAAGAGACAAAGCAATTTCCATTCATTTTTTGTCAGTGACTGCGTTTCTCCTCGATATCTCATTTCCATCTGGGGAATCGATAATTTTAATTCTCCTACTTGCAGCGTTTCAGGTAATACTAACTCAGATAAACGACCATAAGAACGCCGCAAGAGAGCTTTGATTTTTGCATGCAGTACATCCAAATGAAATGGCTTAATCATATAATCGTCTGCTCCATTTTCCATTCCCATGATCTGTTCCATTTCACCAGAACGTGCAGACAATATAAGTATTGGAACAGCTGATTTCTCTCTCATTTTCTGACATAGATAAAACCCATTTTGGTAAGGTAAATTGATATCTAGAACAACTAATTGAGGATCGAAAAAAGTAAACTGCTCCATAACATTTTGAAAATCATCAACAAGTTGTACTTCGTAACCATAGGGCTCTAAAAATGTTTTCATCCCGTTTGCGATTTTCTTTTCATCTTCGACCACAAATAATCGATAACCTGTCATTTCTTCTCCTCCATACTACCAATGAAATAGAATATATTATTTGGACTGATAAATTCCTAAATATTCCTTCCATGGACCCACTTCGGCTTCATAATATTTTGCCATCACACGGACAATTTGACGGATGTGATTCAAATCATGAATAGCCCATGTAGAAAGTAACTCTTGCAGCGTGACGACGCCAAACTCTGGATGAATGCCTTTACGTTGGAGATCCTCTTCTGATTTGATAATTGTCCTAATCTCTTTTATATTTTCTTGTCTGATAGAAGTGAATTCATTTAATAGATCTTCCAATGTTTTAGATTTTCCTGCTCGTAAAAAAGCGTCCCGTTCAAACGGAGGAAACACACTCTCTTCTTCTTGTTTCATAATCACTTTAGCCCTCACCACCCAATTTGTCTTCTCTCCATGTATCAGATGTCCCACAACCTCATAAGCAGACCAGGTTTTCTCTCCTTCGCGTTGATCAATCCAGCCTTCTGCTAAACCTCCCAACAAATTTTTTAATACAATTGGCGTTCTTGATAATATATCTAGTACTTCACTCAAATGAAATTTGGACATTTTTGAACATCTCCGTTTTTCCTCTTTTTTATGTCAAAAAAAGATGCTTTTATATAAATATACAAATTTTTTTGTTGCCAATTTTTTTATCCTATTATTATATCTTCTATATTCACAATATGGAACAAAAAGGAATCCATTCGTTTTTGTCGTATTATTTTGATATATCCATTTGTAAAAAACAAACATAACTGGATATTCAGTAGAAAAAAATGATTAAAAACCACCCACATAAACTTTCATCGATATTGTAACTAAGGAAATAAAATATTGTGCCATACATAAGAAAAATGCCTAAAAATATAACAGTAATTTTCATATTTGCTCTAAAAAAGTGGTGAGAAGAAAGGAAGAATATGATTTTAGCATGTATTTAATGTCTATCATGTTATTAAGTCTAGTTTCGGTATCTGTTATTTGTTTATTAGCGATGTTTATCATTACCATGTTTATTGATCGACTAAAAGACCTCGAGTAAAGAGGTCTTCTTGTTTTATGTTCGTATTTGTTGTTTTCTGTAGAGTATCACCGCTAGAATACTCCATAAAATAATAGTGATGATTCCGTTCTCACCTGTGATATAAGTCCAATAGGGCCCTTTAATATAAAATAATGTTGTAAAAAAACTACGAACAATATTGATAAGTGCATGACACAAAATTACTGGCCACAAACTTCCGCTGCTCATTCGAATCCAACTGAACAAAAAGGACAGTGAGAAAATCATGATAGTAAAAAGAATTACGTTGACCCATATATTCCCTTCATCCGTATAATTTCCTAGAAAGAAAAATGGATAATGGAAAACTGCCCAAACGCAAGCCGTGATCCAAATCGCCTTCTGTACACCAGCTTCTTTCATCAAGCGAGACTGCAAATATCCTCTCCAACCAATCTCTTCCCCCATCGCAAAAAGAATTGGTCCTAGTAAATAGGCAGGATTCAAAAATATTTTTATCATAAACCATAAACGGCCCCATTGTGTCATATCTATCTTTTCTATTACTGGTAAATGTATTACACCTAATACCCAAGCAGAAAAGAAACTTATTATCACCATTACTACTGTAATCAATACCCAAAGATACCCTTTACACGTACCCAGTTTCGCAAGTCCAAATTCTTTCCATTTTCCATCTCTTTTTATAAAAAGCACTATTATAATAGCAACTAACATTGGCACTGCTTGACTGATCGCTTGTAGCAATTTATTAGAAGACAACAAAAAAGCAGTGGTTAATCCTAATGTAACAATTACAAAAATCCAAATTTCCATCGATCGTTTTCTCATCTATCTCGCCTCCTGTAATGTATTTTCATTGTATGAGTTGAGATGTGATCCAACCATCGATCTATCTTTCATTCTTATCTGTTTCCTTTCAAATTTGAAAGATTAAATGATTCGTCTATTTTTCTAAATATTACGAACATTATCACAGTGTGCTATAATCAGGAAAATCCTGCTCATTCCTCATTCAACAAGGAGTCTCATGAAACACTACTCTGGGGATCTTAGCTTTGTGAATGACAAAGAACAAGAGGTAACCTATTCTATTGAAGAAGCTCTGATTGTTGAGTGACCCTACCAATTACCTCACTCGTACAAAAGGAAAGACCACACCAGAACGTCCTACTTTCACACTCGTTGTTATCAAAGGAAATTTTAATGATAAGTCCATTGACAATACCATCCTGAAAGTGGTTTCAGGAGATTTTTATGTAAACCCAATTTAAGGCTTAATCATTAGGATTTCCCCCCTCTAACAATGGAAAAATTGTTAGAGGGGATACATTATATTTTAAAAATCATCCCTGTAGGTTTTTTACATATGCCTTTGCCGCAACATATAAAAAGTACGCTAGTCCTGTCTGTTGATCCTCCAACATCGTGCGATGGAAATCATCTTCTAAAAAGAACTCAGTCTGTTTTACAAAATCAGCATCATTAGATAATAAATTTTGTGCTTTCAAATAAGCAACATGTTCTCCTATCGTCTGGAGCAATTGCTCATCATTAAACTTCATTCCTGATTGTAATGCTTTTATCATTTTATTGGTAAAACGAACTGCTTCTTCTGCTCTCTGATTGAGATCATCCACATTTATTTTCGCTTGTTTTTCTAACACAGAGTACCCATAATTTTCTTGCAAATACTCATCCTGCTCCGCTAAAGCTTCTCTCCACTCTTGTTCACTTGCAAATCCTTTAAATAAATCTTTTTTCTCCATGTTTTCCCCTCTTTTCTCAAATGCTATGGATCTACTAATGGTATCCAATAATTGATCTAGTCTATTTTTTCGAGTGACTAACAATTGTTTTTGCTCTTCTAACACTTTTTGTCGATTGCATTCCTGATGAAGTAATAGTTTTATTTGTTCCAATGAAAAATCCAACTCACGATAAAACAATATTTGTTGCAAACGTCCCAGATCCGACTCATTATATAAACGATATCCTGCATCCGTTACTTTCGACGGAATCAATAATGCGATTTTATGATAATAGTGCAGTGTCTTTACTGTTACATGAGCTAAATTTGCTACTTCTTTCACCGTCAAGTACATCTTAATCCTCCTTTCTTTCTTGAGCATAAAGGCTGCCCTTAGAGGAGAGTCAATATTATTTTCTCAAAAAAAATAAAAACCAACTCCCCATGAGTTGGTTTAAAACAATTACGCTTGAACTACAGTAGACAGCGGTTTTCTTCTACTCGGTCTTTTGAAATAAAAATATCCTGCTGTCAATATAAAGAATACGATTAAAAATAAAATCAAATGAATCACTTGACCATATAGATCTCCATAATTTCCACTTGAAACAATATCACGAAATCCTCGAATACTATATGTCATAGGTAACCAGGGATTTAACGCTTTTGCCCAGCTTGGTAACAGTTCAAATGGAAACGTTCCTGCACTTGAAGCTAACTGGAAAATCATCACCAATAAGATGATAAAACGTCCCGCTTGATCAAATAACGTGACCATTGCCTGACAGAAAAACATAAAGGTAAATCCAACAAGGGCTGTAAAACTGTAGAATAACAAAATATCTCGAACGGACAAATCTAGCAAGTATACCAAAATAGTACAGGCAATAGTCGATTGTGCTAGACTCATCAAAGCAAACGTCAGTGTTTTGCTCATAAACAACTTCCATCCAGAAGCTGTTGTATCTGCTGTTGATGTCCGTGCAGAAAAAACAGTTGTAAACACAAGTGAACCTGCAAACAAAGCTAACGAGATAAAATATGGTGCTATTCCATAGCCATAGAGACTTATATGTCGATTATCATCTGTTTGAATGGTTACAGGGGTAGAAAACAACCGAAAGGTTTGATCATCTGCTTTCAAATCAGCAGTTTGATCTGCTGCATCGTTCAACTTTGTTGCTAATTTCTGTGATCCACTGCTCAAATTATTGGCTCCAGTTTTAAGTTTTTCAGTTCCTGCAGCCAGTTGTTTAGTTCCTGATACCATTTGCACACTGCCTGTAGATAATTGACCCAGCCCATTTTGCAGCGAAACTGCACCAGTATTTAATTGACTTGCACCAGTGGCTAGTTTTTTACTTCCTGAGACAGCACCGGCAAATTTTATATTGTACTGATCTAATCCATTAGCAAGTTTGCTGTTCCCGTCTGCCAACTGTTTTGCTCCTTGCAATAATTGACTATTTCCTTGACTCAACTTTTGACTTCCTGTTAATAATTTTTGTTGAGCCGTTGTCAATTCCTTGCTGCCTGCTAACAATTGGGACTGCCCTTCACTGAGCTGCTTCGATCCACTAGCAACCGATTGACTTGCCAAAAGCAGTTTTTGATAATTGGGATCTAATGCTAGTTCAGGGTGAAGCATTTTCATCTTCTGAAGTCCATCAGCTACTTGTTCTGCTCCATCCGCTAATGATTTACTTGATTGACTTGCTGTTGTTAAACTAGATTCTAGTTGTTTGCTGCCTGTGAGAGTAGAAGTTAAACCGCTAGACAACTGATCTGCCCCTTGTTTCGATGCTTGAATACCAGTTACAAGCGCATTCGCTCCTGTTTTTGCGCTTTTGGCCCCATTTTCTAACTGTTTGCTAGCATCTGCTAATTGCTGCGAACCCTTGGAAAACTGTGTTGCACCTATGTTTAAGTCACTCGCCCCTTTTGCTAATTTCCCAGAGCCTTGATACAAAAGCTTTGTGCTTTCTTGAAATTTGATGGCACCATCAGATAATTTGCCCAAACTGGAAGCTACGAGAGAGAGACCACTTTGCAACTGAACAACACCTTCATGTAATGTATCCGCTCCTTTTCCTGCTGACTGCAAACCAGTGGCCAGCTTGGTGAATTGACGAAAGACACTTTTGGTATATGCCTCTGTCAAATTCGCAGAAAGTTTGGTACGCAATTCTTTCATCGCATTTTCACTAATTTGACCACCGATAAAATTGTAGTAACTATTGGATTCATATTGAAGTTTCGCTTGGTGTGGATGTTCACTATTTAAAGAAGCAGCGTCTTCGGAAAAGTTTTTGGGAATAACAATTTTTGCATAATATTGGTTATTTTCAATACCTATTTGCGCTTCGGATTCATCAACAAATTTCCATGCAAATTTTGGATTCTTCTTCAACTCTTGTACAAATTCATTCCCAACATTCATCGTTTCTCCTTGATATTTCGCGCCTTTGTCCATATTAACAACCGCAACTGGTAAGTTTTCTAATTTCCCATACGGATCCCAAGTTCCCTTAATTAAAAAGCCGCTGTATAATATCGGTACACATGCAACCGCAAAAAAGGTAATCATACTCATTGGGTGCTTTAAAAACTTTTTAAAATCTTGGATAAATACTTGAAATAATTTCATTATTTTGCACTCCCAAACTCGATTCCAAATCATAAACACCTTTAGATGAAGACTGGTATATTTTTGCAAATACAACAGAAGCACTTGCAACTATTTTAACGATATTGTACATTTAGGTAAATTTAATTATGGTGATGTTACGTTAACTAAAAATAAAGAATGGAAGATACCTATGCATCTAGAACAATTGGAATGTATGATCGAAGTAGCAAAAACAGGGTCGCTTACCAATGCAGCACGAAATTTACACATTACCCTATCTGCTGTAAGTCAATCTATCTCCAATCTAGAAGCAGAATTAGGTGTAACTTTATTCCATCGATCTCGTCAAGGAACTGTTCCAACTGCTGAAGGAGAAGCTATTATAAAAAAAGCATTTGAAATCATCAGCTTGGTACAAGAATTAAAAGATGAAGCAAATGACTTTTCTAACACGCAAAGCGGCGAACTGCGTCTAGCAACCATACCTGGACCACTTTCGCTTTATTTGGATATCCTCATCCAATTTAAACGGGCTTATCCACAAATTGATATGGAAATAAGCGAAAAAGGTACACAAGAAATTATTGATGATATATTGCATAATAAAGTTGATCTTGGACTCATTATTTTGTTTGATCATCTTGTTCAAAAAAATACACGTTTAACATTTGGAAGACTGCTGAAAGGGAAAATGGTAGCTTGTGTAAGCCGTACTTCCCCACTAGCCTTACAGCGAACCATCTGCCCTTCAGAGCTGCTGAAACAATCATTTGTGTTTTTTAACGATGATTATATGAAATGGTACTTGGATCAATTCCAACAAGTATATGGAAAAGCAAATGTTTTATTTACTACCAATAATCAAGACGCTATCTTTCAAGCACTACACGAAGAAAACATCGTCACGATTGGATTGGACTTTTCTCTTTCGAAACTACCCCAAGTCGCAAATGGGGATTTTGTAATGATAGAGCTTGATCTGCCAAAACCAGAATCCGTTTATCTTGGTTGGGTTCGGGCAGAAGAAAAACGATTTTCCAAAGCAGAAACGATTTTTATTCAAAAATTAAGTTATGAATTGCAAAAAAATAATCAAAAATAACGAGAGACCCTTCCTAAAAGAAAGGGTCTCTCGTTATTCGAATTATACTTGCTCCATGTTTCGATCTGTTCCTTTTGGATATGGGCAGACTCTAACTTGAACTTATAGGACTTTATCATGGACTTTCACCCTTTCTTTTTCTGATTTCCGATATATTTTCGGATTGTTTCTTCCGAGATCGAGCGGATTGTCTCTATATAGAAACTACTATTCCAAAGGAGGACAATTCCCATTCGCAACACTTGAAATAGTGTTGAAACTGTATTTTTTAAAATTTCAATTATTCATTTCCCAGCAAACGGAACAATGATAAAATAAAAGTGTCCTGCAACAACGAGGAAAGGAACAACTTTGCCTCCAGGCAACACATTAATTTGCAGAGAGTGTGGGAATATTCCCCTTCGCACCATTTTCTGCGAAAAATGTCGGTTATGCATCAACTGTTGCAAAGGGCATGCACCAAAGAAGAAAAAGTGAACCTTTTGGGATTCCGAACGGTTCAATCTGGACGATTTGCAAAGTAGCGGTTAACCCTGCTTAGCAAGTGGAGCTCTAACGAACGCTGACACTTGTTAGTGTTCTTATATCTCCAGTCCAGCTGCGCCCCATTCGATTGAGTGGGGCGCAGGCTAATTTATTGGGATATTTTCTGTGATCTAGCATTAAATACATATTTAATCCATTACTAACATATTTCAAAGGAGAAATATCATGAATCAACCTGTTGCATTTGTTACAGGAGCTTCAAGCGGATTTGGATATCTCAGCAGCATAACATTAGCAAAAAAAGGATATTATGTTATTGCAACCATGCGAAACAAAGAAAAACGATCGCTGTTTGAGTCCTATGAGAACATCGAATCCAATATCCTCGATGTTACGAAAGAAGCAGAAATAAATAAAGTTGTTCAAAATATAATCAAACGTATCGGAAAAATAGATGTATTGGTAAACAATGCAGGTTATGCGGAAGCGGGTTTTGCAGAAGAAGTTTCGATAGCAGCTTATCGGCAGCAGTTTGAAACCAATTTTTTCGGCTTAATTGGAGTAACCAAAGCAATCCTTCCTTATATGCGAGAACAAAAGCAAGGCAAAATAATCAATATCAGCAGTATTAGCGGCAAGATAGGTTTTCCAGCACTAAGTCCGTATGTTGCCTCCAAGCACGCCGTGGAAGGATTTTCGGAATCACTGCGATTGGAAATGCTTCCTTTTGGTATATATGTATCACTGATTGAACCAGGCTCATATCAAACAGATATCTGGTCTAAAGGTTTGTCTGTTTATTCTCATAATGACAAATCACCATATCAATCCTTTTTAGACGGTATCCTACAAGAACTAAATCAAACTGTTAGAAATGCAGGTAATCCGCAAGAAGTAGCAGATTTAGTAGCTAGAGTGGCCTCAAGCAAACATCCAAAACTCCGTTACCCCATCGGTAAAAACGTAAAAATAACACTACTACTCAAGTTACTATCACCTTGGGAATCATTGGAAAAACGAATTATCAAATTTTATAAAAAACCGAAATAAACTTACTACTCTACTTCCCTTGACCCTCACATGGTGTGAGGGTTTATATTTATTTCAAATAAAAGAATCCAGAGGAGAATCATGATGCATATTAGTGAACTCGCGAAGAAAACAGGAGCCAGCCTTCGATCATTACGTTATTACGAAGAAAAACAACTCCTTAAACCAACTCGCACTAAAAATGGATACCGTCAATATAGCGAAATCGATATCGAGCAGATTCGCATGATTCAATTATATTTGGGAATGGGATTAAAGACAAACGAGATTGCTGATTTGTTTCACTGTTCTTGGGACAGCAACAAATTAGCCTGTATTCAAAATGGAATAAAAAAAGGAGAAGAAAAACTAGCTGAAATCCAAGAACAGATTCAGATTTTGCGCAAAGCCGAGTCTCAACTGATGGAAGTACTAGCTGATCTGAAAAATAATCATGAAAAAGAGCAACTGACATGAAAAAAATCATCTATATTTATGATGCATACAGTCCATGGTGCTATGCTTTCACCCCAGTCATACAGCACATTTATAACACCTACTATAATCAATTTGACTTTGAAGTAATCAGTGGCGGCATGATTGTTGATGAGCAAATAAAAACAATTGGTGGTGCAGAAAAAAGTGATAATTTGAGAAAGAGTCATCAAAAAATATCAGAACGAACTGGTACTTCATTTGGAGAGTCTTTCTTTAAACGGATTAAGAAGAGAAAAGACTGATGAACTCAGAAATACCTGATCAATCTCATTTCCTTCCATCCGAATAACAGCGCGCTTTAAATCAATAATCGCACCATTCCATTCCATTCGATCAGTGACTTGTTCTTTATAATTGTACTTCGACGGAGTATCGCCTGAATTTTAGCCATACATACATATTGAAAGGTTTTTGAATGTAATCATCCGCACCCATGTTCATTGCCATGACCATATCCATCGGATGGTCTCTAGAAGAAAGAAAAAGTATCGGAACCTTAGATACTGCACGAATTTCTCGACACCAATGAAAGCCATCGTACGCAGGAAGTTGAATATCCATAATGACAAGATGAGGCTGTTTTTTTCAAAAAAGAAGCTAATACATCATGAAAATCCCCCGGTTTGGAGACATCAAAAGACCATTGTGTTAGTTTTTCCTTCAGTCGATAAAAATATTCATATTCATTCCCTTGAAATCCCTCTCTTATTGTAATAAATAACCCTTTTGTTCTCCAAAGATAAAACAATCGAACCATGTGTTAAACAATTGATATCACTTAATTCTATTTTCATATAATTTATTTCAGTTGTAGCTTAGAGATTAAAAAAAGAAATAGAAGAAATATTTTCTAAATCACCCATATTTTATACCACCTAACGAATTGATTTGTTCAAAAACGCTGAGTGTATTGCAACTGTAAAAATCAATTTTCGAAAAAACTTACATTATCTCTAATGAAATAAAAATATTACACAACATGTTTAAAAAATATATACTCCTCTACTACTTTTTTTATCATTCAGCCAAAAGGCGATCCAAAAAAACACGAACAAATTCAGGGGATTTATTAGATCTATTTCCTATTTCTATGAAAAAAAAGTCTAAATGTCAGCTTTCTTGACAAAAAATTGCCACATTCCCTCATCCATGCTATGATCAATCCAACATTTTTTTAAATTACGATAATATGTTAGCTTTACTAACATAGATAAAATTCTAGGGGTGTTGAACTTGAAGGTAGCAGATCTATCTTTATTAGCTGACTCTTTTTGGGTATTTTTCAGTGCTGTATTGGTCATCTTTATGCAAGCAGGATTTGCTCTGTTAGAAGCAGGTTCTACACGCATGAAGAATGCAGGACATATTGCCGCAAAGCAGCTGCTCAGCTTCTCCATTGCAGCCATTGCTTTTTGGGCAGTTGGTTATGGTTTTATTTTTGGCGATGGTAAATGGATCGGGACAAAT
The DNA here is from genome assembly GCF_059510415.1 of Shimazuella sp. NTD247. Classification (NCBI taxonomy): domain Bacteria; kingdom Bacillati; phylum Bacillota; class Bacilli; order Caryophanales; family Thermoactinomycetaceae; genus Shimazuella; species Shimazuella sp. NTD247. The sequence goes on along the minus strand of NZ_JCAJZU010000003.1, from coordinate 189,170 downwards.
AACTTTTTCTTATCCAATTCCACCTCAGCTGGTGCGATGCCAGTTGAAATCTCCTACTTATTCCAGTTTTCATTTGCTGCTGTATCATTGGCAATTGCTTGGGGCGGGTTTGCAGAACGAGCAAAATTAGGAGTGTATATTTTGTTCGGGGCACTCTTTACCATTTTTATCTATCCCGTAGTGGGGCATTGGGTTTGGGGATCGGAAGGCTGGCTGCATGAACTGGGCAAACAAGATTTTGCTGGTTCTACCGTTGTCCATTTACAAGGTGGCGTTGCTGCTTTAATTGCTACGATCATGTTAAAGCCACGGAAAGGGAAATATAACAAAGACGGGACCGTCAATGTAATTCCAGGACATAACCAAGTTTACTCCGTATTAGGCGCAATTATTATTTGGGTAGGTTGGTTTGGTTTTAACCCAGGAAGTACATTAACGCTTAAAGATGGATTTTTTGGATATGTAGCATTAACGACAAACTTAGGTGCAGCAGCAAGTGTTTTAGGTTCCATGGCTATGGCATATATCAGAAAGCAAAAACTTGAAGTTTCCGTTATGGTCAATGGCCTGTTAGCTGGTTTAGTAGCTATTACCGCTTCGTGCGCATTTGTTGCACCATGGGCCGCAATTATTATCGGATTTATCGCTGGTTCTATCACGGTGATATCTGCAAGTTTTCTAGAAAAACGAGGAGTCGATGATCCTATCTATGCTTTTTCTGTACATGGTGTTGCTGGAATATGGGGAACCATTTCGACCGGATTTTTTGCCAAACCAGAGCTAGTAAAAACAGTTGGTATCGGCTCACCTGGTTTGTTTTATGGAGGAGGCTTTCATCAATTAGGAGTTCAAGTTCTCGGTGTTGCTGTAACAATTGTCTATGTCTCTATCGCCTCCTTCATCCTGCTGTCCATTATAAAAGCAGTTGTAGGATTTCGTGTTTCAGAAGAGCATGAACATATTGGGCTTGATCTATCAGAGCATGGTAGTTATGCTTACCCAGAACACCATAACCATTTGAAAGAAAAAGAATCAGAAGCAGCTGTTTCTTCAGAAGAAAACGATTTGGTATATGCAAAAATTTAATCCGATATAGCAAAAAGGGTATCTCACTAGATACCCTTTTCTTTTATTTTTATTTAACCGAATATTATATAAATGGCAAATTGTTTATGTGTATAATAGAAGAAATAACCAATTATTTCCCTTGGGAGGAATGAAACCTTGATCGAGCGTTTTTTACATAATCAAAAGAACACAGTGATAATTGATTTGAGCACTACTCTCTCCAATGAGACAAGCCCGTTTGAGTTAAACCAACATTATATTACCTATTCACCCCATAAAAATGCAACCAATTTATCTAAAAAATTGTTTGACCTAGATGAATCGTATTGGCCAAATGGTGAAGGATGGGCAACAGAAGAAGTAACATTATCAACGCATTCTGGCACACATATCGATGCTCCTTATCACTACGGACCAACATCTAAGGGAAAATCGGCAAGAACCATCGATCAAGTACCTTTGCGCTGGTGTTTTGGAAATGGCGTTTTATTGGATATGACACATAAATCTGCAGGGGAAGGAATTGCTGAGACTGATGTCACAGAAGAATTGAAGAGAATTGATTATGAACTTGAACCGTACGACATTGTTCTTATTTATACAGGAGCATCAAAACATTTCAATTCTCCAAATTACGATTTAAAACATGCAGGATTAGAAAGGTCTGCTACAGAATATCTTGTAGATAAAGGCATTCGGCTTATTGGCATCGATGCATGGGGACTAGACAGACCATTCGATGTCATGGCCCAAGACGCCAAGCAAGGCAAAACACAATTTTGGGAATCCCATCTCCTTGGCAGGGAGAAGGAATATCTTCAAATTGAAAAGTTGTGCAATCTAGACCAACTACCAAAACCATATGGTTTTACCATTTGTGCATTTCCCATCAGCATTGCTAATGCAAGCGCGGGTTGGAGTCGTGTTGTAGCAATCATGACAGAGTAGGAATTGCTCCTATGCAGCAGAGGAGAGAAACAGGATGTACAAAACAGTAGGCATTTATAAAAATATTTCAGATTCGAAGAAATTTGAGAAATACTATATGGAAAATATATTCCCAAAGATGATCACTTTTCCAGGTGTAGTAAAAATGAAAATTACCAATCTGATTGACAGTACAAGAAAAAATCCGCCAGGTATGGAGGATATTCAATTTATCATTGAAACGCACTATGAAACAATTGAAGATCTTAGAAAAATCGTTGAGACAGATGAGGGAAAACTTATCGTCAAAAGTATTTTAGGCAACCAATTTGCAGAATGCGGCAGATATATAGGAGAAAATAGAACATATTTAGCGAAAGAAAATATAAAAAATCCCTAGGTAACTAGGGATTTTTTTCCCGCAATTTCTTCACTAAATTCAAAAAAGAAATCGGCGGGTCAGCTTTTAATTCTATACGTTTTTTTGTTCGCGGATGTGTAAAACCTAAAAGTGCTGCATGAAGAGCCTGCCCTTCAAATCCATAATTATTCTTTGTCAGTCCATAAAGCGGATCTCCAATAAGCGGATGTCCGATAGACTTCATATGAACACGAATTTGATGTGTTCGCCCCGTTTCCAATACGCATTTTACCAATGTAGCATTATTCTTCAATCGTTCCAAAACGGTAAAATGAGTTACTGCCTGTTTCCCATGTTTGTGTTCTACAGCCATCTTCTTTCGATCTTTTGGATCCCGACCAATAGGTGCATCAATCATACCGCGATCATGGGGAATATTACCGTGAACAACAGCTAAGTATTCCCTAGAAATACTATGTTCTTTCAACTGTTCTACTAAAGAATGATGAGATAAATCATTTTTCGCAATCATTAACAAACCAGATGTATCCTTATCAATACGATGAACGATCCCAGGGCGGGCTACTCCGCCAATACCAGATAAATCATCTTTGCAGTGAAACAGCAATGCATTTACTAAGGTACCAGTGGAATGTCCCGGAGCTGGATGGACTACCATCCCGCGAGGTTTGTTTAAAACGAGTACATCACTGTCCTCATAACAGATATCCAAAGATATATCTTCAGGTAAAATATCGAGCTCTTCTATTTCGGGAATATCAATTTCAATCTTTTCCCCTAATTTCAATCGATAACTCTCTTTTTTCATTTTTCCATTGACTACTACGCGATCGGCAGCAATCCATTCCTGAACTCTAACTCTCGACCATTCGGAATTAAGGCTTGCAACTGCTTTATCCAATCGCTCTCCTGCTAGATCTTCATCAACCGTAATACAATGTAATTGCATTATGCATCTCCTACTGATGTATCGTACTGTTCTTTTTTGGAATCCATAATAGTGGCAACAAGAAATAAAACTACGCCTACACAAATCGCTGAATCGGCAACATTAAAAATAGGAAACTGATAACTTCCGAATTGAAAATGAAAAAAATCTACGACTTCTCCACTGCGAATACGATCGATAAAATTACCAACTGCTCCGCCTAACACCAAAGACAGCCCTAATTTTGTTAAGAAATTCTCCTTCTTCATTTTCAATAGGAAGACAATAATCGCAACCACCACACAGCTTGTAACTAAAATAAACAACCATTGCTGGTTTTGAAGAATTCCAAATGCGGCTCCACGGTTTCGATGTGAAGTAATCCAAAAAAAATCATTAATTACTGCAATGGATTGATACAACTCCATATTATGTACAATCAACCATTTACTCCATTGATCTAATGCTATGACGAAAATGGAGATCAGAAAAAAAAGATACACAAAATTCCCCCGTTCCTGTTCTTCTTTTCCGATTGTAGCACAAGGATGCAGGGGAAGAAAATGATATATGACTCATCTTCCCATCACATTTCTCAACCCTTGCCATTTCCACTTGAAAATGGATCATTTCCTGCTTTCTGTTCTAATCCGAGTTCTTGTAAAATGACAGATAATAGACCCGGAAAACGCGCATTCAAATCATCATACCGTAAAGAAACAAATCGTTGTGTCCCTTCTAATCTTGTATGAGTAACTCCTGATTCTCGCAATACTTTGTAGTGATGAGAAAGTGTCGATTTTGGAGCCTGAATTTCGAGTGCATTACAATATTGTTCACCTTTCTCAGCTAAACTTTTGATGATATTAAGTCTTATTTCATCGCTTAGAGCATGGAGAACAGTCGCTAAATTAATCTCATCACGCTTCGGTTGATAAAGTGTTCTCAATATATTTCACCACCGAAAAAATTTTTTATTCAATAGTTGAACTATATCATAGGTCGTGATATATTTCTATTGTTCGATTATTTACGAACTAAGAAAATAAAGGAGGCCATGACCTTGTGGAAGATTGTGAGTATATTTTTCTTTATGATGTTTATTATCGGAACAGACATTTTTCTTGTATCCCCACTATTACCAACATTGCGCAATGCATTTCAAATTTCGGTTGAACAGTCGGGTTGGATCGTTACTTCCTTCGCGCTTGGATACGCATTGTTCGCCCTTTTTGCAGGGCCTCTGTCCGATGGATGGAACCGAAAAAAAGTGATGGTTCTAGGTATGATTAGTTTCGGACTATTCACCCTATTATGTGGATTTGCTTCTAACTTTTGGTCTATGCTGCTCTTTCGCTTTTTAGCAGGAGTAAGTGGTGCTTTTGTTTCACCACAAGTCTGGGCTTCCATTCCGCAATTAGTTCCAGCAAAAATAGTTTTAAAAGCAATGGGCATTGCTTCAGCAGGACTAGCTGTTTCGCAAATGCTTGGAGTACCTATTGGCAGTTTTCTCGCCACCTATGGCTGGGCTACTCCCTTTATTGCCATTGGAGCTTGTGCTTTTTTAATGGTAATCTTCATTATTGGCTTATTGCCATCCATTCCAGTTACTTCGGTGTCAAAAGGAAATCTATCTATTTTCAAACGATACCGCACTCTCCTAAGTGGAACTAATGCAAAAATCGTTTTTCTAGCGTACTTTCTCTTTCAACTTGGCAATTTTGCAGCTTTTTCCTTTATGGGAACATGGTTTACTGATAAATTTGATTTAAATGTTGCAAGCATTGGAACAGTAATGTTATTTCTTGGCTTAGGGAATACAATCAGCAGTTTATTTAGCGGTAACTGGGTTCAAAAAATCGGCATTAAAATTTCCTTTCTCTTTGGACTAATGCTGCTTATTTGCCTCTTTATTATTCTCCCATTTATATCAAATCTCGTTGTTGTTACTGGAGTCTACTTCTTTATTTATTTCGTTTTTGGAATGGTGTTCCCAATTATGATGAGCTTATTACAAACTCTTTCTTCTACCTCACGGGGGACAATCTCCTCACTTGGAAACGCAACAATGTATTTGGGTTCCACTATCGGATCATTCGTAGCTGGTATTTTATATGCGAATGTTTATGGGTTTCTCTCTGTCAGTTTGTTTGCAGTCTTATGTTTTGCTTTTTCTTTACTGCTATTTTCAAAAAATGATATTTTACAAGCTACACATCAAAACGATGCCAAAACCGTTACACCTTGATGCTATACAGCTACTGAAATGAACAGTATCGAAGCAACCAAAAGTTGCTTCGATGTTGATTTACTCTATTGCTGTTTTCTATTCCTCCATGTTTAATTCTCTCTCTTTGCGATAATAAGCTTCATTGTGAACAATTTCCGGCATTCCTTCACTATGTCCAGTAATATCAGTAATAGCAAATCCTTCAATCAGATCAACATAGCCTTCTGCTTCATCATTATCCTCTGTCAGTTCATCGTAAGAAGTTCCATCAGCAAAATAGTCAGGAGAATTGGATGTACCATAACGCTCTACATCTTGCCAAGCATCTTCACCATCATAGGCATTATAATCTTCATCATCTTTGTAGCTGTGAGTAGCGGAATTTGCCAACACCTCTTCTTCAATCGGACGACGACCAGTTATTTGTCTTGTAGAATGATGTTCTTTACATGTAGTTGTCCAAGGAATCGCCTCTAATCGATCATACGGTATCTCTTGATGGCAAACTTCGCATTTTCCATATTCGCCAGATTCTATCCGAGCTAAAGCACTTTCCACCGCTTCCATATGGTGCTGGTCTGAGTCTTGAAGTGCTAAATCTTTTCCGCGTTCGAAAAGCTCAGATCCGATATCTCCTGGATGATTATCATATCCAGAAAGTTCACCTATCGAATCATTCATTCCAAACTCCAATCCATACTCATGATTTTCCGTTAAATGCTGCTCGAAATCTTGTTTTTCTTCGATTAACTTTTGTTTTAACGTTGCCAATTGTTGTTCGTTCATCATACGCCTCCACACTTTTTTTGTTAGCATTTCCAAAAACAAAAAAAGTACTTCCAAATAGTTGTAGCCATTGAACAAGAATTTACTTGCCCAACGGCTACATTACGCACCTTATTTTTTCACCAGCTGCAATTGCTTTGTTTCAAGGAGCTGTAGTGGATTTTTTTTCATATTTTTCCATGCAAGAGCAAAGGCAAGGATAAGACAAGGGGAAAGATAAAGCCACACATAGTGGTAGCTCCATCGTTCGCCCATCACCCCGCCAAACGCTGACAGACATGCTCCAAAATCGTAAATGGTGTAATAAATTCCAGTAGCCAGTGCTCTTCGACTGATAGGAATAAATTGGATTGCCAAAGAAAGCACACATGGAGTAAGACAACTCATCGCAAGTCCGTTGGCAATCGCAGCAAGGTAAAAAAAGACAAGTCCTTGTCCAAAACACAGACACATTACCCCGATGGCAAAACAGCCAAACGATATGTAAACAAATGGCATCCTCCCATAACGATCTGCTTTTCGTCCAACAAGCGGTCGATTAAACAGAATAACGAGAGAACTTACAAGTACAAATTTCCATGCATGATTCTTATATCCCATTTCTTCTGTATATGGCTGAATATAAGTGGTCACAGCAGCATTATAGATGGTGACAAACATCATAATTGCTGCAAATGGACTCATTGTCCTCAGTACATTTGCAATGGACATTTGTCCAACAAACTGCTTAGAAATGTCTTCCCCAGTACTTGAAATAACAACATCTGCACTTCTGACTAGATAAAACAAGATACATGCCAATGTTGTCAATCCAATTCCAACAAAGAACACCAGTAGAAAATAACCCTTATCTGCAAGATACAGACTGGTACTGGAAATCACAGTCATACCGAGATTTCCAGATGCACCAAAATATCCGTAACCCTCTGCAGATCTTGCTACTGGAATAATTCGTGTGCAATAACCGTCAACAGGAGGAATTGCCATTCCATATGAAATTCCGTGGATAATACGCCAAAATACAAGTTGATCACCTGTATGTACATTGGCATATCCGATAAAGGAAATGACCATCAGACCAATTGCTGTCAATCCGATCAACTTATAACCATACCGATCACAGAGAAAACCAGAAATCGGACGGAAAATAAGAGTTGGAATGATGAAAATACCAACAGCGAGATTCGCCTGTCCCACAGCATGTGTGTGTCGAGCAAATGCTGGAATAATCGGTGCGATCAAATAGAATGCCCCTATAAGAGCAAAGTTGATCAGGAGCATAAATTTATACTCGCGCGTCCACAACTTGACGGATGATGTTCGGCTCTCAGCCATAACTCTCTCTCTATAGTGGTTGGGACAACTAGTTACGATTTTACTGGAAAAGGAGTATTTTGAAAAGCACGGAAAAAGCAGCGAACCCTGCCCACAACACTAGTGGACAGGGTTCCATTATTCCTATTTTTATTTCTTTCTGATCAGATCTTTACAGATTAGGAAGAAGCTGATAAGAGCGCTTAGTTCCTACGATGATTATATGAGTCTCTTCATTTTTCCCACGAAAAATGCTAAGTGCATTTCCATGAATCTCTACACGCGTAATCCCAGTAGCAGAGCTGAGCTCAATCACCTTCGAAAGATCATCATCAGGAACCATGACTGTCACATATCCCTTGCCAGTTGCTTCAAAGTCAAAGTTATTAGAAGTAATGACCTTCAACTCATCTGTAGCACCAGCATAGTATGCCACACCGACTTCGGTAATGTGTCGCATGGTATCTCTTTCTGTGATAGGAATGTTTTCTATCACATTATAACGTTAATACAGCAAAGCGATCAACCAATCTACTTAGATTATCGAATCTCTTTTTCATAGCTGTAAAAAGGAACATCACGGCGTGGAAAATAAACTTTACCCATCTCTTGATAGCCAAAATTTTCATAAAGCCCACGTGCAACTTCATTTTCTTCGTATGCATCTAAACGAATGGATGTATAGCCATGTTTTTTGGCATATTCATCAGCGAATACCATCAATTCTTTCCCAGTACCTTCTCCTTGAAAATCTAAGTGCACAACTAAGCGGTGTAAATATAGCGCTTGCCCATCTTCCACTGCCCAATCTACATCTTTATGTTCTGGTTCTTTTTCTTCATCTAACACAATAGAACCCAGTATGTCATTTTCTTCATTCACAGCAACATAGAGATTCCCTGCTTTGATATCTTCTTGGATCATCTGAATACTTGGATCATTGTGGTCCCATTGATAAATGTCATTTTCTTCTAGATCTCGTCTAGCAATAATGTACATTTCTACAATTTTTGTTAGGTCATCCATTGTTCCTTTGCGAATATTCATCTGTTTCTCCCTTCCGATACACCTATAATTATTTTACAGTTAAAACAATATACTGTAAAAGTTAGTAAGTAATAGTTAATATACGTATTAAAGTTTCTCACATATATACTATCCAATTTGTACAGCCGACATGAATATTACCGCATTTTCCTATCAAATACTCATCTATACTCCCCGTTTGAATGATAAGCAGCAAAACATTATTGCCGATTTCGTTTCGTTCTGTACATTTGGTGATATAATATTTAAGTCAGAATGGAACAAACTCTGTGGAGAAATCATGAAGCCTTACTACCTTCATACTACTGGTGGATTCTTTGTGAAGGTTACGCTGATTAGTGACCGAATTAACCGAGATGGGAAGTTCTATCACGCAGAGGGGCCTTCAGAACTTACCCTGGAGTGTGGCGATCGTAAAATCCACATGAAAAATGAATATGGATTCTCAGTTCCTCATGAGGATATGTCTGGAAGTGTCTCGAATCCAAACTTTATAACTAGAAAAAATAACAGTTTCTCTGAATTCAGGATGTTTGATTTTACGAACTTTCTCCCAGAGGATGTTTTGGGAAATATTAGGAGACGAGGCAATATTGTCACTGTTTCCTAGTTGACAACCCAAGCACTTCTAGCTGCTTTGAATGCTAGAAGTGCCAAACAAAAATAATGTTATTTTAATATAATCCAACCTAGTTTACACAAGCATGAAAAAAGCCGATAAAATGGAATGGATCGCGCAATAGCGATACACTTTATCGGCTTTTTAAACTTTCATCTAAGAAGGAAAAATCTTTGTATTATTTTATAACCATTATCACGATCATTCATGTTACAACTATGAGTCGAAATTCTTAATAATGGTCTAAAGGGGTCAGAGTTATAAAATGCACTAAAAAATGAAAGAGAATAGTATGTAAATAAAGATAAATTATTGTATTATGTTATTTTGATATCTGTGAAAAATCGAGAAACAGACCACTTCACATTTTTACCTACTTTTTAAAAAGTTTCTAGGTACTTTTGATCAATATTTGTATTCTTCTCCCCTTCTTTATACCAATCAGCTTGAAATGTTTTTTTACTCCCCACAAACGAATTCATTTCACCTGGTGAATTATCTTCAATTATTTGCATCAAGGCATGTCCATCCGCTGTTGTAAAAATGGATTCCAATACTTCGTAAGACTCAAAGTAAGTTTCTAAAATAAATTCGACTGCTTTCAACTCATCTGACACTTTTTCCTCACTAAGCGGAACGATTCTTGTCACATCAGTATGAAGAACTCCAGGAAATTTATGAAGTCGAGGAAAAATCACTTTCGTATAAAATTGTTCGAAAAGTTCAACATTTTTCACATTTTTGAAAATGGAAACGGTTTTTATCACCATGATCATCTCCTTTATTGGATAATAAGGCTATTATATTATAAAAGGAAAGAGTTGCTATATCAGCAACTCTTTCCTTTTTATTATTTTTGTGATAATTACACTTCTAAATCTGCGAAGTTCTCTTCCACTATTGGTGCACATCTATCACAGAGTGTTGGATGATGTTGATTTTCGCCAACTGTTGGTGAGATAACCCAACAACGTTCGCATTTTTCACCTGTAGCAGGCTGAATTTCCACTAATACTTGCTCTACATCTCCAGATACCGGCTGGATTTCTACATCAGAAACGATAAACATATCTTTTAACTGTGATATTTGATTTAATAAAGCAGCTGCTTCAAATCCTGGAGTAATTATTACTTTAGCACCCAATGAGTTACCAATCACTTTAGCGGCACGAGCTTCTTCTAATGATTTTAAGACAATATCACGTAGATCTAAGAACTGATTCCATTTGTGTTCCAAAGACTCATCGACGAGTTCTTTATTTGCTACTGGGAAATCAGTCAATTGTACACTTGATTCTTTCTCACCAGGAACATGCTCCCATACTTCATCGGTTGTATGTGGAAGAATCGGTGCTAACAATCTGTCAAGAGTCACTAACAACTCATAAAGAACTGTCTGGGTTCCTCTTCGCGAAACAGAATCAGGAGACTCAACATACAAACGATCTTTGCGCACATCCAAATAAAATTGGGATAGAAATACAGTGCAAAATTGATGTATTTGAGAATAAACATGGTTAAACTCATAGTTTTTATAACCCTTCGTAACTCGCTCAACCAAATGCTGCAGTTTGATTAAGACAAAACGCTCCAATTCATCCATTTGAGCAAATGGAACTAGATGCTGACTTGGCTCAAAATCTGCTAAGTTGCCTAACAAGAAACGGAATGTATTCCGCAATTTACGATAGACCTCAGCTATTTGTTTTAAAATTTCGTCAGATACTCGGAAATCTGCTTGGTAATCAGAAGATGCAACCCAAAGTCGTAAAATATCTGCCCCATACTGCTTGATGACTTTCGCAGGATCAACCGTATTACCTAAGGACTTGGACATCTTCCGTCCTTCTCCATCCAAAGTAAATCCATGACTCAAAACTGCTTTGTATGGTGCTTTACCTGTTGTTGCAACTGCAGTTGATAACGAAGAATTAAACCATCCGCGATACTGGTCTGATCCTTCCAGATATAGGTCAGCTGGCCATACGGTTTCAGGACGGTTTTTTAGAACCGCACGATGACTGCTTCCAGAGTCAAACCATACATCCATTGTATCTGTTTCTGTTTTGAAGTCTTCTCCTCCACATTCGGAACATGTTTGATTTGCTGGCATTAGTTCTGAGACCTCTTTTTTATACCAGCTGTTTGAACCTTCACGTGCAAATAAATCAGCAATGAATTCGATGGTTTCTGGATTAATATGTGCATGGTTACAAGATGTACAATAAAAAATTGGTAATGGTACACCCCAAACACGTTGACGGGAAATACACCAATCTCCACGATCAGCTATCATATTGGAAAGTCGTACTTCTCCCCAATTCGGAGTCCATTTTACTTGCTTGATTTGCTCTAACATCTCGGCACGAAATCTATCAATGGAAGCAAACCATTGTTCTGTTGCTCGATAAATGATCGGTTTTTTTGTTCTCCAATCATGCGGGTAAGAATGTTGAATAAAGGTCAATTTCAATAACGCGCCAACTTCTTCTAATTTTTCAGTAACTTTTTTGTTTCCATCATCATAAAAAATCCCTTCAAACCCAGGTGCTTGATCGGTAAATCTTCCTTTTTCATCAACAGGTGAAAGCACTCCAAGATTATACTTTTGACCTACCCAAAAATCCTCTTCCCCATGTCCAGGTGCGGTATGTACACAACCTGTACCTGCATCCAAGGTGACATGATCACCAAAAATGACTGGGCTTTTTCGATCGTAGAACGGATGACGGCAGATGACTCCTGCTAATTCTTTTCCTTTCCAGCTTGCTGTCACATGGTAATCGTCTACCCCAATGGTTTTCATGACAGAAGGTACTAAATCCGTGGCAAGTACTACCTTGCGATCACTGGTTTCTACAAGGCTATAAGAAAAGTTTTCATTAATAGCTATTCCTAAGTTAGCTGGAATTGTCCAAGGAGTAGTTGTCCAAATAACAACTTCACTGCCTTCTGGCAACACCCCTTTGTTTTCGACCACTGGAAACGCAACATAAATAGAAGCAGACCGCTTGTCGTAATATTCAATCTCTGCTTCAGCCAGTGCCGATTCAGAAGATGGAGACCAGTATATCGCTTTTAAGCCCCGATAAATATGTCCTTTTTCAACCATATCTCCAAAGAGGCGAATTTGCTCTGCTTCGTATTCCGGTTTCAATGTGATATAGGGATTTTGCCAATCCCCACGAACGCCAAGTCGTTCAAACTGCTCCTTTTGTCGTTCCACAAAAGATAGTGCATATTCTTTGCATAATTCACGAAAAGTAGGAATATCAATGGATCGGCGATCAACTTTTTTCTTCGTAACAATTGCATGTTCGATTGGAAGACCATGTGTATCCCAGCCAGGTATATATGGAGCATCAAAACCTGCGAGCGAATGATAACGAACAATAAAATCTTTCAAAATCTTATTCAGTGCGTGACCAATATGAAGGTCTCCATTTGCATACGGTGGTCCATCATGCAAAATGAATTTCGGTGCGCCTTTTCTTTTTTGAAGCACTTGCTGATATATATTTTCTTCTTTCCAGCGCTTTTGACGTTCTGGTTCTTTATTCGGTAAATTTCCTCTCATTGGGAAATCTGTTTTTGGCAAGCGTAAGGTTTTACTATAATCGGCCATAATCCCAATCCTTTACAATAAAATAAAAAAGCCTCTCTATCCAATAGGACGAGAAGGCTCGTGGTACCACCCATTTTTCGATGAACAAGAGGAAGCTGGATATCAGCTTTTATTCTATGAACACCCTTAAATACCCGTAACGAGGGCTATACGGTTCATCTTAATTGGTTTCAGATGAACAGTTCCAGGGTGATCTTCGAAAGAATTCCTCAACTGGGCTTCCACCTTCCCCAGCTCGCTAAATGAGGTGCGATTCCATCTACTCTCCCTATCATCACTATTGTATCAATAATTATGACTCATTGATTAATAGAATACCAGACTAGAACATTGCTTTTTTCTTTAATTTACGAGAAGTTCTACGTAACTCGCGACGGGGTTCCTCTTCCTCTTCCATATAAGACACTGCAACTTCATCCATTACAAGTGAATCTTCATCATCAAAATCATGTTGTATAGTTGGTAAAGTATTATCAATCATATAATCTTGGTGATCATCTACTTCGGATAATTGTTCTAACTGTTTGTCGTGCTGGTCTAATCCTTCTTCAATTTCTTCTAGTGAACCCCAGTCAGAGTTGTCCAATATATCCAAATGTGACTGTACTAATGTACGGAAACGAGTACGATAAATTGTCGCTTTTTGCTTCAAGTCAAGCAATTCGGTATGAATTGCACGAGCCTTGGTAAGAGCTTCGTTGATGATTCGATCTGCATTTTTCTCTGCTTCTTGCACAATGAGTTCTGCTTCTTTTTTTGCATTTAAGCGCACTTCGTCAGCCACTTCTTGTGCAACTCGAATCGACTTATGGATGCTTTGTTCCATCGAGGTAAGCGCGGCCGCTGTTGGTTGTAAAGCCTGCATCGAATTATCAGCAGCAAAGCGAGACGGGGTTTGTTGTACTGGAACTTCTTGAACAGGAGGCTGCTGTTGTGAACTAGCGTACATGGACTCGCCTTCCATCACTCTCTCTAGTTCAGCTTGTAGTTCCTCTACTTGTTGTTCCAATTCCATTTTTTCCCTAATAATCAAATCATAATCACGAATAATTTGATCTAAGAAATCATTAACCTCATCGACATCATAACCACGAAAAGAGCGTTTAAACTCTTTGCTGTGTATCTCAGTCGTCGTTAGCATGAATGCACCTCCAAATTAACTGCATGCTCTCTTAATTAGTCCCGATCATCAGACAGATGGTAGCCACCACTTGGACGATCAATGCTATAACGCCAATTACTCCCCTATTCAGGATCGCTTACCTCATTCTGAGAAAGAATACTTCTTTTTATCACTAGCATTATCTTATCCCAAAAAAAGATTAAACTTAACCCTATTATCATAACCACCAAATCGATCTTTTGCAGTAGATGGTTGTGAATATATGTTGGCGTTACAAATATTTCATACCTCCTGTATGGTCTATCGCATGCCTTCCCTATTCGACAATATTAACAGATATCCTGCTTATTTGCCAGCAAGCGACGTAGAAATATCTGGAAAAAGCTAGAGATTGCGTAGATACCTTATGGGGAGTTTGCCTTTCTTAGTGGCTTCTCTCACTTCTAACAAACGAATTCTACCATATCCTCGGACAGAAATAACATCTCCAGTTGAAACGGTATAGTCGCCTCTGTCTATCTTTTGCCAATTTACCTTGCATTTGCCGAGCCTGACTAATTCCGTCGATTTGGATCTTGATAATCTGCATATTGCGGAAATAACAGCATCCAACCGTAAAGAGGAAACGATAGCATGGTGATTCAACTCTGTTTGATTTTCGATTTTTAATTCATCACGAACAATCTCCGAAATGATGATCCCCTTTCTTCCGACTTTTGTCAAGCTTCCGAGCATATAATCTTTTAATTCTCTTGCTAAGATAATGTCAGCTCCGGTCTGATGAGGCAAGATATCACCTAGCATAAAGCGCTGTATTCCTAAGCTTAAAAGGGAACCAAGAATTTCTCGATGCTCGAGTGCCAATTCACTAGTCAAACGCAAATACAATAAGGAAAAAGATTGTTCTTCTGGCAAAATATAGGCTGGGGATAACAAAATGCGACATCTTTCCGCTTCTGCATACCCGCCGTTTATTTCCATTCGGATATCTTCATTCTCTCGTCTAACAAGCGTATCCAAAATATACTGCTCTCTAGGATCTAAAAAAGGTGTAACAATTTCTTTTTGTTTTCTCGAAGACTGATAGATCCAATCCAGACATCGTTCTACAAAGGCATGTTCCTCTTTACGAAAATGAAGTAATAGTTGACTGTCTTTCATGATGTGCTCCTAAATAAGAGAAAAGATCCAATACCAAATCGTCAAAACTCCAACCTTTACTAATTGAAGGGCGATAAATGCTACTATCGGAGAAAAGTCAATCATACCGATAGGTGGAATAAACCGACGAAAAATACTGAGATACGGTTCTACTATTTTTTCAATCAGCATACCGATTGGAGAATCTTTGGCTTGAGGGACCCAAGACATTAGGATGTAAATAAACAGTACAATCTGGTAGATATAAAACACCCATCCAATAATATTAGGTACGATAGAAAGAATGCTCATGGCTTAAGTCACCTCAATTCTTTTTAAAAAGTATCATCATTCATAATTTCAGTAATGGTTCCTTGTACATCCACATTTGCTGGAGTGCAGATAAAAATATGATCTCCTACACGTTGGATAGAACCACCTAAAGCGTAGACAGTGCCACTGAGAAAATCGATGACACGTTTAGCCTGATCACGTCTTACACGATGCAAATTCACCACAACTGGACGATGGCTTTTTAGATTGTCAGCGATTTCTTGTGTTTCTTCAAACACTCTAGGCTCAATTAAAATTAAACGGATGTTTTTTTGTGTATGTAAAGACACAATATTACTCTTTCCTTTTGAAGTCGTCCCAGGTTCTCTTTCCAAATCAACCTCTTCGAATTGTTCATCATCATCGTTCATTCCGAAAAAATTCATAAAGCGTCCCATAACTATCACTTTCCTCTCCTCCCTAATGGGAATTAGGAGCTTGTCCCTCACTTTAGCGAATATTGTAGAAAAAGACTAAAATTCAACTAGGTTTCCCTACTAATATCGAACCAAGCCGAACAGAAGTCGCGCCTTCTTCGACTGCAATCTCAAAATCTTGTGACATGCCCATCGATAAGTGTGGAACAGCAATTTTTTGGCTCTGCAACTCTTTTTGTAAATGTCTTAACTCCCGAAAAACAGGTCTAATTTCTTCATGATGAGGAGTATTTGGCGCCATTGTCATCAGACCCACAAGCTCAATATGAGAGAAATTCGCCATTGACATGGCAAAATCATTTAATTCGACAGGAGAAATTCCAAATTTTGTTTTTTCACCTGACACATTTACTTGTATAAAACACTTAATTGATGTATTTTGCGCGGCACAGCGTTTGTCTAGCTCTGTAGCTAATTGCAGACTGTCCAATGCATGAAGATACTCAAACCGTCCTACTATATCTTTTGCTTTATTTTTTTGTAAATGACCGATAAAATGCCACGTCCCACGACTTCCAAGCAGTTTCCATTTTGGAACGGCGTTTTGTACACGACTCTCTCCGATCTGAAGACAACCGGCATCCATCACTAATTTAGTTGTTTCTGTGTCAACATACTTGGTTACAGCAATCACTTGTACTTCTTTTGGATTTCTGCCTACACGGGAACAAGCTTGCTCGATACGTCTTTGTACTGCTGTGATCCCTTCAGCATAATTAACCATTTGAATTACTCCTTCTTTTCCCAATGAAAGCAACCATTCTACCTGCTTTTGTTCCTTCTCTACGGTGAGAAAAAAACAAAGTATCTTCACATTGTGTACACCGCGAACTTACCAAAATTTGGTTTATTTCTAGACCTGACTCTAATATTAATTGCCTATTTGCCAATTTTAAATCCAATTGATAATGGCGATCTGTTGTAGGTGTAATGATATTCGATTCAAGCGCATTCGGCAATACCTGTTGAAGCGGTTGCACAACACGTTCATCAACTTCATAACAACTTGAACAAATTGAAGGACCAATTGCTACCATTATTTGCTTTTTATCCGCTCCTAACAATTGCATTTTCTTTATCATGCTCGCACCAATATTTTTCACTGTGCCTTTCCAACCAGCATGTGCTACTCCTATGATATCGCTATCAGGACTATAGAACAGAAGAGGTACACAATCTGCATAAAAAGATGTCAGTAAAACATCAGATACCTTAGTTATCAATCCATCTGTATCAGGATACGCAGAATCTCGTGCCTCTCTCCCTCTGCCACGACCGACACTATCAACTACTTGTATATCGTCATTGTGTACTTGTTCTCCACAAGTCCAGCTTTCAAAAGGGAATGATAAAGAATGCGCTAATGCTTTACGGTTTTGAATAACATGCTTCGGATTATCTTCAACATGCAGCGCATAATTTCGATTCTGTTCTGTTCGAACACTCATCCCTACTACAAGATGTGGAAATTGTGCTTCCCAAGATGCTATATGTAAATAGGGATGATTTTTACTATATAATACAAATGGTTCCATGCAGATAGCCTCCTAACCTTTATCTTATCATTTCAAAAGTGTTTACACCAAAATAAAAAAGAGATTCCTATTAAGGAATCTTGTTATTTTTGTGTATAGGATTCCATTTCTTGGTATCTGTTTCCCAAACGAACCAATATGACATCCGATCCAATCTTTACAATTTGATGCCACGGGATGACGATTTCCTGCCCACTGGAAAGCCAGCTAAATAATTTTTGTTCTGTAGGAACAACTATCGCTTGAATCTTTCCATGTTTTAAATCCAGTTCAAGGTCTTGTATTTGCCCTAATTTCTTTCCATCGGCAATATTCACAACATCTTTTGCTTGCAACTCTGATATTTTCATCATATCTGCCACTCCATTAGAAACAAGGTTATGATATATATATGAAGAAGCAAGATATTTGACCACGAGAAGTTTTTTTGATCAAGATATGCAAAACACATAATTTTGCTCTATTAGCTAATTTATGGTTGTTTGATATGATTTTAATAAGAGTCTGTTGCATAAAATTTGAACACAGGTTAAAGTCGCTCGATGTGTATGTTTGCAGCAATTGTTGTTAAAAAAACACAAAGGACGCTCCACCCACACACATCTGCGCTTTTGAGATGAATAATGCAACAGGCTCTAATAAGATAAAACTCTATTATTGGACTCCAGATAACTTTTTAATCCAAATTACCTCGACATACAGCCTCACACTAGTATATCTTCGCTTGGGATTTTTTGTATCGTATTTTGCTCAAGGAGATTTCTAAAAAAAGATCCCCATATAGCCCAATCCATGTAAAAAAATACATCACATCTCGTTTGACACTTCGTCAAGCAAAGTTAGATATTTAAATTTTATTTGGGTCTGGGGAAGTAATTATCTCCTCCCCAGACAAGACGAATGATAAACTGCATTTTTAAATAATTTTCAACGGATATCCGTTACGAAGGAAAAGTATTCTCAACGCAATAATCATTCTTCCAGAAGTTTCTTCTGCTTGATTGTGCAAATTAGCTTGCTGCCATCATAAACCATCTCTTCTTTTAGGATTCTCCTTCCAGCAGCCACAGTACGGATCTCTACAGGCTCTGAATCCGAACGATAATAATGTACAGAAACACCAATAGGTGATACCCCAATAAAATAGTGTCCCTCGAGCTCAGCATACTGAATCTGCTGTCCGACAATCATTGAAACTGCTGTATCTTCATTACCAGCGACAGCTGGAACATGACAGGAAATATCCCAAGTGAGCTCATTGACTGGATGAAGTTTGAGTTTAGCCATGCTAGGATCCTCACTATGCCAAGATGGGCTATGCAGAATAATTATATTACAAATACAAGTAAGCATATCCATCATTTAATAGCAAGAAGGAAAACATACTAAGAAAAAATTTCATCCGGCTCACAAGCTGGATACTTATTCAAATCGATGGAGATAAGACAACTCCATGACTCCATATTAAAATGATTGAATTATAATTTTAAAGATACATATTTTGTTATCAAATATTCTTCTATGCCTTCGGTTGCTCCTTCTCTTCCTAGACCGCTCTGCTTTATTCCTCCAAATGGCGCTTGAGCAGTAGACGGTACACCATCGTTCCAGCCAACAATCCCATACTCTAATTCTTCTGCTAATCGATAGCCTCTACTTATATTTTCTGTAAAGAGATATGCTGCTAATCCAAAAGGACTATTGTTTGCTAGTTCAATTGCTTCTGAATACTCCTTAAATTTTTGAATCGGAGCAATTGGTCCAAATGTTTCTTCTTTCATCATATTCATTTCTTCATTCATATCAATTAATAATGTAGGTTGAAAAAAATATGTTTGCTTTTCTTCATTAACAATCCCTTTTCCTCCTACAAGACACTTGGCTCCTTTTTGAAAAGCATCTTTTACTTGATTTGCTACTTTTTCATAGCCATCGCGATCAATCAAAGGACCTATATTCGTTTTGGAGTCAAAACCATTACCTACTGCTAATTTATCTACTTTTCTCTTTACATGCTGTATAAATTTTTCATAGATGGATTCGTGAACATAAACCCGGTTGGTACAGACACATGTTTGTCCGCTGTTTCGGAATTTACTCGCAATCAAGGCATCTACTGCTTTATTTATATCAGCATCCTCACAGACAATGAATGGAGCATGTCCTCCTAATTCCAAAGAAATACGCTTTACTTGTTTGGCACTCTGCTCCATAATTTTTCTGCCCACTTCCGTCGAACCAGTAAATGATACTTTTCGCACTCGGCTGTCTTCCATAACTGTATGAGTAAATGCGATGGGATCAGCACAAACGACATTGATAACACCTTTTGGAATACCAGCTTTCTCTGACAATTCAGCGAGGAGAAGTGCAGTCAAGGGGGTTTGTTCTGCTGGTTTTACAATAAAGGTGCATCCGGCTGCCAGTGCTGGAGCCAGTTTACGAGTAATCATCGAAGCTGGAAAATTCCAAGGTGTAATCGCAGCTACTACACCTACAGGCTGTTTGATCACTTGAATTCGATGATTTTCCGATTTTCCAGGAACAATTCTGCCATATATCCGCTTTCCTTCTTCCGCAAACCATGTCAAAAAAGAAGCAGCATAATCCACTTCTCCAAGTGATTCGGAGAAAGGACGACCCATTTCTCTTGTAATTAATTTTGCCAGCTCTTGTTTGTTTTGATTCATGAGATCAACCAGTCGATGCATTGTTGAAGCTCGTTCCTCTGCAGTTGCCTTTTTCCATTTACTCAAAGCATGATAGGCAGCTTCGATTGCTTTTGTTGTATGTACAGAACCCGCTAATGGAACCGTTCCAACCAACTCTCCTGTAGCTGGATCTGTTACTTTTAGCTCTTGTCCTTCATTTTTTATCCATCGTCCATTGATGTAATTTCCATAGTGATAAAGTTTCATCGTATCATCCCTTTTCTTCAAAACCCATTTCTATGTAATTCACTACATTCATCAATTGTGCTTACTAGAATACTCTACATTTGAAATGGCTTTTTCTAATAAAAAAATAGATTATAACGAACAAGAGTTATTTTTAAACTTATTGATTGCCAAAAGTACTTTTTAACTCACGATAAATTGATTTCTGCTCATCTTCATTATCCACCAAAGAAAATAACAACGTCATCAGTTGTTTTCGCTGTTTTGCTGGAAAATTTGTGATAACTTTTTCTGCGGCTCTATCCATTGATAATCTGATTTTATCTATATAAGGCTGGGACTTCTCTGTCGCTTGTAGTAAAGTCGCACGTCGATCTTCTGGATCAGGTGATCGAACAAGAAATTTTTCTTTTTCTAATGCATCTACATATTGAGTCACTGTCCTTGGATGAATACCTAATTTCGGTGCTAATTCACTAATTCTTATTTTCTCTGCTTCTGCAATTGCAACTAACACCCGCAGTCTTGGCCCAGTCAATGGTAATGGTGAGCCGTCCTCCACCAATTGTAATTCAAACTGACGATGTAAATAATGTGATGTGCGAAATATAGTTCGGAGCAATCTACTAGCTGAAACATGAAGTTTATCTGTTATGTCTTTGTCTTCCTTCATACCTGTAACCTCCTTGACATAAATATAAACGGAGTATACTCTATAAGAGTAAACTCTGTAATTAACTAATAGTATTTCACCTTAATTTGAGATAAAAGGGGCTTATCCCATGAAAACATTATTTGTTAATGCCAATAATCGACCAGAAACCGAATCGATCAGTACCCAATTATACAATGCATTTCTCTCTGAATACAAAATATCTCATATCCATGATTCTATTGTTGAGCTTAATTTGTTCGAAGTATCTTTGCCTTACTTTGGTAATGATGCTTTTACCGGAATTGTGAAAAAGAGACAAGACATTCCTTTACTTCCGATTGAGCAAAATGCTTATGATACAGCCACAAATTACTTAAATCAGTTCCTAGACGCAGACAAAATGGTCTTTAGCTTTCCGGTTTGGAATTTCACTGTACCAGCTGTTCTTCACACCTATATTGACTATTTAAATCGTCCAGGCACTACTTACCGTTATACCTCAAACGGCCCCATAGGACTTGTAACTGATAAAAAAGTCGTAATTTTACATGCACGAGAAGAAGTTTGCTTCACTGCATATGATGGGACACAAAAAATGGCTGTTTCCTTTCTGATCAATAATCTCAATCAATTTGGCATGAATGATATTGAAACAATTACGATTGATCACACCAACTTATCGTTGACCAAAGAAAATAGATTAATGGAAAGTGATCTGAAAATAGCAGTAAAAACTGCCCGATCTTTTTAATCGATAACTCTTTCTTTTGCTTGATGCATAATTTTTCTTAGATGCGCAGATGTAAGGCGATCGGAGCGTCCCATTTGTTCTTTTTAACTACAGACGAGGAAGATCATAGTACACTTTGATACCTCAGTGTCCAAGTGAATTTTTTTACTTTATCATAACAATTACAGGAGCAACAGATTTGACTTCTTGTTGGTGCCTACAAAATTTACTGAAAAATCATTAAGCAAATAACCTAACCGTAGATAAACACAAGATTAAATTGAAATCGTATATTGGCTAACCATAAGGCAACTGGTGTAAATGAAGAATAAATAATTTAATTTATATACTATTCTTATTTCTCGACACTTACAAAAAAAGAACTTATCGTGTTATAAACGATAAGTTCTTTTTAAATTATGGCATTATGTTACGTAGCGATGCATCTGATTAATGGCGGCCTTTTCCAAACGAGAAACTTGTGCTTGAGAAATTCCAATTTCGTCAGCTACCTCCATTTGTGTCTTTCCTTCAAAAAAACGCATAGATAAGATCATTTTTTCTCGATCATTCAATCGAGCAAGTGCTTCTTTTAAAGCTATTTCTTCCACCCATTGAATATCTTTTGCTTTTTCATCACTGATTTGATCCATTACATAGATTGGGTCTCCACCATCTTGAAACACAGGTTCAAACAAAGAAACTGGATCTTGAATCGCATCCAATGCAAAAACCACATCTTCCTTTGGAACACCCAAAGCTTTGGATATCTCATTGACAGTAGGCTCTCTGGAATGACGATTTGTGAGGTTGTCCCTCATTTGTAAAGCCTTATAGGCAATATCGCGTAATGATCGAGAAACACGAATCGGATTGTTATCCCGCAAATAACGCCGAATTTCACCAATAATCATTGGCACTGCATATGTAGAGAATTTCACATTTTGACCTAAATCAAAGTTGTCGATCGCTTTCATCAACCCTATACAGCCTACTTGAAATAAATCATCCACACATTCCCCGCGGTTATGGAAACGCTGTATCACACTCAACACCAAGCGAAGATTTCCACTGACAAGCTTCTCTCTGGAATCGATATCTCCAGCTTGGTATTCGCGAAACAGTTCCCTCATTTCCTGATTTTTAAGGACTGGTAATTTGGATGTATCTACTCCACAAATTTCTACTTTGTTTCGAGCCAAGAAAAGTCCCTCCTCAGGATGAAATCATGTTAAGTATGTCCTTTGGAGGGAAATTTATAATTCATAGGAACAAAATGTAAATTTACTAATTTGTTTCAGTAGTCATCCTCTTGTGGCATAAGAAGAAAATCCGATGAATTCGGTTATTTTCAAACCATTTTGTTGAATTCTTTGCGCAATCGTTTAATAATTCGCTTTTCCAAACGGGAAATATAAGACTGTGAAATTCCTAACATATCCGCAACATCTTTTTGCGTTTTTTCTTCTTCACCATTTAAACCAAATCGCAATACCATGATTTTACGTTCTCTATCAGAAAGGCTTTCTAGTGCTGTTCGTAATATTTTTTTATCTACTTGATCTTCAATATCACGATAAATAGTATCGTTTTCTGTTCCTAATATATCGGACAGCAGTAATTCATTTCCATCCCAGTCTGTATTAAGCGGTTCATCAAAAGAAACTTCGGAACGAATTTTGTTATTTCTACGCAAATACATTAAAATTTCATTTTCTATACATCTCGATGCATACGTTGCTAATTTGATTTTCTTACTCGGATCAAATGTATTTACAGCTTTAATTAAACCAATCGTTCCAATAGAAACCAAGTCTTCGATATTGATTCCTGTATTTTCAAACTTACGAGCAATGTACACCACTAAACGCAAATTACGCTCGATAAGCATTGCCCTTACTGCAGCATCTCCGCTGGGGAGACGTACGAGTAAGTGTTCTTCTTCTTCACGGGACAACGGAGGTGGTAATGCTTCGCTTCCACCTATGTAGTAAATTTCTCTTCCCCGCAGCCCCATCTGTATAAGTAAACGATACCAAAATAATTGTGCAAACAATCGCCATTTTATCAACATGGTACTACCTCCTTCTCTTCGTTAGCTTACAATGGATAAACAGGAAGGATGAATAATCGCCTGATACGAACCATCGGTAGATAATTGCCCGACATCTATCCCTATGAGAATTTTCCCGACATTATTCCACTGATTATCTCTCCATATCTCCACTTGATCCGGCTTAAACGCAATCATCATATCGTGATCACTTTTAGCAGCACGATACGGTATGATGCGTATTTTGATCATCCACTCAGGAGGGATTTCCGCCCAACTTTGTTCCAAATCTTTCGAAAGAAACATTTTATGAACTTCTTCAGGGAGATACTCTCTCAACTGGCTCATTTCAACTAACATAACTGGTGCACGTGAGATGGGGTCCCGCAATTGATTCCCTGTATCTACTAATCCAGTACATTCAAAACATTTTCCTTGAATTTGGATTTTAACAGCAGTCATATACTGTTCTATCTGGTCTCTTTCTTTCATGGATTGAAAAGAAAATTTGGTATACAACCAAACAAGTGGAAAACCTATCATGATGAACACCCAAGAAACCGGAGAACCCCATCCTTTTGTCTCAGTAAATAAAATCCCACCTGCTACTTGCGAATCTCCAGTTATGACATAGTGAAGAGCAACCATGGCTCCTCCAGTCACAAAACACACAAAATAAAAAACACCTAATGTCCGGATAAATATGATTGGATTTCGATAGCCAAATACAATCCAAATCATGAGAATAGAAGACAAAATCTTTACAGGCAATGTATAAGCTAACGTGAAATTTGGCCATAGATGGAGAGTAGCGTACAAACCGCCGATTAACGATGAAATGGATAGACGCCACATCGTTGTTCGTTCTTTCCGAATGCCAGAGGTTAGCCACAGTAATAGAAAGTCGATACAACTGTTTAACACAAAAACGACATCTGCATATACAACCAGCTAGTCCCTCTCCTCTCCATTGGCCTTTGGTAAGCAGTATAAAAGATATATATTGTGAAGTCTGTTGAAACTTGCCTAACTATTTTCAATTGTTTTGACGAAAGAACAAGAAAAAGTAAAGGAGATCACTAAAATCACCGCTTGTCCCAAACATAAATATTGAAATTTCTGTATTATCAGTTATTATGAAAGTGGAAGTCCTACACCTTTGGAGGAAAAATGATCAAGGAAACCCTTCTCTCGAAGACCAACAACGCGATCAAGGTGCTCATGCAGGCGAACTTCTCTAAGGAGTCCGACCCTGTGATAACACGCACCCAAAAAATGGATTGACGTGTATTTTTTTCTCTGGGTATCATAACCCGCATACCTCACTTGTAATACATATCATTTCATTGTTATATTTTTTTTACAGACCACTTTCAACAAGGAGATTCTCATGTTGTACGAATACGAAGATGACAGACTACTTCCTGGAAAGTTCTCTGGAAAACAATTCACTCTTGAACATGGGCAAGGATTTTTCAAGTTCAGCCTTCTATATCCGTCATTCCGTTTCCTAGAACTGATGGATGTGAGTTATGAACTGATGATTCCGAAAAAAGGGTTCCCTAATCGCTTCAAAAGAAAAGTTGAAGGAACTTGTTCAAGTGTATGTGTGAGATTCAATGAAGTTGACCTGATTCAAACAAAACTTACTTCTGGTAATGATGGTTCGATTTTTTCTTCGTATGAAATTACTACACTTCATTTAGATAAACGTGGTTTGATTCGCTCTTTGACAGATCACTGTTCATGAGTGAACTTCCTCCGACTTACATACCACATGTTGGACGGAGGAATCTCATCTTTTCTCTACTCAAAATATATAAAAAAATACAAATCAATAATTCTACTTTGCTGTCTATATCACTAGGCCTATATGAAAGGCGGATTAACACCAAAATTTCTATAATCCAATCGTATTCCCATAGGAAATAATTTTATATAATTAAATTTTCATTCGTAATATAAATAAAACTATCAAAAGAGGAGAGATGAAATATAGATATGGATGAAAAAGAATCACTAATTCTTGATGATTTAATCCAAAAACACCAAATGTCCCCGCGATTATTGGCGCACCATACCATCGTATATGAAGTTGCAAAAAATATTTTAGCTTGGTTTAAAGAGAATTACCCGAAAGTGTCAATTAACCATAAAGATGTGCTCTTCGGAGCAGCCATACACGATATTGGCAAAGTCATGGCGAAAGAGGAACTGTATCATAATGGTTCCACACATGAAATGCTAGGTTTTGAGCTTTTAATCAGCTATGGTATTGACAGTAACTTAGCCAGATTTTCTTATACTCATGGAGACTGGGAACATAAAGACGCTAAAATAGAAGACTGGATTGTAAGTTTAGCGGATAAATGCTGGAAAGGTAAAAGAGTAAATTCACTTGAGGATCGCATTGTCGAGCATATCAGTGGAAAAACGAACAGGGAAGGATGGGAAATCTTTTTAAATCTCGATGAACTACTGCAAGATATCGCAAAAGATGCTCATAAGCGAATTCTCATCCAAGGCAATAAGCAATTTGATTTCCCAGAACAACTTTAATAAGGCTTTCAACAACAAAACCACAGCCAAATCAAGGCTGTGGTTTCAATCATTTATTTTGTATTGCTCGATAAACAAAATAGGATATTGATGCAATCAAGATAACAAAATCACATAAATATAAAATCAACTCATTTATTGGGAATACGACCCTAGTGGTGGAATAAGCTAGTATGCACATCCAGACGAATATATCTCTCATATCTGTCATGCAACTGATATTTATATAAAGTTATTATATTTGTATGCGCTTTCAAATTTGATGACATACTGTATGCTATTGATGCAACGAGGAACTCAGTTGCATTTGTTCACCTCCATCCATTTAAATAAGAGCAAATCACTTTTAAAAATATTGGTGGAAAACCTTATGATTTGTATCAGTAGCTATATACCTTTTGTCTTCTAAATTAATACTATTGTACCACCTTTTTAAGTGAATTGAGAATACAATTTAATAATGGTGATCTATTGAGTAGTAAAATGAACCACTCTCCATCTGAGGCATTTGGTGAATTTGGAAAGTGGTTCACCAAAAGTGAAAGTTCTACATTTATATTATAGAAATAGTTTCAGCAGGTTGGTTACTGCAGTCCTAAAGCTCCATCTTTGTTGAAAATACATGTACAGCACTTGCAGTTACGAGGATTTCATCTGTTTCTAAATTATGATGAATCTTCGCGAAACCAGGACGATCAATAAAATCGCCTTGTTCAATAACAATATCCGTTTGTCCAGCAGGCAGCAAGCCGTTCTGTTTTGCAGCGTATACTAATCCCGCTTGCATTGATCCAGTAAAAGGGTCTTCATCCACACCGACAAGTGGAGCAAGTCCTCGAGCGTGAAGATGTGATCCTGTTTTCATGGTTTCATTGGAATATAAACAGAAAACGACGATATTTTCAGTAGAAAATTGCTTATAAATTTGTTTGAAATCAAAGGTTAGATCTCCAAGCTGTGAGAGAGAGTGTACAGGAATATAAACATACTTGAGTTCTTCGTCTATTAAAATTTTTCCATTTTTCTCCATTGTATCCGCTGGTATGCCAAACAGTTTGGCAAATACTTCTCCTTGCATAGTGTAATGCTTTACTGAAGCTTTTGGAGCAGTAAATGTAATTTGTGGCTGTTCATTGTCTCCAAGCGATACAAAGGATTGCAATACACCTGCATTCGTTTCAATGTGAATGGATCTATGTTCCGATCCACCCAGGCCATACATCTGAAGTTTAGCAAGTTGATAAAGCGCACCAATTGTTGCATGTCCACAAAATTTCACTTCTTTAGCTGGTGTGAAATAACGAAGTTTAACATCTGCATTTGGAGTAGTTGGTTTAAATACAAATGCAGTCTCTGATAAATTCATCTCTCTTGCGATATTTGCCATCTCTTTTTCATTTAATTCATCCGCATTTGTAACAACACCTGCTGGATTTCCTCCAAAAATCACATCAGTAAAAGCATCCACTTGATGCAAATCGATTATTTTCTTCATAAAGACTCCTTTATTATTTTCTAAATATTCATTCATCAATTATTATAATTCACTACTGTTTAACAATCCACCGTTATTCTTCTTTATTGCTCGTACCTCCAACCAGCAACTCCATTCGCATTGCGAGCATATACCTGCAAATAGATCTCTTCATCTTTAAAGCGATTGTGCAGCGATACATACACGGATTGAATCATATCGTAACCACCAATGATACCCATCAGTCTCAGTTTTTGATGGAAGACATTCTCAATATAAGCTTTACTGATAATAATTGGCTGAGAGGAAAAGTTTTCCAATTTGTATCCATCAGGCATTTTCTCATCTTTACAAATAGCTCGGTAAGCATATACCCATGGCATAAAATCATCTACTAGTTTTATAGAGAGATCAGGTTTATATGAACATCGTTTAAATAGATAGACAGAAGAATTTGTGTCGCCAAATTGTCTCTCTAGTCGATCAGCCACTACTGTAGCAAGATACGTTTGCGGGTCTAGGTTATCCATTAATTTGAGGATTCTAACTTTCTGATAAGTGATATTTTCAATATAAGCGACATTGATATCAATTGAATCTGATTGTTTATTGATTAATCTATCTCTATTCGGTATTACTTCTCGTTTACAAGCCGCTTTGTAAGCATACAACCACGGTGTAAAATCACGAACTATCTTTCGGGTCAATTGTAACTGTTCATATTCTTTTGCTGACATTTTCTGATGAGAAAACCACTCATATCCGCAATCTGGACATTCTACCGGTGCTGCTGGAGGATCAGTTAAACCATAACTTGGAATATCTTTATCGTTACCACATCTATAACAAAAAAATTTCAATATCTTATGTACTTTTGATAATTCACCTTTATGTACTACGCCGTCTTTGATATAGAGCTTGTCAGTATATTGAAAGCGGACTGGATCATCCTCTTCGCTAAACAAACTTTTGATAATATCCCATACCATTACAAATCCCCCTCCAATGGATAGATTCATCAATCAGTATATACAATTATTATAACATTGCGAGCGAGAAAACCCACGGTAGGGGTAGTGGGATGAAAGCGAGCATCAGAAGAAGATACTTTTTTGTTCTTTCGTAAGTTTGACTAGTTTAAGATAAGCTTGACAAGAAGCAAACATACGATCTATAATATTTGCAAAATTCCAGCAAGGGGGTGATTCCATGCATAAAGCTTTTTCTTACCGTTTTCGACCTACCAAAGCACAGGCGACAATGATCCATAAATCCATCGGTTGTAGCCGTTTTGTATTCAATCATTTTCTTGGTGAATGGAACAAAGCGTATCAAGCAACCGGAAAAGGGCTGACCTATTCCACTTGTTCCCGTGTCCTAACGGAGAAAAAGCGAGAATTAACATGGCTGAAAGAAGTCGATTCTACCTCCCTTCAAAACACCCTCAAACATCTTGCGGATGCCTTTCAGCGTTTTTTCCGAAAACAAAACGATGCTCCGCGTTTTAAAAGCAGGAAAAATCAGCTACAAGCGTATACGACTCAATGCAACTATCCCAAAAATAGCAGACCGACCATCGAAATCAAGGGGAACCAAATCAAACTGCCAAAATTAGGCTGGGTGAAGTTTGTCCTCTCCCGAGAAATAAGTGGTCGTATTTTATCTACAACGATCCGTCGTACAGCTACAGGGAAATATAAAATATCCATTCTTTGCGAGGGATGCTATTTGCGATCCATACCAGCGAGAAAAGAAGCCATTGGCATTGATTTGGGTCTGAAAGATTTTGCGATTTTTGATGATGGAACAAAAAAGAATGCGAACCGATTTTTCCGCCAATACGAACAAAAACTAGCAAAAGCGCAGCAAACGATGGCAAGAAGAAAAAAGGACGGGTCCAACTGGCACAAAGCTCGTATCCAAGTTGCTCGCATCCATGAAAAAATTACCCATGCCCGCCATGATTTTTTACAGAAACTATCGACAAAACTGGTGAACGAAAACCAAGTCATCAGCATCGAAACGCTGCAAGTAAAAACATGGTGAAGAATCAGAAGCTGTCGAAATCGATCACCGATGCTTCGTGGTCGGAGTTTGTTACGATGTTAGAATACAAAGCGAAAGAATACGGAAGGAAGTTGGTGAAAGTGGGAAAATCCTTCCCATCGAGTCAGCTTTGTTCGAGTTGCGGCTATAAAAACAAAGAAGTGAAGCAACTCCAGCTACGAGAATGGACATGCCCAGAATGTGGCGTTCCCCATGATCGAGACATCAATGCAGCCAAAAACATAGTGAAAGAAGGTAGAAGATTACTTGCCGTGGGGCTCATGGTCTAAGCTTGGTAAACTTCCTTGGATTACCGAGGATTACCCAAGAATCCCACGGCTTTAGCCGTGTGGAGTTGTAAAAATACGAATGTTACAATAATTGTACCTTGCAAATAAATGTATCGGATATCTGCAATGAAAAAAAGCACCCTCACAAAAAGAGTGCTTCTTATTAAAAAATGTTACTTTTTAAATTGGTTTCTCAAAAACGTAGGAATCTCATAACTTTCATCAATAACAGGGTTGGTGTTTTTGTTGTTCTTCTCTTCATTCTGTAATCGAATATTGTTGTGTTTAAACAAAGGAGTGAAATCATTTTCCCGTTCGTGGAAGATCGGTTTCTTGGACTGGGTTTGTCCACCGGATTCTTGTACTTGATTATCAAACCCAGTGGCAATAACCGTTACCAGAATCTCATCTTTGAGATCTTCGTTAATCACTGCACCAAAGATCATATTTACTTCGGCATGAGATGCTTGTGTGACAATATCAGCAGCTTCATTTACTTCATATAAGCTGAGATTCGCTCCACCAGTAATATTCATTAATACTCCTCGTGCTCCATTGATCGATGTTTCCAGCAAAGGACTACAGATGGCCTTTTTCGCAGCTTCTGTTGCTCTGTTTTCACCCGCTGCAGTCCCAATACCCATCAATGCAGAACCACGTTCCGTCATAATCGTCTTGACGTCCGCAAAGTCTAGGTTTATCAATCCAGGAACTGCGATCAAATCAGAGATACCTTGTACACCTTGACGGAGTACATTGTCTGCTTCACGAAATGCTTCTATCATTGGGGTGTTTTTGTCGACGATCTCTAATAATCGATCATTAGGAATCACAATCAAAGTATCGACATTTTCTTTTAAAGATGCAACTCCGGTTTCAGCTTGAACAGAACGCTTTCTCCCTTCAAAACTAAAAGGCTTTGTTACTACGCCGACAGTTAAAGACCCTAGTTCACGTGCAATCAATGCAATTTCAGGTGCAGCACCAGTCCCTGTTCCACCTCCCATACCAGCAGTAACAAATACCATATCAGCTCCACGAAGAACATTTTCGATCTGTTCCCGGCTTTCTTCTGCAGCTTTTTTTCCTACTTCTGGTTTTGCACCTGCTCCTAGACCTCTTGTCAACTTCTCCCCAATTTGCAACTTGATGGGTGCCTTTGAACGATTTAATGCTTGTGCATCCGTGTTGACTGCGATAAATTCCACTCCTTGAACACCGGCTTCAATCATTCGATTGACAGCATTGCTGCCTCCTCCACCTACACCAATTACTTTAATCTGTGCGATCTGTTCGATATCAAACTCTAAATCAAAACCCAGCATGGTTTTCCCTCCAGCACTATATAAATTCACTTAGCCAACTTTTCATTTTTTGAAATGCAGATATCCGTTTTTTTTCTTTTGCTCGTGGAACTGTTTCTGTTCGAGCAGGCTTGTTTACCAAGACACTCCCCTGTTTAGCTAAATGATGGACCATACTAACACTCGCTAAAAAAGAAGAGGAGGAGATAGATGATTCTTTTGATCTAGCAATACGTACTCCTTGACCTAACTGTGATTTAGCAGCTTCTAATAGATAAGGAGTTTCCGTTACTCCACCCACTAAAACATATCCACCAGCAGGATCATGTGTGAAGCCCATTGCTTTTACTTGCTGATTGATCAATTGGAAAATCTCCATGATACGCGGCTCCATAATTTGAGCCAATTCTAATTGCGAGGAATATCGTTCTTTTCCTGCCATCATTAAAATTGGTATTGATTCTCGCCTATCCGCATGTGATTTTACTGCTATCCCATATTTACACTTTAACTCTTCGGCGACTTCTTTTTGGGTTTGAAGGACATAAACCAAATCGGTTGTTATATATTCTCCTCCCATTGGAATAACAGCCGTACCCGCTAGATTTCCTTGCGAATAAAATGCTAATTTTATTGTTCCGCTACCTATATCTGCTAGTACAACCCCTAGGGTCTTCTCATCTGCTGTTAAAGCGTACTCACTAATGGAAAGTGGTAAAAATACAAATCCGGCCATATGTAGAGAAGCTTTTTCAATACAGCGATATACGTTGTGGACTACAGTTTTTGAACCTGTAATAATCATGGCATCTACTTCCAAACGCACACCAATCATCCCTATTGGGTCACGGATCTCTGCAATCCCATCCACAATAAACTGTTTAGAAACTACTTCTATAATAACGCGCTCTGGTGGAAGTGCGATTACTTTTGCTGCTTGTAATACACGTTCCACATCCTCAGCACCGATTTCTCGATCTTGATTTAAAGTCGCGACCACACCATGGCTATGTTGGATAGAAATATGATTTCCAGAAAGTCCGACATAGACATCTGTAAGCTCTACACCAACCATTTGCTCTGCTTGTTCTATTGCTGATCTTATCGCCTTTGCTGCCTGTTCAATGTCAATAATTGCTCCTTTTTTTATTCCAGAAGACACTGCAGTACCTACACCGACGATAGGAAATGTTCCATTCTTCGTTAATTCTGCTACAACGACTCGTACCTGAGAAGATCCAATATCTAATGTAGCCAAATATCCTTTGCTCATGTCTTGGGCACCTCCTTGCCCGAAGAGTTTATAAAACCGGGATAGGATAGTATCTCTTCCATGTGATAATTCAACAGTAAAAGCAAATCCCCTTTTTCTAGTATGTAAATTACATAATATTACAGTAATAGGAAATACATAGATATTAATTCCCTGGAGTAAACCATATACTATCTAATAGATGTAAAGTTCCTGGTGATTGATTTAAAAATTTGGGGTATAACTTCATTCTCTCTGCTAATTGATCAATCCGTACTTCAATTTTATGTTCTCTTCGAGTCCATAGTACAACTTGTTCAGGCTTGTTTTCATTCGGACGAACAGCCACAATCTGATTACGAATCGAAGCTGGTATTTGCACAAATTGCGAAGTAAGTTTCGAAAAAGATGCTTTTTCTTGATCCCATCCCTCAAATATGGGCATTGCTTTCAACATAGAGGTGGCAGGATGAGTTGGGAGAAAAGCTCCATTAGCAAGAAGAGGGATAAAAGTTTGCTCATCTTGTATGTAAGCAACCACTGGATATTCTACAAGCCTAATTGTTAGATTGCTAGGAAAATGTTTATCCAAATCTACTTGTTTGACTGCTCTCAAACGATGAAGGTCTGCTTCTACATCTTTTATCTTAACACTAAAAAAAGACATTCCTATGCGAACCCCTGACTGTTGCATGATCTCTTGCTTGGTTAAAATCTGATTACCAGTTATGGAAACTGATGATACATGACTCAAAGGGGATCGTAGAAATAGTACAAATAAAATACCAACAAAAAACAAAAATATAAACAAAACTGCCCATAATGACGGAGCTTTATGTTCTACTCTGATGCGAAAAGGAGGAACCCTTTCCACCTAGCCACCTTCTCCTTTGTCCAATTTCTTCCCTCTATACTACCACAAATGAAAAAAGGAGAGAATCCCAAAGATGAAACGATTGGCAATAATCTCCATTTTAATATATTCATTTTTGTGCATATATCATTGTAAAAAAATTTCACTCCCCCACCTACTCACTATTCAGGCGAGGGATGCACTTCACTGTCAGTATAGTGAAAGCCATACTCCAAAGAAACAGGTACTCATTCCAGACAGCGTGACCATCTTCTTCCAAGCATAGACATAGTCGGATTCTTCCTGTGAAGAAGTCCAGTTATCCATTCGATACATCATAGCCGTAGGATAAGAGCAATGCCCAGAATAATGCTTGAACACACAAATCCAATAAACATGAAGACCTCACAAGTCGGTTTGGAGTTCCTTTTCTTTCACTATAGCAAAAAAAATAAAAAAGTTGTCCAGTGACGGACAACTCGAATATTAATTTTACTTATTTTCCCCTATTACTTCCACTTCTGGTACTAAATGAACATCAAATCTCTCTGCAATTGTCTTTCGAGCATAGTTGATCAAATCTAAAACATCACTAGCTTTGGCATTACCCAAATTAATAATAAAATTAGCATGCAGGGTAGAAAACTCTGCATCTCCAATGCGGTATCCTTTGAGCCCAGCAGCTTCAATTAATCTTCCTGCATGATCTCCAGGTGGATTACGAAAAGTGCTTCCTGCACAAGGATATTGCAAGGGCTGTGTTTTGCGACGACGATCTTTGAAATTAGCAAGTGATTCTGTGATCACTTTTGGATCACCTTTTATCAAATCAAACGTAGCACCTGTAATGATTCCCCGAATCTCTTCTTGCAAAATTGTAGTACGGTAGCGAAAACGTAAATCGTCATTGGTTAATGTTAACCATTCACCTGATTCTGTGATCACTTCTGCTTCGCGCACTACTTTGCTCATTTCTGATCCATGGGCCCCTGCGTTCATATAGACAGCTCCACCTACATTTCCTGGAATACCGCCTGCAAATTCTAAACCTGTGAGACCAGCTTTTGCTGTCCTGCTTGCAAGTAAAATAGTAGAATACGCTCCACCTGCTCTTACTACTGTATCTTCTACATGCAGATAATCGAATGCATCTTTCAGATGAAAGACAACCCCACGAATTCCTCCATCTTTTACAAGTAAATTAGAACCTCTACCGATGACTCTCCAAGGAAGCTGTTGCTTCTTCACTACTTTCATGGCATTCATTAATTCCTCTTTATCGGCAGGTTCAATATAGTAATCAGCAGGTCCCCCTACTTTCCAGGTGGTGTGTCGGGAAAGAGATTCATTTTGTTTAATATGAGTTACACCATTAGTTTGAAATAATTCTATAAGATGTTCTTTCATGTCTCCCTTTTCACCATCTTTCTATCGTTATGCATGGACATGTGATGCAATTAGTTTTTCTAATTCCTCTACTATTTGTGTTGCTGCTTCTGGTCGGCCAAGCGATTTTGCTTGTTCACTCATCACTTTACGTCCCTCTGGATCAAGAATAAGTTCTTCTAACTGTTTCCATAAATTTTCGCCATTGCAATCCCGCTCTAACAATAGTCGGGCAGCGCCTTTTTCTTCTAGTACACGGGCATTTGCCTCTTGATGATTATTTGTAACATATGGAGAGGGAATCAATATAGATGGTAAGCCTAAAGCAGTTATTTCTGCTAACGTGGATGCTCCTGCTCTTGAGACTACTAAATCTGTAGTAGCGAGCACATCTGGCATATTATAAACAAATGGTCTTATATCCAAATTCGGATAATCGCTTCTATTAATTTTAGCAGTGATATCTTGATAATGTACTTCTCCAGTTATATAAACAAATCGTACACCTGGCAGCGATTGTAACTTCGGCAATAGTGAAAGTATCGCTTGGTTAATTGTTTTTGCCCCGCGGCTACCACCAAAAATAAGAACAACAGGGACATTTTCGGCTATACCTAAAGATTCTCTGCCTTTGTCACGATTCGCACGTATGACTTCTGTAGCACGTGGATTACCAGTGTATACCACTTTTTTTGCACTCGTCAATTCGTTGGAAGTGTTTTCCAAACTAACTGCAACAAGATCGGCAAATCGAGAAAGGAATTTTGTTGTTAATCCCAAAACTGCATTTTGTTCATGTATCATTGTTGGTATATTGAGCTGATGTGCGGCAAATACAGCTGGTCCACTTACATAACCACCAGTTCCCACTACCACGTCTGGTTGAAATTTCTTTATGTATTCTTTTGATTTACTAACAGCACGTATAAATTTGCGGACTGTAGTTACATTTTCCCATGACAGGCTTCGTTTAAATCCTTGTATTTCTACAGTAAAAAATTGAACCCCTTCTTCTTTGGGAACAATTTTTGATTCCAATCCATTGTCCGTCCCAATATAACCAATCTCTACTTCTGGATACTTTTCCTTAACTGCTCGTGCAATTGCAAGTGCGGGATATATATGTCCGCCAGTTCCTCCACCTGTCAGTAAAATACGTTTCATAGCTGACTCCTTCCTACTGTTTCACAAAACGTGATAAATTAAGCAATATTCCTACAGCAGCTAGCGTTAATGTCAATGATGATCCTCCATAACTTAAAAACGGCAGGGTAATTCCAGTAACCGGAAAAGCACCAGAAACTACTCCAATATTAATTCCTGCTTGAATCATTATCATAGACGTTACTCCAGCAGCCAATAAACTATAAAATTGATTTGGCATAGACATTGCCACACGATAACCACGCCAAATTAAAATAGCGAACAAAATAATAACACTTCCTGCACCAACAAATCCGAGTTCTTCTGCCAAAATCGAAAAGATAAAGTCAGTATGAGGTTCCGGCAAATACAAATGCTTCTGCCTGCTCATCCCTATTCCGAGTCCAAGCAATCCTCCGGGGCCAATAGCAAAAAGCGATTGAATAAGATGATATCCAGCACCGAGTGGATCTTCCCAAGGATTTAAGAAAGCGACTATTCGCTGAATTCGATAAGGCGCAGCAAGCACTAATCCAACAAATCCTGCCATTCCAAGCATCAAAAAACTTCCTATATGCTGTAATTTTGAACCTGCAACAAAAATAAGTATCAAACCTGTTCCCATTAAAACCGTACCTGTGCCCAAATCAGGCTGTAACATGATCAGTCCAAAAGCAAAACATAGTAATGACATACTTGGTAAAAAGCCTTGTTTAAACTGTTCCATATGAAAAGTCGGCTTCGAAAACCATCGAGCGAAAAATAAAATCATTCCTAATTTGGTAAACTCTGATGGCTGAATACTGAATGCGCCAATCCCCAGCCAACTTCTTGCTCCGTTTCGTAGAATTCCAACGCCTGGAATCAAAACGATCACAAGTAAGAGAAAACATCCGATCAACAAAGGCTTTGCAGCAAAATGAAACTTGTCAGGATCAACTTTAGCGATAACAAACATACAAAAAATACCTAATGCTGCAAATAGTACTTGCCGTTTAGCAAAGTAAAAACTATCTCCAAAACGGTGATAAGCATACGCAGCACTTGCACTATAAACCATTGCTACCCCGATGATTAATAACAAGAAAATAGCAGCTACAATAAACTTATCAGGGTTTTTAAGACTTCTATGCATACGGCAACACCTCTTTTAAGGACTTGCTATATTACAACGTATGCACAGCTTGTTTAAAAATGCTTCCTCGTTCTTCAAAAGAGGTATATTGATCCCAACTTGCACATGCTGGAGATAATACCACTATGTCTCCAGCTACTGCTATTTTACTTGCTTGATAAGCAGCATCTTTCACATCGGCAGCATGAACAATCGTCGTTATTCCTGCTTCTCTCGCACGGTCCTCCATGATTCTTGCTGTCTGACCATAAACGATAGCTGCTTTGACATGCTCACGCAATACAGGAACTAACTCTTTAAAATCTACTTGCCGATCCAATCCGCCACCAATCCAGATTAAAGGAGACGGAAATGCACTTAGTGCTGTAATTGCAGCCTGAGCATTGGTAGCTTTGGAGTCATTATAATAACGCACATTATTTTTCTCCGTCACAAATTCCAAACGATGCTCTACCCCGCCGAAAGCACGTAATACAACACGAACTGCTTCCACAGTTGCACCTGCTACTAACGAAATAGCTATAGCTGCTAACGCATTTTCTAAATTTTTGTTTCCAGGCAAAGCAATTTCTTCAACAGAGATAATCGCTTGAACTTCTCCATCAAAACGAGCGATAACTTGTCCGTCTTTTACAAATAAACCAGTGTCTACTTCTTCCAAAATAGAAAACCATATATTTTTCCCAAGTTGTTTTTTCGCTACTTCTCTACATATTTCATTATCATAATTAAAAACAGCATAATCATCTTGTGTTTGGTTTTGAAATAATTTCGCTTTACTTATAACATAATCTTCCATTGATTGATGATAATCCATATGAGCAGGAACAATATTTAATAGTGCAGCTACCTTTGGATGAAACAATTGTGTTCCCTTTAATTGAAAGCTACTCAATTCTGTTACGAGCCATTTTTTCTCTTGCAAATTGTCAATCACATCAGAAAGTGCTAAGCCAATATTACCAGCTACAAGTGCTGGAATCTTCGCTTCTTCTAAAATTTTCCCAACGATAGTTGTTGTTGTTGTCTTCCCATTTGATCCAGTGATGCCGATAATGGGAATATCAATATAAGAAGATGCTAATTCGACCTCTGTGATAACGGGAATAGAAGATAATATTGCTTTTTGCACTGCTGGATTACTGTAGGGAACGCCTGGGTTTTTGACCAGTAAATCAGTTGATGTATGAACAATTTGTTCTACCGATGGCTTATAATAGACAGGAATCCCTAAATTCTCCAGCTCTTTTGCTTCTGGACAAGCAAAAGTGTCCTTTTTTTGCTCAAACACTTCCACATCTGCACCGAGTTTCGTTAATAACTTAGCTGCTGCTACCCCGCTTTTTCCTAAACCAAGCACAGAAACTCTGTCATGTTTTTTTATCATCGAACAAACACCTCAAGGTATATCCCAACTGCTGCTAAAAACAATCCAACACACCAAAAAGTAGTGACTACCCGCCATTCAGACCAACCTGTCAATTCGAAATGGTGGTGCAGTGGACTCATACGGAATATGCGTTTCCCTCTTGTTTTAAACGAAAGTACTTGGAGCATAACGGATAGAGCTTCTGCAACAAAAACTCCACCGATTAGAGGAAGCAGCAACTCTGTTTTTGTGATAACTGCTAATGCAGCCAGTCCTCCACCTAAGGCCAGCGAACCTGTATCTCCCATAAAAACTTTGGCTGGATGTGCATTAAATACTAGAAAACCAAGCAATGCTCCCACAACCGAAATAGCAAATATCGCAACTGTATAATTGCTTTGAACCATACCGATAACAGCATATGCACCATAAGCCACTGCTGCAGTCCCTGCTAATAAACCATCCAAACCGTCTGTAAGATTCACTGCATTGGAAGCACCGATCATCATTATCAAAAGAAGCGGCAAATATAACCAATTTAATTGCAGTGACCAGTCCGTACCTGGAATGTCAACATTAAAGATAAACTTGGAAGTACCTCCTCCATCACCTAAGCGAAGGACACGAACTTCAATTAGTACCCAGAAAAGCACAATTCCAATAAACAATTGTCCTAGCAGCTTTTGGCTTGCAGTCAATCCTAAGCTTCTTTTCATTACTACTTTTATATAATCATCTAAAAAGCCTATAATTCCATATCCAAGCGTTGCAAACAGAAGAAAAAACAAGTCTGAGTTCACAATTGGTTTTGAGTTATTCAATAATATAAAACTACTAAATGGTAATGCTGTAAGTACAACAGACATGAGGATAATCGTTCCACCCATGGTTGGTGTACCAGCCTTTTTCAAATGAGCTTCTGGCCCTTCCTCTCGAATACTCTGACCAAATTTTAATCGCTGTAGTGTTGGAATGATCATAGGTCCTAAAAGTACTCCTATTCCAAATGCTACTGCGAGTGGAATAAGTATAATCCGTATATCAATATTTGCCACCACTCTACGCTCCTTCTACTAATTGTTTCACAATATGATCTAATCCAGCTTTTCTAGAAGCTTTCACAAGGAGAAGAATATTCTCATTCCCGATTTGGTTGAGATAAGAAAATGCCTCTTCATTGGATGGAAAATGCTTTCTATGTTGTAGTTGATTAGGAGAAGCAAGATTGGCAGCTTCATAAATCCACAATCCTTTTGAACCAACAGTTACTAAACCGGTAAGATTTTTAGAAACAGCATATTCCCCTATTTGCTGATGATAATATAATTCTTGTTCTCCCAACTCTTCCACACCAGCAAGCAGAGCCCATTTTTCTAAAGAAGGTTCTATCTCTTCCAAAATGTCAAGAGCTGCATAAATGGAAGTGGGACTTGCATTATATGCATCGTTAATAATCTTCATGCCATTTTTTGCATTCATCATTTCAAGTCTCATTGAAGTAGTTGGTATCGATGATAATCCTTTTGCAATACTTTCTTCCGGTATATCCAAAAGGCGTCCTGTCTCAATTGCAAACAATGCATTTTTAACATTATGTCTTCCAAGTAGCGGTATTTGATAGAGATGTCCAGTTTTCCTAGATTGGAAAAACCATCCATCCAATCCATTCATCACTACCGATTCGGGCCCTTCTTCACATTTTTTATCCCAGCCAATTGCGGTTACATGTCCAGCAAACGAGTGCTGATATAGCAATGGCTCATCTCCATCTATTAATAGAGAACCATTTTTCGATAAACCATCACAAATTTCTAATTTTGCTTCGGCGATCTTTTCTCTGCTGCCCAAATGACCGATATGTGACTCCCCTATATTTGTTACCATTGCGATATCAGGACGGGCCAATTTGGAAAGAGCGGAAATTTCTCCGAGATGATTCATTCCCATCTCCAAAACAATCACTTCTGTAGACTCGGGCATTTGTAAAATAGTCAATGGTAAACCAATATGATTGTTAAAATTTCCTGCTGTTTTATGTACTTCGTACATGGTAGCCAATACGTTATAAACCAAATCCTTTGTTGTTGTTTTTCCATTGCTTCCTGTGATTGCAACAACTCTGCAGCATGTTTCTGTTAAGTAACGTTCTGCCATTTGTTGGAGTGCATCTAAAGTATCTGGCACAACAATGATAGGAACAGAAGTATTATTTGGAAGAGGTCGATCCTCCTGCCAAAGCATTGCTGCTGCACCAGCTTTTTGGGCCTGTTCATAAAATTGATGACCATCAAACACTTCCCCGACAAGTGGAACATACAAATTCCCTGTTGATAATGTTCTTGTGTCAGTCGAAACACCTTGAATCAAAAGATTTTTGTTAGAAGACTCTTGATTTTCTACTAATCCAGATGTCGTCTCTTCTATCCAATTTATTCTACGTTCCATGCAGTTCACCCTTTATTGCTTTCATCGCTACTTCGCGATCATCAAATGGATATCTGACACCATTGATTTCCTGATATGTTTCATGACCTTTTCCAGCGATAAGCACTACATCCCCTGGCTTTGCTTGATCAATCGCATATTGAATGGCAGATTTGCGATCCACTATGGATACATATTGTGATGATGGTACACTGGAAATTCCCTCTACCATATCAGCAATGATTGCTTCTGGCTCTTCTGATCTTGGATTATCGGAAGTAATAACGGCAAAATTACTGTGAGAGGCTGCAATTTGTGCCATCAATGGTCTTTTTCCACGATCCCGATCCCCACCGCATCCTACCACGCAGATCACTTTTCCTCTAGCAAACGAATTTGCAGTTGTAAGAACATTTTGAAGACTGTCAGGGGTATGGGCATAATCTACTAAAACAGTGTAATCTTGACCAGCGTTGACGGCTTCAAACCTTCCGTCTACCCCTTTTAAATTTTGTAATGCCCCGCAAATCTTTTTCAGTGGGATTTCTTCCACCAATGCTACTGCTACCGCAGCTAGCGCATTATATATATTAAATGTTCCAAATAACGGCAATTTCACTTTCGCATTTCCTTGATAAGTCTGTAATTGGAACTGCACACCATCGGTTTGGTGCTCAATTTCTCCAGCGCGCACATCTGCTTGGCTATGAATACCATATGTAACTACTTGTGCAGGTGTAATAGAAGCATAGTAATTGGAAGCGGCATCATCCATATTGAGCACAGCTACTTGATTTTGTTCTCGCTTACCATCAAACCGATTTCCCATTTGGCTAAAAAGCAGACCCTTAGCTTCTCGATATTTATCCATTGTTTCATGGTAATCGAGATGATCTTGTGTGAGATTGGTGAATACACCAATATGGTAATGACTTCCTCTTGTTCTCCCCATATGCAAGGCATGAGAAGAAACTTCCATCACGGTATATTCTGCACCTTCATCAACCATCAACTGTAAGCTTTTTTGCAGCTCTACTACATCAGGAGTAGTATTGCGTGCAGGTAATTGCCTATTTTTGATCTTTATGCCAATGGTTCCAATAATCCCAGTATCCCTCCCCACACTTGTTAAAATTTGTTCAATGAGATGGGAAGTAGTCGTTTTACCATTGGTACCAGTAATGCCAATTAATTTGAGTTTTTGTGATGGATATTGGTAAAATCGATTTGCTAAAAATGCCATTGCTCTTCTCGTATCAGGCACGATAATGGTAGGAACCTTTGCTTCAACCGCTGTTTCTACCAAGATAGCAGCAGCACCTTTTTCAACAGCTCTGTCAATAAAGTCATGACCATCCACTGTAAAACCACGTAAAGCAATGAACAAATTACCCGATTTCACCTCTCTTGAATCTGTTTCGATACCTGTAATATCCGTATCGACGTGATTCAAGAGTGTTTTAACATGTAATACATCTACTAGTTCACTTAGTTTCATTTTGTTGGTAAACCTCCCACTTCACTTGTGAAGAAAACTTGGTAAATTTCTTTCTGAGCGTGCCTCTTATAACCACTTAACGCTTATGTACTCTCTTTATCTACCAAGTGTAACAATAGAAAAACCAGGTTTGGGGTCCTGGTAATCATGACTCCCATTTTAACATAATTCGTGTGAAAAATCCCTTGAGGGAAAGTGACGGAACACCAAACGAATTGTTCGGATTTTCTTTTTTTTCGATAAATAAGCCTCCATCTGGTATGTAAAACCAACGATGGAAGGCTTATATGTTATTTATCTCCCAAATACATCCGAATAGGAGTTCCCTTTTTCACGCGTTCACCAGGACGGGGGATCTGGCTGATGACTATCTTTCCTTTTCCAACAGTTTCAATCGGAGTAGTATAAAGGCTATTTTTAATTTTATCGATATCAAGACCCACAAAATTCGGTGTAGACACAATCGTATCGTACAGCGGATTCTTTTCGGGTTCGATTTGATTTTTACGTTTGGGTACTTTCATATATCGTAAACTATCTCCGATAATGTTCCCTACGATAGGAGCTGCAACAACTCCACCAAACTGGATTCCCTTTGGATTATCTACAGCCAAATAAACGACAATCTTAGGATCATCAGCAGGTGCAAAACCAATGAAAGAAACAATATGATTGTTTTGCAAATAAGTACCGTTTGGTCCTACTTTTTGCGCTGTTCCCGTCTTTCCGCCAACACGATATCCATCGACAAATGCTTTTCTACCAGAACCTTTGGCAACAACACTTTCAAGAGCAGCACGAACGGCACTGGACGTACTTTCTGTTATTACTTCTCGTTTTATGATTGGTTTCACAGAGCTAACTAATTTCTCACTTTCTGGGTCCATCCATTCTTTTGCCAAATGAGGAACCATCAGTTTGCCGCCGTTGATCGCGGCTGCAACCGCTGCAACTTGTTGAATAGGAGTAACGGCTACCCCTTGACCAAATGCTGTAGTAGCGAGCTCGACTGGCCCCATACGTGAAGGCTTGAAAAGGATCCCTTTGGCTTCTCCATTTAAGTCAATTCCTGTCTTCTGACCAAATCCAAACTTGTTGATATAAGATAGTAACTTCTCTTTTCCTAAACGCTGGCCTAGCGTAACAAAACCAGGGTTACAGGAATTTTCTACTACCTCTAAAAACGTTTGTGAACCATGCCCTCCTGCTTTCCAGCATCGTAACCTAGCTCCACCTACTGCAATAAAACCAGGATCGAAAAAACCTTCTTTTAAATTAACTTTTCTCTCTTGGAGTGCAGCAGCTAATGTAATAATTTTAAATGTGGAACCAGGTTCATACGTTTTCCAAATAGGTAAATTACGGTTGTAGATGAGTGGATCAGTTGTTTTGTATTGATCTGGACGATATGTAGGACGGCTGCTCATCCCCAAAATCTCACCTGATTTAGGGTCCATCGCGATCGCAATGACATTTTCTGGTTGGTATTGTGCCATCGCTTGATCCAATTCACGCTCCATAATTTTTTGGATATTTATATCGATC
Organism: Shimazuella sp. NTD247; assembly: GCF_059510415.1. Taxonomy (NCBI): domain Bacteria; kingdom Bacillati; phylum Bacillota; class Bacilli; order Caryophanales; family Thermoactinomycetaceae; genus Shimazuella; species Shimazuella sp. NTD247. Next base: position 145,063 of record NZ_JCAJZU010000003.1, on the reverse strand, counting down.
GTGAGTTTTAAATCTAATCCATCCTTTGGAGGTGTAAAATGATCTACTCCACCAGGAAGTTTTTCTCCTTTTGCATTAGCACTGAAGGAAATATATCCAGGAGTACCTTGCAATTGCTGATTATATTCTAGCTCCAATCCTGCTAATCCTTGGTTATCGATTCCTGTAAACCCTAAAAGATGAGACGCTAAACTTTGATAAGGATAATATCGTTTACTATCTTCTGCCACCACTACTCCAGGTAATTGCAACCCTTGTATCTGCTCCGCCTTCGCTTCCGAAATTTTCCTTCCATAAGGAGTAATCCGCACGATCAATTGTTTCTTTTTAACAAAAGGCAAAATTTTCTCTTCAGGTACTTGTAAGATTTTCGCCAATTTATAAGCTGTACCTTCTTTATCTTTGATTTGTGCTGGCACGACCATAACCGATGGAGAACTGATATTATATGCAATCAATTCTCCATTTCGATCCAAAATCCGACCTCGTTTGGATGCGAACGGAATATCCCTGCCCCATAAATTTTCTGCTTTTCCAGTGAGCATCGGTCCCTGGATTAGTTGCACATAAGAAAGGCGGCCAAGTAACGCGATAAGTACAAACAGTGCGATAGAAAATATAACAAATAGACGTTTTTTATGGATAACCAGTAATGATTTCACGTCCTTCATCTCCCCTGTAGACCTGTTACTCTACTTTATGTGGACAAAGGGTAAAAAAGAATCTCGATTTGCCTAATGTAAGGTACTAGCAACGATGATAGAATATAAGTATCGCAGAAAGCGATTATTATTGGAGGTAAAGATGCGTAAGGCAGGGGAAGCCCTCGTCGACTTTGTCCGTGCCAGCATGGGCTCTCGTTCTTCCAAGAAGAGCGATCTGATTCCGATCGGAAACGGTGATTCCTTGAGCGGACTTCCTTCTGAGGATGCCTGGGCAGTCTTCGAGAAAATGAGTAGCCTTCATGAAAAGGGCGCTGGCTATGCCCACGCCGTAGCATCCCCCGCCACTGGAGTCACTATAGAAGAGACACTGGAAATGACGCGTTATCAGTTGAGGTTGATACGCAAAAAGCGACTTGAGGAACTCCGTCAGAAGCAGGGCCCGCTCACAGAAGCGGAACTCCGGGCAATGAAAGTCTTGGAGTTGGAGTTCGGCAAAAATCTCTTCTGAATCCAACTCGCTGTCCCTTCAGCGTAGGGACGGGAAGTAGGAACGAGTTATAACTTCTCGTTCCGGTCTAGAGAATGGTGTAACAACCCTCTAGACCCCCGTAAAATACTACTTATTTATAAATGAAGATGAATCAAACCTAATCTATACACCTATCTATATTTGTTCGCATCAAAATCCTCACTGGTATATAGTGAGGATTTTTTAACAAATGTGACAGTCAATATTACACACGAAGCAATTCCAGCAAATATTTCTCTTGATAATGTATTTTTTCCAATTCAAAATTCGATATATTCGCGACGAGCGCAGAGCGAAAATGGCTTAGACTCGCAATATCTCCTGTTCGGAAAAACTGAAAAAGATCATCCAGCCTCTTTTGGCTCATCCCCTTCATTTTTTGTTTTAAACAAACTTCTCCATAATATAAGAGAAGATAAACCGCTTTTATCAATTTAGATCGAGTATGAGCTTGACGTAACTGATCAACAAGGGAAACATATTCCTCCCCTTCTCCACAACAGTAAACAATGTACTCTGCAATTTCACTGCTTTCTCGAACAGTTTCTTTTAATTCCACTGTGAGTTCTCTACCTTTGCATCCATTACCCTTCAATCTACTATTTCTCTATTTCTTTGTTTGCTGATCGGATTAGCAAAAATATCGTACGATTTCCCATGTATATAAACCATACCTTCGCTCATCTCTACTACCAATGGATCAAGCAATACAAACGTTATTCGCTTTCCTTCTATGGATACCATCTGAATGATACTTTCTCTCATTTCAAATCCCCCTTATATTTATCAAAAATTAGTTGCCGATCTAGTTGTGTATCATCTAAAATGAGCATAACAAAATTTAAATTTTCTGACAAATTAGTGGAATTTTACTTTCCTACTCCTATTTTCGGTCATATCAAAACACGCAATGAATCGGGAAGACAATAAGTTAGTTTCATAAAACCAAACGAGTGTCTGATATTCCCAAAAAGGCTTTATTAAACACAGAATTGTCCTATTTTTCTTTTTAAAAAAATATTTTATGATAGAGCAACAAAGGGGGTTCAAAGTTGGAACATTTGGATCACACGAAGCTCAGGGAGCTCTTTCGTTCCATTCGGAAAGAGAAGAAGTTAAAACAACAAGATTTAGAAGAAGAAGGTATCTCCGCAACTACGATCAGTAATTTCGAGCATGGCAAAAAAAATGTAGGCATAGATAAAATCTATCGTTTATTTGCAAAGGTAGGAATCAGTAAGCAAGACTTACCCCGTCTTTTAAGAGAAGAAAAGCAGAGAGAAAGAAACGCTTTGACTTTACTAAAACTCGACTTAAAGTCTATTGAAACGGAGATGGACTGTGGAGATTATAAAAAAGCGATGCAAGCAGTAAAAAAGCTCCAACTTCCTCCCGATCATCCCTACAACTCTGTCACCGAATATTTAAAAGGAAAATATTATTACAAAGGGCAAAACTGGCAGAAAGCCCATCTTCATTTTCTTCGAGCCATTCAAATGGTGGATGATTACCCAGAAATTCAGGCTGCTAATATAAAAACTGCCAGTTACTATGAACTTGCCCGGATTGCTTATCGGCTTAACAATCTTGATAATGCTGTACATTGTGTGGAAAATGGACTAGAGGCTTTTGATCCGAAAGGGGAAAGGAAAAACTTTAAATTTAGTTTGCTAATCAGTCAGGTAATTTATTTGGAAAGATTAGATCGAGATAATGAAGCACTGAAAATATTAGATGAAATGTGGCCTTATCTCGAAGAGATTGATACCGAAATCCAACTCAATATGTATGATCTACAAGCAAAGCTTTATAACAAGCACCAAATGTTCGATAAAGCGATTCTCTACGCATCAGATGGGATCGAGATTGCTAGACGAGAAAAAAAGTATGATCGCTTATTTGAACTATGGACAACACTTGGCACAACCTACAACCAACTTGGCGAATATCAGATGGCTATGAAATGTTTCCAAACAGCGGCAAACTTAGAAGAAAAAATTCAACGCAAATTCCTCTCAGCAACCAACCATTTTCAGCTAGGATTGTTATACCTAGAAGAAGAAAATATCAAACTAGCAGAAGAAACTCTGCTAAAAGCAATAAAAATCAGCAAAGAGGAAAATGATGCCCTCAAGCTCTGTGAATCCTACCTCGCGTTAGCAAAATGTAAGCGAAAACAAAGCATGCACACAGAAGCGCTCCATCATTATGAAAAAGCCCTCCAGATAGCAGAACAACACTCCTTTCGTACACAACAAAGGGATATTGCTTTAGAACTTACTAAGTTTTATGAGCATAAAAATCAGGAGAAGCATTACAAATACATGACCATTTTTTATCAGAATAGTTTATCATTAAATGGAGGTGATCAACAAATGATTACAATGAAACTACAACCATTAACAACTGGACGTATTTTTGAAGGTGATCCACCTGATCAGTAGTTTTAAGCGGGAGATGATCAAGTAATGACTTTACAACCTCAGACAATCGGAAGCATTTTTGAAGGTGATCCGCCTGATAGGTGATAATCACGCAATATTAGGAAAGATGGGATGATTTATCCCCTCTTTCTTTATTTTTCAAGCCAAGGGATTCTGAATCTTCTTTTTCCCCAGATAGACTCAAGATGATATCAACTAGGATTTCTGATATCCTTATTATTATAGGATAATTTTTAGTAACGCTAAATTACCTGCAAAAACAGCAAGTGGAGTGATACAACGATGAAAAAATTAGACGAGGATTGGCTAAGAAATTTACCTGCATTTCACTCTGACCAAGAGTTAAAAGACTATTTAAAAAACAAATTTGGTGATTTGGTATTTGTCCTGAGTTGGGATTATAAACTTCTTTCATTAGACAATCCAGCTGGCAGATATCGTATTTTGTTGGACAAAGATATTTACGACAAATACCAGTTACAATTTGATAATCATAAATATGATTGCAACAACTTAGAAAAACCTTTTGATAATACTTATCAAGATCTATCCACTATGAAGAAAAAGAAGGATGGGGATGTACAAGTTTACTTTCCTTCCCAAAAGAAACATAAGCGCAAATTAGACCTAAATTGGCTGAAAAATTTGCCAGAGTTTCACTCTTATCAAGAGGCAGTTGCCTATTTAAAAAACGAACTGGATGAATTTATTTACATCGGTTCAAGTAATAAAGAAATCCATCAGTATCATTTATTATTAGACAGTAAGATATACCATGAATACCAAAAGGAATTTGACTATGGCGACTATGATCATTACCATCTAGAAAAACCATTTCATGAGACATATGAACACTTTGTAATGAAAGACAATGGAGATATAGGCATTAGTATTCAACGTCCCGGCGGACCTTTGATCGATTACTGGGCTCATTCCATCGGGGAGAAGAACTAGACACTGATAACAGACATTTTGACCATGTGGGTACATCTCTAACGGCGTGGGATCACGTTTGATAAGCCAGTCTGAGCTAGGAAGCTGCACAAAACGGAACTAGATTCTAGTTGCCGATTTTATCCCCTACACATGATAAATGGACAGATCCGCAAAATTCATCCCCCCTAGCTGCCCTGCTCACACCGTGTTGGTGATAGCAGAGTGCCAGGGGGTTGGGTGTTATGACTCAGTTAGAGAAGCGACTTTGTCCTTAGCCTCTCCCTCATTCTTCTCCGTTTTATTAAACTTGGGATATTTGATGAATGGAAGGGCAGCCAATGTGCCGAAGATGATCACCGATCCCCAGAGCCAGAGATCGCGGTGAATACCAATCCATCCAAATAGGAATGCACATACCATCATGCTTCCCGCAGAGAATAGATTACCAGATCCAACTGCGATCCCCTTGCGCTTCGGATCAGTGGAACGGTTCATCAGGTAGCCATAGGAATTGGAACATACTCCATAGGTGATCCCCAACAGGCCCGTGACGAAAAGAACATAGCTACGATCGATGTCAGTCCAGTAGAGATATTGAAACCCTCCGATGGAAAGAATGCTAGCAACAGCGATGACGCCTCGCTCTTCCCATGTTTTCGCCATGTACGCAGACAACCAACTGCCCCCTGTACTGGCGAAGGCAAATGTGGCGAGTGCGGCACCAGACAGCCAGCCCCCATGGAGAAACAAAGGAAAATAACCTCCTCCTCCGATGAGGATAAAGATAAGACTATTTCCAATAGTAGGAATGCACCTGCCGAATGCAGATCCCCATTGTTTACTCTCTGATTGTACAACCGAAAGCCATTGCCTGCGTTCCGATCGTACACTCTGCTCGCTAGGTGTCATTTCCTCTGTCTCTTCCTCTGTTTTTTCACTGAGGTCGACCCGCAAGACAATAGGAATGATGAGCAGATTGAGTACTGTGCCACATACAGCCCATCTCATGGGATCAGCGATCAGCCAAAAGCCGATCATTTTGACAGTGGAGGAAACTACTGCCAATAGTACTTGATTCAAGGCCATTGTTTTTTGATGTTCTGGCCCTTCATCATCCGCCACCATTCGCAGAAGAGCATACACTCCTCCATAAATCATATTGTCCAGCAGAAGCTGAATACAGCGAATGATGTAGAGAGTCGTAGAGTCTGACTGGGTCAATGCCCAAGGGTAAAAAAACATCATGATCGCATTTCCCAAACAGGCGATCACGACAACCGGTTTTACCCATGAACCCCGGATGATCATTGTCACAAGAGCTGCGATGATGGACACACCTGCAAGCACGGCGTTTAGGGTCGAAATCTCCTTCTCCAGTCCATGCTGTTTCATCAGCATGGAGAAGGGAGAATTGACGAAGTGATTATGTCCAATATAAGCATTGGTTCCAGCCATCGCCATCATTACTGGTGGAGTCAACCATTCAGGCCGTTTCCACTTTGGAAATTTGCGGGACATGCCGGTCCTCTCATTTGCGAGTCACTCTTTTTCTCACCCGCACAGGTGAAGAGTCTGAATTTTTCATCTGTTACTATAGTATAGCTCTATCCTTTACGGTGGTAAATCATTTGAGCCGATTCACTTATTGTTTATAAAGACATAAAAAAACGAGGTTTCCCTCGTATCTATCCTCTATTTCGTTTTTGTCTTGATTTTGATCTTTTCTTTTGCGGCCATAGTTTTTTGACTAATTTTTGACATGCCTGCACATGACTGAGTTCACGGGACACATCAAATGTCTCTTCTTTTCTTTCGGCAACACGAACCAATCTTTCTGGATAAGATAAAAAAACAGCCAGCAAACGTTTCTCCTTTGGAAGCAGTTTATTTTCCTGTTCATATGCTGCTAATATTTCTTCTGGAGATTCTTCTGGATATCGATGTATTAACGTTGCCAAATCTTTGACTGGTGTATCCAATTCCGCATGATCAAAGTCAATCAAATACCATCCCTGTTCACTTGTAATTACATTCGATGGATGAATCCTTTGATGACATATCGTATAACGTGGAGCAATTCCTTTTTCTGTATTTACATATCGATCAATCCCACGTATAGCAAAAGAAAAAGTATTTTTCGGTATTTGTGCAGCATTTTGCGAAATAGTAGCTTCCCCTTCTACAAGTTCAGCTTGCCAACCAGCTAATTGCGACTCTCTCTCTTTCCAAGTATTTGTGATATCCCCATCGATGACTTGATGAAGCTTTGGAAATTGTGCTGCAACGGGTTCAGCAATACGATGAAAATAGCCAAGAGAACTAGCCAGTTCTGTTGCAGAAATATGTTCATCTGCAGGATCCTGCCAAGGGGTTGCATACCACTGTTTACCATACGCAGATACAACCATATCCCCATCTTCAGTAGGAATCCAAGGAAGCAAGTGAGGATAGCCTGCTGCACGGACTTGCTCTAGCATCCGATGAAGAACATACAACTTTTCTTCGGAAGCATGGCTTTCTTTTAACGCATATCTCTGGTCTCCGTCCACGACTTCCCAAACTCCACCTCGGTGCTGGACAGAGATAGGATTCCAGCCAAATGCATGGATTACTTCCCACATCGAAAGTTCTCCTCCTCTAACTCCGTTTTACTGGAATTTTTACAATCTGACCTTCTTCTAAACGGTCTGTTGTAAATTGATTCGTTCTGAGAATGGCATCGCAGGAGATATCATATTTCGCTGCCAATGTATCAATCGATTCATCTTTTTGCACAATGACCATCTTCATCGCGGTAAAAGAGTCCTCCTTCGAACCAATCAACCACCTGCTCCAATCTCTTCCCTGTACTTCTTCTTCTACATTTGTGGGTTCTTCTACTATATCTTCTGCTGTCTCTTCTTCAATAACAATTACGGGCTGTTGCTGTTGGGGCTCTTCTATGGACACTTGCTCTTTTACGATTTTGTGAGTTTCACGATGAATCTCTCTTGTTTCCTCTTCTGCTTTCTGTTCTTTTTGTGCTTCGATACGTTTTTCAGGTGTTGCAGGCTGTGCGGCAAAAGTTGGAGATTCTTGTTGTTCATCCTGCTTATTTGTCTGTTCTTCCACTGATACTTCCGTTACCAGCTCTTCTTCCTCTTGCTCTGGCAATATTCCATCAATCATGAGTATTGCTTCAATTTGTAATTCAAACGGAGATAGCAACTGATAATCAAATGATTCCACTTCTGCTGATACATAGGCTAGTTCCGCTCGATTACGAGGCAATGTTATTTCTACTGGAATAACATATGCGATCTCCTCACCCATGATTTCATCTGGATCGTATTCCAATATATCTGCATCCTCATCCAAATCACCCTCATATGTACCATTTAAACGAAGATAACCATGAATTTTCAGATGCTGCCCTTCGTCTTTGATTTCTACATCTGGATACAAATCCAATTCTAGCAAGGACGATATCCCCGCCTGCTGTGGATGCAAGCGTATTTTCTCCGAAATATTAAAGCGAAGTTGCTCCACGTAACTCCCTCCTTCTATCCTTTGAGCCCTTACGCTGAATATATGTACGAGGTGAGGAAGTTATCACTAAAGGAGGACAAATTTGTGAAATACAGAATTTCACTAAAGCTAAAAAGTCAACTGCACTCCAAAAAAATTTGATGAAAGTAGACTGATATTAAGTACATATGTAATGCAAATTGACCATTTGAAAATCCCATTTCACTATAGCAGAGATGAGAAGACGCATGTCCAAGCGTGCATATGAGTACTATGAACCCCGAAATTTCCTGATGGCGCTTTCGACTTTCGCAGGTGTTTACATTGAGGACAGTTCGGGAAAACCGAATGTACGAAAGAATATGGATCTTGCTAAGATTTATCTGGATCATGACGACTATGACAACTTTGAAAAGCACTTTAAGAAGGCTTTTGAGGCTTATGGTAAAGATAAAATCAAGAATGCCCTCCGTAAGCTGGAACAGATGAATGCTCATAAGGGTCTTAGTGTCCATGTAGACAGTGAGGGTAAGCCTGACCCTGATCGTCATTTCAAAAATCTTCTCCCTGTTCTTAAGAAGTTAGTATAGTTCATAGATCAGCTTCGCGCCCTCTACATCACTTATTCTTGGTGTAAGGGGTGTGCAAGTTTATAGGATATAACCAAACTTGATTGGAATTTCGCATTAGTATAAAGCGATTCTGAAACCGCTCTCAATATAGAAAGATACTCCTCATGAATTTCTGTCTTTCCACATATAATCCACAATAATGTATTCATTAGGAGGATAATAGATGGAATTATTGGAATATTTGTCTCGCATTCTCAATCAAGTGACAAATCCAACAATCGAGCACGTTGAGCAAATCTTACGTGAAATCCCATGTAACTATACAAACACCACTCCTTTTGTGACCTCCCCTGTGCCTCCCCTCAACTATGGAAGAAATGTGATCTTCTCCTCCAAACAATTTGAAGTAATTGTATTAAATCTCCCGCCTCAAACAGAAACGTCTATTCATGATCATGCAGATTCTTTTTGTTGTGTGAAGGTAATAAAAGGGATAGTACATAACCGAATCTTTGAAATCTCTTCTGCCCAACCTGCATTAATAAGAGAAGAGAAGTTCACCACTGATGATTACTTTACGGTGACAACAGATCAAATCCACTCCATGTACAACCCAAGTGAAGAAGCCCTTGTCACGTTTCACATATATACTCCTCCCATTCAAAATAACCAATTTTATAGTTAAAAACGGTTCGACATCAAAATTACGCTAATATTAACCTTTCAAAACACAGATTAACTGTACGGCATAATATCATGTATGATAAAATATTTTAAGAAATGGAAATACCATTTTAATCGAACAAGGGATATCATAATGGCTGTTAATCCCGCTTACAGTTCTCCGCTCAGCAATGCGATCGCGCTGATTGATATGGCAAGTCACATCTATTGTATTGACATTAGCAAATTCTTTGATGTTCGTAACCCTCTTTTGGAAGAAGCTGTAGAACTGTCAATCACAAATGAGCCGGAAGCAAAGAAAAAGGCTCAGAAAGTACTTCGTGACACTGGTAAGACTGCAGAGATCAAGGCTGCTCTTGAACGCCTGAAGAGCAAGGATAATCGTCAGCTATACCATAGTGAGTTTACTCTTGAAGATGTCAATTATGCGCTTTCTTTGGTGAGCTAAAGTTTTCGCAGAAAGTGCATGATCCACTCCACTCAAATAAGAGCGGAGTGGACCCACCTATACCCCTCGAAAAGGAAACAAGCCTCTTACTCAAATCTTTAATCGCTTTTCAACATAACCAAGCCCACCATTCCGTGCTGTTTCAACAAATAAATTGAAAAAGATTTTTTGTTACCTGCTCATTTGTATAAAGCTCCTTCTTTCTTCAAAACATAAGAGAGTGGTATTTTCTGCTATTTCACCATCAGATGTCCAAGTGATATCGAAAATGCAGACGAATTTGCTCAACCAGCGCTATTATGTTATTTTCAAAGAATGAGCTTGTAAAGGTATATTGATCAAGAAGGAGCTAACTGCTAATGGCACAACAACAAATTGGAGTTATTGGTTTAGGTGTGATGGGTCGGAATTTGGCTCTGAATATGGAAAGTCGAGGATATTCAGTTGCGGTATTTGATAACTTCACCAACTTAATTGATCCTTTTGTATCCAAAGATGCAGCTGGAAAAAATATTATTGGTACATATACGATAGAAGAGTTTGTGCAAAGCTTAGAAAAACCAAGAAAAATATTGATGATGATCAAAGCAGGAGCACCAACAGATGCTACTATTGATCAAGTAAAAGTTCATTTGGATAAAGGCGATATCTTAATCGATGGCGGTAATACATATTTTCATGACACCATACGACGCAACAAAGAATTAGAAAAAAATGGAATACACTTCATCGGAACAGGAGTATCCGGAGGAGAAGAAGGAGCACTGCATGGTCCTTCTATCATGCCAGGCGGACAAAAAGAAGCTTATGACTTGGTAGAACCGATTTTAACTGCGATTGCCGCAAAAGTAAACGGAGAGCCATGCTGTACGTATATCGGTCCTGATGGTGCTGGTCACTATGTCAAAATGGTTCATAATGGAATTGAGTACGGAGATATGCAGTTGATCTCCGAAGCTTATTTTTTGCTAAAACATGTATTAGGATTAGATGCTGCCGAGCTGCATGAAGTTTTTGCGGAGTGGAATAAAGGCGAGCTGGACAGCTATCTTATCGAAATTACAGCAGACATCTTTACCAAAACAGATGAAAAAACCGGCAAACCGCTAGTGGATGTTATCTTGGATACCGCTGGACAAAAAGGCACAGGCAAATGGACAAGTCAAGATGCATTGGAATTAGGAGTTCCCTTATCGATCATCACCGAATCCGTTTTTGCTCGGATTATTTCTTCGATGAAAGAAGAGCGTGTGAAAGCAAGCAAAGTGCTTCATGGTCCAGCAATCCAGCCGTACACTGGTGATAAAAAAGCATTGATTGAAGCCATTCGCAAAGCATTGTATTTAAGCAAAATCTGTTCCTATGCGCAAGGATTTACCCAATTACGAGCTGCTGCCAAAGAATACCATTGGGATTTGCCATATGGAAACATTGCTATGATCTTCCGTGGAGGTTGTATCATTCGCGCCCAATTCCTGCAAAAAATCAAAGATGCATATGACCGCGAGCCAGAGCTGACGAATTTATTATTAGACCCTTATTTCAAAAAAATTGCCGAAGAATATCAGTCAGCCCTGCGTCATGTGATAGCAGTTGCCATAGAAAACGGTATCCCAACACCATCTTTCTACAGCGCACTTGCTTATTACGACAGTTACCGTACGGCTGCTTTACCCGCAAACTTACTCCAAGCACAACGCGATTACTTTGGAGCACATACATACCAGCGTATCGATGAAGAAGGAACTTTCCATACAGAATGGCAAAGCTAAACGCCCAGAGTTGGGCGTTTTTTTGTTTGTAAATGTGAGAAAATTAAATTAGAATAAAATATAAGGCAATATCCACCCCTGCATCCTAGAAAGGGATGTCTATGCAGAAGATCCTGCCGCCCGTGTCCCACACCCTCTCCGCGAACAGCTTCATCATCCGCCCGAAGGACGGCAGCGGTGTCACTATCGCCATCGACTTCGAGGCAGAAATGGTGTTCGTTCGAGAACGAGAGGCGGCGGCGTTTCTCCCGGTGTTCCCGGAAAATCCCTCCTTCGAGCCTGCCAGGCCGGAGACGACCCGTTGGGACGATGACCTGGAAGATGACATCGTCGAGCCAGCTACTGCTGCCGAAGGTGTGATCGAATTCACCCCCTTCATTCGAGACGGGAAGCAGCTTCGTCTCCCGAAGGAGGGAGAACTTGTCACCCGTGGGAGGCTCGATCTCCACGGTGACGAGCTCCGCTACGGGACAGAGCAGCTGAAGTATCTCACCGGCGAGGTGATGCACCACCAGCAGGTCGAGTTCCATCGCCTGCGTTTCGACGAGGGAACGAAGATTCCTGTCGTCGACCTCAGCCGATCTCCCATCCTGCTCGACACTTGGCAGGGGGATTACGATACGGTTGAGGATTACCTCCGCTATATTTGTGTCGATGGGCAGCTGAAGCGCACCCTGGAGGCGCGTTGGCTCGGTGACGAGGGACGGATCACCCTCCGTTGGGAGGCCGATCGCGGCCTCTTCTACGGAGGCGGGTTCCCGGACTCCAACCACGAGTACGAATTCAACCCGCGCAAGTCGGTCGGGACTTTCGATGACTCGGAGATCCACATGAGTCTCCTGTAAACATCCTCTCTGGCACAAGCCAGCTAAGATGTGGGGCTCCCGCTGTACAAACGTGCAGCGGGAGTCCATTTTTTATTTCACCCTGCGAGCAATACCAATCAACACCATATCATCGATCAAACAGATCACACACTCATTACCAACGGCCAATCCTGTCTTCTCCTACACCGTAAATTAGCGGATCGCCGAGTAATCAGGGCTTGCTGTTTTTTTGATCTCAATTGAAGAGAGCATCTGCTTTTCCTCCAACAGTAAATCAATCCCGTCTATCTTTATCTCGATAATAGTTTAGCAGTGGTTGTTTTACTGGAGTTATAGCAGCTCTTGATGATTTCACTGACTATCCAGGTCTCAAAAACGCCATGACATCGCTCCCTCACCTTCAATAATTCATGTCAAATAAGCGCATAATCCAGTATTGAGGAAATAGAGCTTTGGCGCACTCCATACAAAAAACCGTCGTGATTCGCGCATACGCTCACAACGGCTAGCTTTTTTGGGATAATCCCTTGTTTTTTAAAAGTCTTTCATCTGTTATTTTGGGTTGGATGGGTTTTCTACCGACCACCAGAAAAATCCATCTTTCTTCAATAATTCATCTGCTTCTTTTGGTCCCATTGATCCAGATTCATAGTTAGGAAAAGAAACATTTCCACTATTTTTCCATGCTTTCGAGATGGTATCGACAAATTTCCAAGAGATCGAAACTTCGTCCCAATGGGTGTAATGCGTCGCATCACCGAGCAAGCAATCATATAAAAGTCTTTCATATGCCTCAGGTGTATTCATTTTATCATCACAGTTGCTGCAATAATGCAACTGAATGGGTAAGGAATCTTCTTTTCCAGCGCTTTGCCGGGCATTGAGATGTAGTGTCATTCCTTCATCCGGTTGAATATGAATCACCAACAAGTTAGGATGCGGATGATTTTTATCCCGATACAGATTCATTGGCAGATCTTTAAATTGAATCACGATTTTTGTTGTCTTCTCTTTCATACGTTTACCAGTACGAATGTAAATAGGTACACCAGCCCAGCGGTAGTTGTCAATCATCAACTTACCTGCAACAAACGTATCTGTTGTAGAATTAGGATCGACATTGCTCTCTTCACGATATCCAACGACATCGCGATCTTCCACATGGCCCCTACCATATTGTCCACGTACAAAGTAATTATCTATTTCGTCTTCCGTAAATGGGCGTAGTGCACGCAGCACTTTTACTTTTTCACTGCGAATTTCATCTTTTGTTAAATTGATTGGAGGTTCCATAGCCAAAAGAGCTACCATCTGTAACATGTGATTTTGAACCATGTCCAGAAGTGCACCTGAAGACTCATAGTATTTCCCGCGATCTTCCACCCCTAATGTTTCACTTGAGGTGATTTGGATATTCGATATATATTGATTGTTCCAAAGCTCTTCAAAAATAGCATTTGCAAAACGGATAACAGTAATATTCTGCACCATTTCTTTTCCTAAATAATGGTCAATTCGATACACTTGATCTTCCGTGAATACTCGTCCAATTTGATTATTTAACTCTTTAGCAGATTCATAATCATGACCAAATGGTTTTTCGATTACCACACGATTCCAACCATCAGTAGAAGTTAATCCGCTTGATTTGAGATTTTCACAAATAGTTCCAAAAAACTCTGGAGCCATAGCTAAATAAAACATGCGATTTCCTACGGTATGGTATTGATCATCTAATTTTGTCACCAACTGCTGCAGTCTATCAAATGATTCTTTGTCGGTTACATCTGCTGGTTGAAAATAAAAATGTGACGCAAAACCATTCATGCGGTCCGCACCTTCAATTTTAGCAATCGATTTCGTCACGCTCTCACGAAAATCATCATGGGACATCTCCCCGCGAGCAACACCTACAACTGCAAAGTCCTCAGACAACTTTTTAGCTTTATATAACTTAAAAAGAGAAGGAAACAGTTTACGTTTTGCTAAATCACCTGTTGCACCAAAAATAACAACAATCGCTTTTGGTTGCTTGGTTGACATGTAAGACACCTCATTTTGTAAGCAAAATAATTCACTTTTGTTGTGCAGTAATATTCCCGTAGACATGGGAAAAGGGAAGAAGAAAACCTATTTCGCTAGATCTTCCTTCCCCTGCATCTATCCCTTAATCTATTTTTACAATTTGTTTTTCTTCTAATTTTACCATGCCTGTTTTTAGAATCGTTATTTTTTCTCCCTCTTGTAAATTTGTAAAAATAATCGGGGTCACGATAGAAGGAACATTCTGCTTCAAGAACTCCAAATCGACTTCTAGAAGCAATTGACCTTGTTTTACCTTTGCTCCTTGCTCCACATGAGCCGTAAATCCCTCACCTTTGAGATCAACCGTATCAATCCCTACATGAATTAAGATTTCGTGACCAGAAGCAGAAGTAATACCAACCGCATGCATTGTGGGGAACAAGGTTTCAATAGTTCCATCACAAGGAGCAACGATTTTCCCAACAGATGGTAAAATTGCAAATCCATCACCCATCATCTTTTGAGAAAAAACTTGGTCTGGCACATCTGTTAATGATACAACTTCCCCTTCTACTGGTGCAACAAAATCATCCAAATTGCCTTCAGCAGGGCTTGTTGTCATCGTCGCTTTAATCGTTTCGGGGTTTACAGGATTAACAGGTGCACGTCCATCCATCACATCTTGAATTTGACTTTTCAACGTATCTGATTTTGTACCAAATATCGCTTGAATACTGTTTCCTACTTCTAATACTCCTGCGGCTCCAAGCCGTTTTAGTCTATCTTTGTCTACATTTTTTGCATCATTGACCGAAACTCGTAAACGTGTAATACAAGCATCTAGGTGAGCAATATTTTCTTTTCCACCTAAAGCTGTGAGTACTTGGTTTGGTAACTCACCGCTGGCACCTTCTGTTACTTTCGTATTTTTACGTTCTTCGTCTTCCACTTCACGCCCTGGTGTTTTTAAGTTGAATTTGCGGATTGCAAAACGAAATCCAAAATAGTAGATAACGGCAAAAACGAGACCGACTGGAATAACCAACCACCATGCAGTGCGGTTTTGCAATACACCAAAAAGTAAATAGTCAATGACACCGCCAGAAAAGGTCATCCCAATTTTCACATTTAATATTTGCATCACCATAAAAGACAGTCCTGCAAATATAGCATGAATCGCAAACAACAATGGCGCAACAAATAAGAAAGAAAACTCAATGGGTTCCGTAATACCAGTTAAAAAGGAAGTGAGTGCAGCAGATCCCATAATACCTGCAACATATTTTTTATGTTCTGGTCTAGCCTCGTGATACATCGCTAAAGCTGCTGCTGGCAAACCAAACATCATAAATGGGAATTTCCCAACCATAAAGGTTCCAGCAGTTAATGGAACCCCATCTTTTAACTGAGCAAAGAAAATATTTTGATCTCCATGTACTGCTTGCCCTGCTTTGGTGACATATGTACCAAACTCAAACCAAAAAGGAGCATAAAAAATATGATGCAGTCCAAACGGAATCAGCGAGCGTTCAATAACTCCAAACACAAAGGCCGATAAGGTTAAATTCGCATTGACCATGTTTGTTGAGAAAGCATTCAATGCATGTTGAATTGGAGGCCAAATAAAGATCAGAACGACACCTAAAATCACTGCAAAAAATCCAGTTACAATCGGTACAAATCGTTTTCCAGCAAAGAAACCGAGATAAGAAGGAAGTTCAATTTTGTAATAACGATTAAACATGATTGCAGCAAGTGCCCCTACAATAATCCCACCAAATACCCCTGTTTGCAAGGTAGGTATTCCCAATACACTTGCAAACGCAGGATTTGAACCAACTTTTGCTGGATCCAATTGGTGAGTTGCTACCAGAATCGTACTCATTGTTTTATTCATGATCAGGTAACCTACAATAGCAGCAAGTGCTGCAACTCCATCACCTGCAAGACCGACAGCTACTCCGACCGCAAATAAAAGTGACAAGTTACCGAATATAATATCTCCAGCTGATGACAATACATTAGATACTAACTGAATCCATGTAGAATTTAACGCTGGAATAAATTCAATTAACGTTGGATTTTGTAGAGCTGTACCTACACCGAGCAAAATACCTGCTGCTGGCAAAATTGCCACAGGCAGCATCAATGCTTTCCCTATCTTTTGTAGTTGTCCGAAAAGCTTTTTAAACAAATTTGGCACCTCACTTAATTTGTAATATTTACATGCCTATAAATGCAAAAAAACCAGATCATAAGTAACAGATAACATTCGAATCATCAAAAAGAGACAGACTTTTTATCTCTATTAGATTTCTCAACAATGTTATTTTTTACTCATGCCTGATCGAATCAGTCACACGTATGTGATGTAATTATAATACATCTAGAAAAGTATGCGCTTACAATCACCCTCTTTATCGTTTGTTTATCTCGATAAAACAGAACAAATATCATTAAACTATAAAATATTAAATAAATCAACAAAAAAATATAAAACTATAGACAGGACTATTACAGATTTTATACTTTAAGGAAATCAGGTGTTTCGCTCTCTAGCTTGATAGGAGTAAAACATCATGCAGAGTAACCGTGCAAGAGGTCGATCCTCTCTCGAGAAGTCCTCAGCCTGTGTTCCTTGTTGAAACTCAGGCTGAGCACATTTTGTTTAATTATTTTTCATTTATAAAAATGATAAACCCGTCTATTGAAAGACGGGATATCATTTATTACAAGTTTTTCAATGCATTGCGATTTGCTTCCAACGTGCGAGCAATATCCTCATCACTATGCGCCAAAGAGAGAAACATACCTTCAAATTGGGAAGGCGGTAAAAGGACACCTTCTTCCAGCATATTACGATAGTATCGAGCAAACAGCTCTGTATCTGCTGTTTTCGCTTCCTCGTAGCTAATAACATTTTCATTCGTAAAAAATAAACAAATCATAGAACCTACTCGATTGATATGGTATGGCACACCAGCTTCTTCAACATTCGCACGGATTCCACGTTCCAGTTGATCTCCTCTGTCTTCTAATTGGACATAAGAGGATGGAGATAATTCTCGTAATGTTGCGATTCCGCCTGCCATTGCAAGTGGATTTCCAGAAAGTGTTCCTGCTTGATACACCGTTCCTGCTGGAGCAATCATCTGCATGATTTCTCGCTTTCCACCATAAGCTCCTACAGGTAAACCTCCTCCAATCACTTTCCCCATTGTCGTCAAATCCGGGGTCACTCCAAAACGCCCTTGTGCAGACTGGTAATCTACACGAAAGCCAGTCATTACTTCATCAAAAATAAGCACAATACCATATTGCTCTGTCAATTGACGCAGCCCTTCAAGGAAACCAGATTGTGGCGGCACAACGCCCATATTGCCAGCTACTGGTTCAACGATTATCGCAGCAAGATCCTCCCCTACTTTTTCACAAATGAGCCGCACGCTATCTAAATCATTATAAGGGACTGTCAATGTATGCTGGGCTGTATGTTCCAATACACCAGGACTATCAGGCAGTCCAAGTGTTGCCACTCCGGATCCTGCTTTGATCAATAAACTGTCTGAATGCCCATGATAGCTACCTTCAAACTTTAAAATCTTTTTCCTACCTGTATACGCTCGTGCTAAACGTAATGCACTCATCGTTGCTTCGGTACCTGAATTGACCATCCGTACCACTTCTACTGAGGGTACACGATCGATCACTATTTCAGCCATTTCTGTTTCCAAAACAGTTGGAACACCAAAACTTGTCCCTTTTATCACTGCCTCTTGCAAAGCTGAGACGACATTTGGGTGAGTGTGCCCTAAAATTAAAGGCCCCCATGAACCAATGTAATCAATATATGTATTTCCATCAATATCTTTGAGCTTTGAACCTGCTCCACTCTCCGCAAATACAGGATGATCCATCACTGATCGAAAAGCACGAACAGGTGAGTTCACACCTCCTGGTATTAGTGGCAGTACCTTTTCAAATTCTTCTTTTGCTTGTTGATAGTTTCTAGCCAAGACTACACTTCCTCTCACAATCCATCCAATGTGATTCTATTGTACCATGATATGTTTTGAAAATGAAAAAGGAGTCAATCCATATACCAAAAGGAATGAATATATATAAATACATATATTTTTATTTATTAAAAAATAGAAGTATCATTAACTCAACAACACGAAGTGAGGGACAAAATATGAGAAAATCATTTGAAAAATTATTTGAACCTGAAACATTAAAAAATGGGATAACGTTTAAAAATAAAATTATAATGGCACCTATGACACATCTATCTTCCAATCATGATGGCAGTATTTCTAATGAAGAATTAAACTATTATTCACGTCGGGCAGACGGCGTCAGTGCAATAATAACTGCTGGAACATACGTGATGAAAAATGGCGGGTTAATCGGGGCACCAGCGGCAGATCGAGATGAGATGATTTTTGGTTTACAGAAACTTGCTTCTGTTATAAAACAAAATGGAGCAAAAGCTATTCTTCAAATCTTTCATGGAGGACGCCAATCAACTGCTGTGGAAGGCGGAGAAGTAGTAAGTGCTAGTACTATTCCAGAGGAAAGACAAGATGCTCCTATTCCTCATGAACTAAATGAAAATGAAATTATCGAGATCATTACAGCTTTTGGTGAAGCTACGAGACGTGCGATCCAAGCGGGATTTGACGGCGTCGAAATTCACGGTGCAAATGGTGGATTAATCCAACAATTTTTCTCCCCCCATTCCAATAAACGAACAGACAAATGGGGAGGTACGATCGATAAAAGAATGCGATTTGCCCTTAATATCATCAAAAAAGTAAGACATACAGTAAAAGAACATGCGAAAAAACCATTCATCGTTGGGTATCGACTTTCCCCTGAAGAAACAACAACACCAGGCATCACTATGGACGATACCCTTACCTTTATCGATGCGTTACCAACGGAACAGCTGGATTATCTCCATATTTCATTAAATCATTTCTGGACTCCACCAAGACATGGGATTAAAGACAATAGACCACGTTTGGAAATCATCTATGAGCGTCTCGGTCATCTCTTACCCATCATAGGAGTAGGAGGCATTTATACCCCTGAAGATGCCATAAGAGCTTTAAATACTGGAGTGTCCTTTATTGCAATCGGCCGAGAACTGTTACTGGAACCAGACTGGGTTATGAAAGTAAAAGAGAGCCGTGAAGATGAAATCAAAACAACACTATCAAAACATGATCAAGATGAATTAAAGTTACCAAATGCACAAAGAAACCTAATTATCAACATGGGATGGGTAACAGTAGACAAGGAATGAAGTAAAATCGCACACCTATGAGTGGTGTGCGATTTTACTTTGCATACTTGCCGATAAAATACTTTACTTCTTTGGCTTCTTTATATAAACGGTAAGGTTTTTTCAACATACGCTGTGGAATTCTTTTCAAAAAATACGTCCGATTTGTCTGGTACTCTTTCAAGATTCGGGACGGTTTGCTCGTAAGGCGATTTTTTACTTCTTCATATAATGCATGTTTCACATCTACTTTTAGATTTATGCTTCGACCACAATTTTCACAATGGATATGGGAAATAGAGTCATTGAAATAGGTGACACTATGCGGTGTATCACTCAAACAGTGGATACAGTAAAACTCAGTGGTAATTTGTTTTTCTTTCACCTATCATCCCTCCACAAGCCTGGATTCAACAATGATCTCTATTATACAACAAAAATATGCTGAAACTATGCTTTATATAGATTTGTATCTCTTTCCATTAATTTTCGCAGTTCCCAAATAATCTGAGATTTGGTCTGTTCGATCGCATCATATGTGATTATTTCCCCTTTTTTCACATCCCGAGTCAAACGAATAGTGCTATCGGCTAATCCGATCGGAAGTGCATTTATCTGTTTCGCTTCTGTGGCCTTCATTATTTGACCATAGGATGTAAAACCACCTAAACCATCTAAATAATCACCAGCTTTTAAATCTTTTTTTGCTACCGTAACAGTTTCAGCCACAAGTCCATGATAAGGAACAATGGATTCTTCTTTTTCAAGGTAAGCTTTTGCAACAGAAATAGGTGTTTCCAAACTAGTCAAATGATATGGGCGGAACAATAGATAGTTAGGTCCGTCACCCATTTTTAAATATTGTAATTCTCGATGTACTTCTGCTTGATCCGAAGTGATAATCGCAAATACACCAGGTGCTACTCCATTGACATACTCAACGGTCTGGTAAGTATTCAAAATACCGTCCTCTTCTCGTTTACGTAAAATATTGGTCAATTGATCTACTGTAGCTACAGGTCCATGCATTCCTGGTACATCCGGTAAAAAACCAGTAGCATTGGCGACTGCGGTCATTTCAATCATCGTTTTCGTTCCATCTTGAAAAGATGCTAATATTTTGGGGTTCATATTCACTTGTAATGCTTGTTGTTTTGCTGATTCAGGATTTGCTTCTAGATTCAATGGATTGTTTTTTCCTTTACCGAGCACTAGAGGCTCGAAACCAATTGTTTTTGCAAAATGATACAATTCCATGATGGCTGCCGGTTCATCACCAGAAGCACCCGTATATACAACTCCAGCTGCTTGTGCCATCTGGTGAAGAAGCGGCCCCACCGTGACATCTGTCTCTACATTTAACATGACGATATGTTTTTTTGCTAAGATTGACTTCCAAGCAATCTCTGCTCCTAAGTTAGGAATTCCTGTAGCATCAACT
This sequence comes from Shimazuella sp. NTD247, assembly GCF_059510415.1. Lineage (NCBI taxonomy): Bacteria > Bacillati > Bacillota > Bacilli > Caryophanales > Thermoactinomycetaceae > Shimazuella > Shimazuella sp. NTD247. The sequence continues at coordinate 123,923 of NZ_JCAJZU010000003.1, read as the reverse complement.
ATCACATCAACAGAAGATAAATTTAATACAAGGTGCATATCTGTTGTCACAACAACATGGCCTTCTTCAATTACACGTTCTGCCTTCTCTACCTGCTCACATCGATTTATTTTTGACATCGAATATCCTGCGTGTAGGTATGCATGAATTGCATTATCCACATGAATATCAGCTGTCGCCACCACTTCCATGCCTTGCATAGCTGTGATTTGTGCGATCATTCCTCTTCCCATCTGACCTGCGCCAATAAGACCAACTCGTATCCGGTTTCCTGCTTGTTGTAAAGTTTCCAATTTGTGATGAATAGGCATAAGATGACCCCGCTTTGTTGTATTTTATTCATTACGTACAATTTGGATGATCGATCCAACACGAACTTCAGGGATCGGCTTATCTTCTAAACAAATACTTCCTGGTAAATCTTCCGTACTCCCATCAAACTTAAGGGTTACATGTCCTAATTCTTGAATCGTATGATTGGCAGTACCCCCTACAAATTGAATTCGAAAGGTTTGATTATCAATGACTAACATGTCATCCGGTTTTATTTCCCCGTTGTTTTTCCGGTTTGTATGCAGCACCGTGATGTCATGAAGCTCCTTTGGTGCATTCTCATCAAATAAAATTAATAGTTTTTGTTTCATAAAATCGGAAACGAGTTCTCCAATTTGGCTCGCTGTGACTTCGAATAGTACTGTCATAGATCCTCCTGAAATCTTATATTTGGGCTGAAGTCTGTCACCCAGCCCATAATTATTTATTTATCAATACAATCCAAAACTAAATACATATGCAATTAAAACTGCAATTGGTCCGGTAAATTGGCGGGAAAGCAGCACAGCCGGTACGCCGACTTCAATCGTTTCAGGTTTTGCTTCTCCTAAAGTCAATCCTACAGGCACAAAATCACAACCAACTTGTGGATTGATGGCAAATAAAGCTGGCAACGCCAATTGTGGAGGGATATTTCCCTTCCCAATCTCGACTCCAATTAACACGCCAACCACTTGTGCTATTACCGCGCCTGGGCCAAGCATCGGGGAGAGAATCGGAATGGCACAGATAATGGAAAGAATAACGAGCCCAAAAATATTCCCCGCAAGTGGTGTGACCAAATGAGCTATCCAATCGCCGATACCCGTATAAGTGATAATCCCAATAATGGTACTAACAAATGCCATAAACGGTAAAATATTACGTATTACCATATCAATGGTTTCTCGTCCTGCCTGATAAAAGACTCCTACCACGTTGCCCATGGCTCGTCCAATTTTTACGAGAAAGTTAGTTTTTTGCGGATAAACTTCTGCTGCTTTTTGTTTTGCTTCTTCTTTTATTTCTTTTGCTGTTTTCACTTCTGTTACTGATTCAGATGCAGCGCCTTCGGTTAGCGTAATATTTTTCTCAGTAACACCAGAAACAAAATTTTGTTCATTGATAAAAGAGGCGAGGGGTCCGGAAGGAGAAACCGGAGTGATATCGATCGTCAATACTCCCATTTTGGGATAGACCCCACAACGTGCTGTTCCCCCGCAGTCAACAACCACACAAGCCATTTCTTCTTTATCTACGGAATTTTTAAACCCATCCACTGCTTCCGCACCAGTCATTTCAGCAATTTTTTGAGCGATGGGATGAATCCCTCCACCCGTAACGGAAACAATATATTTTTTTGCTTCAGTTGGTTGTATGATCAATGCATCACCCCAACCACCTGCTCCTTTACTCACTTTCACTGCTGAATAAGTAGCCATTTGGATTTGCCCCTTTCCCTCTTCTTAGGTGGTGGATTGTGTGGATTGATTTTGACGTTTTAACATCATATTTGTAATCCATTCTGTTACAAGACCTCGAAGCAAAATAACAATAATACCGACGATCAAATATCGGACAGCTAGAGGCTCCAAAGAAAGACCCAAAGTCGTTAAGCCACTGGCAATTCCTAAATAAACAAATAATTCAGCAGAGTTAGCGTGTGGGAATAATCCTGTGATTGGATGTACAAAGGATACAGCAGCATCATAAAAAGCTGGTTTTTGCCTTTCTGGCAGAAACTTCCCAAACGAATAACACATTGGGTTCGTCAGGAAAAATACAGCTAGTATAGGAAATATGGTATACCGCAAAATTGCATATTTCGTCGTCTTTTGTGCAAATCGATAAATTCGCTCTTCTCCTACAAACTTAATTAAAGCGTTTACAATAACAATCAAACAAATAAGTGTAGGTAAAATGCCCTTCGCCAAACCCATGAACTGGGCTCCGCCGGCTTGAAACATACCAACAAAGCCTTTTGCAAGATGTACAAGAAAGTCCATCTTCATCAAACCTCCCCAAGTTTTCAGTTACATCATATGGCTCAAACATCTGATGCCTGTTGATTTTTTTGTTTCACAATCTGATTTGCTGCCATCTGAATAGCTTTGGTTCGATGATCTTGACCGGATAAAGACTCAAGTGTTTCAATTTTTTTGCCGTTTAATTCTGCGTTTGGGGTGAATCGTGAAAAGACAGTGACTCCTGTTAATTCCTTTGCATCAACTACAAAACCAGCTAAATCAGAAACAAGTATTACGACAGATCCGATACCAAAACGTCTTTTTATAACCCCTACGCCCAAATATCCTGAATCATGTGCAGCACTCATTGCTCTAATGGTTTGTCCATAATGCCGATTTTGATAATAACTGAGAATCACTTGGAGAACCCATGCACAAACAAATACAATTATCAAAATTCCCCATTGATTCATCGAATCACCCCTTTCAATTGTTCAATCATATTACATTTGTAAATATTATTATACGTGATAGAAATGAAAATGAAAACGCTTTATTTTAATTTCTTTTCGTTACTATCTTCCAGTAAATCGATCAATAAAGCTGCAGTTTTGTCATCTGTAATCAAAACATCAACATAGTTTCCTTTTAAAGCTGCTATCAGACTATTTACTTTATGCGTGCCGCTTGCTACGCCAATTACTTTGTCTATTTCTTTTAACTCACTGAGTTCAATACCAATTCCTCTTTTATTAATAGAAACATCTGCTAGATCCCCATTAGCAAGAATATATTTGGAACTAATATCTCCAACTACTTTTGCCTTTTTTAGTTCTTCTAGATCCGCATCATTTAGATAGCCAATTTCATACATCGTAGAATGCTCATAAGGATTTCCTATTCCTACGATCGCTAAATCACACTGTTTTCCTTGATCCAATACACTAGAGATAAATGGAAGTTGGACTAGATCTTCTTTTTGTTCAACTGTTGCAACCATCGCTGGAGCATAAAGTGATTCGCATTGTCCATTTATTTTTTTGGCAAATTCATAAGCAATTTGGTTGGAGTGTAATGCAACCTCTTTTGGACCCATCCCTCCAACAAGAGGAATAATGGTAACATTTTTCTGTTCAATCGGATATTCTTCAACCATTGCCAATAACGATTTCCCCCAAGATACTCCCAGTTTTTTTATCGAACGAATTGCTTTTTTAACATACACTGCTGTTGTTTTGCCAACAGCACGCAATGCCTGTTCTTCATTCATGTTTTCTGTAGAAGTGATGATTACTTCACTCAAACCAAAAGCGTGAGCTATTTTTTGCTCCCATTCCACTACATCAAAACCTTCATCATAAATGGTAATTTTAACAATTCCTTCTTCTTTTGCTTGATGCAGCATTTTGGAGATAATCGGTCTAGAAACACCTAACCGCTTAGCGATCGCAGCTTGAGTTAATTCTTCAATATAGTACATTTTCGCTACTTTGATCAGCTTTCGCTTTTCATCTTGATTAATCATAGGCACACCTTCAAATCGTTAAAGTTCCTTAAGTATGTCGATCTTATCATATATTTGTCCAGCTTCATTTCTTCAAATTAATAATCTAGCAGGATTTTCTAATGTATCTGCTAGTTGCGTTAGAAAAGCTGCTGCTGGTGCTCCATCGATAGTTCGATGATCAAAGGACAGACTTAAAGACATCATTGGGCGTAAGACAATCTCATTGTTCAATCCCACTGGTCTTTCTTTGATTTGTCCAACTCCTAAAATAGCTGTTTCTGGTAGATTAATTATCGGAGTAAAATGGTCAATACGGTACATACCTAGATTACTAACTGTAAATGTACCTCCTTGCAGTTGCTCCGGTTGAAGTTTGTCTTCTCTGGCTTCTCGTGCTGCTTTTTTGCATTGCTCTGTTAGTTTTGCTAATCCCAATTTGTCTACTTCGCGAATAACTGGAACCAACAATCCATCTTTATGACTGACTGCTAATCCAACATCAATCCGGGAATGAAGATGGATTGCATCATTACTTAAAGTCGCATTTACTAAAGGATGATCTTGTAAAGTAATACCAACTGCCTTCAGTATAATCTCCGTATACGACACACGTAATCCTGTTTTTTCTTCAATAATTGGCGATAGTTGCTTGCGTAATCGTACCACTTCACTCATATCTACTTCACTGTGTAAAGTGACATGCGGTGCTTGTACACTATTTTGCTGCATGCGATCCCCAATCACTTTGCGCATTCCTCTTACCTTTACAATTTCATCCGTGAAAGACTCCTCTTGTTTTACATCCGTCTCTTTTGACAAGAAGATCTGTTTTTCTATATGAATTTCTACATCTTTGCGATGAATCCGGCCTTTGGGACCAGTTCCTTTGATGTTCATTAACGAAATATCATGTTCGCGGGCTAGTTTTCTCGCAGAAGGAGTGGCTCTTGGCTTATCTCCATTGAGTTCTTGTCTAGCAGAGATGACTTTTCCGTTTGATGTTGACTGTCCAACAGGTTCGGTTAGAGGCTGTTGTGACTCTTGCTCTACACTCAAAGTCAAATCATCTATCTTCTCCCCTTTTTGTCCGATGTACGCAATTACTTGATTCACAGGAACTTCTTCCCCTTCTTCATAAAGAAGTCTTAAGATTGTTCCGGTTTCATATGCCTCAACTTCTATGTTGATCTTATTGGTCATCACTTCTAAAATAACGTCACCTTCTGTAACTTCTTCCCCTTCTTGTACAAACCATTTCATGATCGTTCCTGTTTCCATGGTCATTCCCAATTTGGGCATAAACACTTCTTTCGCCATGTTTTACACCTCTCTTTCTCGTTGAAGTGTGCGTTTCACTGCTTGTACAATATCTTCGACTTGTGGAACTGCACGTCTTTCCAGTTCCGGATTGTAGGGAATGGGAACTGCTTTGCCTCCTAGCCGTTCGAGAGGAGCATCCAAATAATCAAATGCTTCGCTTTCTACTATCACACTAGCTATCTCGGCTCCAAATCCTGCCCGTTTTACAGCTTCATGTACAATTACAACTCTACTTGTCTTTTGTACAGAACGCACTAGTGTCTCCTCATCTAACGGTACGAGGGTGCGAGGGTCAATGATTTCAATATCGATTCCTTCTGCTTCTAACTTTTTGGCTGCTTCCAAAGCTTTCGGAACCATGATAGATGTAGCGATAACTGTAACATCTTTTCCTTCTCGCTTTATTGCTGCTTTGCCTAGTGGAATACGATAAATATCCTCTGGCACTTGTTCTTTTAATCCATAGAGCAATTTATGTTCATAAAATATAACCGGATTGTTATCTTCAATCGCTGAAATTAACAAACCTTTTGCGTCATAAGCATTTGAAGGTTGTATCACTTTCAAACCTGGGATATGTGCCATCCAAGCTTCTAAACTTTGGGAGTGTTGTGCCGCAGCTCCTGTACCAGAGCCGCCTGGTGTACGCAAAACCATGGGTACTTTGCCTTTTCCTCCGTACATATAGCGGATTTTGGCTGCTTGGTTAATAATCTGGTCAGTAGCAATTGTTATAAAATCGGAGAATTGCAGCTCTAAAATTGGACGCATCCCTGTTAGAGCAGCACCTACTGCTGCGCCTGCTATTCCAGACTCAGAAATAGGGGTATTGCGGATTCGTTCTGGACCAAATTCTTCGATCAAACCACGGGACACACCAAATGCTCCGCCATAGATTCCTATATCTTCGCCTAACATAAATACATCATTGTCTTCTCTCATTTTAAGAGCAATGGCATTACGCACAGCTTCTGCATAGGTCATCTCTGTTGTTTTCATTATCCTCACCCCTTTTATGCGTAGACGTCCGTTTCCAATGTATCTAATGAAGGTGCTGGACTTTTTTCTGCGTAAACTACAGAATCTTCGATTACTTCTTTTGCTTTTAATTGAAGCGCTTTCATTTGCTCTGCTGTGGCAATTCCATCGGAAATGACTTTATTTGCTAATAAGGAAATAGGATCTTTTTCCTGCCGCCAATATTGTTCTTCTTCTTTGGTGCGATATTTTTTCGCATCACTTTTGGAATGCCCTTTATAACGGTAAGTCTTTGCCTCAATCAGCGTTGGTCCATCGCCTGCTTTTGCTCGTTTCACTGCCTCTTCTGTTGCTTTGACAACTGCAAAAAGATCATTTCCCTCAATCACTTTCCCTGGAATACCGTAAGATGCGGCACGATCACCAATATTTTCAATATTAACCATTTCTTTGACTGGACCACTCATGCCGTACTGGTTATTTTCACAAAAGAAAACAACTGGCAGCTTCCAAATCGAAGCGAGATTGAGTGCTTCATGAAAACTTCCTTCGTTTGCTGCTCCATCACCAAAAAAGCACAACACTGCATATCCGAGGTTTTTCATTTTGGAAGTAAGCGCAGCCCCAACTGCGATCGGGATTCCTCCCCCTACTATTCCATTTGCTCCCAAATTCCCTTGGTCTACATCAGCAATATGCATAGAACCGCCTTTTCCTTTGCAGTATCCTGTTTCTTTGGCGAATAACTCGGCCATCATTCGATTCACATCCGCACCTTTGGCGATGCAATGTCCATGTCCACGGTGTGTACTGGTGATTTTATCTTCGCTTTCCAAAGCAAAACATGCACCTGCTGCTGTTGCTTCCTGACCAACACATAAATGCGTTGTTCCATGAATCGCTCCACGGGCAAAGAACTCGTCTACTTTTTCATCGAAGTAACGAATCAACCACATTTGATAGTATAAATTGAGGATTTTTTCGGTTGTTAGTGATGCTGGAATCTCTGTTGTAATCATCTTTATCCTCCATTCTTTCTAACAAAATATTTTACATTTGTTCTTTATAGTTACATTTGTAATTATCATATGCTAGATTTCTGATAACTGTCAAGTAGTATTCATAAATAGAATAATTTTCAACACTCTAAATATAATAAAATTTGATGTCCCCATTTCATGTACATATGACGAATGACAGGTGTTTTTGCACTTGATGAAAAAGGTTCTTGTATAACCATAAAAAAACTTCATTCTCCTCATCAGAAGAATGAAGTTTTGTGCACATATTTATAGATAGTATAGAGTTAAATGATAAATAAGATTCCAAATTTAGAAATGGATTCTGATATAGGCTTTGCTGATATAGATTGCGCAGTGAACAACAATAATCGAATACCATCTATTTTTAACTCACATATGTGGTCGTCATCGCTGAATGGTTGGTCTATTCTTTGAAGTAACATACATTAGATCATCACCTTTCCAAAGTTTAGCGCTGCCGATATATGATGTATTTAGGAGATTGATTCCAATAAAAATACCACCTCATGAGAAGTGGTTTAACTTACTTTGCAGTCTATGATAGGAACCCGTCACTAGGCCTTATATGAAAATAATGATTGAAAGTTGACGTACCTCTGTTAGACAATACCTCCTACGAGTGGTAGGTTCCCAAGAAGGCCTCCAAGGAGTAGAGCAACCGCAAAACTACAGGTGATGAGACCTATTTTACGAACTTGCATCATCAACATCCCTCATTTTACATGTGGTGATTACCATTTCATTATACATGAAAATGAAACAAAAGTATTAATGTTTATAATATAAAAAATATTGGAGATCCCCCGAAGTAAGTCCAAAAGTGGCATGATATATATATTTTCCAGTGTGGCTCTATTGGAGCTTCTTTTTAAATCCTTTATGAGTTTGAGAGTTATATCCTGCTGACTCATAAAACTCACATGCATCAATTCTATTGCTTTCTGTTACAAGGATCACTTGGGTACAATTCCTCTTAGTAGCTATTTTCTCAAGCTCGAACAATAATGCTTTACCCACTCCTTTGTTTCTATAATTCTTATCGACTATCATGTTTTCAAGAACTAAAAAAGGCTTACAATCACCATATAATTCTTCGCATATTACTCTCATAACTGAGCCAATTAATTTGTTACTTTCAATCGCACTGACTAATATGTGTGAATTATTTTTTTTAGTTTATTAAATGCATGTACATGCTCTCGATACAAGAGTCTTCATTCCAAAATTGTCTGTATAACTGTGCAAGTTTAGGTATGTCATCTGCAATCATCTCCCTAATGACCATACTTTTCCTCCTATAAAAAAATATGTCCAAGCTCTCTCCATTCTAGAAAGAGTTACTATGATCCTTAGCGTACAGGTAATCTGATATATTGTATCTAAAGAATGTTTAAACATACAACTTTTCCGAAATGATACGATTAAGGAGCGATCAAAATGTTCTCCTCCCTGTTCTAGGGTTCATGGACCAGTTGCGATTGATTTCGCAACTGGTCCACCTAATTTCACATCCTCAAATCTCACAAGCGCCTGATAATCATCTCTGTAAATCACCTGATAATGCTTAATTCTACCGATTAATGTAAAATACAACTCCCCTGAAACCATCTTTCAATTGAATTGTATCGCCTTCTCTGAGAATTGGAACCATTCGATCGACTCCCTAAAAAAGAGCCGCCCTATGACGACTCTCATCTATATGATTTACTTATGTTCTGATATCTGGACAACTGGATGCTGCCCAGACGGAGCGCATCAGGTTTCAGCAGGATTTATCTGCCTACTAACCAATACGTGTGACCTTACAGATCCACTCCTAGTTAAAAAGCTTGATCAGCTGCAAACATATAAATCAAAATATATTTCAGCATTTATAGAACTAGCAAAGTTTATAATCTTGCTTTCTAAATAGATTGCAGGGGTTTGATTATTTTCAACTTCAATTACAATCATAAACATATACGATAAATCATACTGTTCTTTTAACTCATTGAGGTCTTTTGCTTTTCTGTGTAGCATGCCTAAAAGAAGATATAATTGATCATTGATATCATATGATTTTTGGTAATCTGTACTTCATTCCCATGATGTTTCTAGTCTTTTCCTTAACTTATTACTAGATACAGGATTTAGGTTCTTATTTGCAATAATATCGCCTATTTTGTATGTTGTTGGTTTAATATTAAGTCTTATAGTGATCTCTTCTATAGGAAATGTATTTTTTACATGGCTTCTACAGCTGTTATCTTCTTTTGTTTCCAATCCTGATAGACAGCTTTAAATAACAATCAAAGAGATAGGGATAATTGAAAAACAGGTGTTATTCCTACTATCACGCCTCTCTCGCTAAAAAATCCAATTTTACTGCTATTCGATTGATCGATATAATAAACAAGTCAGGCAAAATCACTTCGCTTAAGTGGGAGATTCTTTTGAAAAGCCTCATTTCAGCTATTCTAGCTGCTGGTAAAAACCCTTCAGAAACCAACATTGATATACTCCTGTGGCAGTTCTTGAGCATCGAGGGTATCAGTTCGAAGCCTGAGAATCGAGCAGCATCGATTGATAAAGTGACACAGGCTATCGCTAATATAGAAGCACTAGAAAAAAATAAGCAAGCGATAAAAGTTCTGAATGCTATAAAAAAAGATGCTTCCCAGCAGCTGCGTGATGCTAAGAAAAAAATGAAAATACTCCTTGAACAGCTGAAATCTATGGAAAACTTCAATACGGCAGGACCTGTGGGTTCAATTAACAATCACATCAGAAATCTCCGGCCTTAAGAGAATTCCTAGCTTTTAATAGATCATCTGAGCATTCTTAACAGAAATCGAGTCTCTGAACGAAATGTTCAGAGACTCGAATCAATTGTGCACCCTTTTAATCCCAATCATATATCCGTTTACTCTCTACTAGATCTCACTACAAACTATTAAAAATCCGATTTCTGTAAATTTAAATGTGCCCCCTGCCATTATGACAGGGGGGAGTCACAGTTTAGATAAATTGGAGCGCCTGAAGAATTCGCTCCCGCCACATCTGATCTGCACCGCTCAAGGAATCTGGGTCCATATTCTGGAGAGCCTTTTTAAACTTGACCATGGCTCCCTTTTTGATGGCACTTTCCTTTGCGACATCAGCTCCAGTTGGAACGGTAATTTTAAGCAGCTTATCCCAGGCCTTTTTGGAAAATGAACCAAGAATTCTGCACTCCAAAAATTCGCTTAATAGGTAGTTATATAGCTCCAGCGTGTCCACTGTAACTCCTTTCCTCTATCTATATATTACCAAAAAATTCGGAAAGGTTAAATCAATTTCAGATGATTTATCTTTCATTTGGTTTTCATCCCAATGATGCGAAAAGATGATTCACTCATCACTTATAATATTTAAATATATAATAATAAAGAGAGACACTCTCACAATTACATCAAAAAATATGCCTTATCTACCCTGTTTCCTTTGAAATAGCTTAGGAAAGGATGAGTTGATGAAAAATGCACGAATAATTTAGCTGGTAAATTAGCACTCGTTACAGGAGGATCTAGAGGTTTAGGTAGATGGATCGCTATTATGTTGGCAAGAAATGGTGCCTGTGTTGCCATAAAGACATCAAGAATGCTGACGAAACAATCTCTATCATAGGAAGTGAAAAAGGACAAGCGACATATTTTTATGCAGATATTACAAAAAAACAGATGGTAGATCGACTTGTAAGAAAAATAGAAAGAAAATTCGATAAATCAATTGATATCATAGTAAACTTGCTTTTTTCCAAAGGTTGAACTAGTGAAGGAGAATTCCTTACCTCGTTCAACGCTCGCTTTCATCCCACGATTTAAACCATGGGTTTTCTCGCTCGCAATGTTATAATTATCTTCTTGGAATAATAGGAAGAACAATCGAAGAAGGATGTTTTTTATCATGTAGGATCGTTTGCTGAGCAACTACAAAATCTGTCTCTTGATCCTCTCCTAAATCATGACCTGTATTTGGATTTTGATCCCAACGTGGGAAACTACTACTAGTTATATCCAAGCGAATCCGATGCCCTTTTTTGAACAAATTACTTGTTGACCATAAGTCGATTTCATAGAGATAAGCTTTTCCTGGTTGGATTAGGGTTGGTTCCTCTCCTTTTTGCACATTTCGGAAGCAAGCACGAATGATACCATCAGTTAAATTAATCGCTGTACCATCTGGAAATACATCTACTAATCGAGCAACAAAATCTGTATCGGGTGCACTGGAAGTCGCCCAGAGTTTCACTTTTACTGGTCCTGTTACTTCAACATCCTCTTCCAAAACAGAACTGGTATATACCAAAACATCTTCACGAGATTCAATCTCTCTCTGATCAACGGGTCCATCGATAAAATCAGGTAACATAAGATGGGATCCTCCCTTTGTCTGAACGGGATTCAATGGATCATAGGTGAAATGATCAGGAATTTCTTGATCAGGAGGTTGAATACTGAGCATCCCATTTCCTTGAAGTGTATTGGCCTGACCTTGGCTATGCAAATAAAAATCGATATATTCTGTACGTTTCAAAGGCCATTCATATTCATCCCGCCAAACATTTTCGCCCATGACAAATAGTTTGATGGGTGCTTCTTGCAGCATTCCGGTATTTTTTCCTTTTAAGAAATGATCAAACCAACGGAGTTGAATTCCGGATAGGTTGATGAATTCAGAATTCGCTTGCAAACCAAAATTTACTTCTCCCGCATGATGACTATGATCCAAATGTCTCCAAGGGCCAATGATTAATTGACTGTCACGTGCTTTTGGGCTCTCCGTATGATGACGCATTTGTAAAAAATTATCGAGAGTTCCTTGTAGGAAAACATCATACCAACCTGTAATGTTCAAAGTGGGTAAGGTTAGCTTTTCCTGTTTATCTTTCCATGTTAAAGAATCAACATAATGGTGGTCCATATATCCACGTTTGATCACTTCTATCAGGGAAGGAGCGACTTTGTTTCGTGTAAATGGGGCATAGTTTTTTAATGGAAGTGACTGAACTTGTTTGGGTAATTGATCGATATCCGAGATTAAGCGCTGAACGGCACACGCTAACTCTTGCTGATCCGAATAATGTCTGGGAAGCGTATCTAAATACATGCCCATTTGCCAATAAGTTAACAGTCCTAACTCGAAAGCTCCACCTCGATATATAACCCCATCATAAGGATCATTCCAACTGAAAGAAGGTGCTATGGCTTTGAGTGTTTTGGGATGCAAAGACATAGCCGCCCATTGTGTAAAAGCGTAATAAGATAACCCAAACATACCTACTTGTTCATTGCTATAAGGAAGATTGGAGATCCATTCAATCGTATCGTAACTATCGAAAGCTTCTTGATTGAAACTTGGAATGGGATCCCAATCTCCCTCTGAAGCAAAACGACCACGCGTATCTTGGATGATGACTACATATCCTTTTTGGACAGCTTGGGGCACTTGAATCAAAAAAGGTTGGGCAAATGTATCTTTGCCATATGGTAAGCGAGTAAGAAGAACTGGCCATTTCCCACCTTCTTGTGGTCGATAGATATTTGCTCGTAGAACAGTTCCATCTCTCATTTCTACAGGTACATTAAACTCTGTGATCATCTTTTTTTGCAAAGAATGTGTCATTTTATGCTTTCTCCTTTGCGTTTGTAAAAGTTTGTTTATCTAGCCAAATACTGATAATTGTGAACAACACACCTACAAAAGTAACCAAAGCAGCCACCCAAGGTAATGCCTGTAGATTCAACACAGGGGTCTCCACTACAATTCCTCCTAAAAAAGCTCCCAATGCATTCCCTAAGTTAAAAGCAGCTACATTAAGTCCAGAAGCAAACTGTGGAGCATCTGAGGCTTTTTCCAAAATACGCATTTGCAACGGGGAAACAGTAGCAAACGCAGCTACTCCCCAAAAAAAAATTGTAATGATTGCTGCGATGGGATGGTAAATGGTAAAAGTCAAGACAGCCAAAACAACAGCTAGAGATAGTAATACTCCTAATAAGGTAGGCATTAAGCGATGATCAGCCAGTTTTGCTCCCGCAAAATTACCGACTAATGATCCAATCCCGTAAACCAACAGAATCGTTGCTACATCCTGTGTAGCAAATCTAGTTATTTGTTCTAGCATAGGGGTGATATAAGTGAGAGCAGTAAAAACTCCTCCAAACCCAAATACTGTCATACAGAGAGCCAATAAAACTTGAGGACGACGCAGTACCTTTACCTGTTTCCGTAAAGAAGGTACTTTTTCTTGTTCCATAGAGGGTAACAACCAAGTCATGATCACAAATGCGAGAACTCCAATTCCTGCTATCACATAGAAAGGAGTACGCCATCCATAAGCGAGACCTAAGTAGGTGCCAAGAGGTGCCCCCAATACAGTAGACAGAGTTAAACCGGATGCTACTAAAGCCAAAGCACTGGTCTTTTTAGTATGCGGAGCCAGCTTCGCCGCAACTACATAACTCTCACCAAAAAACGTTCCATGCATAAAAGAAACAATAATTCTAGCAATCATCAAAAATGTATAATTTGGTGCCCATGCGCAAAGTAGATTTCCAAAAGCAAATCCGCCAATCAAGAGCAAAAGCAATGTTTTACGAGGAATTTTAGCTGAGAACAAAGAGATCAGTGGAACTCCTACCACCACACCTAAGGCATATCCCGTAATTAAAAGACCAGCAGCTAAAAGAGATACCTTCAAATCTTCGGCCATGATGGGTAAAAGACCCATGGGAACTAATTCAGTTGTCCCAATTCCAAAAGAGGCCAGAGCTAATGTCCAAAGCGCAATGGGCATCGACTGTGATTTTTTGTTTACTTCAGCGTACATTAGATTGCACCTTCTCAACTGCGATCTGAACTTCTGCAAAATAATCATTCGTATGTTCATGATCTGGATGCAGAAATACTTCTCGTCGTGGTTCATTCTCTTTGATCTGGTATCCGTTTTGCTCAATCCAAATGGCTAAATCGGAACTAGCTGTGCAGGGTCTAGTAGGATGACAACGATGCAATAGTGTTGCCATCAAGGAAACTTCAGGTAAATATTGAACACGAACGCCTAAATCAGCAGGAACTTGCTTTAACAGATAAACTACTTCAAGATCAATCGCCTCTTCACATTCTTCACAGCCATACCAAAGGATAGCCTGAGACAATAAAGAAGAAAAGTTTTTTCCTAAATCATGATCTAACTGGGCAAATAATTGGGGAATTTGTTGAATGGAAGCACGTTGTCGTAAAGAAAGCATCGGTTGTTTATCCACTTTTTTTAGAACTATCTCATGCTCCTTCTTCAATATTCCTTCTTTTTCTACTTGTTGAAGTCGGTTTTCAATCCGTTGTAATCGAGTTTGTTCCTCTTCCAAAAGGGTTTGAATTTCAGCCTGTTTTAAACGAAACATTCCTCTTATTTGGTCTATTGGAATGTTGTCATTCATTAACTGAGTAATTTGATGGAGTGTAAATCCCAGTTCTTTAAATGCCAAAATACGATTCAATGGAAAAAGTTGATTAGCCGTATAGTAGCGATAACCTGTATCTGGGTCCGTATGAGCCGGTTTTAATAAATCAATTTGATCATAATAACGAAGAGTTTTCACCGAAATCTGACTTAGCTTGGAAAACTCACTAATTTTAAACATGATCTCATCTCCTTTTATGTAGTCAGTTTCTATCCCTCTTCTATCTGAATATACACCTTCCAGTGCAGGGGAAAGTCAAGACAAATATGATAGGTAATAAATTAATATCTTAGAAATTCCATTCTACGGCATAATCAGAAGGGTATATGTCGCAGAAATCTAGAAAAAAAGGGTGATTATCTCTCTTAATTTTCATCGCAGAATGAATGGCTTCATGTCCGAAACGATTCCCTTGTTTTTGTCTCAACTTCAAGCCAAAAGAAAACAACCCAAAACCATCTCCACATACGAAAATATTCTTAGACATTTGCATGTTAAATGGAAGATACTTCAGGAGAATTATTTCGTCCTGAAGATGTGACCCCTATAGATGAAGAATACAGGCGATATCTCCTTAGAATAATGTAAACCTGCTACCTCTAACAAAAAATTTGTTACTTTAAAATCCTATTTTGATTGGCTGACCCAAACAGGACGAGTTGCAGAATTTCCAGTTGGTTTCATATGTACAGTAAAGCAACTGGCTGGATCACAAAAAACAACTTGCCCTTATTCAAAAGATACTGATTCGTAAGCATCACTACCAAAAAAGCAAAACTCACTCTCTTACCTTTTATTTGTCCAGCTGATTTTTGATAGATAAATAAAGAAAAAAGCCACTTATCTAGTGATAAGCGACTCTGTTTATTACACATGCAATCCTTCTTCGATTACCTTTCCTTCCCATACTTCCATCTCAGGTGTAAAGTAGGAAACTCTTGTCTTCTTGTATTCTTTGGTTGAATACAATGTTACACGTTCTTTGATACCCGTTTCATCTTCAATCGCTTGCAGTATATCTTCACACTCTTCATGTGTTCGGCCATGTACCATCGTGAAGATAGTATAAGGCCAGTCTGGATAGGTCGGGCGTAGATAACAGTGACTCACTGCTTTAAAAGATGCCATTTGATATCCAATTTCATCGGTTTTATCATCTGGTACTGCCCATACACCCATTCCATTAAAGCGGAATCCTGCTTTGCGATGGTTGAGTACAGCAGAAAAACGACGCATTTGCTTGCGTTCAATCATTTGTCTGCCAGCAGAAAGCAATGCTTCTGTTGAGACTCCAATTTCTTTTGCCCACTCATCAAAAGGACGGGAGTTAATTGGTAAATCTTTTTGTAATTGACGGATCACAGCAATATCAAAATCTGTAATCTCTTTCACGGCATTTTGGCGATCTGCTTCAGTATATTGGGGTTTTGCTTTTGCTTTGGTCGCATCTTCTTTTCCGGTCATATCGAGCTGTACACCGATTTTATACAATTTCAATGTCGGCATCAGACGGATGACATCTACACCAGCTAATTTTCCAAGTAAATCAACTGATTTTTCTAATCCAAGTTTGCTATTGGGAGGCACAGCAATCGTAAACCAAAGGTTATAGTCATGATTCCGCTTATAATTATGGGTTACTCCAGGGTGTTGATTGATTATTTGAGCTGCTTGATCCAGACGGTCTTCTGGAATTTTTGCGGCAACCAAACTAGATTTATATCCAAGTGTTCGGGTATCAAAAATAGCTGATAACTGCCGAATGGAATCTCCCTTTAGTTGTTTAGTCCGCTTCAATACTTCATCTTCTGAGATTTCCAGTCTATTTGCTATTACTTGAAAAGGCTCTGGTACCAGTTCTATTCCTGCTTGGAGTATATTGAGCAATTCTTGATCGATGTGATCCATATTTAAATACTCCCTTCTTTTAGCCATTTGGCAAAATCTTTCGCATGATATGTAAGGATAAGTTCTGCTCCTGCTCGTTTAAAACTAATTAGTGTTTCCGCTACTACTTTTTTCTCGTCAATCCATCCATTGAGTGCAGCAGCTTTCACCATCGCATATTCTCCACTCACGTTATAGGCAACGACTGGAAGATTGAATTCTTGATAAACACGATGAATAATATCGAGATATGCCAGACCTGGTTTTACCATCAACATATCTGCGCCCTCAGCAACATCAGAAGCAGCTTCCCGTAATGCTTCTCTTGCGTTCGCGGGGTCCATTTGATAGGTTCGACGATCGCCAAACTGCGGAGCACTATGCACAGCATCACGAAAAGGCCCATAAAAGCCAGAAGCATATTTGACTGCATAAGATAAAATCGGTACATTTTCAAATCCAGCTTCATCTAACCCTTGCCGAATAGCAGCGACGAAACCATCCATCATATTCGAAGGTGCAATCATATCTGCTCCGGCAGCAGCTTGCGAAACTGCGGTTGCTACCAAACGTTTCAATGATTCATCGTTATCGATTTCACCATCTTCCACAATACCGCAATGTCCATGAGAAGTATATTGGCATAGACAAGTATCTGCCATAACATACAACGCTGGAAAACTTTCTTTTACTTGTTTAATTGCTTTTTGTACTATACCATTCTCCTCATCTGCAGTTGATCCACACTCGTCTTTGTCATGTGGCACTCCGAAAATCATAATCGATAAAATTCCTAATGACACAAGTTCTTCTACTTCTTCATTTAAACGATCCAATGAAAAATGATAGACCCCAGGCATAGAAGAAATTTCACTTTTTATATTTTCGCCTTCTACTACAAAAATAGGATAAATAAAATCTTCTACACGAACATGATTTTCTTTTACCATGTTACGAATTGCTTGGCTGCGACGAAGGCGCCGATGGCGATGAAAGTGCATGGCTAGTCCCCCCCAAAAATGTTTATAATGTCTGTACTGCTTTCACAAGTCCATCAATAGTATATTCTTCTGCTACTACATCCACTTTTAAACCAAGGGTCTCTGCCGTTTTTGCGGTGATTGGTCCAATACATGCGATTCGCGTTTTTTGTAAGAGTGTCTCCATATCTGTTGTAGCCAGTCGAATAGAGTGGACAAAGTTACGCACGGTAGATGAACTAGTAAATGTAATGACATCAATTTGTTGTTGCAATAGCATCGACACAATTTCTTGTGCATTTGTGGCATCAATTTTGGTGTCATACGCGTCAACTTCTGTTACTTCACAACCCATTTCACGCAATTCTACTGCCAATACTTCTCTTGCTATATCTGCACGTGGGAGGAGGATCTTTTCTCCTTTTTGTACTAAGGGACGAAGATGTTCTATTAATGCTTCTGCTTTGTATTCCTCAGGTAATGCTTCTACTAATAATCCTTTTTCTTGTAATGCAGCAGCTGTTTTTGGACCAATCGCTGCAAGACGGGCATGCATTGACCGTATATCTATTTTTTGTTTACGAATTCGATCAAAGAAAAACTTCACACCATTTACACTTGTAAAAATGACCCATTGATATTCAGAAATCTTTTCAAGAGCCTCATTAAATACATGTACACGTCTAGGTTCTACCAACCGAATTACAGGGAACTCGATCGATTCACCACCTAGATCGTTAATCAGCTGTGACAACTCGCTGCTTTGACTTCTAGAACGAGTAACCAAAATACGCTTTCCAAATAAGGGTCTTCGTTCAAACCAAGTCAGCTTTTCTCTCAGTTTCACTACTTCTCCCACAATAATGATCGCTGGGGACCCGAAACGGGCTTCCGTTACTTTTTGAACAATATCATCCAGTGTGCCAACCAATGTTTCTTGTTCAATCCTCGTACCCCAACGGATCAGTGCGATAGGAGTAGTTTTCGCGCGCCCGTATGTAGTTAATTGTTCAACAATAAAGGGGAGATTAGAGACACCCATTAAAAAAATAATTGTCTCTGTTGCAGTGGCAAGCTTCTCCCAGTTGATGGATGACTCTGTCTTTTCAGGCCGTTCATGTCCTGTGACAATCGCAAAGGAAGAGTTGAAATCGCGATGGGTTACGGGAATACCTGCATATGCTGGTACTGCAATTGCCGAGGTGATTCCTGGCACAATCTCAAATGGAATACCAGCATCAGCCAACCGCTCTGCCTCTTCTCCGCCTCGTCCAAAAATAAAAGGATCCCCACCCTTTAAACGTGTGACAATGTTGCCTTCTTTTGCTTTTTGAACTAATAATTCGTTGATTTCCTCTTGTTTCATGGTATGACGATCAGGTAATTTACCAACATATATTCTTTCAGCATCAGGTCGGGCATTTTGCAGAAGTTGCGGACTAGCCAAACGGTCATATACAATCACATCCGCTTTTTCTATTGCTTGTTTCCCTTTTAAAGTGATGAGATTTGGGTCTCCTGGCCCTGCTCCTACTATATAAACCATTGCACTCATGTTTTGCACTCCTCTATACCATTGCCAAAATCTCTTTTGCACCTTGTTCCATAAGTTTATAGGCGAGCTGTTTCCCGACTTGAATTGGATTAGATCCTATTTCTGTCTCTTTGATAACAGGTTTACCTGTTGGAGAAGCAACCAAACCTGTTAGGTGAACCTTATCATCTTCCCAAATTCCATATCCTGCCACCGGAAGATGACAGCCCCCTTCTATCGCTTGTAAAAAAGCTCGTTCAGCTTTTACAGCATTTCCGGTTGCTTCATCATGGATTCCTTGAAGCAAAGTCAAAATCTCTTGATCATCCTCACGACACTCAATCGCCAATGCTCCTTGTCCTACAAGAGGCAACATGGTAGTAATGGATAAATATTCGCTGATTTCATCGCATAAATTTAATCGCTTTAATCCAGCTACTGCAACAATAATGGCATCAAATTTCCCATCGCGCAATTTAGCGATTCGTGTATCCACGTTACCGCGGATCGGTTCTACTACTAAGTCAGGTCGAATGGATAAGACTTGTGCTTGCCGACGAAGACTGCTTGTTCCCACAACAGAACCCGTTGGGAGCTCTTCTAAAGTAAGCCCATCGCGCGACAACAAACAATCGCGTGCATCTTCCCGAATTGGAATCGAGCCAATAACCAATCCTTTTGGCAACTCAGAAGGCATGTCTTTTAAACTATGTACTGCTAAATCTATTTGTTTATCTAAGAGGGCTTGTTCGATCTCTTTAACAAATAATCCTTTTCCTCCAACTTTTGAAAGCGTCACATCTAATATTCTATCGCCTTTTGTTATGATTTTTTCCAATTCAATGGAGAGTTCTGGCTTATATTCCAGTAATTTTGTACGCACCCAATTGGATTGAGTAATCGCCAAATTGCTTTTTCTGGTTCCGATTATTAATTCCCGCATTCTGCTCCTCCTTTTATATGAATCTGTGTGTCTATCCAATCCAGCATTTCCGATCTTGCAGAATGAGGACGCAAACGACATACCTCAATCCATTTGTCACTTACCATATCTTTCATCAATTGGTACCTTATTTTCGGATCATTTATTTCCCATTGCAGTCTTAGACGAAGTTCCTGCGTTATATCGAGAAGTAATTCATACTCATCACCAAATTGAAACTCTAGTTTTTGTTTTATCTGTTTTGCCAATGTGGGACTTGATCCTTCTGTAGAAACTGCGATTGTTAGTTTCCCTCTCTTAAAAACAGATGGCACAGTAAAATTACATAAAGACGGCTGATCAACTACATTGATCCACTGATTTCGTTTTTGAGCATCTTCATATATTTGCAGGTTGATTAATGCTTGATTCGTCGCGGCAATGACAAGATAACAATTCTCCCCATCTTCTGATTGGTAGTTTCTTAGTTGCAGACGAATTTTTCTGTTTCGTGCACAACGGCGAATCTCATCTGTAATAGTAGGACTGACAACAAATACATTTGCACCAGTCGGTAACAACGATTGTATCTTGCGTTCTGCTACTTTTCCGCCACCTACAACTAAAATATTACGATTTGTCAGATCAACCATCATTGGGTAAGAATGTGCCATAAGTACCCCTCTTTTTAAGAAATCCAGTGATGAAAAGAAAAATAAACCTTGGATAAAAAATAATTGGTAATGATAAAAAGCATAGAGATAACAACGAACCAAGCAATTTTTTGTGTTGTTATCCATCTTGTCCAAGCCAAACCAAAAAGAACCACATAAATAAGAAATAATACCAGCGAACCGATCACTTTTATATCGGTCCAATGGAGATTCCCATATACCTGATAGGCCCAAACACTTCCAAGTAACAACGAGATTAAAAGAAGCAAAGCACCAATCCCGAGCATCCAAAACATAAATTGTTCTAAACGATCCAAACTAGGAAGTCGGCGAAGCAATAGATTCCATTTTTTTCTTTTTAACATCGACCTACTTATCAGATATAACATAGCACAGATACCTGCTAATGAAAAAGTTGCATAGGCAGATACTGCAAGAGTGATGTGGACAAATACCAACTCGGTAATCACACCCGGCGGTGCGGTCAAAGCTACTTCCTTAGACAAAAATAAATGAATCGCTAGTACTGTGATTCCGATTAAACTTGCACAAAACACAAATAGATCTTGTTGAAACGCAAACGAAATAATCAATGTTATCGTCAGTAACGCCCATGTATACACTAGCAATGGTTCCATTTGTCCATAATGAAAACCTCTGTCGAAAAAGCGCATAACTACGTCGGATGTGAGGATAATCCATACAACAATAAGCAAGGAACTAGATAAGATCCTTGCTTGTTTACTAGGGCGAAGTAGCGTTGCATAAGAAAATAGCAAACTCAACACATAGGTATAAAGGACAAAATCAAAAACCCAGCGCTCTGTAAACATAGCTCGTCCCCTAATTCATCATCGGTTGACCAGCCATAACCTTTTCTTTAACCTGGTCAGTTGTTGTTCCCTCTTCTAATTCAATCGCAAAAAAATGTTGGAATAATTTAAGTGCTACTTCTTTCTCTTCTGTGCTAGCTAATTCTTTCATACGCATAATAGGATCGTGCATCATCTGATTGACAATACTCTTCGTTTGTTTATTGATCACTCTGCGTTGCTGCGCAGTTAGATCTGGGACTTTGCGTTCAATTTTCAACATCGCATCTGTCTGAATTTGCAATGCTTTGGAGCGTAGAGCAGAAATCACAGGCACTACCCCAAGTGTATCAAGCCATTCTTGAAAATAGTCTTGTTCTTGTTTAATCCATGTTTCTACACGCTCTGCTTCTTGCTTGCGCAATCCCATATTTGTTGCAACAATTTCTTCCAGATCATCCATATTATATAAAAAGGCATTATCTAACTCGTTGACGGAAGGATCAATATCTCTAGGTACAGCTATATCGATAAAAAAAAGGGCTTTTTTTCGCTGATCCAGCACTGTCTGTACCATTTCATGGTTAATAACATAATCTTTTGCTCCCGTGGAACTAACAACTACATCTGCTTGTTGAAGAGCAATCGGTAGTTGTTCCCATGCAAAAGCGGTGCCTTGAAATAATTGAGCCAACTC
Source organism: Shimazuella sp. NTD247 (assembly GCF_059510415.1). NCBI lineage: Bacteria > Bacillati > Bacillota > Bacilli > Caryophanales > Thermoactinomycetaceae > Shimazuella > Shimazuella sp. NTD247. The sequence continues at coordinate 101,806 of NZ_JCAJZU010000003.1, read as the reverse complement.
TTTCGCTTTGGAGAATGTACGATTAACAACAAGAACTTCCTTGACACCGGAAGCTTGAAAATGTTTTGCTGTGAGTTCACTCATTTTCCCGGCACCAACAAGTAATACTGTTTTCTTAGAAAAAGAAGTGAACAATTTTTTCCCCAATTCGACAGCAGCATAACTAACAGACACTGCATTTTGCCCAATTTCTGTTTCTGTATGTGCCTTTTTTCCTAATGAAATAGCTTGTTTAAACAAATGATTGAAAAGCGTTCCAGTAGTTCCTGCTTGTAGAGCAGATTGAAAAGCGTGTTTGATTTGACCTAGAATTTGTGTTTCACCAATAACCAAAGATTCAAGACCGCACACTACTCGAAACAAGTGCTCAACAGTTTCTTGATTGGTCTTTACATAGAGATGAGGGACAAATTCATCTCGTGAAACACGAAACCAACTTTCGAGAAAAGCTTTGGCATAGTATTCCCCAGTATGAAGCTGATCAGCAACAATATACAACTCAGTCCGATTACAAGTACTGACAATCACGCATTCGAGCATACTCTTCATATCACGAAGAGAACGCAATGGCATTACTATACGCTCTGGGTCAAAAGAAAACTTCTCTCTCAACTCAACAGGAGCTGTTTGATGACTGAGACCAACGACAAGGGTATGCATCTTTTCTCACCTCGATTTCTATTAAATTAACATAATAACCGATCATAAAACCATTCCCCATTATAGCACAAACGATGCCAATCTCTAGTCATAACTGTGAACACCTCTTGAAGCATGTATGATATGATAAAAAAGGGAAAAGTCATAATGTTTTAATCAAGGAGCGACTTACGCATGCAGAATCGAGTTATAGGTTTTTTTCTAGTGATTATGGGAGCTATTTTACTCATCGTAGAAACAAATTGGGCAAAACTAGACTCCTTCTTAAGTTGGTCTTTTATTTTATTTGTTGTTGGTATCTTCCTCATTTTCCTTTCATTTTTACAAAAACAAAGCCATTTGACATTATTAGGTGGAATATTTGCCACCATTGGTATTAGTGTCTGGGGTTTTCAATATGTTGAGAATTGGCCTAAACATTGGAGTATCATCGTAATTATGATTGGAGCAACATTGATGTTACAATATATCCTAAACCAGAATAACATAACTTTAGTCATCGGAATTGTATTACTTTTAAGCGGTGTTTTCGCATGGCCTGGATTAAAAGAAATTAGTTATCTAGCTCCAATCGCTACATTTACCAATGTGTATTGGCCTATTTTTATTGTTGGTTTAGGAGCGATTTTTATTGTAAAAAAATAGGAGGAGTATAATGGGGACAAAGTCTACAGGAGAAATAAGCAAAATGAAAAAAGCAGGAGAGCTATTGGCATCCTGTCATAAAGAAATCGCAAACCGAATAACCCCTGGGATTACAACATGGGAAATCGATCAATTTGTAGAAGATTATTTGTTACAACATGGTGCTACTCCTGAGCAAAAAGGTTATTTAGGCTTTCCCTACGCCACTTGTGCTTCTATTAATCAAGAAGTATGTCATGGATTTCCACGCAAAGAAAAACTAAAAAACGGCGATATCGTTACCATTGATATGGTTGTTAATTTAGATGGATGGCTAGCGGACTCTGCATGGAGTTATGCTGTAGGAGAAGTAAGCGAGGATGCTGAACGATTATTACACCTGACAAAAGAAGCACTATATCGAGGAATTGAGCAAGCACATGCCGGCAATCGCATTGGAGATGTCTCTCATGCGATTCAAACCTTTGCTGAAGCAAATGGTCTCTCGGTAGTACGACCGTTTATCGGACATGGAATCGGGAAGAAAATGCATGAAGCACCAGAAGTCCCACATTATGGACCACCGCATGTAGGACCGCTGATTACAGAGGGGATGGTCTTTACCATTGAACCGATGCTCAATCTTGGAAAACATCATGTTCAAGTATTAGGCGACGGCTGGACAGCAGTAACAGCAGATGGCAGCTTATCCGCTCAATATGAACATACCATTGCAATTACCAAAGACGGTCCACTTATATTAACAGAGCAATAATTTGAGACTCTCCACGACTAAAGTCGTGAGATTCTTAGGTAGTTCTGCTACGTGCGTCCATTTCTGTTTTGTGCAACTCCTAAGTTTGGGGCTGTCTCATCAGCCCATCCCATGCAGTTAGAAGTGTACCCACATGGGCGGAACGCCTGTTACCAGCGCTCTAGTTCTTTTCCTGCCTCTAATGGTTTTACTCGGTGGGAGACGTATCCATTTGCCATCGAAACCCTATACCACTACATTTTCAAAGAACAAACCTACTACCAGTAGGATGATCACCGATCATGTGTTCTAGTATACAAAAGATTTGTTGTTCTTGAAGCCCTTTTTTTGGGGTTTCGAACAACGCTGCTTTAATCCCACGATTGAAACCGTGCGCTTTCAACCAGCATAATTCTGTATAAACCCAGATAAGGATTTACTTATCTGGGTTTATTGTTTATTTTTTGGGGGGGCGATATCATTTCTATCGCCCCTGCTGTCTACTTACTTGCCTTTTTCATCGGAGGCTCTCCTTCCGGCTCCACGAAATCATGGAAGTAAGACATGAGTCCTTTTGTCTTTGCAGACCCATGACAGAAACGGCAATAGAGCCCGCACTCCGCACAGTGTCTCCGCATTGTGTAACAGAAAGCACATACGTACAAGCCTGAGCCATGATGAATCCTTTCAAAGTAGACAGCTTTCTTTTATTTTAATGTTTATCGTAGACAAATAAAATGAAAATATTGGGAACGAGTCCCATTTTTTTGTGTGGAACTCGTCCAAATGTGATTGAGACTGCAGTACTTCAATCACTCATCAGGCACTTCTGTTGTAAAACGGTGTGGCACATAGTCGGAATCGAGGATAGCCTTATCATGATCATTCTGACAAGGAACTGGGTTACGACACACTCCCATTCCTTGTGCACTTGGACGCATTGCCCTACATTCATAGTATTTCTTTTTCGCTGCCATTTTCTCTTCTGGGAGCAGGTTTTTTCTTTGTCATTTTGGTTATATTACAACCACCATAAAAGAAGTAGGTAAAATCTCCAAATTAACTCGCTACATCTCGATTGGAAAACACGATCCATGTAGCAGCAATAAACAAAATAAAATACACACCCAAGACACATAAAGCGAACGCTAATGTATTTGGTGAAGAAACCACTCCATCATGAGTAGCGTACTTGGTCAAATTCAACTGGGTGAAAAATAAAAATTTGGCCCATGGTTTGGTTTGTAAAAAAAACGCGATGACAGTATTGGTCAAATAAAGAAACATCGATACACCTAATGCTAAAGAACGGTTATAAGTCAAAACAGCAATCATATATGTCAGTGTAATCATAAAAAAAGATTCAAGAAAAGATAGTCCTGCAGCCTTTGCTAGAATAGTCAATCCTTCACTCGAAAAAGATGCATGTGAATAAAGTAAAAATGCAAACAACATGGTTAGTACATAGTACAGTATCGTCAAAATCAGTGCATAAAGCACAACTAGAACATATTTTGCCCATAGTACTTTTGTACGTGTCACTGGTCTTATCAAAAGCAATTTTATTGTACCAGAGGAAAATTCCGCTGCCATTATTCCTGCAGCCCAAATAATCGAAAGCGTTGTAATGATGATCATAGGTGTATCCGAACTACTTAAAAAATAAGAAAATGGATCTGGAATCAAAGCATCTGCTTGATCCACAGGAGCCATTACCACATTAAATAAGATGATTACGAAAAAAAATCCGATCATGACCCAATTACTCACACGACTAAACATTTTCATGTTTTCATTTTGGATGAGGCGAATAAATTTAATCAACTGACTTCCCTCCAGTTATTTCCAAAAACTCATCTTCTAAAGATTTTACTCTTGTCTCTACTGCATATATTTGTATATCATTTGCCACTAAATTTCTTACCAAGCTCGGCACATTATCTCGATCTATCTCCACTTCAAAGCTAGTCCCGTTTGTGTGTAATACAACGAAACCATCCGATTCCAGCAAAGAAGTTGCTTTTTCTACTGGATCTACTTGAAACTGCACAATTTGTTTCTTTTCTTCTACTGTTTTATCTTCTTTCTGAATGATTTTTTCACCAATTAGTTTCCCACTTTGAATAATAAGGGTTCGATCACACATTAATTCGATTTCTGATAATAGGTGACTAGATACAAATACACATACATTTTCTTTATTTGCCACCATACGAAGATAGTCACGAAATTCTCGGATACCTGCTGGATCAAGTCCATTCGTAGGTTCATCTAATATCAATAAATTAGGACGGTGCAGCAGGGCTTGTGCTAATCCAAGCCGTTGTCTCATCCCTAGTGAATAGGTACTAACTTTTTGCTCAATTCGATTTTGCAGACCAACTAACTCAATTACTTCCTCAATTCTCTCTTCTGTAACACCATCAACCATACGAGCAAAATGCAGCAAATTTTTATATCCAGACATATATTTGTATAATTCTGGATTTTCAACAATGGCACCTACATGTTCAATAGCTTTTTCAAAGTCTTCACTGACATCAGTTCCTTGGATAAAAATTTTGCCGGAAGTTGGGGCCATCAGCCCAACGATCATTCGAATAGTTGTTGTTTTACCAGCACCATTTGGTCCTAAAAAACCAACTACTTCCCCTGGATATAATGTAAAAGATAACTGATCGATAATGGTTTTATTTCCAATCACTTTTGTTATCTCTTCTAATTGCACTACTGCTTGATTCGACATGCAAAAGCTCCTCTTTCCTTATTTTCTAAGAATCGATTGTCCCACTATTATGTTTAAATATCCTCTTTTTGGCAAGATCTGTATGATGAAAAAAAGGTTTCCATATTGGAAACCCTTTATCTGGATGTGTTTAACGCATTTTTTAACTGGTGGCGTTGTATCCCAAGCTGGATCAATTCGGTGATAAGAGATGTGTAAGGTAGACCAACTTGCTCCCACATTTTTGGATACATGCTATACGCAGTAAAGCCTGGCATCGTGTTAATTTCATTAATAAAGATTTTTCCATTGTCCTTATGAACAAAAAAGTCTACACGCGCAAGTCCACTTCCGTTTATCGTTTGAAAAGCAGTAATTGCCATTTCTCTTATTTGCTCCAATGTTTCTTTTGGAAGCTCAGCTGGAATCTGCATTTTTGAAGTACCACTTATGTATTTTGCTTCATAATCATAGTAGTCATTAGAAGAGATGATCTCTCCAGGATTGGATGCTTGTGGGTTTTCATTGCCCAATACTGCTACTTCAATTTCGCGTGCTGGGACAAATTCCTCAATCACGATTTTTCTGTCGTACTCACGTGCAAATGCAATAGCAGTCTCCAATGCATCTCTATCTTCTGCCTTAGAAATACCTACACTAGAACCTAAATTCGCAGGTTTTACAAAACAGGGATATCCTAATTGCTGTTCGACTTTTTGAATAATTGATTCTGATGCCTCAGAAAACTGGGCTACAATATATTTCGCTTGGGCTAAACATGCATCTTTAAAGAGAACCTTACTAATCGCTTTATCCATTCCAGCAGCGGATGCAAGCACTCCTGCTCCAGCATACGGAATATTTAGCATTTCAAGCATTCCCTGTATGGTGCCATCTTCGCCATACGTTCCATGTAATACTGGAAATACAACATCAGCCAGCTCAAACGTACGTGCTGGAAAAATGTTTCCATTATAATTTTCCACATCAGGAAGTTCAAGCTTTAATCGATCTAAAAACGCTGCATCTACATGATTGCTTAAATAATTGAATGCTTCTTCTCCTGTAAGCCACTCGCCCGTTTTACTGATTCCCACTGGAAGCGGTATATACTTGGATAAATCGATTGCTTGCAGGACAGAAGACGCAGACAGCACACTTACATCATGTTCCCCGGATTTCCCGCCAAATACAATTGCAACACACTTTTTTTCGCTCATGGTTTCCCCAGCCTTCTCCTACAAATATTTAATGTTATTCTTTAAAAGACTCAACTATTCGCTTTTCAATTTCAGCTAATAGTTCATCTCTGCCCATTCGGGTCTCGGATGAAAATAGGATTAAAGCATCTGACGAATCCATTTGCAATACTTCTTTTACCTGTTTTAAATGTTTATGCCATTTGCTTCTTGGCAATTTGTCTGCTTTTGTCGCAGCTACAATAACTGGTATTCCATAATGCTTCAAAAACTGGTACATATTTTGATCATCTTTGGAAGGCGGATGTCGAAGATCGACAATCTGAACTACACTGACCAATTTATCCCGGTTCGTGAAGTATGCTTCCATCATCTTTCCCCAAGATTCTCTCATCTTTTTTGATACTTTTGCAAATCCATAACCAGGAACATCAGCAAACACCATTAGTTCATTGACAAGAAAAAAATTGATAGTTTGTGTCTTTCCAGGTCTAGAGCTTATCCGTGCAATATTTTTACGATTTACTAGACAATTGATCAATGATGATTTTCCAACATTGGAACGGCCAGAGAGTGCGATCTCCGGCCGATTTTCCGTTGGATATTGATCTGGTAATACGGCACTCGTTAAAAATTCAACTTGTGTGATTTTCATCTATTTCCCTCGTCAGTGCAATCTTTAGTACTTCGTCTAAGTGTGAAACAGGGGTGAATGTCAGTTCATCTTTTACACTTGCTGGTATATCGACAAGATCTTTCTGATTCTCTTGTGGGAAAATAATATGTTCAATTCCTGCGCGATGGGCAGCAAGTGACTTTTCTTTCAGTCCACCGATGGGCAGCACTCTACCTCGCAGTGTAATCTCCCCTGTCATTGCAACTTTACTAGATACTGGCGTATTGGTCAAAGCAGATACAAGCGCAGTTGCCATTGTAATCCCGGCAGATGGGCCGTCTTTGGGGATAGCACCTTCTGGAATATGAATATGAATATCATTTTGTTCATGGAAATTTTCAGGTATGTTCAATTCATGGGCACGTGATCGAATGTAACTAAACGCAGCTTGAGCTGATTCTTTCATAACATCTCCAAGCTGACCAGTAAGCGTCAGTTTCCCTTTTCCGGGTAGTAGTGTTACTTCGATAGCAAGTGTTTCTCCACCAACTTCTGTCCATGCCAATCCAGTAGCCATTCCTACTTGATCTCTTGTTTCTTTTCTGCCAAAACGAAATTTCTTCGGTCCTAATAAATCTTCTAACTTATCTTCTGTAACAACGATTTGTTCTGTCTTTCCAGCAACAATTTCTTTTGCAGCTTTTCTGCAGATAGAACCGATCACACGTTCTAAACTACGAACGCCTGCTTCACGAGTATAGTAGCGGATTATCCCTAAAATTGCATCGTCTGCAATAGATAACATTTCGTCTGTTAGACCATGTTCCTCCAATTGCTTTGAGATCAAATAAGTTTTTGCAATTTGTTCCTTCTCTAATTCTGTGTAACCAGAAAGATTGATCACTTCCATACGATCAAGCAATGGTCGCGGAATACTATACATGGTGTTAGCAGTTGTAATAAACATAACTTTAGATAAATCATAAGGTATTTCAATGTAGTGATCACTATAGGTCGAATTTTGGTTTGGATCTAATACTTCCAAGAGTGCAGAAGCTGGATCGCCGCGAAAATCGCTGGACATCTTATCAATTTCGTCCAGTAAAAAAACAGGATTAGCTGAACCAGCTGTTTTCATGCCTTGAATAATTCTTCCTGGCAAAGAACCAATATACGTTCGACGATGACCGCGAATTTCTGCTTCATCATGAACTCCGCCAAGAGAAATACGAACAAACTTACGATCGAGCGACCTCGCAATTGATTTTGCTAAAGATGTTTTCCCAACTCCTGGTGGGCCAACTAAACAAAGAATAGGTCCTTTTAATTTTTTAACCATTTGCTGAACTGCCAAATATTCTAGAATCCGTTCTTTTGGCTTTTCCAATCCAAAGTGATCCTCATCTAAAATCTTTTCAGCAGCTATAATATCTAGTTGATCTTCCGTTTCATAATTCCAAGGCAAATCGAGTAACCAATCGATGTAATTTCGAATTACTCCACCTTCAGCAGAGGTAGCTGGTGTCTTTTCTAAACGATCGATTTCTTTCTCTACTTTTGCTTTAACTGTATCATCTGCTTCAAGTTTTAAAAGTTTTTCTCGAAGTTCTCCGACTTCTCCAGCTCGACCTTCCTTGTCCCCTAATTCTTTTTGAATTGCTTTCATTTGCTCACGCAAATAGTACTCTTTTTGTGCCTGCTCCATCTGTTTTTTTACTTGTGCATGTATTTTTCGTTCTAATTGCAATATTTCTTTTTCATTATGAAGCAAACTCAACAACTTCTCCAAACGTTCTTTTACGGTTGGCAATTCCAAAATAGCTTGCTTATCTGTTAATTTTAATGGAAGATGCGATGCGATAGTATCTGCTAATCTGCCAGGTTCTTCGATATCTTCTACGGTTTGATAGGTGTCCGCAGAAAGCTTTTTAGAATAACGTAAATACTGGTCAAAGTGATCAAGTACAGAACGCATCAAAGCTTCCATATCTTGATCTACTGCTACTTCATCATGCAGCTCTGACACGCTGGCTTCATGATAAGATTCATTTTCGGTTAGGGAGAGAATATTTGCTCTTTGCAGCCCCTCTACTAACACTCGTACTGTACCATTAGGCAATTTTAGCATTTGTCTTACTTTTGCAATTGTCCCGACAGCAAATAAATCTTTTTGAGCTGGCTCTTCTATCTGAGCATCCTGTTGTGTTGCCAACAAGATGTGGTTCTCCTCAACCATTGCTTGGTCCAGCGCTTTTATCGACTTCTCTCTACCTACATCCAGGTGGAGAACCATACTGGGAAAAACCAAAAGTCCACGTAATGGAAGAAGTGGATAAGTTTTTTCTTGTTCATGTTGAGCCATGTCTGCACCTCCATGCTGTCAGCTATAGTCTTGAAAAATTTTATCTTATTCGTTTTTGTTTGTCCAATCATAAGAAGATTCCATAGAAGGAATCACTCCATCAGTTGCCCAATTATTCGTAAGTGTTGCGGTTTCAGCTATTTTTTTCGATTTTGGTTCGAAAGCCAATTCAATTACTTGTTCCAAACGTTTTACAGGAATAACGTTTATATCTTCCAGATCATGAAAAAGTGATTGCATATTATCGTAAGGAATAAACACACGTTTTGCTCCAGCTTGGCGTGCCGCATCTACTTTCGCAATCACTCCGCCTACTGGCTTTACGTTTCCATGTATACTGAGCTCTCCAGTCATCGCTAATTCATTGTCGATAGGAATTCCTCTTACAGCAGAATAAATAGCTGTAGCAATTGTTATCCCCGCAGACGGCCCATCTAAAGGAATACCACCTGGAAAATTAACATGTAAATGATATGCTTCTGGATTGATATCTGTTTTTCGTAAAACAGTTATCACATTTTCAATGGAACCTCTTGCCATACTCTTTCTTCGCAAGGTCCTTCGATTGCTGCCTAACTCCTCTTCGTCTACTACACCTGTTATTTGCAGAGAACCAGTTCCATTTGTCGCTTTTGTTGCCGTGACCTCTACTTCCAAAATCATTCCTGTATGATGACCGAATACCCCAAGCCCAGTGGCAAGTCCTATTTGAGCTGATGCTGGCATACGTAACTCCGGTCGCGGGCTCAATTGACTTACATGAACTACCCACTCCAAATCAGAAGTCTCCACTCTTTTTCTGCCATCTGTCATCGCTAAACCGACTGCTGTTTGCACCATATTCACTGCATCTCTTCCGCTGCCGGCATAACGCTCCAGTACACGGATTGCTTCTGGATCATATGCAAAAGAAATTCGTTTTAATGCTTGTTCAGCAACTTTACGAATTTCACTTGCTAGGAGTGGACGAAAATAAATTTCCATACATCGTGAACGAATAGCAGCAGGAATTTCATCAGGTGTTCTTGTTGTTGCTCCAATTAATCGAAAATCTGCTGGCAAACCATTTTGAAAAATATCATGAATATGGTGAGGTGTATTTTTATCTTCCCTGCTATAATAAGCGCTTTCCAAAAAAACTTTTCGATCCTCTAATACTTTTAAAAGCTTATTCATTTGGATCGAATGCAGTTCGCCAATTTCATCAATAAACAAAATTCCACCATGTGCTTTTGTTACTGCTCCTGGTTTTGGTTGCGGAATTCCCGCCATTCCCATGGCACCAGCACCTTGATAAATGGGGTCATGCACAGAACCAATAAGAGGATCTGCAATCCCTCTTTCATCGAAACGAGCAGTCGTAGCGTCTAGTTCAATAAACTTTGATTCGTTGTTAAACGGAGAGTGAGCGCTTTTTTTTGCTTCTTCTAATATGACACGCGCAGCAGCTGTTTTTCCCACACCAGGCGGTCCATAAATTAAAACATGTTGCGGATTCGGTCCGCATAATGCAGCTTTTAATGCCCGCAATCCTTCTTCTTGACCGACGATATCTCTTAGACCGACTGGTCTTGTTTTTTCAGCGAGCGGTTCCGTTAATGAGATATTACGCATTTTCGTGAGTTTTTCTACTTCTTTTTTGGACTCTTTATCAACAGCACTTTTATTACTCTGTTGTGTTTTTAATAGATTGAAAAAATATAAGCCAATTACAATTGAGAAAAAAACTTGCAAAACCATCACTATGGTAGTCCAATTCATAATAGGACATCCTTTCCCCTAAACTCCATCTACTTCTCTTAGTATCACCGAAATGAGAAAGAATATATCCTTTAGAAAGAAACAACTACCGTTTTTTCATATACATATCAAATGCCCAGTGCAACATTGGGATAACCGGATAATCCCACTCTCCAATTAATTCACATACATCGCCCGCGAAACCAACTTTAAACTTAAGGAGTTCAAAATAATGATTTTTTTCATCCAAAGAAATACTGACCCCGCGAAAATCAATTACTTGATCTCCATTTGCATGTGCATCTTGGATTATCTTCCAACGGAGCAAATAACTCGCAGCATGATCGGTTTTACGTAACTGAGCACTATAAAGATCCCATACTTGTCCATCAACCCGAGTCGTTAAAGAAGCACTAACTAGCTCGTTATTTTGTCTTGCATAATAAATCTTAACCCGAGAAGGATCTTCTTTGGATAGTTTTTCAATCATTTTTTGAAAGTAAACAATATCTCTAGACTCTTTCTGATCATGCCTAGCCTCTTGTGACAGAAGAGCATGAAATTCGTGAATATCCTGCAAACTTCCGACGCTTACCTCCACCCCTTCCCATTCGGCTTGATTTATTTTCTTTTGCCAGATGGGGTGAAAGGATGCAAATATTTGATCCAAACCTCTATTCGACATATCCAAACGATAAATATAACTAGGTTGAACTGAATCAAAACTATCTTCTGCTATCTTCTGTCTCCAACCCATCTCGTTTAATTCTTGTTGAATGAATTCAACCTCACGATAGACATGATTAGGTGGTATATCTGTAATATTTTTGTTTTTTAGTCCATGTGTTTGAAATTGAAGCATTCCATTGGTAATACCTTCACTTGACCATTTTCTTTTTATGAGAGGCGGATCGATCTTCACGCTGAAAACATTTCGATTCTTCAAGTGGTGAAACAAAACGTAAAACCAATCTTTTAGACTGTACTCAGTAGAAAACCAATCAATTAGTGGTCCTCGTGGTATGTATGCAAGATATTTGTTTAAACCTGGTACTTTTCGATATAGAACATTCGTACCGCCTACCATTGCTCCATCTTTATTGATCCATCCCAAAAATTCATTTGACCATTTCCATTCTGACTTCAAATCAGACCATGAAGGATACTGAAAAAAATTACGCAAAGGGTGATTTTCTACGAAATTCAAATAATTTTTTCGGTCGACCACCACTAATTTTAACAACGAATTTCACGCCTTTCTTTGATGCAATTGTTTCTATGTTTTAGATACCAATAAAAAGCAGTTCAACCGATATTAGGTAGAACTGCTATTTGTACTTGTCTGTAAATAGCTATTTCATTTTAGCACATCATACACAAATTTGACACAAAAAAAGAAATACTTCCTATATAAAAGCAATCAAATTTAGACTTTACAAACGAATATTCTTAGAAATTTTGAAAAAAATCCGTAAAAAATAAATATATTCCTGTTTCTTAAAACTACTTAATATTCCTAGTTATATCATTAAAATTGTAAATTTTATCCATGTTAAATTTCATTATCATTTTGAGTATTCATTTTAAATTCTTCCCATTCATGTTGGATAAAGCAATCAATCTTTTGCTCGCTCTCATCCCACGATTGAAATCGTGGGTTTTCTTACTAGCAATGCTATAATATTTTCACTTTTGAGATAACTTCTTCTACACGTGCAGGTGCAGAAATCTCATGTTTATTATTTTTATACTTTGTTATTTTCAACACAAACTGACTTCGAGCCGCAATACATTTTACTATCTGTTCATCGATTTCATCAATCGATTTTCTAATCTCAACTAAACTTTCTTTGCTCATCTGCACTCACCTCTCTATTAAAGCACTATTTTACTGTTAACAACACGGAAAGTCAAAAACCTTTACGCTTTATATTCTCCTTCCCATGCTGAAGAAATGAATTAGTAGAATGTTCATTAAAGTATATAAACTATTGAAGTGATAGACACTGAGTATAGAAAAAGGCAATTTTGAACCCCAATTCGAGTTCAAAATTGCCTTATCTTACGCCGATTCTTCTTTTTTCTTATTAACAACTCTACCTTCGCGTGTTGTCAATTTCGGAGCTTCTTTATTTACTACCGCATCTTTGGTTATGGAACACTTCGTCACATCATCTCGGGAAGGCAGGTCGAACATCACATCGAGCATTATAGACTCAATAATCGCACGTAATCCCCTGGCTCCCGTTTTTCGTTTGATCGCTTCCGCAGCAATCGCAGCTAATGCTTCCTCTTCAAAGTGTAACTCCACGCTATCCATCTCAAGCAACTTACTGTACTGTTTGACGAGAGCATTTTTTGGTTCGGTTAATATTTGGATTAATGCCTGCTCATCTAGTGGCTCTAGTGTAGATACAACTGGCAAACGACCAACAAACTCTGGAATTAAACCAAATTTGAGTAGATCCTCTGGTAAAACCAGTTTGAGGTACTCCCCTGGTTTCATCGTGACAGTTTGCATATCAGAACCGAAACCAATCACCTTTTTACCGATACGCCGTTTGATCAATGTTTCCAAGCCATCAAACGCTCCACCACATATAAACAAAATATTACTCGTATCAATTTGAATAAACTCTTGATGTGGATGTTTTCTTCCGCCTTGAGGAGGGACGCTTGCAACAGTACCTTCCAAAATTTTGAGCAGTGCCTGCTGTACACCTTCACCAGATACATCTCGAGTAATGGAAGGATTTTCTGATTTTCTTGCTACTTTGTCGATCTCATCGATATAAATAATTCCACGTTCTGCTTTTTCTACATCAAAATCTGCTGCTTGAATCAATTTTAGTAAGATGTTTTCAACATCTTCCCCGACATAACCTGCTTCTGTTAAAGAAGTAGCATCTGCAATTGCAAATGGTACATTTAAAATTCTTGCCATTGTTTGAGCCAACAAGGTTTTCCCGCTTCCTGTTGGACCAAGCAGCAAGATATTACTCTTGGATAATTCCACATCATCTGTTTTCGGTGTTGAATTTACACGTTTGTAATGGTTATAAACGGCTACGGAAAGCGACTTTTTAGCAAGATCTTGACCGATTACATACTGATCTAATATGTCTCGAATCTCTTGGGGTTTAGGTAAATTTTTCAGATCTAATTCTTCTTCACTACCCAATTCTTCTTCCACAATTTCGTTACATAGTTCGATACACTCATCACAGATGTAAACTCCAGGACCTGCAACTAGTTTACGTACTTGATCTTGGGATTTTCCACAGAAAGAGCACTTTAATTGACCTTTTTCTTCATTAAATTTGAACAAGATCGGTTCACCCCTTTCAATGTTAGATACGTACTAGCACATCATCTACTAGTCCATATTCTTTTGCTTCTTCCGCACTCATAAAATTATCTCGATCGGTATCTCTAGCTACTTTTTCTAGAGATTGCCCTGTCCGTTCCGCAAGAATTCGATTTAATTGATCTTTGGTACGGAGGATCCAATCAGCGTGAATTTTTATATCTGATGCCTGTCCTCTTGCACCACCAAGTGGTTGATGTATCATAATTTCACTATTCGGTAATGCAAAGCGTTTTCCTTTTTCACCAGCCGCAAGTAAAAATGCTCCCATGCTGGCTGCAAGACCGATACACATGGTAGAAACATTTGGACCAATGAATTGCATGGTATCGAAAATCGCCATGCCTGCTGTTACACTACCACCTGGTGAGTTTATGTACATGTGAATATCTTTTTCTGGATCTTCTGCTGCTAAAAACAAAAGCTGCGCTACTACTACATTAGCAATATTGTCATCAATAGGACTACCGATAAAAATAATCCTATCTTTCAACAGTCGTGAGTAAATATCATAAGCTCTTTCGCCACGGTTGGACTGCTCTACCACCATCGGAACCAAAGGCACAGGTAAACACCTCATTTTTCAAAAATGCGATAATGCTACAGAACAAGGCACGTGAGGACGTGCCTTGAAAAGAACAATCTCCTTATTCCATTATGCCGTATTTTTGCGGTTCAATACAAGTAGATCGATAGTTTTCTTCCGTTTTAGAGAATCACGTAATGATTCAATATTTCCTTGTTTGTTAATAATATCTCTTACCTCTTCTACTTCACGATTCATTTCTTTTGCTGTTTGCTCGATTTCTTCGTTAATTTCTTCTTCTGTCACTTCTACATTTTCTGCATGTGAAATTGCTTCAATCACAAGATCAGCACGAACTTTTTTACTTGCATCTTCTTTCATCTGTGCTTTAATATCACTTTCTGATTGACCAGTGAGTTGGGTATACAATTCAATACTCAACCCTTGATAACTTAAGTTTTGAACAAAATGCCCATACATATGTTCCACTTCATGATCGATCATCGCTGCTGGAATATCAACTTCTGCATTAGATGCAGCGATTTCAACTACTTGATTACGGATATAGTCTTCTTCTTCTTTTTTCAATCGCTCTTCTAGTTTATGCTCAATATCTTTTTTTAGATCTGCTAGTGTTTCCTCTTCACTCACATCTTGTGCGAAATCATCATCCAATTCCGGAAGAGACAAACGTTTAATCTCATGCAATTTTACACGGAAAGTAGCAGGTTTTCCTGCAAGGTCTGTTGCACGATAATCTTCTGGGAAGGTTACATCAATATCTTTTTCTTCTCCTAATTCCAATCCGACCAATTGCTCTTCAAAACCAGGAATAAATGTATTTGAGCCTATTTCAAGTGTGTAGTTATCTCCTTTTCCACCTTCAAACGCAACACCGTCAACAAAGCCTTCAAAGTCCATCACAATTGTGTCTCCATTTTCTACTGAACCGGATTCTACTGGTTCTAATGCACCTTGTTGTTTTTGCATCTTGAGCAATTCTTCGTTTATTTTTTCTTCTGTTACTGAAAAATCTTTTTCTTCTATTTCTAAATCTTTGTATTCACCGAGCGTTACTTCCGGTTTCACTGTTACCGTAGCAGTAAAAATAAGGGACTTCCCTTTTTCAAGTTGTTCTACATCCACTTCAGGACGATCAACTGGTTCGATCCCTGTTTCTTTAATCGCATCTTCATATGCTTGTGGAAGCAAAATATCTAATGCATCTTGGTAAAGGGACTCCACTCCAAAACGTTTTTCAAAAATTGCACGCGGAATTTTTCCTTTACGAAAACCAGGTACATTTACTTTTTTTACTACCTTTTTAAATGCTTGATCTAGAGCTTGAGATACCTTTTCTTCTGGTGCTTCTACCGTTAAAACCACTTGGTTATTATCACTCTTTACAAAACTAGCTGTCATCGAAAGAACCTCCTACAAGTCCATAAAATCTTTGCCGTATCAGCACTTACAACCATTCCATTATAAACACGTTGTAGGCTTTGCGCAATAAATTAACCCCAATGGGTATTTTTTAGCATTATGTATATGGCCAGATAAACTTTATTTTACAACAAATATAGGTAAGTGAGAAGATGGAACAATTTTCTGCCTCCTATTTTTTAGTTTATACGATAAAAAATAACATGAACTTACCTTCAAACACGTTTGTGTTCTCTACAAACTATGTTGCAATCCCGCTTAAGTTTCCTCCCGATACCCCTTTTAAAGAAAAGCATGTTATTTGGACGGAATATTATAAAGCGTTTTCCCCAGTCTTCTTAAAATTTTTTATCCTTTTTACATAAAGCATTGATTCATAGCACAAGATAAGAAATATTATTCTAAATATCTTCCAACAAAGGAAAAAGGTGCGAAAAATATGTTCGAAAGTTTTTTTTCAAATCTACTCAAGTGGAATATCTGGGTTGGTGCTTTGGTAACTTTTGTCGTTCCAGTAGGAATTCAAAAGCTATATGATTTTTTGAATGCAAGTTTAGACGACTCTACTTCAGAATAGATGTTTCCGGATTGAAGCGAAAGGAGGATTACAATGAAAGACTCGAAAAAAAGTTCTACAAATAAAGATAAAAACACTGAAAAAAACGAAGATAAATCACAACAAGCGAAATATCAGCATGTAACTGATGATATCCATACAAATGTAGAACAAATAAAACAAAGCATTGGCCATAACACGGATGTAATCTTTCGTTCCTTTCAACTCGGCACGACGAAATTACAAGCAGCTATTGTGTATGTAGATGGTTTAGTAGATAAAAACTTGATCCAAGATCAAATTTTAAAATCCATGATTTATGACTTATCTAACATTTACTCAGAAGAACAGCTTTCTGAGCCCGATCATGTAAAAGATTGGATAAACAACAATGTTATCTCTGTAAGCGAGGTAAAAGAAGAAAACTGCTTAGATAACGTGATTGCTTCGATCTTAACAGGTTTTACTGCTTTATTAATAAATAACATCAATACGATTTTTCTTTTAGGGACAACTTCGTTTAAATCACGTCCCATCGAAGAGCCCATTACCGAGGCCTTAGTAAGGGGACCAAGAGAGGGATTCACCGAGATCTTATCAGACAACCGATCACTGCTTCGACGAGGACTGCCGGACCCTGCTCTCACCATGCTGGAATATGAAATGGGACAACGATCGAAAAAAAAACTGTTACTTGTCTATATGGAAGGAATCACTAATCCTGATTTACTCACTATCGCCAAAAAGAGATTAGAAAAATTCGATCTCGATATCGCCTTAGAATCTGGCTATATTGAGCAATTCATCCAAGATGATCATTTTTCCCTTTTTCCACAAGTTCAGAGTACAGAACGTCCAGACCGAGTTATCGCAGCACTTACAGAAGGCAGAGTAGCAATTTTATTAGATGGAACTCCATTTGCATTGATTATTCCTGTTACTTTTTCCATGATGTTACAATCTCCAGAAGATTATTATGAACGTTGGATTTCTGGTTCCCTTATCCGTATCCTTCGTTATTTAGCTGCATTTGTTACTGTATTTCTCCCATCTATTTATGTTTCCTTTATCTCTTTTCACCAAGGACTCATTCCTACAAAACTAGCAATCTCCATCGCTGCCACACGTGAAGGTGTGCCTTTCCCTTCCCTTATTGAAGCATTACTGATGGAGACAGCTATTGAAGTATTAAGAGAAGCAGGATTACGACTGCCGCGGCCTGTTGGTCAAACCGTAGGGCTTGTAGGTGGATTAGTAGTTGGAGAAGCAGCAGTGAAAGCTGGCATTGTCAGTCCTATTATGGTCATCATCGTTGCGATAACTGCTATCTCCTCTTTTGCCATTCCTCAATATGGAGCTGGTATTGCACTACGGATGCTGCGTTTTGGGGCGATGTTTTGCGCTGGTATCTGGGGTCTTTATGGGGTTATTCTCTTTTTCCTTTTGCTCGCCATTCATATGTGCAAATTAAAGAGCTTTGGAGTCCCTTACATTTCCCCTGCGGCTCCTTACCATTTAAATGATTGGAAAGATTTTATTTTTCGATTTCCATTGCTTACGATGAAAAAACGGCCTCAAATGATGCACACCCTAGATAACAAACGGCAAAAAGACAATAGTTGAATAGATGGGGGGGTAATATCCATGATGAATCAAAAAGATCGAATAACCACTACTCAATTGGCTATCTATGTATCTACTCATATGACAGCTCTGGGAATCCTCACCTTACCTAGAGCAGTAACTGCGTCAGCGCAAACTCCTGATGGCTGGCTTTCTATCCTCCTTTCCGGACTGGTTATCAATCTATTTGCTATTGTACTAGTAAAACTTTGCCAACGATTTCCTCAAGAAACATTCTATCAGTACAGTCCTAAAATCATTGGGAAATGGTTCGGCATTTTGCTGAGTTTCACCTTAATAGCTTATTTTATTTTGCTAGGTTCATTCGAAATCCGAGGAATGGCTGAAGTAACACATTTGTACTTATTACCCCGCACCCCATTCATGGCAACAATTATACCTTTTATTTGTCTAGGCGTTTATTTAACTGTAGGTGGTATCAATCCCCTCGTTCGTTTATTTGAAGTATTGTTTACTCCTTCTATTCTCATTTTTATCATCGTTATTCTATTAAGTTTAAAGACATTTGAACTTAATAACATCCGACCGGTTTTGGGACAAGGGATATTACCTGTACTCAAAGGAATGCAACCTACAGCTCTAGCTTTGACAGGGCCAGAGACGATGCTGGTTGTCATTTCTTTTATGAAAGAACCACAGAAAGGTATCAAAGCAGCTACTATTGGGATTGCTACTCCTTTGTTCTTTTATATTATGACAACCATTTTTACCTTGGGTTCATTAGGTGTTGCAGGAGTTCAAACCAAAACATGGCCTGTCTTAAGTTTATTTCGCCAGTTTGAATATACCGGAATCATATTTGAACGGTTTGAAACGTTTATGCTGGCAATTTGGATTTTACAAATTTTCACTACCTTTGTGACCTGTCTATATGTATCTGCTCTTGGATTCTCTCAAATATTTAAAAAAGAGTTAAAACCATGCATCTTTGGTTTAGCGCCATTTATGTTTGTAATCTCACTTTCCCCTAAAAACGTCAATGATTTTTTTCATCTTGGTGATTTTCTTGGTTATGTAGGGGTAGCTTTTATCATCCTTGTTCCTAGTATCTTGATCATTATTGCGATGTTAAGAGGAAAAAAACATGTTCCAGCTTCTTAAAATATTCCTTGTTTGTTGTTCTGTCTTTATAATCTCAGGATGTTGGGACAGTAAAGATATTGAAGAGTTATCTATGGAGGTTGGCGCCGCACTTGACAAAACTAGTAACCCTAAATCATACCAGGAACAAGGATACCATAAACAAAATATGATCAAAATGACGCTGCAAAATATTTCTCCGAAATCCAGCCCGCAATCAGACACAGGGGCTCAGCAACAAAAATATGAAAACTTAACAGGCTCAGGAGATTCCATACTGGAAATCTTTCGTGAATTTTCATTAAAAAAAGACGCTCCTCCCTATGGGCAGCATTTAAAAGTACTTGTCATCGGAGAGAAACTTATCAAAGAAAAAAATTTACAAATCTTACTCAGCCTTTTTGATCGTACATTTGAAGTGAGAGACAGCTGCATTTTGCTGATCGCCAAAGGCTCCGCTGCTAATACATTAAAACTAGCCACAGATGTCCCTGCTTTCACTTTAATTGGTATCGAAAAGAACCGTTATCGATCAGCGAAGATGTTACCAGAGATGAGACTTGGAAAAGTAACAAGTGAAATGGCGAATCATGCCAATTTTATTATACAAAGTACCATCACTCAGAAAAAGAAAGTCAAATTTAGTGGCGGAGCCATTATCAAAGGGAACACCAATAGGTTAATAGGCTTCCTCAATGAAGATGAGATTGAAGGATTAAATTTCGTCACAGGTAATTTAAAAGGCGGAATCATAACCGGAAAAGATCCAAAAACACATGGACTAATCTCCTATGAAGTTTCATCCGTTAAAAGTAAAATTATCCCTCATCTAGACGGAAAAAATATCTCCTTTGATGTGAATATAGAATCGGAAGGCCGCTTAAATGAAGATCATGTTCATGAAGGAAATGCCTTTTCCAATAAATTCATAAAACGAGCAGAAGTGGCTGTTAAAAAGGAAATAGAGGATGTTGTTCAGCAATCTTTAGACAAGCTACAAAAAACATATCAAATTGATGTGGCTGGTTTTAATGAGCAAATACGCATTCACTATCCAGAAGAATGGATGCACCTAGAGAAAGATTGGGACAAACGGTTTAGTCAAGTACCTATTAAGTCACATGTCTCCATCACGATTCGAGATTATATGGTAAAAGGAAAAAAAGAAGTATCGGACTAAACGTATGGAAATAGATGGCGAATTATTGGAAGTTGAAAGGAGAAAAGCATGTACCGATTTCATAACTTGATCATCATTATCTGTTTCTGTTTATTTTTAAGTGGATGCTGGGATAGCCATGATATTGAGCAATTGAATATTCACGTCGGCACAGCACTCGATAAAGCCTCTCCATCAACTTCCAATGGAAAACATTCAAAAAATGCGATCAAATTGACAACCCAGTCTGTTTTTAATAAACAATCTTCCAGCGAATCGGATCAAATTAGCCAACAACCACAAAAATATATAAATATATCTGGTGTTGGGAACTCGATAATTGAAATTATTCAATCATTTTCCCAAGAAAATGAACATCCTTCCTACGGGCAGCATTTAAAAGTTATCGTAATCGGCGAAGCACTTGCGAAAACCATGAATCTGGAAGAAATCCTTGATCAGCATACCCGAACATACGAAATAAGAGACAGTTGTATATTACTGGTCGCCGAAGGATCAGCAGCCGATGCATTAAATATCCATACAGATATTCCTGCTTTTACTCTTATTGACATTGATCAGCATCAATACAAAACAGCTAAATTGCTACCACCGCTTACGATCGGAAAAGCAATCAGCATCATGTCAGCTCGTAAAGACTTTATTATTCAAGGCGTCCAAACCAAAAAGGGGAAAATCAACTTTAACAGGGCAGCTATTATGAAAGGCGGTACAAATCGACTAGTTGGATTCTTAAATGAAGAAGAAATTGAAGGGCTTAACTGGTTGATGGGTAAGGCAAAAGGAGGAATTGTAAAAGGAAGGGACCCAAAAACGGGTGGACTGATTATGTACGAGATTTCTTCGGTTAAAAATAAAATTACTCCCCACCTAAATGGGAACCATATTTCCTTTGATGTAAACATTGAGTCTATTGGTCGTTTAAATGAAGATTGGGTGTTAGCAGGTAATGCTTTTAGCAATAAATTTATCAAACGAGCAGAAATTGCTACCGAAAAAGAAGTACATAGACAAATACACCAAACTTTAACCAAATTACAAAAATATCAAATCGATGTGGCTGGTTTTAATGAGCAACTCCGTATTCATTATCCAAAAGAATGGAAACGAATGAAAAAAGATTGGGACAAACATTTTACCCATGTTCCGATCACTTATCATATTAACATTACGATACGTGATTTTATGGTAAAAGGAAGTAAAGAAATCTCAAAATAGCATTTAACACTAACAGCAAAGCTTCAAGGAGGTGAAACAGATGTTCCGATTCTATAAAATTGCTCTTGTCTTTTGCATCTTCCTTATTTCAACCGGATGCTGGGACAGTCATGATATTGAACAAGTCAATTTTATCGTTGGATCGGCATTTGATAAAGCGCCTTCCAGAACTTCTGATGAAAAACACCGTCAGAAAAACCGTGTTAAATTAACTATCCAAACGATCTCCCACCGTCCAAGCGGCTCGCAATCTGATCAAGGAAATAAACAGCAAAAACTATACCAAAATGTATCCGGTACTGGTGACTCCAAATTAGAAATCATTCGTCAACTCGCATTGATGACCGAGTACCCGGGAGTCGGAGCACATTTAAAAGTATCCGTCATAAGTGAAAGTTTGTTACGAGAAATGAATTTAGAACTATTACTCAGTTTCCATGCTCGTACTTATGAAGTGAGAGATAGTTGTATTATGTTAGTATCTCAAGGTTCAGCAGCGGATGCATTAAAAATAGCAGCTGATATACCTTCATTTGAATTAGTTGGTATCAGTGACAATCAGTATAAAACAAATAGATTACTCCCAACTGTTACACATGGCAAATTACAAAGCCTTTTAGAGGCAAATACAAGTTTTGCGGTTCAAAGCGTACGAACTCAAAACAAAGAGATCAAATTTAATGGTGGAGCTCTCATAAAGGGAGACACAAAAAAACTAGTTGGACTTCTAAATGAAGAAGAGGTAGAAGGTTTAAACTGGATTACAGGCAAAATAAAAGGTGGATTTGTAAAAGGGAGAGATCCAAAAACAAATGGACTTATCACCTATGATATATCATCCGTAAAAAGCAAAATTATTCCCCATGTAAAAGGTGATCATGCTTCATTTGATGTAAACATTGAGTCTGTAGGTCGATTAAATGAAGATTGGGTACTTGCAGGTAATGCTTTTTCCAATAAATTCATCAAACGGGCAGAAATTGCTGCCACAGAAGAAATAAAAAGACAAATCAAACAAACACTGACCAAACTACAAAAAACATACCAAATTGATGTAGCTGGATTTGGCGAACAACTGCGTATTCATTATCCAAAAGAATGGAAGCAAATGGAGAAAGATTGGGATAAGCGATTTAGCAAAGTACCTATTAAGTATCATGTAAAAGTCACGATACGTGATTACATGGTAAAAGGCAGAAAAGAAGTGTCAAAATAAACGAGATATATCCTCAATAACTAATCCGATTCATTTGAAACCATGGAATAAGACAGACATAAAATTCATACAGTGTGTAGTATCGAACAATTGGATGAAGCTATCAGAAGGAGGGCTAATTTGAATAATATTTCTTTACAAAAATTAGATGTTGGTGAGATAGCGAATTCTTCTGGTGTTTTTTCAGGCGAAAATACAATGAATTATTGGGAACATCATTCAAAGTGCAATGAAGGATTTGGCACTATCTTAGGAGATGGCAATCAATTATCTCATTCAGTCACTATTTTAGGGGATTCAGATACTTTTGACTTTTTAAATACGAAAAAAAAGGAATAATCATATGTTATTTGGATGGTGGCGAGATCGCAAAAATGTCCACGAAGAACTCAAAACGTTGTCAGAGCAGATTAAAAAATTAGAAAAAACAGTAGAAATTAGTATCACAAACAATCCTCCTATTCATATTGAACATCTTACTGTCGACAATCCAAAACTTGAAAACTTAATTTTTCGTATGGATTCACTTGATATTGAAGAACTAAGTGGAACTTTAAATGTAGGAAATAATTTCGGAGTAAAAGATAATAAAAATAAGGATTACCGAGCAGTCCAAACAAAAAAAACAAATACAAAATCCACTCCTCAAAATGATAAAGCAAACATAAACACCTTTGCAAAAACAAAATCTGGTTTCCGATTGAACATGGACAGAAAAAATGAGTGGTGAAAAAGTAATGAGCAATATAACAAACAATTTTATTATTGGCAACATCCGCATAGGAAGCGTGGAAGGAGCATCATGTATAAATTTAGGAAATAATACCCCTAGTCACTTCGAAAGCCATAAAAAACATAATCAAGGGTTTGGAACAGTCGGTGGCGACAGCAATAAAATCGAAGGAGCTCGTACCATGCTCCATGACCCTGATACATTGGATTCACCAAATTTGCATGGTGAAATTCCGGAATGGGTGGAAAAATTGGTGAATAAATAAGCAACTTTACTTAGCTAATATACGTATCAATAAGATCATTATCAAATCCAATATTACTATTTTTACAAACCAAATTGTAATTTCCACCTATTCGAAAGAAAGTACTTGTTTTGTATTTGGAAGACCATTTTGACGCATTGGTTTCCCCTACAAAAATCCCCGACGTATTATCCATAACACTTACGGCAATACCCCCTATATTAACCATCATTTTGTTTGCATTTTTTTGTTGTTCCACCATACTTTCTCCCTTTTTCCACATGACATCCTTTGAAATTTAACCCAAGAGGACTCCCTGTCTATTGGATGGGCTGTTCCATGGTGTATCCAAACCATCGTTATCAAATTGTATAGAAGAATTTCCAACCAAAAGATTGCAATTTCCGTCAACAATTGCAACACCTGGCATTTTCTTTTGATTCACACTCCATCCGGAAGCAGTTGTATTCCCCAAAAAAATGGATGATTGTGTATTTGCATTGGTAATATTTACAAACCCCACGTTATTTAGTACAGGCATTTTTCACCATCCCCCAATGGAACCTAGGTCAAAGATACTTAATTGTTATTTCTCGGAAGTTCTTTTTTTCATTTTTTGGAACTCTTATCTCCATGATTCCATTTTTGACATACGCTTGGCTTCCTGTTAAGTTTCCATTCATCGGTAAAAAAATTTTTTCTATTTCATTTTCTAAACCTGTAATCATTAATATATTTGTATCTAAAAACACACTGATATCTCTAGCATTTACGTTCTCAGGAATAGGTTTTTTCACAATCATATAATCATGCGTTTCAAAAACTTCTTGTCTAGAAGAACCGTTATTAAACTGATGGATAGACGGATTCGCTTGGAACATATCATTCATCGAATGGTTAATAAACTCCTCCACTTTCGAAAAATCCATTTCAAATGTAGAATTCGGATTGGATGACGATTGTTGAAATGACCTTATAAATTCATTTAAATTAAATGGTCCAAAATTTTTATCTTGCATTTCATCCAACTCCTTGTGATATTTGTCTATGCTATATTATTCTTCTGCGTATATTGCGTTCATAAATACAAATTATTACCCTAATCCAAAACCATTTCTTACTACAGGTATTGTCCATGGTATATCTGCTCCATCAATATCTGATTGTATGCTGAAATTAGCAGATACTAAATTTCCATTGCCCTCTAGGTCCACCAATCCTGGCATTTTTTTTTCATTAATGGTCCAGCCAGAAGCTGCTGCTTCTCCTAAAAACACAGAGGATAATGTTTGGCTATTTTGAATATGGACGAATCCTATTTTATTATGTACTAGCATTCCCTCATCTCCTCTGAAGTTGTATCCTGCTGTCTTGATATGTGATATCTGACTATATATATTCCACAGACAGTGAAGTGTGCACTCCAACAATCTTCTTAGCTATAAAACCGCAAGTAAAAGGGCATTCCTAATTAATTTCGTAACAAAAAATGAATAATTACAACTATATTCAAATACAATGAAATGTTGTTACCATGTACCTAAGGGGGATTTGAATGACAAGAAAGTTTTTTGTTGTATGGAATGTGTTTGTAATATTTGCTTTTCTGTTTTCCTTTAGCTTTGGCATAATGAAAACGGAAGCGATGGCTAACCCAACCACTCATGTAAGTAAAAATTTGAAAATCGATACTGTTGATGGAGTAACATATTCGCCCCAGTTACACAAAAAAGTTGTTGCTTTTATTATGTATCGCAATGCTGTAAACGGACATCATGTTCTTGGCTTTTCAACAGTTGAAAAATATAAAGCATATCTGCATAAAAACATTACTCCACAATCCGCTAATGCATCTGGAACAGACTATTTTTATGAAAATGCATCTTTCGACAGCCGCGGATTAGGATCGTATATAACATTGTCTGTCGGCAGCGCATACTATTATGTAGGAAATAGTTGGAATGATCGAATATCTGCTCTAGACATTTACCCATATTCCCATGTGACACTCTATCAAGACTGGCATTATGAAGGTTACTATCTAACTTTAGTCAATAATGGCGGAGGCTATTGGTTCCAGAATTTGACAAGTTATAACATGCCAAATGGCACCAATTGGAACGACCAAGTATCTTCTATCACCACTGGGAATTAATATTATTTGAATAATCAGATTCCCCATCTGCGTTACCGCAGATGGGGAATTTTTGCTTCTCTCTATTTTTTTAAGCCGTTTTTTCTGTCACTTTTTCCGTACGGAAAAACCAAATGAGCCCAAATAGTACCAATAGAGGCATATCAGCCATCTCTTTGCCCATTGCTTTTGTCAGACGTTCTACTTCGGCACACTGGAGCCTCAAAAGACTTGGTTTCATAATGGAGTAACCAAACTTCATCATGATGAGGCCGATGGCAATACTTGCGGAGGGATCCATAAACCAGTGTGTTTGCCCCAACGAAGCTACAGTAAAGGTAGCTACAACATTAAAAATTGATCCTACCAAATCTCCCTTAACATGTGCATACACACTCTGAAGCCCCCCCTTTGCTTCAGAACAATGCAGCATCACTCCACATGCAGCGAAAATAACAAGTCCGATCAATGCAACAAGAATCGTATATCCATCTGCATCCACTTCTCGGTAATGGAAGAAATGATATGTCGCCTGGACAAGTACATAGATTCCTGCAGCAAACATCACCAAACCATTGATGACATCAGCCCAAATAAGAAACTTATTGTTCTGAATCATCTGATCATAGATACGCTGATTATTCCGCAAAAGGAACTTTGCTACTGGCTTCCTACCCAATCGGTACAACCTGCTAGTTTTCTTTACTCGGACATCTTCATCTGACAAGGCCGTCTCACCACGATCATGCATAACCCAATAGATCACTGCCACGATGCAGTTTGCGATTAGTACCACTAGATTTCCAACCGAATCGGTAATCAAATGAATCGCGTCAGAAATCAGGCTGTTTGAATCGTGTTCGCCTCCAATATACATCTCCAAAATGGAACCAAACAAGACAAGTAGAATAACCCACTTCATCATCTTGATTTTTGCAAGTGTTTCTTGGATATCGAATGAATCCTTCGACTGATGATGCTGGTGAGACACTGCTACCTCCATGGCTTTGATCAACTGTAAGAAAAGCTTATTTTCATCATAACTTATTTCATCAATTTCGTAAATAGTAATGATAACGTTTTTCAATCATGAAAACTCATTTTCATGATTACCTGTCTAAAAGCATATTTTTTTCAGTAGAGAGGTGGTATCATTGCAGATGAAACAAATCAGCAAAATGATCAGTAACTTATCAAGTGAATTATTATCCAGTTGGAAATGGGCTAGCAGAGAATTTTATTCCTATTATCATAGTTATCCTTATGTTTGTCCCCTCATTGTTTTGAGTCATTATTACCAAAAATATAAACAAATATAAACCTTTACAGTTTAAATAAAAAGTGATATGGATTATTTAGAAATGTTGATCTCCTCAAGGAGGAAGCATGAATCAACCCTTTACTTTTATACGCAGCCGTCGTAACAAGATCTTTTATTTGGAAGCGGTTATTGAAAAAGGCGTTGATGAACGCAGACACTTAATTGATTTTGGAAAGTTCCAAGATCAGCAAAAGATGGGTGCATATGAGCTAATCACAACTACTGACTTTATCGTGATCGTCAACAGCAATACCTTTATGGTTTTGCCAAAAAACGCAAAAAAACCAAAAAAATACTGGTTTGGTGTTAGTGATGATCCCACGACCACAAGATGTAGTCTAAAACGTTCCTATACTCACTACTATCAATGGCTTCATATCAGCGAAGGACAACTGCATCCATATGAAACCCTTGAATCTTTGGATCTAAAACTAACCAATGGAGAGATGTTTTTCATAAGTCCCCTGCAAAAAACAAAAAAAGAAGGGGATATCAACATTCACATCCTTGCAGATTACATGGTATTCCTATGTGGTGGAGGACTTCGTATCCTGATTCTTCCCATTTCAAATAACATCCAAAATGTATTTGAAGTAGATACCAAATCTGCATTTAATAGTGGTTTGTACAAAAATACCAAAGTCAGCAATAAGTGGATTAACTTCCCTGAAGGCAGTAAGTGGTTTATCAGCAATAAAAAGCTGACGTGTCTATTTGACATCTGAAACCATAAACGATTCAAATACGAGGACAGATCAACAGCTCCACTCCATGAGTGGAGCCCAATTTTTATCATTATTCATCACCAATAGAATGAATCAAATTTAAGAAGCCCCCACAACGATACCTCATGCGGGGACTTCTAAGCAAAAGATTAGTATTTAATAATTTATTCATTTGTAATCAAGCATTCTCAATGATAACAGAATACTTCTACGGAGTTTCTAGAGATGCTCTTTTACCTTATCAGGGCTTCCATAAACATCTAGAGACTTTCAAATGTTCTCCAATGCCAACGATAGATCATGGTAATCAGGAGCATATCAGACAGCAATGTTGTAGTGTTCTCCATGATCGACGCCTGTCCTGAGATCAACGATCGTTATATCAATATTCTAAAAATAATGTAAAATACTCCCGCTGATTGAATTATTTAAAGATAGAAATACAAAAAGAGATCACCTCCCATTTTTAAGAAAGTGATCTCTTTTTATTATTATTGGCGTCCCCGGAGGGATTCGAACCCCCGACCCACAGCTTAGAAGGCTGTTGCTCTATCCAGCTGAGCTACAGAGACATAACATGGACTATAATAAAACATATGAGTTCATATGTCAACCATTAAGATTTGGGAATTTTAAATTAGAACAAAGTACCTACATACTTGAATAGACAGGAAAAGGAAAACTACCTATAATGGTATTGATAATCCATCGAAACGATAGAGAGACTAAAAAAATGGATTTTGAATATCCCGACCTGCTGGAAAGTGCTCTTGATGCACGGAAAAATGCATATGCTCCCTACTCAAGGTTCAAAGTAGGAGTTGCCATTCGAACGGAGTCGACAATCTGTGGAGACGGCTTTCCGATTCGAACAGACTCCAAGATCTATACTGGAGCCAATATGGAAAATGCCAGCTTTCCCGTCGGCATTTGTGCAGAACCCGCAGCCTTTAGTACGATTCCCCTTGATGTGAAAGAGAAAAAGCTCATCACGGGCATCTTTGTAATCGGCAGTAGCGACACTTTTACCTCTCCATGTGGTTCATGCAGGCAGATCCTTGCAGAGTTTTGCCATTTTGATACACCAGTTTGGATGGCGAATCAAACAGCAGATTTGATTAAGAAGGCCACTGTTAGGGAACTTCTTCCCTTCTCCTTCGAACTCAACTGATCAAAGCAGCCGAGACATCTGTCTCGGCTGCAAGTCATTAGCCCCGTTATCCCCTTTTACTTTTCAAGCTAGCAAAGAAGAAAAAGAAAAATCCCTTATTCTACATAAGGGCGATCAACCAAATTGACAACTCCATACGGCTAAAGCCGTTGGATTCTTGGGACTATAGCCTTATGACTATTTCATTACCAAGCTAACCCCGTGCGCCCCACGGTTTATGTTTGTAGTTTTTTCTTTGCCTCGAGCAGACTTGGTTTTCGTCTGTCGCGACTATACATATATTACCATGCGAATGTTTGTTTGTAAACCTTTTTTTTCCAAAGGTTGAACTGCTGAAGGGAAATTCCTTCCCCTCGTTCAACACTCACTTTCATCCCACGATTTAAATCGTGGGTTTTCTTGCTCGCAATGCTATAATATTATCCGCATCATTACAAAGTATAAGTACCGCCAAGATTAGGAACTTTTCTTCCATTCGGTTGAAAAAAATTAACCTCTACTGCTCGGTTTTCTTCTAAATCTAGAATGACATAGGTAGGCACTGTATATCCCCTTGGTGCAACAATACTCCCTGGATTGAGAAATAATTTTTTATCTTCCTGCTCACATAGAGGATAATGCGAATGACCAAAACAAACAATATCTGCTTTTCTTTCCCGTGCAAGCAATGACAGGGGTAAAAGGCTGGATTTAACTTGATGCCGGTGGCCATGGGTAACATAAAATTGATAACCATTTAGATTGGGTTCTGCTTCTTTTGGGACATCCTCAAAATCGCAATTTCCTCGAACCACGGTCACAGGGACATCAGGAAGTTTTTCTTTATCCGTACAAAAATCACCACAATGAATCACGTAATCTGCTTGTTCACGGTTCACGATTTCCTCCAGCAATAACGCACTTCCATGTGAGTCACTTGTTACAAGTACTCTCATTTTAGGACCCCCTTTTTGCATCTCTATGTAATAATGAATAGGACTAAAAAGTATAGGTTTCCTGTAACCACTTTAACAACTTCGCTGTTGCTATTGCACGATGGCTTATGGTGTATTTTCGTTCACTAGGCAGTTCCGCCATCGTCATCTGTTCTTCAGGTAAATAAAAGATTGGATCATACCCAAAACCATTTTCACCTTTGGGCTTTGCTATCACTTTACCATAGCATTCCCCGCGGAATAACTTTGTAGACTGGTTAGGAAGGGCCACAGCCATCACACAAACATAATGCGCACTAGGATCATGCAAACCTGCATTTGCAATCGTTTGCAATAACTTCTCATTATTCGCTTCATCTGTCGCATGTTCCCCAGCATATCGCGCCGAATAGACACCAGGTTCTCCACCTAGATCAGGAACAACAATACCCGAATCATCAGAAATGACTGGACCATTCAGCCATTCAGAGATAATCTCTGCTTTTTTCGCTGCATTTCCTTCAAAAGTGGGTTGATCTTCTATAATTTCCGGTACATTTTGCAAATCATTTAATCCTTTTACTTCTAGTCCTAGAGGCGAAAATAAATCAACAAACTGTTTTTGTTTATTTTTATTGGCTGTTGCAATAATAATGGTTGAAAAGGGCCAAGGCTGTCTATCCATTTTTTCCTCCAATAAATACTGCATTATCTCCGAGCAGTTGCTTTTGAATAACTGTCAATTCTCCAATTCCTTTTTTCGCCAGTATCAACATCTCTTGCAGTTGTTCAGGAGTAAATGGATTTTCTTCGCCTGTTCCTTGAATTTCTACATACTTTCCTTTTCCAGTCATAATGACATTCATATCAACTACTGCTGTTGAATCTTCTTCATAACATAAGTCTAAACAAGCCTTTTCCCCAATCACCCCTACACTTGTAGCAGCGAGGAAATCTTTCACTGGGAATCTTTTAAAAACTTTTTTCTCATAGAGAGGAATGAGTGCATCTACCATGGCAACAAAGGCTCCAGTAATCGATGTTGTCCTTGTTCCGCCATCAGCTTGAATGACATCGCAATCAATCCAGAGCGTCCGCTCTCCCAAAGCCTTTAAATCAACAACAGATCGTAGCGCCCTTCCAATTAAACGCTGGATCTCCATTGTCCGGCCAGTCACTTTACCTTTGCTAGACTCACGTATGGTTCTAACTCCAGTAGCTCTAGGCAACATGGAATACTCGGCAGTAATCCACCCTTTTCCTGAATTCCGTAAAAAGGGAGGGACTTTTTCCTCGATAGTAGCTGTGCAGATTACTCTTGTGTCTCCGATGGAAATAAAGACGGATCCTTCTGCTGGTTTAATATAGTCTCTTATAATCTCTACTCTTCGTAATTGATCATAGTTTCTTCCGTCCGTTCGCAAAGGCCCTTCCCCCTCAATTCTCGATAACTCAGTATAACATAGGTTGTGCAAATAACTTATTAATCATTACAATAACATTCGAAAATAAAATACGATTGTCCTATTCTAATATCGTTAAGCCAATGAGTAAACAGTACTCTTTAATTTATCTACTATTAAATATTGCGAGAAAAAGCGAATTCGCCTATACTACTTACAGAGGGAAGACCCTCATAGAGAGTTGAAAGGTCACACTCATGGCTGATGAAGTAGTGTATACCGAACTCCGAAAGAAGATCAAGAAACTTAATATCGATAAGATGTCCGATCGTGATAAGATCATCAATCTTTTGAAAGAATCACATGAAAAGAATAATGGTATCCAAGACCCCCTGCTTTCTAGACTCCTTTCGGCATTTTATTACTCTGGTTATAATCCCAAGGATTATTGGAAGCAGCTTTAAGGTTTTGTGACCAAATAATAGTGGAGGGCAGACTCTGTTCTGCCCCCCACTCCGAGTAATCAATGATCGTCCCATATATAGTAAGAAGCCACTACTGTATACAATGGTAGTGGCTTCTTTTCATTCTACTTACAAACCACTTGGATTAATTTGCTTTGGCCGTGTTACTGGTAAATCCACATTTTTCCCATCATTATTAATCACACCAATGGTTTGTTTGCCATCAACTACAATTTTCACTTTGTTTGCATTCATGTTTTGAGTTAAGGACAATACAATGGATTCCAAAGCACTTTTTGATGCTGCAGTTTGATCATTGTACTGTAAAATTTCTTTCCCAAAGTTCGCAGTTATTTGCTTGCCGCTTACTTTTACTTCTTTTACTGTCGTTGATGTGTCCAAAGGACCGATCAAGTGACTATTTTCCAGTGGTCCTCTCACTAATTCTTTTACTACTGTCTCTCCAATATTCGAAGAACGGTTTACTAATCTTGTCACAGGCACATAACTGATCGAATCATCGTCCGCTTGACTTAGAAAATACAACGTAACTGGCATACTTTCACTGATATCCACACCATTTGCCACTTCAACATTTATCCCATCTGCACGCGACAAATTGGCAGCTACTGTTTTTCCTTTTGGCATTTCAGCTAAGTCTTTTCCTTCTATTTGTAGATTTACCGACTTAATATTTTTAAAACCGGTTAATGTCCACGTAATGGCATTGAGTATTTTTGTTTCATCTTCCGCTTTATAATCACGGAATGTTTTTGAGAAGTTTGCAGTGGCTACTCCATTTTTAATCTTCACACCCAGCACTTTTGTTCCTTTTGGCAAAACAGCTTTTGTCCCTTTTGGCAGCAACGAAGCACTGGATGATCCATCTACTAGGCACTCCAAAGAACTTTTTGCTAAAGATTTTCCAGGTAATTCCACCGAATAGGGGAGCACATACCCGTCTTGATTCATCGTGTATAGTTCTGTCATGTAACCAGTTTCTTTTTTAGAAGATACAGTAGCTTGGACAACATGTGCATCTTCCCGAGGAGGATCGATTGGCTTCGATACTTTTGCATTCGTATTGGAAAAACAACCTGTCAAGGCGAAAGGTAAAAGGAATGTACAAATCATCATTTTTGCTTTGTTTCTCATAATTGTCCTCCCATGGACTTGGTTTTAAAACATGTATACGAGCCATCTGGGAAAAATAGGACAACTTTTTTTATAAAAAAACCATGTTTGACTGAACATGGTTTGGAAACAGATTCATTTTTGCCTAGACAACTTTTGTTGCCTAGACAATGTATTCGACTTCATTTTATCAAACGATGAAAAACACTGAGCAGCTTCGAGTGCAGTGCCAGCACTTCGATGGACACTTCAGGAAGATCATCTCCCCCATGACTTTCCACTACACGAAATGGAACACCTTTTTTGCGCATGAACCATTCTGCTTCTACTTTTACTCCATTCAACAAAATAAATCTTGGAACAAGCAGCTCTTTCCCATTGCTCTCTACCGCCAAAAAAGGGAACTCACAAGCAAGCAGACGCTGTTTCAATGTCTCCGGTTGTTCCAGTTCCTGCCGCAAAGCGTCGAAGAGGTCAACATCTTCGCTGTTGTATGCACTAGACATTGGTATGCTCCAGGTACAATTGAATCGAATAAGTTCATTATATCGTATCTATTTTTCTCTATCTATGCTCATAGGCTAGGGATACTTGCTCTGCTTCAACTTCTATCCCAAGCCAGCTCCCTACTATTTTTGAAAATTGCTCTTTATTTCCTGTCGTAAAAAAGCGGTTTCCTTGGTTTTTTGTAGCTAAAATACTTCTATATTGTAAAATAGTACTCAGTTCAGAGGCTGTTTCTTCCGCAGAGCTAATTAATGTTACTTTATCACCCATTGCTTTTTGGATCGAAGATGCTAGGAGAGGATAATGAGTACATCCTAAAATTAATGTATCCATCTCTATATTAGAAAAAGGAGCAAGCGCATCTTTCACCGCTTCATCTGCTTCCGGTGTATCACTTAATCCTCTTTCAACTAATGGTACAAATGCAGGACAAGCAAGTGAATGTACCTGAATATCTGGATTAATTCTGCGTAATGTTCGGGTATATGCTTCACTATCTATCGTTCGAACCGTACCAATAACGCCTACTTTTCCACTAACCGTTTCTTTAATAGCAGCTCGTGCCCCTGATCCAATCACATCTACTACTGGAACCGAAACATGATCCAATACATCCGGCAGTGCAGAAGCAGTGGCTGTATTACAGGCAATACAAATAGCTTTTAAGGGAAACTGCAATAAAAAATCGACGATTTCCAGTGTGAATTTTTTTACTTCCTCTTTCGATCGCTCACCATACGGACATCGCAATGTATCCCCAAAATAATAAATGGTTTCATGCGGTAACTGTCTCATTATCTCCTTTGCTACCGTTATTCCACCAACTCCTGAATCAAAAACACCAATAGCATGGTTATTCATGTATATGTCCTCCTAATAATAAGAAAGCCAAGTCTAATAAAACGGTCTATGAATATTTTACAAAAAAGCAACCCCTTTTGTGACAAAGGGGTCAATGGCTAATCAGTAGTTAGCATTTGTTTATATATCAACTGCAACGTTTGTTCCGCCTGCAGAGCTTGTTCTTGTGTAAATTTGTCCAGAATCCGATTTAAGTAGGCACGTCGTGCAGATAAGACTTCTTGTATGATGCCATGTCCATACTCTAACATTTGAATGCGAACCACTCGGCGGTCACGATCATCACGAACACGGGCAACCAGCTTATTTTTTTCCATACGATCCACTAAATCAGTCATCGTGCTGCAAGCGATATACATTTTTTGACTAAGTTCACCGATGGTCATATCCCCATCCTGTTTTAACCAGATAAGCGCGGAAAACTGCGGAGGGGTGATTGGAAAATCAGCAAGTATGTCGCGACCCTTCCGTTTCATAATCACGCTAATTTCACGCAAAAAAAACTCAATCTCATTCACCGTACTAGGCGGATGGTGGTTATCCATAAGACTCCCCTTAAGTTATCAAATTAAATGCCAAACAGTAATAAAATTATAGAATAGAAAGCGTTTTATTACAAACAAAAATGTAAACTTATCTTCTATTTCATTTTACGCAATACAATACCAAGTTCCTTCATATCTGCTGGTAATTCGATCTCCCAATTCATCCATTCTCGTTTGATTGGATGAAAAACAGCTATTTCATTTGCATGCAATGCTTGTCTCTTGATCAGGTGACTTTCATTTTTCAAACCGTATAAAGTATCCCCAATAATCGGATGCCCAATTGCAGCCAAATGAACTCTTATTTGATGCGTTCTCCCTGTTTCAATAGAAACGGATACAAGTGATGCATTTGGAAAAGAACATAACTTTTTATAATGTGTAATTGCTTCTTTGCCGTTTTGTTCATCCACAACTCGTTCAATAATACTTGTAGGAGATATACCAATTGGCAGTGTGATAGTCCCAATGTCAGCTGTATTCCCATGACAAAATGCCAAATAATTGCGATGATATCGTTTTTGTTTCATTTGTTTAGACAAAGAAGCATGCGCATAAGCATGTTTGGCGACGATCATTAAACCGGAAGTATCTTTATCCAGCCTGGTGACAGGATGGAAGGCATACGATTCACCTTTTTGCATCGCATAAAAAACTACTCCATTCGCCAGTGTTCCATCTGGATAACCCGATGTTGGATGAACCACAATTCCAGCAGGCTTGTTAATAATTAGGATAGCATCGTCTTCGTAGACCACCTCAAAATTAACTTGCTCCGCTTTTAGGTCTACGAATGAATCTTCTTCTAGCTGTACCGACACGCGATCTCCTTGTGAAAGCCGAGAAGTGTAATAAACAACTTGATCATTCACTTTGACACGCTCTTCCTCTCGCAAACGCCGGAAAAACCGCCTGGAAAAATGAAAACGATTTTGCAAAACTTGCTTGACCATTTTCCCATTTTCTTCAGCTGTTACTACAAATTGAATCATGCTTATCTACTCATCCTAATCACTATTTTCACCTATCATACCAAGAATCTATTAAAAAAAGGAATCCTCATGATTGAGGATTCGAATTGGGATATAAGTGACAAGCAACCCAGTGTTTTGGCTTTACTTCTTGCCAGGCTGGATCTACTTTCGCACAGATTTCCATAGCATGTGGACAACGTGTACGAAAACGACAGCCGCTAGGAGGATTTAAAGGAGAAGGAAGTTCCCCTTTGATACGAATTTTTTCTCTTTCTCTAGCTAATTCAGGATCTGGAATAGGAGCGGTAGCCAAAAGACCTTGTGTGTATGGATGCAGTGGATCTTTGTACAACTCATCACTCTCAGCAAGCTCAGCCATTTTTCCTAAATACATCACACCTACACGATCACTGATGTATTTTACCATCGACAGATCATGAGCGATAAAGAGATACGTTAACCCTTTTTCTTTCTGTAATTTGCGCATCAAATTAACCACTTGTGCTTGTACCGAAACATCTAATGCGGAGATAGGTTCATCCGCAATAATAAATTTAGGCTGCATAGCAAGCGCACGGGCAATACCAATACGTTGCCTTTGTCCACCACTAAATTCATGTGGAAATCGAGTTGCATGACTTCGATTCAAACCAACTGTCTCTAGCAATTCATATACAATTTCCTGTCTTGACTTCCCAGATCCAATCTCATGGATTTCTAATCCTTCAGCAATAATTTCCATCACTGATTTTCTTGGATTTAACGATGCATAAGGGTCTTGAAAGATCATTTGCATATTGCGTCGAAACTGTCTTTGTTTTTTGCCTTTCAAATGATGCACGTTTTGTCCTTCAAACAGCACCTCACCATTGGTGGCATTATAGAGGTCTATGATTGTTCTACCAGCTGTAGACTTACCGCAACCTGATTCTCCTACAAGTCCAAAAGTTTCCCCAGGAAATACTTGAAAGGAGATACCATCTACAGCTTTTAGTACTCTATTTCCATCGATTTGAAAATGTTTTTCTAAGTTTTTTACTTCTAGGATTGGTTGAGTCAATTTTCTCCCCTCCCTGTGATTGGATTTTCTACTTTCGGTGCATCTGGATGCTGTAACCAGCATGCTACCTGATGAGAATCCGATGATTTTGTTATCTCTGGCATTTTATCTTGGCATACTTTCATCGCATGCGGGCATCTCCCAGTAAAAGGACAACCAACTGGCGGATTTACCAAACTAGGTGGAGTACCTGGAATCGACGATAAATCTTGGTCACGGCTTTGATCCAATCTCGGCATAGAAGCCAGTAATCCCCAAGTATATGGATGCTGCGGTTCATAAAAAATTTCATCCAACGTGCCTGTTTCCACTACTTTTCCCGCGTACATCACCACAACTCGATCAGCGATTTCCGCAACAACACCTAAATCGTGCGTAATAAATACAATCGATGACCCTGTATTTTGTTGTAAGTCTTTTAACAAATCAATAATTTGTGCTTGAATGGTTACATCCAATGCAGTCGTAGGTTCATCCGCAATCAACAGCTTTGGAGAACAAGCTAGAGCCATTGCAATCATTGCCCGTTGACGCATTCCTCCACTAAATTGATGAGGGAATTGATGAATTCGTTCCTCCGGACTCGGTATTCCTACGATTTTTAATAGTTCAATCGCTCGATTTTTCGCTTCTTGACTGGACAGCTTCTGGTGTTTCATCAAGCTTTCTGTAATTTGTTTTCCAATTCGTATCGTTGGGTTTAAAGAAGTCATCGGATCTTGGAAAATCATCGCCATTTCTTTCCCACGTATCTTCTGCATTTCTGATTCAGATACTTTTGTCAGATCCTGTCCATTATAAATAATTTTTCCTTTATCAATATTCGCAGGCGGTTTTGGAAGGAGGCGCATAATCGATTGGAACGTTACACTTTTCCCACTTCCAGATTCCCCTACAAAAGCAACTACTTCCCCTTCTCTGATTGTAAAATCCACGCCACGGATTGCTTTTACTTCTTGATGGTCCGAGCGAAACGTGACATGAAGATCAGATACTTCCAATAGAGCTTTCATCCTTACTCCCTCCTTACTTTTTCATTTTTGGATCAAGTGCGTCTCTCATCCCATCACCAATCAAGTTAAAAGAAAGCATAATAATACATAAAACTAGAGCTGGCCAAAATAATTCAAATGGAAACAACTGCAAATAGCGATAACCTTCACTGACCAAAATACCTAAACTCGCTGACGGCGGGCGAAGCCCAAGCCCAATAAAACTTAGAAAAGCTTCAAAAAATATAGCTGATGGAATCGAAAATGTAACGGCAATAATAATTGGCCCCATCACATTTGGTATTAAATGTTTAAACAAGATACGGTAATGACTTGCTCCCATCGTACGAGCTGCCAGTACATACTCTTGTGTTTTTAATTTTAATATTTGTGCTCGGACTACCCGTGCCATTGGAACCCATCCGGTAAAAGCCAAAGCAACTGCAATCGGCAGTACCCCCGGCTCCAGATACATCATCAATAAAATGATAATGACGATATTGGGTATAGAGTACATGACTTCGAGTATTCGCTGCATTACAGCATCCACACGACCGCCAAAATAACCAGAAACGCCACCGAAGGTAACCCCGATAACGACATCCAAGAAAGCAGCAATCAAGGCGATTAGCAATGAAATTTTTGCACCATACCAAACACGCTGCCATAAATCCCTACCTAAACTGTCTGTACCTAAGTAATGATCTCCCAAATGTTCTTGGTTTGTATTGGTTAGATCTTGTGTGCTGTAATCATAATGATTGAAAAATGGACCAATAAAAGCTACTAAAAGCAACAGCACCAATAAAACTAAACCAACAAGTGCACCTTTGTTCGCTTTAAAACGCATCCATGCATCTTTCCAGTAACCCCTTTGTGGAGCTAAGACCTCACTATTTTTTTCAGACGGCGCAAGGGGCTCAAACATTCTATTTTCCATTTTTTTGGATATACTCATCTAACCATCACTCCTTCACACCTGAAATCCGAATACGCGGGTCAATAATTCCATATAATACGTCTACTATGAAGGTTACACCCAAAAATAAAATACTGTAGAAAATGGTTGTACCTAGAACCGTGGTATAATCATTCACCATAATAGACTCCACAAAAAGGTTACCAATACCAGGAACCCCAAAGATATTTTCCACTACAAGCGAACCCGTCAAAATATTAACAGTCAATGGGCCTAGTACAGTAACAGCAGGAATCATCGCATTTCGCAAAGCATGATTAATTACGATTTTTCGCCAACTGAGCCCTTTTGCTTTTGCTGTCCGAATGTAATCTTGATCCAATACTTCGACCATTTCCGTACGTATATACCTAGAAACTTGCGCTATGACATAAACCGATAAGGAAAGTGACGGTAAGATGGTATATTCATACCCGCCCCAAAGTGCTGGCGGCAGCCAACCAAACTTAACCCCGATCCAATAAGATAACAAGCCCGCTAATACAAAGTTAGGAATAGACACTCCAAAAACAGCAGTCGCAGAAGCAAGGCTGTCCACCCAGGTTCCTCGCCTTAATGCTGCTGCAATACCGAGTAATAGACCAATGACAATACCAATTAAAATCCCTTGAAATCCGATAATTGCGGAAGGCCCAATACGATCACTGAGCAACTCATTGACTGAACGTCCACTTTGGCTCAATGACATCCCCAAATCACCTTGTACCAAATGCCCCATAAACTTGCCATACTGTATATATAACGGTTCCTTTAAACCATATTGTTCAAGGATTTGTTCCCGTATTTCTGCTGGTAACTTCTCTTCATTGGCTAACGGTGTACCAGGAAGCAAACGAACAAGAAAGAAAGTCACCGTTGTAATAATAAACAGTGTAACTAACATTAAAGCTAATCTCTTTAATGTATATTTCAACAAGTGAAATCACTCCTCTCCCACCTACATAAAAAATAAAAGGTATATGCCTAATGCATATACCTTATTAGGTCATCTTACTTGCCGTCTAGATATGCCCCTTTTAAGTCAAAGAAGCCCCATGTTGTATTCCAAGCTGCACCTTTAACATATGGTTTCAAAAGGCTCAATCGAGTACGGTAGTAGAGTGGAGCAATTCCTTGATCATCAATTAAGATTTTCTCGGCTTTTGCTAAATCTTGAACACGTTCCGTGAAATTAGGATTGTTTTTCGATTTTTGAATTAGAGCATCGTACTCCGCATTACTCCATCTTCCACGGTTATAGCTTTGACCAGTCGTAAAGATATCCAGATAACTCATTGCGTCGTTGTAGTCAGCACCCCAACCAGACAATAGCAATTGGAAGTTACCGTCTTTCCCTCTTTGCAAACGTTCTTTAAACGTTACAGGAGCTGGTGTAACTTGGATACCAAGATTTTTTTCCAACTGATCGGAGATGAACTCCATTTGATCTTTTGCATTCGTTGTATCATCACCTAGAAGATCGATTTTCCCAGGATTTGTGATATGTTCTTCTTTCAAGCCTTCTTGCCACAATTTCTTCGCTTGAGCTGGATCATATTTCACTTGATCTTTAAAAAGATCGCGGAATTTCTGTGTATTATTTGCATGAATATCAGGTGGTACTAGAGATCCTGCAGGGGTAGAACCAGTTTTTAATACTTGATTAGTCAATGTTTTCTTATCGATAGCTAATTCAATTGCTTGACGAAGTTTCTTGTTTTTAAAGATACCTTCTCTTTGGTTCAATTCGAGATACCATGCAGAAGATTCTTTCAGCACAAATTTCTCTGGGCTGGATTTAAACGCATCTGCAAAGTCTTTTGTGATTTCGGTGAAATCAATTTTATTGGTTTTATATAAATTTACGCGAGTTGATTCTTCTTTTAAAAATTTAACTTCTGCGTTTGCAAGTTTTACATTTTTACTATCCCAGTAGTTTGTGTTCTTGATCATATGAACACTTACACCGTGTTCCCATTTGTCGATAGCAAATGGACCATCGTATACCATGTTCTTTGCTTCAAGTGCAAACTTGCTGCCATACTT
The DNA here is from genome assembly GCF_059510415.1 of Shimazuella sp. NTD247. NCBI lineage: Bacteria > Bacillati > Bacillota > Bacilli > Caryophanales > Thermoactinomycetaceae > Shimazuella > Shimazuella sp. NTD247. The sequence continues at coordinate 60,710 of NZ_JCAJZU010000003.1, read as the reverse complement.
ATCAACGATATCTTTTCGTTGTGGCATAAAGGTAGAAAATGAAGTTAATTCCAAGAAATAGGGTGATGGCGCTTTTAATGTAACTTTAAGCGTTTTCGCATCCAAGGCTTTCACGCCGACATCTTCCGCTTTTGCTTTGCCTGAATTGTATTCCATTGCATTTTTTACAGGCTCTAGAATGTAAGCGTACTCAGAAGCAGTTTTAGGATCCAAAGCACGCTTCCAAGCATACTCGAAATCATTTGCAGTTACTGCTTTGCCATCGCTCCATTTTGCATCACGAAGATGAAAAGTATAAGTTAATTTATCTGAACTTACTTCATAACTTTTTGCAATTCCTGGAACTGGCTTTTGGTTTTTATCCAGTCTCATCAAACCTTCTAGTGAATTGGTTAAGATTTGAAAGGACACTTGGTCGGTAGACTTCGCACTGTCAAGGTTTGGTGGTTCGGATTTATCCGTCAATACAAGTGTATCCTTGGAAGCTTGATCAGTTGAGCCTCCACCACAAGCAGTTAATACCATACTTAAAACCAAGATAATAGCAGTAAAGATAGACCATCTTTTCTTGCTCATTCCTTATCCTCCTCGAAATAATTACTGCTGAAATATATAGTCTAGACCAAATGGCCTTAAACTCGAAAATATTCTGAATGAATATTCATTCATAAATATCCTAAAGCTCTATTTGTTATTTTAAAATAGAGATAACAATTCTGTAAACCATATTCTTGTTGGAAATAAATGCAATACCAAAAAACATACGTATTTATTAGTGTTTTTACGTAAAACTTTTTTTTGTTTTTTATCAAACTTGAAAAGTTTACTTATTTATAATTATAATATAAACGTATTTTATAATATTATAACCCTGTGTGAAACGAATTTTATTCTTGATTTGATTTGGAGAGTAGCGACGAAACGGGAACCATCTGTAATCCTTCGCTTTGGATTACAGAGAGCATAGAACGAATCGCACTCATCGTCTTTTTTCCTTGTATTCCAACATGTCCAATGGCTACGCTTTTTCCCTTTTGTTTTCCCACCTCTATCATTTTTTTAATTTGTTTTTCGATCGCATAACGAGAATGGACATTATCTAGAAAGATATCACGTTTGATATAACGAACACCCAGCTCATCTGCTACTTTTTTCCCTTTGGAATGAGTGCTGGTTGCACTATCAACAAAGAAAAGATTTTTTTCTTTCACCACTTCCAACACTGCACGCATAACCCTTTCATCACTAGTTGCCTTTGACCCCATATGGTTATTTATACCCTTTACATAAGGGATACTATCCAAATCTTTTCTCACTTGTTGTTTTATTACATCAGTGGACATATCTGTAGTGACCGCCCCAGGGCCAAGCCATTCTTTTTTTCCATGTGTAAACTCCATCGGGAGATGAAGAAGTATATCAAAACCAGCTTGTTTCGCCCGAACTGCATCGACTTTGGATGATTGTAATAATGGCATAATCGCAACAGTGAGCGGTGCCTTGATCGAAAATAACTCCTCTGTTCCCTTCAAATTATTTCCTAAGTCATCGATAATAATCGATACTTGCTTTGTACCACTAGAAGCATCCGAAACAAAACTGAATGACAAAGCAATTACGCTAAAAAAACATAGTAAAAATGCTGCCTTTTTTTTCATACACAGTCCTCTCTTTATTATTATTTATCAACATCTTTTGCTAACCTTAAAAGGATTATCCTTGTTAATTTTTTCAATAAAAATGATTCGATAAAATGATGATTTATAACCTTATTATTATGGGATTTCAAATCTATCATTTATTCCCATCAGCGCAAAAATGAAGGGTTTTTGTTTATTAATTACATTAATTTTTTTGTAAATAAAATAATAATGACTTGAAAATTGATAGAAATATATATTTTAATATTAGTAGAAAATTCTTTTATATAAGGTTTTGAATATTGAATATGTAAATAGGAGGTTGTGGGATGATCTGGTGGGGGGTATTGCTTGGATTAACTGTACTTTTTTCTCTTGTCGTCTACAGTATATCTTTATGGGGATATCAAAATATAACACGAAAAAAGAAATTATCAACCGAGGAATGTTTTCAACTAGTTGAGAAGAGAGGGCTTTACACCCGTTCAAAATTTAACGAATTACCAAAAAAAGAAATCAATATCCAAAACAAAGATGGATTAAAACTGCATGGTTACTACATTGAAACCAATCCCTACTCCAAAAAAGTAATGATTCTTATACATGGTTATACAAGAGCATACCCCATGACCATGCAATTCACTGATCTCTATATGAAACAGGGCTTTAACCTTTTAGCTATCGATCAACGTGCACATGGACAAAGTGAGGGAACCTTCACCAGCTATGGTTATTATGAAAAGTATGATGTGAAAAGCTGGATTGATTGGGCTCGAACCGAAATTGGAACCGATGCCATAATCGGCCTTCATGGCGTCTCCCTTGGCGGAGGAACAGCACTAGAGTACCTTCATATCAATGAACATGCCAAATTTATCATTGCCGATTGCCCATACTCCGATTTAGCAGAGCTAATTCGTTATCAAATACGTTATTTATATAAAGCACCTACCTTTATTTTTTATTATACAATCGATTTCTTCGTCAAAATTTTTGCACGGTTCAGTCTATCTGATGTCCGTCCAATAAAAGCAGTGGCGAAAAGTGATCTGCCAATTCTATTTATTCATGGAAATAGGGATCGCTTTATCCCAACGGAGATGAGCAAAAAATTATATGAAGCAAAGCAAAACGGATTGAAACGCCTGTGGATCGTGGAGGGAGCAGGGCATAGTGATGCCTTTCGGCGGAACAAACAACAATATGAAGAGGAAGTTAGTTCTTTTCTTCAAGAAGTATTTATTATCAATGAGAATAATGCAGAAGTAGTTTAAAAGAGCTGATGATATAATCTCAGCTCTTTTTCCTTCATTTATTACATAGCACAAAAATTAGTGCTTTTTATCCTTATCATCACCATTATCTTGATTTTCTTCTTTCTCTTCTTTTTCTTCATGAAATTCTGTGGAAGTTTGCCCAGTTATAAAATCAAAAGGGGTATACACTGTTTCAATCGTTTTCCGCTGGATATAAAATTTATACAATACGATACTGATTAATGCTGTAATCACAGCTAAGGGAAGTATCATGATAAACATCATCATAAAACAAACTATCCTTTCCATTGATGAGCATGCTCTACAACACAGTTCTTTTGTTTCCTTTGTCTTGTTTAAACTCTAATCTACAAAGGAAACATACTTATTTCATGGTACATCGGCCCTTGTCCTAAAATCGTTTCATAAAGCACCATACGATCTGCTATCCATTTAAAGTTACCGATAGGATGTCTTGTTAATTCACTCCGATCAAAATCAGCAGAAGCATATTTACGAGCTAAGGTGATATGCGGGTTATATGGCCGGCTTTCCGGCGGAAAACCAACAGGAGCTAGAGCAGTCGTCACCTTCTTCTGCAACGCTTTAAGCTGATCCACTTCGCCTTTCACACCTGCCCAAAAAATACGAGGCTGATCGGATTTGCCAAAAGTTCCTAACCCCTCCATCGCTAACTCAAAAGGAACCTGGTGCTGGCAAACTTCCTTTAAAGCTTGTATCGTTTGTTCTAATTGTTCCTGCGAAGTACTCCCTAGAAAATGGAGCGTGATATGTATGTCTTGCGGATGTATCCATTTGCGAAAAGGAAGCTCGTCTTGTGTTGTTTTTATCCATTCCCCTATTTGTTCTTTGAGCGACGCTGGCAATGGGATAGCGACAAATGTACGTCTTTCTTGGGATTTATTCAATTATATTTCACCTTCTTTGGACTTTTTTTATATTATGGCTCAGAGTTATTTGGACAATTAGGGGAATGGATGGTTTGAATTTTCAGTTATAATGGAATTCGATACAAAATAATAACTAAAATTTAATATGAATGGTAGTTTTCATTTTTTATGGAGCGTTTGAAACGATGAATTTTCTGATGAAGTAATTGAAACTCTTGAGGATAACCCATTTGCGAAATCAATTGTGTTTCACCGGATTAAACGATCATAGAGAGATATAATTTAATGTCCCCACCAGATGAAAAATTGGCTGTTCATCTGGTGGGAGGAAGCCTATTATAGCTTCATTATGTAAGAAAATCTACCGCTTCACTACCTTCAGATAAGGACGATTTTTGTGACCACCAATGTGCATCTCTGCGCGGAAACCCGCTTTGTGCAGAGTGGTGATATAGTTACCAAGGATGGTTTCGAGCGTCCGCATTCCGTTGGTCTCCTCACGCGATCCATCCAGGAATCGGTAGGAAACACGGGCTGCATCTGCATCAGCGTGCTGTTCGACTACAAAACCAGCAGACACGCAGCGGCCATTATTGGCATGGAATCGAGCCTTGTCGTGCTTCTTCTCCAGAGCATTCGAAACATCAATCAGCAGTGCAACATTTTCCTTACCCACTTTTTCTCCCTAAGGGTTTGGCTTTTCATTTTCTCATTCTCCAGTGTAAAGTAAGTTTCTTGTGATGTATACCTTGTTTTAGAAATAAACGCGTTCTTCCCCTATATGAATCTCTAATTCGATAGGACAATGGTCTGAACCCATTACATCATTGCTGATTGCCGCCTTCTCTATTTTATTTTTTAGCCGCTCAGAGACTACAAAATAATCCAGACGCCAGCCGGAATTTTTCGCCCGGGCATTGGAGAAATTAGACCACCAAGTATACGCACCTTCCTGATTAGGATAAAGATAGCGATAGGTATCGATAAATCCTTCCTTTAATAACAAGCTGAACTTTGCTCTTTCTTCATCAGAAAAACCTGCACTCTTGCGGTTTGTTTTTGGATTTTTAATATCGATCTCTTGGTGAGCAACATTGAGATCTCCGCAAAAAATAACAGGTTTATGCACATCGAGTCGCTTGATATAATCCAAAAATACTTCTTCCCACTCCATTCGATAATCCAACCTAGCTAATCCTCTTTTTGAGTTAGGTGTGTATACGGTCACCAAATAAAAATCCTCAAAAACCATTGTAATAACTCTGCCTTCTTGGTCATGTTCTTCTATATCCAATCCATAAGTTACTGCAAGCGGTTCTTGTTTGGTAAAAATAGCTGTTCCAGAATACCCTTTTCTGTTCGCGTGATTCCAATAAACATGGTAATTTCCCCATGTTTCATCAACCAAATTTTCATTTATCTTCGTCTCTTGTAAACAAACTATATCTGCATCTGCTTCTCGAAAATATTGTTGGAAATCGCCTTTTTTCATGACAGATCGCAATCCATTGACATTCCATGACACTAATTTCATTTCCGTTCCTCCAAATAAGTAATTCTGATCGATTGCGACCATACTTAAATTTATACAGAACAAAACCGATAATTGCAAATATATGTTCTTCTCCCGATTTTCATTAATGTCCTTCTCCACCAGAAACTACTTTCAAACCAACGATTCCAATAACAATCAAAAAAATAAATAAAATGCGCAAAAACTCACGCGATTCCCCAAGATAAATCATTCCAAAAATAACGGTTCCAACTGCACCGATCCCGGTCCAAATCGTGTATGCTGTCCCAATTGGCAATGTTTTTAGCGCAAGCGAAAGAAGATACAGACTGACTATCATTGAAATAATCGTAAAGATACTCGGAACTAATCTTGTAAAACTTTGCGTATATTTCAAGCCTACTGCCCAGCCCATTTCAAATAAACCTGCAATAATGAGATATATCCATGCCATTTCTTTTATCCTCACTTTTCCTATCAAACCGTTCCATTTCAAATAATAACAGGATGAAATCTTAACATTAGATCGAATAAAAAGCAGGATATTACTCTTTCATCCTGCATTCAATCGGCTCTTTCAAACATATTTAATAGTAGTATAAACAGATCCAGTCAAATGAATCAAAATGATCAGCACTCTTATTTATCAGTAAATCATACAATGATAAAAATGATTTTATCCAAATAACTCCCCCTAAATTACAAACATACGTTTGCTTTTTTAGTTCAGTTTCTATAAAATAAGAAAGCGAACAGCAATCCGTTCAAGGGGGCAAATAAATGTATGCACAAAAAGCAAAATCACTGTCCAAACCACTCTTAATTATGGAAAAATCAACTTATGAACAATCCAATCAAAGCTATCGAATTGTAGGGAAAGGACCTTCATTGTTTGTCTTAAATAGTATATTCCCTTCTATAAATGATTTTAATTTCATTTGTGAGATTTTAGCAAAATTTTTCACCATTTACGCTCATTTTAAAACAAATGAGAAAACGCGTACGGTACAAGGCTGGATAACCATTTGTAAACAGAATAATAATTCTCAAAAAGCAAAGCCTTGCTGACAAAGCAAGGCTATTTTTATTCAGATGACATTAAAAAAGGGCTTGGCTTTCCATGATAACTGATATAAAGCATCTCCCTGGCTCTTGTAGCTGCGACATAAAACAAAGAACGTTCTTGTTTTAAAAGAAGCTGTCTTTCTTCTTCCGTTTCCTGTTTGTCAATAACAAACTGAAGCGGCATAAAACCTTTTGCTACACCAACTAAAAAGACAACGCGGAATTCTAACCCTTTGCTGCGATGCATCGTTCCATAGTGGACTCCTGACTGTTTAAAATGAGAACGAGTAGTCAATGAATTCAATGGAATATTTGCTTTTTGCAATTGGGAAACAAATCTTGTTAACGTTTTTGATACTCTGCCAAAGATGGCGATTTCATTTGGCCTGTAACCTTGCGATAATAATTTTTTTATTTCTTGAACCAGAAACTCCCCTTCTTCTTCTCTGGAAAAAAGTTTTTTCACGAATGGTTTTGAACCTGTCAATAGAGAAATATCATCAGTGGTATTCGTTCCTCCATCTAAATTATCAAATTCGATACCTTTTAATACATCAATTGCTTGTTTTCGAATTTGTTCTGTCGTTCGATAATTTATTCTCAGTCTTTTCGATCTTGATCCGCGGATATCAATTCCGCAGCGAGACATAACCACACGATGTCCATATATTCCCTGTTGTGGATCCCCGACAAAAAATAAATCATTTCGATTTACAGGAACCAGTGCTCGAACAAGCTTCAATGCTTCTTGAGAAAAATCTTGTACTTCATCGACAATTGCCACTCGATATTTTATCAGTTGCGAATTTTGCTCTAACCAGATTCTCGCGTGTCTGATCAAATCAGCATAACGAAACCATCCTCGTTCCTCCATCCAATAACGATATTTTTCAATTACTGACCAAATTTTCGTGCGTATTCCTTTACCAAGACGCTGTTTCATCCCAATTCGAACCACTCGATAGTACTGTTCCAAATCGCTGATTCCTTCTGGATCAATGACATAGCGATATTCCTTTTTTGCTAATGCTACTAGCTCCTCATCTAATTGGTATGCTGATTTTACCTGCTCCCAGACTTCATTGTCTCTTTCCTCTGTTACCAGTTTTTTGATTGTCAATCCAATATTTTGCTCACAAATTTCACGTGCAAGCGAGTCTATATTTTTAATAATGATCCGTTTGCGAGCTTGTCCACTAACGAGATGATCCATCTGTTCCGCTAGTATATCTGATAGATTTGCCGTGTATGTGGTGATCAATATGGTTTCATCTTCATGAATATAATTTTTTGCTAAATGACATCCACGGTGTAATGCAACAACGGTTTTTCCTGTACCAGCACCGCCAAGTACACGTACAGATCCAGAAAAATCTTTTTGCACCATTTCTAATTGACTCGGATGGAGAAAAAAACGCCATTTTTCAAATGTGGATGATAAAACTTCTTGGAGATGGTGATCCGAAGTGATAACAGCAACTTGCTCAGGAGTATTAAGAAAAGATTCCATATAAGAAGTACCTGGATTGCGACAATCCATTATTGTTTCCAGTACATCTTCATATTGATCGCCTTGCGTTAAAAATTGAAGTGCCAGCATCGCATCTTCTGGTATATGATCTCCTAATGCCAAGAGCTCTTCTTCTGTAGTCACGGATTTAACTTGGACAATTACGTCTGATGGTACACCTAATGCCAGAAGCTGTTTCGTAGTGTAATTATAAAATAATCCAGATTCCTCTTCGATAAATTGCCGCTGAGTATTATCGATATACATCTGAAAAGTTCCTGTATATCGATTTACTTCAAAGCGTCTTCGTTCTGCCCAGCGATAAGCATCATCATGTTTATCAACATAAGCAAGCATATAAACATCTTCTGATTTCGGTTTAAAAATAATAGCTCGGTAATCATTATTAATACGAGCGGAATACACATTAGAATCTGCTGTTCGTTTTAGTCTTTCAAAATTTATCCCATTTGCCTCTGGGTTGTCTTTTAGCTTAAAGACTAAATCCCAAGTGCTTTTTTGGATTTTTTGCGGAAGTTGGGTGAAGGAATCAGTGAAAGTTCGATGCAAAGAAACGTTTGGCATCATCTAACCTCCTCTTTCTATACCTTTCTGAAACAACTTTCATAATAAATGCTATTATTTATCTGAAAATTACATTATATCATTTTACTGGAACATTAAACTAGAACATCATATTCACTTTTTATTTTCGCTCCATCTACGAATCCCTAGCAGAATGAAAATAAATTCTTTGCCTTCTTCACTCAATACGTATTGCATGCGAATTGGTTTCGAAGAATACATCTGATGATGAATGATATGATTTTGTTCCAGAAAACGCAGTGTTTCTATTAGTGAAGTAACGCTTATATTTTGCAACTTATTTTTTAATTGATGGAAAGGATATGGCTGATAGAGCAACTGAGTAATAATCGGAAAAGACCATTTTTTTGAGATTAGTTGCTTTGCTTTGTGTAAAGCGTCAATCCTTTTTTGTTTTCGTTCATTCATTCCTCACTACACCTCTGATGTGAAAAATCACAATACTTTTCTACTCTCTTAATATGAAATCACGAATATAGGGATAGAAGCAATAAAAAACAGATAATTAATAATAATTATCTGTTTCATTCTCAACCGACCTGTCCACTACGTCCAAATAATAGATAATATTCCTCACTCCGTTCAGATCACAATGAAAAGTCATGGTCATTTTGCAAGAACACATTCATCTCTAATCGAACATAACTCATACACATAGCATTATTTTGAGGTAAAATAGATGCAGGATACTTCCATTGATGAGAGGAAAAAAATATGGATTTTCTGTTATTTTTATGGAAAACGTTATGGATGAGTGCAGTTGAATTGATTTATTTAGTAGGTGTATTGATCGTCATTGGTTTTTTACTTGGAATTTTAGAAAAGCAATCACAAATCTATTTAACTCGTGCTTTTGGAAAAAAAGGAATTCTTGCCACCGCATGGCTGGGAACTCCCATCCATGAACTAGGTCATTTAATCCAGTGCATCATTTGGGGGCATAAAATAAAGTCCGTTAAATTGCTGCAAACAAATGATCCAAACGGGATTTTGGGTTATGTAGAACATGGATATAATCCCAAAAGTGTTTATCAACGGATTGGTAACTTTTTCATAGGAATAGGACCCATTATAAGTGGTATCGGCTCCATTATTTTAGCCATGTATTTATTAGTTCCACAATCCTTCGTCACCCTTCAGTCTCAAATCCAACAAAGTGCAGCTGGAGGGAAACTTGACTTCCATATCATTCAAACACTTGGACAAGCTGTACTTACAATGGGAGTAAGTTTATTCACCATTGAGAATTTCAGCAAGCCTGCGTTTTGGATTTTTGTTATCCTTGCGATCTGTATTTCTTCACATATTGCCTTGAGCAAAGCAGATATAAAAAATTCATCACAAGGTTTACTTACAATGTTTCTCGTTCTTTTACTATTTAATCTTGTAGCGGGTTTAATGGATGTGGATACATACCAAGTAATCGAACAGTTTACTGAATACAATGCGTACTTACTCGTTTTTTCAAGTATTGCACTCTTATTTTCTTTACTGACATTAGTAATAAGTTTTCTTTTATTAAAAATGAAAAGATATTAAGATAATTTACCATTTAAAACCTATTTGCATTAGAACACCTCTTGGAGCAAGGATCAAAAAGCATAGATTCATACGATCTATGCTTTTTCCATTTTTTTTGATTTGTGTTTTATTTGTGCAATCAATGGTGAGATACTTTTATCATATGTTATGAAAAGGCGATGTAATGCGCGTGTACAGCCAACATAGAGCAACTTAGCATGCTGATCATTATCTGGATAATTTAACTCGTCTACATCCATTAACAGCACAGCATCGAACTCCATTCCTTTTGTTAAATAGATGGGTACTACGGAAATACCACCAAAATACTCTCTCTGATCCCAAGAAATGTGATTTACTTTTATTCCTCTTGCTATTAATCTTTGATATACATCAACAGATGTTTTATCATCTCTCGTTACAATCGCAATAGTTTGCATTTCTTCTTGTTTCAGTTGCTGTAAAGTATTTTCTAACCATGTCCATTTATGATCGAATTGCAATGATACAACTTGTACTTCTTCTCCACTTCGAAAAACAGCTTCAGCGGGTTTTACGCCTGCTGTATAAGGAGCAATTACTTCGTTTGCAAAATGAATAATTTCCATCGTAGATCGGTAACTTCTATCCAGTTGATGAAATCCTAGTTTCTCCTTCTTAAATAGGTTAGAAAATTCATCCCATTGTCTAATTCCCTGAAATTCGTATATATTTTGCAAAATGTCACCCAAAATTGTAAATGAATGACTTGGACAATGATTTTGCAAAACAGCTACTTGAAAAGGAGAAAAATCTTGTGCTTCATCGATCACAACATGATCAAATTTTTGCTCACTATCAATTCCATACCAACGATCATGAATATATATAAGTGCTGCCAAGTCATCGTAAGTTACTTCCGATTTTTTTCCCTTTAACTTTTGGTTGTCATCTAGTAAATTGGTATTTTTCATAAACGAACGGTAAAAATCAATTACAGTATGTTTTGGCCAATACTTTTTGTAGGCGGAAAATTGTTTATTTGCTTGTTTTTTTAGGTTACCATTTGAATCATAGCCACGAATTGCTTTGTACTCTGTTTCTATCCAACGTTTGATTCTGGCCATAACTCTTTCTTTTCTTTTCATCAAAGGATAGTGTTTATATTCAAGAAAAAACCACTTCTTAATCTCTTCTGCTGGTAAATGCTTGTTCTCCCAAACTGTCAGTCCTCTATCTGGTAAATAGCTTGTTTCATATTGCTGCAGCGATGCTTCTAATGCTTCTAAAAAAGTATAACTTCCCTTTATATTTACGGTTTTTTGATAGGAATTAGGAGCGAACCACTCTATCAGCTGCTGTTTTCGATCTTTTACTTGAATGTTTTCCTTTAATATGGATAATGCCCAGTCTTCAAAAACAGTTTGCTTGATTGAACCTACACCCAATTCAGGTAAAACTTCTGATATGTAGTCTAAAAACATGTGATTCGGTGCGAAAATAACAATTTTCTCCGCTTTGATGTTTTGGTGTTGGTATAGCAAATAGGCTAATCGATGAAGTGCTACCGTTGTTTTCCCACTGCCTGGAACTCCTTGAATCAAAACAGCACGGTTATAATCTGCTCGAATAATCGTGTCTTGCTCTTGCTGAATAGTTGAAACAATGTCTCTTAATCTATTGTCTTTGCGATCTCCTAATCGGTACAGCAAAAATTCATCTGTTACTCCGATATTCTCTTCTCCACGCACATAGCTGTCTACTACTCGCTGCAATACTTGGTTACGGATGGCGATATTTCTCTTTAAGTGGATAATCCCCGTAATCTCTCCATCAGGTGATAGATAAGAAATGGAATCATCGGAACCTGTAAAAGAATAAAACATACTCGAGACTGGTGCACGCCAATCGACAACAACTAATTTGTTTGTTTTGGTATCTTGTACGCCAAATTTACCTATATACAAAGGAACAATAGATCCCTTTCCATCTTCCGCAAAATCCAACCTTCCAAAGTAAGGTTCTGCTTTTGCCATTTGTATATTTTTCTTTTGCAGCTGCCTCTGATCATCTAGTAGTTGTTCTACCACATCTCTTCCATAATAACGAGGAATTTGCAGTAGTTCTTCGTGAATTCTTTCCATTTTTGCTAATGTATCGTTTAATTTTTCTCTCTCGTATTCCATCGAATTCAACTTGATTCCTCCTTATTAAATAGAAAAAACCATGATGAGCGCTACAAAAAGTAACATCATGGTGTAGTTACAAAAAATCCCTTGCGATAGGAAGAGCATTTTATCATGCTTTCCATTGAATGTCGATATTTTTCAACAAAACAACATCCATCCAGTTCCTCTTGAACGGATGGATGTCCTGTCATTCATTTCTTTCTGTTTGCTGCAGATTGGATTTTTCGAATTCTTCCCAAATCTTCGCTGCTCATCTCTTCCGCCTTTATAAATTGATGAGCATCTTTTTTATCATGAAAGGAGTACTCTCCAATCAGTTCAAGGTCTCGGTTAAAGTATAAGGTACTGTAGTTCAGGAAATTGGGTCGAACCATAACTCAATTTGTAAGACTTTTTCTTTTTTAAATTCTTGTTGCAGCCATGCAGGTTCATCCTGCAATACGGATATAACCTTTTGACAACTCCATGCGGCTAAAGCCGTTGGATTCTTGGGACGATAGCCTCATGACTATTTCATTACCAAGCTAACCCCGTGCGCCCCACGGTTTATGTTTGTTGATTTCTTCTTTGCCGCAAGCAAACTTGGTTTTCGTCTGTCACGACTATACATACCATGGGAATGTTTGTTTGTAAACTTGCTTTTTTCCAAAGGTTGAACTAGTGAAGAAAAATTCCTTACCCTCGTTCAACGCTCGCTTTCATCCCACGATTTAAACCGTGGGTTTTCTCGCTCGCAATGTTATAAGTGATATCTACTTTCATTCTTTGATCAGCATTTAATTGGACCAAATGCTTTCCTTTGGCTACTCTTTCGCTTTTCAATGAAATCTTCCTCTTTTTAAGTAAGTGTGGATACTTTATTTACATACCACGTTTTCATACTCTCAAAAAATAATATTGCATTTTTCACCATTTCTAGCGCATCTGCGATTGATTTCTCATCTGGATAAAAACGCTTTGCATGGTAATAAAAACGAACAGCATACCTTTTTCCTTCACGCGGCAAAAGAGGCAATACATGATTTTTCGGCATATTCCAAATGCGAATGGGGTCGTTTTTTTCAAGAGTAACAACTTGATACATTAAAGGAGTAACTTTTGTACACAGCAATCGAACCAATTGTGTTAATCGATCTTTCCCATGATCCAATAGTAATGCTAGATATTCAGGACAAGTGTCTATTTCTTTCAGTGAACGATGGGCAGACGCAATCAACTGATCATTGGTTGCTTCGGAAACAGGCAGTTTTCCAGCTAATAAGTGATATGTACCTGGGATAGGTCCTAACATTCCCTCAGGTAATGTAGTCGAAAGTGCTTTACATTGAATGTAACGAAAAGGAAACGTATTTATTTTTGCGAGCTCTTGATGTATTTTAAGAGACAATTCTACTGGAAGTAACCATTGCTTACAAAAAAGTGATTCGTGGAGAAACACCTGAAAATCAATATCACTAGATCCCTGAATAAATCCGCCTTTAATCGCAGAACCATGTGCGATAATACCAATAAATTTTTCAGCTGTTATCCTTTTATACACATCAGCAACTTGATCAGCAATTACTTTTACTTCCTTTTGCATGTGTCCTCCCTTGAAATAGAAGTCGCATCGCGATTTCTATTTTAAGATAGTAGATTTCTCTTGGTTTCCTGCCATGGAAAAAGAGTCATCCTGTGACGACTCTTCCAATATAAGAAGGAAAAGTTTCAGCCAACAAGTTCCGAAACTTGATATTGTTGTTTTGCTAAATCATAGTAGTATCCTTGTCGTGCCATCAGTTCTTCATGGGAACCAGATTCTTCTATACGACCTTTATTTACTACTAAGATCCGATCTGCATTTCGGATTGTAGCAAGACGATGAGCCACTACTATAATGGTCTTGTCTTTATAAACTTCTTCCAAACATGCTTGTAACAAATATTCCGTTTTCGCATCTAACGCTGATGTTGGTTCATCCAACAACAGAATCGATGGCTTTCTGAGCAATGTTCTAGCTATCGCAAGTCTTTGTTTCTCTCCACCAGATAAACGCACTCCGCGATCGCCAATCAGGGTATCCCAACTATCTGGAAGATTTTCAATCAAGGTCATCAACTGCGCTTGTTCTGCAGCTTCATTTATCTCCTCATCTGTAGCAGAAGGATTCACATAGCGCAGATTATCTCGAATGGTCCGATTCCAAAGAAAGATATCTTGTGGAACCAAACCGATATGCTTTCGGTAATCTTGCAGCTGATAAGATGTATGGGCACGTCCATCGATTAAAATCTGTCCAGCACTCGGATTGCCGAAACGCATTAACAAATCAATGATGGTAGACTTTCCTCCACCAGTAGCCCCAACTATTCCGATAAATTCTCCAGGATGAATAGTAAAGGAGACATCTTGCAAAATTTCACGTTCATCAGAATATCCAAAAGACACATGTTGAAATTCAATCTGACCTTTTGTTTGTTCCAATGGAATAGCTTCTTCCTGATCAATGTTTTCATCAGGGAAATCCATCATTTCTTCATAGCGCTCAATCTCTGGCTTTAATTGGTCGCGATCCATATAAAGCGAAAACAGAGAATTAATCGCACTATAAAATCTTGGTACATAAACTGTAAATGCTAGTAATTGCCCTATCGTCATTTGATGATGAAAAATGAAATAGATACCAACAGCATAAACGAGACTAGTGCTCAATGAATCTTGCAACTCCCAAAACAATCTTCCTTGGAAACTTCGTTGTTTTTGTAATTGATTTTGCAAATCTCGATACTTTCTATTTAGTTCTTGACCATGCTCGATTTCAAACTTTTCCTGCTGAAAAGTTTGAACCGTTTTTAGACCAGGTACAACTTCTGTAATGAATACATCATACTCTTTTTGCGCAACACTGATTTCTTTGTATGTGGTACGCCAAAATTTGATTCGCCGATAATAGAAATAAACCATCAATGGGGCAAAAAATAGTACAATCGTAGAAAGCTTTGCATTCATGGTGAGCATTACTACACCAATAAACAAAAATGAAAGAATACTGTCAAAGCCATTGAGCAGCTTGTTTACAAATACAGATATATCATCACAGGTCCGAACCAATCTTCCTGTAATATCACCTTGTTGATACTTGCTCAATGTTGTCGGAGATAACTTTAGTAACTTTTCTAATAGTTGAAACCGTAATTTCACCGTTATCCGCGTTTGAACATCATTTTTATATACGTTTTCTAGTGCTGAAATAAGCATGTTCAATATTGGGATAACTGCTATTCCAGCAACACACAAAATCAGTAAATTTACATTTCGATGCGGCAACGCCTTATCCACTAAATATTGCATCAGCCATGGTGTAACCAAACCAAGACCTGTTGTAATCAACATTACCAACATACTTAAAAGCATCATCCGACGATGTTCACCGATAAATTTCATCAGATTCAATCGATATTTTTCTGGCTTATTCTCTCCCATCACAACACCTCATTTATATGAAAAACATAAGGTAAGACTTTCTTATTCTAACAAATTTTTTTCCGATTAGAACAAAGGAGTGAACAGAGTAAAACAACGTGTAATTATTGTTTTGATAACAAAAAAAGGTTATAACTTCTACTACAGCCACTGGGCACTCTCTTTACCATCACCAAGCATGCAATCAACTTTTATTGCGTAAAAAAATCAAAAAATGAACAAGACGAAATACAAAACCCATGCACGAATTTACCGTGGATGGGTTTTGTATTTTCAAAAGAGGCCCTGTCATACCTAAACATTATACCATGTTGAACATATAAAATGATATACAAATTAGAAAATTATCCCAAATAGGGCAATCCGGCATAATAACATTTAAACTTCAGGACGGACCCATCGGAGATACGGATTACTAGGTGAGTGAATTTCCCATTTGGTGTCCATTTCATATTTATCAATTTTCCGCCCAGAAATTCTAGTATTTAAACGATTGTGATGAAATGCTTCTTGCAGATTATTTTTCTCCTGTTCGATTGCTAGTTCAAATAATCTATCATTTTTTTTGTGAAATAGTTTTCTCCATATATTTGCAATGAACGTATTATATTTGTTTATCCATTCTACTCTAATCGTTGTAGTACGGTCTTCTCCATGCAGCTGATAATCTACTATTTGCTCTCCACCTGGGAAAAAGACTTTCATCTGAAAATGTTTTGGTTCATTTAGAACAAGAAATTGTCCTTTGATAGGAACAAAACGATGGTCATTTATCTCTTCATAGGCAATAAATCTCCCACCTTCTGTTAATTCATCAAATTGGAAAGACTGCAAATTTAATCCAGCAAGCACAAAATTGCCATGCAGCAACCAATCAAAGGAAAATTCATCAACGACCTGTACAGTATAACTACCATTTCGTTTCATTCAAACAGACTCCTTTGCTTGTGACGATACAATTTACTCATTTCTGCTTATATAACTTAAGTTGGCAAGATCAAATCGCTTAATTCAAAATAAGCCAGTTACGCTCATTTTTTATTTCAATTGTCAAAGGTGTTTCAAAAAAATCACGCAAAATTTGTTCATTCAATACATCTTTGGTTCTTCCGTTTTGTGCTACTTTGCCTTTTTTTAATAAAAGCGTGTGCGTGAAGCAAGGCAGTATTTCTTCAATATGATGGGTCACATAAATAAGTGTAGGAGCAGCTACATCCTGAGTAATCTGATCAATCATTTTCAGCACTTGTTCCCGAGCAAAAATGTCCAAACCCGTACAGGGTTCATCCAATATCAGCAGCTTTGGCTTTGCCATCAAAGCTCTGCCAATTAACACTTTTTGTTTTTCTCCTTGCGATAGTGTCTGATATATCCTTCCATATAAATGCCCGGCATTCCATGTAGCTAACAACTGTTGAACATAATCATAATCTTCCTCATTGGTCTTCTCATATATACCTATTGATGCAAATTTTCCACTCAGAATAATATTTTCTACCGTTTCGTACCCATGCAGTCGTTGTTGCATAGATGTACTAACCCAACCGATTTCTTTGCGTAAATCTCGCAGATCCGTCTCTCCAAACTTCTTGCCTAATACCGATATTTCTCCCTTTGTGGGCCAGTGATATCCATTGATTAAATCAAGTATACTTGTTTTTCCTGAACCATTTAAGCCTACCAAACACCAATGTTCTCCAGCTTGAATATTCCAATCTATTTGATCCAGTATTACATGTTGATCTCTTCTCCAAGATACATTTTTCATCTCCACTATCATCGAAACTCCGTCCTTCCTAAACTATTCCAGAAACATTCTAGTGAAAATGGAACGCAATCCAAAAACAAATATTACAGTTATCTTAAATACCTTATTACAAAATATAACACGATCGAGACTCTATCTTAAATCACAACATTCATTTTCAATTGATTCAATACTCGTTTGATCAATAATTTTTCGATATACTTATAAACAATGAATGGGAATAGGTGGGTCAAAATGAATTTGATAGAGAAAGCTGAACAATTATTAAAGGATTTATTTGGGTATTCTGCTTTTCGAGATGGGCAAACACAAATTATAACCAAAACCATAGCTGGTAAAAACTCACTAGGAATTATGCCTACAGGTGGAGGAAAATCCCTTTGTTATCAAATACCATCACTCTTACTCGACGGAATCACTCTGGTAATATCCCCGCTGATCTCTTTGATGAAAGATCAAGTCGATGCTCTAAATCAATTAGGAATACCTGCTACCTACCTGAACAGTACAGTAGACCGCTATGAGATAGAATTTAGACTTCAAGAAATACATTCAAAACAAGTAAAACTCGTATATATTGCACCAGAACGACTAGAATCTTTTCTGCAAATGATAAAAGATGTCCATGTGTCCTTAGTGGTAGTAGATGAAGCTCACTGTATTTCACAATGGGGACATGATTTTCGCCCAAGCTATTTAAGTATTGGCGACATAATAAAACAATTACCCAATCAGACAATCGTATCTGCATTAACTGCAACAGCGACGGAACAAGTACGTCAAGACATTCGGGACATACTCCAAATCCCGGAAGAAAACACTGTAATTACTAGTTTTCAGCGTTCTAATTTAAGACTGTCAGTTCTACATGATCAGGATAAAATGGCATTTATTGAAGATTATATCGATCGACATCCAAAACAATCAGGCATCATCTATTGCTCTACTCGAAAAGAAGTAGATTCCCTTTACCAATACTTACTTGATAAAAGTTATCCAATCGGGCGATATCATGCGGGAATGAGCGAAATCCAGCGTGAACAAGCTCAAGAGGCATTTTCATATGACAAAACCCCTATTATTATCGCTACAAATGCTTTTGGAATGGGAATAAACAAACAAAATGTTCGGTATGTCATTCACTTCAATCTACCAAAAAACATAGAGAGCTACTATCAAGAAGCTGGTCGTGCCGGAAGAGACGGAGAAGAAAGCGAATGCATCTTGTTATATCATGGGCAAGATGTGCGAATCCAACGGTATCTGGTAGAACAGTCCGAATTAAGCCACGACCGAAAAAGACATGAGTTCCAAAAATTACATGCGATGTATCGTTATTGCTTCACTCAAACTTGTTTACAAAATACGATCATCCAGTATTTTGACGATCCAATCGAAAAACCTTGTGGGAAATGTCACAACTGTTTAGCACATGAGGAAACAAGCCCCGAAGATTATACGATAATCGCACAAAAAATGTTTTCCTGTATTCGTCGAATGAAAGAACGATTTGGACTTTCGATGGTTGCGAAAGTATTGAAAGGATCAAAATCGAAAAAAGTATTAGAACTGGCATTAAACCAGCTTTCGACATATGGAATCTTAAGTGAATATACAGAGAAAGATTTGCATCAGCTTGGCCTTATTTTGCAAGCAGAGGGATACATAGAAAGTTACACTTCACAGAGTAATCTGCCTCTAATAAGGCTTACAAAGAAAGCAGTTCAGGTGCTCAAAGGTGAACAAAATGTTTATCTGCGCCCACTCCAATCGGAATCACAGTCGAATTGGAATAAGAGTACACTCCGAACACAACGCTCTATATTATTGGATCGTTTAGACGAGCTTCGCAGACAGTTTTCCAATGAAGAAAAATTGCCGCCATATATGATTTTGTCTGATGCAACACTTCGCGCATTGGGGGATCAAATTCCTCTAAACAAGACAGAGTTTTTATCAATAGTAGGTATGACACAATACAAATACGCGAAATACGGCTCCCGAATTTTAGAAACTACTGCTGCTTTTGCTGATGAACGAAATAAAAAAACAACATACCCACAAAAAAGCAGTAACAAAAGTCACCTTACCAGCTATGAATTATTTCAAGATGGCAAATCGATTAAAGAAATTGCCTCAGCTCGTAGCGTTTCTGTATCCACGATTGAAGATCACCTAATTCGATGTCATAGTGAGGGTTATCTTATTAATTGGGACATACTCATCTCAGAAAAGTACAAAGATCTCATTATTCAAGCCATACACACGTTAGGTGCTTCTAAGTTAAAACCATTAAAAGAAGCATTGCCAGAAGAAGTTTCGTATTTTCAAATAAAAGCTGTGATTGCAAAGGAACAAATGAAGACGACTTCTGTCTCATAAAAAAATAAAGAAAAAACATTCCATTTGAGAAAATCGTTAGCCGAAACTACTACAATTTTGTAGTAGTTTTTTTTCTAGATAAGCCGCTAAAACTGCAAATTCATCTGAAATGTGATCTTGTACTTGGAGAAAATTATCATCGATCCCCACCTGTCAATATACAAAATTTGGCTAATTCATTATATATGTAGATAAAAGTATCACATGCGAATTATTACATAAATTTTCTCTTAATCTAATATTTGTATTCCACGCAATGGTATTACTATAATAATGTTGATAAGCAAGCGGGCTTATCAACAGAGATAGAAAGGTACAATTGGTATGGTTCGCCGATACGGATACGGTCATGGGGAATTGAATCCTGAATATGGTGCACACCGAGCTGAATTTCCCAATCTCCTCAGTAAGAAATGTGATAACTGCAAAAAATTTGTAGAGGTAGATACCAATAAAGAGCCTGAATACATCTGTCCTGAGTGTGGGTGCTACTTCTAAAAGATAGTAAAAAAAAGTACGGGATGATGATCCACTTATCATCCCGTACACCAAACAATCAAAAATAACCCTACCCTGCCAAAAATTTTTGGTGGTAGGGATTTTGGATTATTTTTTTAGCTCCAATTGCAAAATAATCTTAACATGTCACTGAAATAAGAAAACAAGCTTTTTGATCATCACTTCTTCTTTTTTGCCAAATCATTTCTTAAGGCAGCTGCCCAATTCTCAGTTAAATTTCTAAGATTTAACTCTTCAATTAAAAAGTCACCATCCTCTATTGTGACTATTTGTTTTTCTTTCCTGTAATTCCATTTACTCAAAGCATATTTAGTCAAAGCTGAACAAACACTTGGCAAATGAAAATTAGTCCCAAAAGAAGCCTGTAAAGTGAAAAATATGTCACAAAACGAAGTCTTTGTTTTTCCCGAATAAATGCGAAATCTCATCTTTCTGTCACTCATGTATTCATGCACTGCAATATAAAATAAAAAACCTTCTACTGTTAGTTTTTTTATATCCTTGCTTGTTCGAGTTGTTATTTTAATCACTCTCTTTTTCGCTATAGCTTATCACTATTCATCGTTCAAATAAATCACATAGTTGGTCGTTAAAATTAAAGTTGATCGAAAACATCGCTCGAATATTATATAAATAGCCGTAAACTGTAGATCTCCCAGATAAACGGTAAGTATGCTTAAATATTTCTATATACTTCAGTAGCGGACATTAAATCAGTTGATTTGAAGTTTGTAGCCAAGGGCTTGAAATACAAGTCACGTTCATCTTCGATCGTATTGAGCATTGGTTCGATTGCCTCAACCACCGCCAAAAGATCTTGACCTTCCTCGGGTCTGCCTTGATCTCTTCGAACGTGATGGACTGCCGAAAAGGAAGAGGCTTGTACGGGGCATACTTGGTCATCTCAGTTCCTTACGATGCACCTATTTATCAGAACCAGACTATTCTTAAATTATAACAAATTATAAAGAGCATGGCTGGCACTTTACACCAACCTGAAATTGTCCAGCCACTAATCTCTGAGAAGTGAAACCATTCAATCAACTAGTGAATTATCTAATACACGCCTTTATAAGTGATTTTATGATCAGCAATGTCATCATCAAAAATGAAATGGTGATGGTAAAATTATTTGATATACTCATCCCATCGAGAGCTGATATTATGATTAATCTTCTAACACAAAAAAATAAGCCGTGAATGGTCAATACTCCGTACTTTCGATTACACAAATGAAATCTATTTTGAAAATGAACGATCGATTTTAACAAAATTCAATCAGGTTAAACCGACGATCTTCCAAGCTCAGAGGATCGATCCATACAAGCAATCAAGAATTAGATGCGTGAACATGCACTTGGTTATGGCAGACAAGATGATATCAAGAATCGAAACATATTGCTAGATCTCAGAAAATGCTTTGATTTCCTTGAAGAACGCGAACTATCCCATCATCTGAATCCCCAGTAATTTTTCATAGTTTCAGAAAATTCTACTCCCTATTAAGTTACTGTCCATACATAATAGCTAAAATATCCAGTAACTAGAATATCAACAGGAGCAAGAGAATAATTAATTCAATCTTTAGGTTCAAGCAGCTTCATTCTTTTAAAGACTAAATATCGTACCAATAGAAAACAACCGCTATTGTTTTTTATTATCTGCAGCAGTTAAAATAAACTTTGGCAATTCATCGATCATTGCATTAGATATTTTTTTTAATTCAGCATTTCGTCTTTGATGTTCCACACTTAGCGTAGGATCTTCAACAGAATTTCTTCGTCTAAACCCAAAATAATGACTGTGGCTCGTAAGCACGATTCCAGCACCAATGATATTGATCGTAATGTGTGCTGATGCCACTGGGTTTTTTATGTTGGGATCTTGCTTTGGATTTAACCCCCCGCTGTTCGTAGTTACGGTTGCAATGTCTTTCAATCGAATTCGTTCGGTACGATCCCCCTCATAGAACGCACTACTAACTGATTTTATTTCTAAAAAGTCACCCTTTATTTCAAAAGATGATTCTACATAAGCAAGATAACGCTCATCACCATTAATAAATTCTTCTAAACACCAACTGATCTTGGTCGAAGTTTGGACAAATTCCAATTTTTTAGCCATTATCTCCAACTTCCCTTCATTCGTTTACCTTCCACCTGAAAAACATAATAAATATCCATTTGTCCACTTGGATGGACTAGCACTTTTTTGAACAATGTACGAAATGCATTGAATATTGATTTACTGAAGCTAAAAATGGACCAATTAAAAAATATGAAGGCTCTTACAAATGAGAAAACTGTTTTATTCACATTAAATGTATAGTATATATCCATTTTTCCCATCAGGATGTACCACAACTCTTTCGAGTAGCGCTCTAAACACATGGTGTAAAATTTGACCATCGTTGTTCAACACATCGAATGCCTGCTTGAATATCTTCTATTTTCCCCGTCATCTATTCCTGTTTGGACTTTTGTGTTCTGTCATTTCTCTGTGATTAAACCTGTTTTGCTTGCTCAAAAAACGCCACTACTTCAACGTTAAAACGATTCAAAAGCCAATGCAAAGGCTACATACCTTCTAGCATTTTACATGAGTTATTCCTATGTAACGATCAAGATCGCTGTACAGATACTCCTTTGTTTCAACACTTAATGTTACTGTGTAATAAATAGCAGAATAATAAAAGCAAAAGATAAAGTAGTATGAGGGACTAGAATTATAAGATATATAGCTGAAAAATGTTTAATGATAAGTATCTAAACTAATTCCTCTGCAAATTATCGTAACAAACTTCTTGCAGACATCCTCACTTGCCACTGAACGTTTAGGGGTATATGTCGAAAACAGTTTTAATAACAATAATAATATAATAAAAAACAATGCAAATTTATTGTAAAACGATAAATCATATGCTAAAATCATGTTGCCATTTAATAAGTGAGGTGTTTTAAATGAATGTTAAAAGAGGTTCAACCACTTTCTTAAAGATAATTATTTTTCTTGCTGGAATTGCAGTGCTTGCTTTGTGTATATTTTTAGTGCCCCATATGGCGAATTTCGCAGCAAAATTGTATCCAAATATTGCCCCAATGAAATATCTCGTTTTCATCGTGATGTATGGAGCGGCTGTGCCTTATTACCTTGCTCTCTATCAGGCTTTCAATCTTTTACGGTACATTGACGACAGCACAGCATTCTCGGAGTTATCTGTAAAGGCGTTAAAGAACATAAAGTACTGTGCGATTACAATCAGTGGTTTATATGTATTAGGCTTGCCACTCTTTCATTTTATAGCGAAGAAAGTTGATCCTCCTATTGGATTATTGGGATTCATCATCATTTTTGCTTCGTTGGTTATCGCCGTTTTTGCTGCTATCCTCCAACGACTTCTACAAGAAGTGATTAACATAAAATCAGAAAATGATTTGACGGTCTGAGGTAAAGTCGAACAAATATGGAGTAATCTAAGTACTTTGTCCAAAGATTTGTGGGATTTCAAGGAACATCCAATCTAATGGAAAGATATAGAGGTAACAGGTATGAAAAAAGAGCCCCTAAAAAAGGCCTTATAATAACGAAAACCAGTCTCAAATCTATTCATAGCAGTGAGCCTGTCACAACCCCATACAGTAACTTTTCTTAGAATCCATTTTTAAAAGATATGAGCAAATCCCTTTTTCTACAGATTCTTTTATAAATTTAAAAAGGGATTTCTTCATTTCTTCGTCACCGCATACAAATACAAATGCCTCTATCTCTTTATTTATTTTAGATACTTCTTTAAACTGGTCTAAAATAAGATCTACTAAAATCGTTTTCTATATCTGCTCCATTTCGGGTTAAGGAAGAGAAATTATTCTCCACTGAGTTTTGGGACCATTCGGTCAACTCCATTACGCAAAAAATAAAAGCCGTCATTAAATGACTTTCATCTGCTTCGGAAAATATTTTAATCTCTTTAAATCTTATACTATATAAACGGTTTTCCATTTTTTAATCGGTGATCGGTGTCAATTGCCTCAAGTATTGTTTCACATAAACGTATCAAGGCAATTCGTAAATTTGCTAAAGAAAGACTGCCAAAACTAATTCGGAGATGATGATACTCCGGTTCTCCAGGAAAACACACAGAGCCTGGCAAAAAGGAAACTCCTTTCTTAAGTGCTTCATGAAGAAGATGATCTGTATTTATTTCTTTCGGCAAAGTTAACCATATAACCAAACCGCCAGCTGGCTTAGTCCAATTTACTGTAGGTGGTAACTGTTCGGAAAAAATCTCGGTGACCAGGTCTAGATGCTGTTTTAAGAGTGCATTGGTTTTCCGTAAGTGTGAAATTGGATTATTATTGTCTAAATAGTCTGCCATGATTCGTTGCGGAATGATGGAAGAACCTAAATCAGCTATACATTTTGCAGCTTGTAAGCGACTTGAAATGGTTCCTTTTGCAGTCAAGGTACCAATTCGACATCCAGGAGAGAAAATTTTACTATATCCCTTTAGATAAATAACATGCCCATGACTATCTAATGTCTGTATAGGTTTCGGAGGAGGTTGTTCGAAATATATATCGCTCCAAGGGTCATCTTCTACGATCATGATATGAAATCCTTCGGCGATGTCTAATAATTCCCGCTGCCTTCTGCTGCTCATCACTGTTCCTTTGGGATTTTGGAAAGTAGGTATCGTATAAATTAATTTTGGTTGATACTGGTCACAAATTTGCATTAGATAGTTGGTACACATACCTTCGTCGTCTACCGGTACAGGGATAACCGTTGCTCCTCGTGCGCGGAAAATATCTATAGCCCCCATATAAGTGGGAGATTCTACAACAACTCGGTCACCAGGTCCCAAAAATGTTCTGGCTACCAAATCAATCCCTTGTTGTGTACCTGTTGTAATCATGATCTGATCAAGCTCCATATAGATGCCTAGTTTCTGAAAATCCATTTGCAGGATATGACGCAGATGTGGATCACCGAATTGATCGCCGTATTTTGTAAATATGTTTTGATCACTTTTCACTACAGATCTGGCGCTTTTTGATAGTTGTTCCAAAGGCAGAAAATCATCGTGTAACACACCTTTAGACAGATCCAAAACTTGATGCAGGGGATAATCTTTCATCTGCTTCCATGTTTGAGCGCGAGGTAAGTAATCAGGAATCATCAACTGCCAATCATGTAAGGGAACGGATTGATTTTTTTTCTTGTTCCGAACAAAACTACCTTTTCCTGGAACACTACTAATTAGATCTCGCTGCTGAAGTTGTGTATATGCTTTTTGGACAGTCATCAAACTTACACCTAGCGTTTGAGCGAAAGATCTCACAGAGGGAAGTGGCTCTCCTTCTTGTAAAAGACCTGAACGAATTCGTTCTGCAATTGCTCCGCTAATCTGCTCTGAATAAGACTGCTGGGATCCTTTTATGAGGTCAATTTGCATGGGAATCACCTACAAGTGTTATATTCACTGCTCCACTGTTCTACTGTATAAATGCTAATATGGAGCAAAATTCATATATCATTATATAACAGTGAAAGGGGATTATCATGGTTTTTCTCATGTATGTACTCATGTGCCTTATCTTTAGCACCACTTTTCTGGTGATTAGACTAGGCATCGAAACCGGTTTAGCTCCAATTTTTTCTGCTGGTTTGCGTTTTACATTAGCTGGTCTGCTCGTCTGTCTTTTTTTCGCAATCAAAAAGACACATTTTCCACGTGGTCTTCGAATATATGTCCAATTAGGGATTATTGGTATGTGTTTAACTGGTATGACTTTTGCTGCCTTGTATTGGGCAGAACAATATATTTCTTCAGGTTTGGCTGCTCTCCTCTCATCTACAGGACCGATTATTATCAGTGTACTCTCGGCAGTATTATATAAACAAAAGTCGACACGAATACAAGTGATGGGGCTGATTATTAGTTTTATAGGAGTAGGTGTCATTACCTTGCCTTCTGTTACAGGCACTTTTGATACGAAATGGCTGTTGGGAGCAATAGCAGTTATTATTGGGGAAGTGTTCTATGCGCTTGGTACTGTAAAATTAAAGTCCGTAACATCTTCTAATCATTCTCCCTTTTTAATAAATGGGATTCAGATGTTTTTTGGGGGTATTGGTTTACTGATCATTTCGTTCGTAATGGAAAACAGCAGTACTTCTCTAACGATGAATATGCAAGGCATGTTTTCCATTTTTTATCTTACTTTTATTGGATCGATTGTTGGACATGGAGTTTACTCTTGGTTGATCAAAAAAACAAATCCACTTTTTCCATCAACTTGGCTATATATTTCTCCTGTAGTAGCATTAATTTTAGGTTCTATTCTACTAAATGAAGTGATCTCTCTCTATACATTCATTGGAGGATTTATGATTTTGCTAGGGTTATTTTTTGTGAATATGAGAGCTTTGCAACAACTCTTTTTAAAGCGGAAACTGGTTAAATCAGGTGATTATTCACAGAAAACATAGTAGAAAATCATATTTCATCTAAAACAATACATGTTCATAGAGCAGATCAATCATCGCTCATGAGGTTAGATTTTGTCGGATTTATAGAAGTAATATCTCTTGAACGAAATACAGGATTGGATAGTAAAGCCAAGACACCATCGAGGCTTACTATCCAATATATATTGTAGTGTTTCACATTGTTTATATTCTCATTAGGCTATGACTCACACAACCAGCTTCGCCCATGCGACGATACTTGCTGCATTTCATGTATCGATAGTCCTTTTTTTCCATTAGCAAGCAATCTCCATGACAACAACGGCACCATACTCGATCCACACTCACTGCACTTTAGTATCCCACGATGATCATTTCACGGTGATATTTTCTTCTTCGTTTTGGCAAAATTCGAGTTAGCTTTTTCTCACCACTCTCGACTAAAGATAGCTCATGATGGTCTTGAAAAACATTCCAGCGGCTTTCTGGATTTTGAATTTGTTTTCTTTTTACCTTCTGCTTTCATAGTTGTGTATCTATTTAGCACAACATTCCCAAAATATATACGATTTTGAGTAAATCCCCTTTCATGCGCTATTGGAAGAAGTTTTTCAACTCACATATTAACCTCAACTAGTACCTTATTTAAAAATTTTATCTAAATAATCTCCATGTCCTGATACAATATCAACTTCATCTTTAGAGGAGATCCAGAAAAAATGGAATATCAGTCCGTCTTCATCCTCACCACCAGTCGGTTGGTGGTCCCATTCATCCAAAGCTTTTGGAACACTTATTTTATAAAAATATCTGTTGTGAATTGCGCCGTCATCATTCTTCCAATAATCAACAGCAATCAAATATTCTACTTTAAAATTTTCAATTCCTGTTTCTTCTTTGATTTCTCTAATTACTGCTGTAAGAGGATCCTCTTCCGGTTTCACTGTGCCTTTTGGTATCTGTATTCCAGCCTCTGGTATAGAATGTTGAAAAACCAATACTTGTATCTCTCCCGCTTTTGCTCTTGTTATATAACCATACGCTTTTTTTATTGGTGTTATAATTTACACCCCCTGGGTTCCTGTTGTACTCCATCAGATAGCATCAATTATATAGTTCCATTACCCCTCAATCTATCAGATGTTGATTAGCTTCTTCAAAATCCCTTGACCAAACAGTTAGTTTTCCTCCGAAACAGATCCTTTTTTTGATACGGGAGCATTTTTGCCTAATATAACAGAAAAGACTACAATCACTGCAATTACAATCGTAAATAATGTGATTGATTCATCTAGAAATACTGCTGCAAATAAAATCATCAAAAATGGTTGTAAGTATTGAATTTGACTAACTCTTGCTATTCCTCCCATTACCATCCCGCTATACCAAGCAACATATGCTAAAAATTGACTAACTACTGAGAGATACATAAAACTAACCCAAGCTTGTACAGGGGCATGGAGCATTTCAGTCGTAAGGTTTAGCCCAACAGGAATAATAAAAAATGGTGCACCGATTAAAATGGCCCAGGCAATCACTTGCCAGCTGCCTATTTCTTTCGATAGTCTCCCGCCTTCTGCATAACTCAGTCCAAGTATAATCACTGCCAGCACTAAAGCCAAATCGGCAAATTGCAATGAACCAAGTCCAAGGTGAAGGGCAAAAATAATAACAGCTACAGAGCCAATCACACTTGAAATCCAAAATTTGAGAGAAGGGATTTCCCTTGCTCTAACCATAGCAAATCCGGCTGTTGCTAATGGCAACAGAGCCACTTCTACAGCACCGTGAGAAACAGGCAAGGATTCCATTGCCCACGAAGTAAGAAGAGGAAATCCTAAAACTGCACCAACTGTAACGAGAAACAAACTTTTGAATTGGCGGGGAGAAGGCAGCTTTTCTTTTCGAACAATCAATACCACTGCCACTAAAATAGCCGCAACAACTGTTCTTCCTAGACCAACAACTGTAGTCCCAAAATACTCTACTGCGATACTTGTAGCTGGGAGTGTTAAGCTAAAACAAATGACACCAAGTAATCCCAACAATAATCCAAATTTCTCTCTGGTTTCTTTCTTCATCTTATCCTGCCCCTATCGTTTTATCCCATGTCATATCTGTACCATTTCCCATCCCGAAAAAGTACAGTTCTGTTATAATCAAAATAATAATAGGTACAAACAAAGAAATAAACCATTATTTCAGCCTTCTGTACCATGACAATTAAAGGAGGATAAATATGAGTACAAAATATATAGAGATAATGGAAGAGATAAAAAATCGGCTAGCAGATAGGACACTTATTGCAGGAAGTAAACTACCTTCTGTACGTCAGTTATCTGAGCATTTTTCATGCAGTAAGAATACCGTCATTAAAGCATACGAAGAATTAGAAAAAGAGCATTTCATTTATTCTGTTCCTAAAAGTGGTTACTTTGTAGTGAATGAATATAAAGATACAACAGATGAAAATGATGTGATTGATTTCTTGTCTGCTGGTCCAGATAAAAATGCTATGCCTTATGTTGAATTTCAACATTGTATCAATCAAGCGATTGAACATTATAAAGAAGAGCTTTTTACATACTCTGATCAACAAGGATTGTACTCACTACGAGTACAACTAGTGAGATATTTGCAGAATCTACAAGTGTTCACATCACTTGAAAGAGTAGTTATTGTTTCTGGCTCGCAACAAGCCCTCCATCTATTAGTTTCTATGCCGTTTCCAAATGGAAAAAACAATATCTTAATGGAGCAGCCCACTTATTATGGATTCCTTGAGTCCATCAATCTACAACAAGTGAATACGTTTGGAATTGAGTTATCGATGAAAGGTATTGATTTTGATCGTCTGGAATACATTTTTCGAAATAATGATATAAAATTTTTTTATATTATCCCGAGATTTCACAATCCACTAGGACATTCTTATACTAATAGTGAAAAGAAAAAAATCGTTGAGTTAGCTGAAAAATACGATGTTTATATAGTAGAAGATGATTTTTTAGGAGACCTTGATCCGGATGCAAAATCAGATCCTTTCTTTTCTTTTAATCCTTCAGGTAGAGTGATTTATATTAAAAGCTTTTCGAAAATTTTTCTCCCAGGATTACGAATGGCTACAGTCGTTCTTCCTACCATCATGATGAACCATTTTTTACGTTATAAATTTAGTTCGGATTTTAATAGTTCAGTACTTTCTCAAGGCGCTTTAGAAATCTATTTAAAAAGTGGTATGTTTCATAGCCATCTCAAAAAAACAAAAGAGATATATCGCAAGAAAATGCAAATTCTTCAAGAAGCATGTCAATTATTGCTACCAGCTGATACACATTTTTCTAAACCGACTTCAGGATTCTTTCTATCCATCCGGTTACCCGAAAACATGGCCGCAAAACAGATAGTTCAGATGCTAGACGAACAGCATGTTTATGTTGATGATGCCTCTCGAATGTTTTTACCAGAATATAAAAAGGATAATCTCCTTCGATTAAGCATTTCTCAAGTAAAAGAAAGTCAAATTAAATTAGGAGTAGAACGATTGGCTCATTGTATTACTTTTATTAACAGTAGAAAAAATCATGTTACTCCACATAACTTTTTGCTCCTCTAGTACAGATGAGTATAGGTAGTATCAGAATTTTGCTGCATTCCAATGCTAGAAATACTCAAAATGGTTAGTAATAAATTTGAGCAATCATTAGAAACATATTTACTCCCAAAAACCTACTAACTTTTAAACAAAATAAAACCCTTTCAAACGAATTTTTGAGAGGGTTCTTTTTGGATATTCTCTTTAAGCCAGACAAACGAAACATATACTGAAAAATACTAATGACTAAGGTTCATCAACCAGTTACGAATTTCGTGACTGGTCCCCCTCTTTCATAACCAACTCATGATAACCAATTCAAATAATCACTTGGTGATTTTTTACTTTCCTTAATATAAATAACTATATTTCAAGGAGTTAATCACAAATATTTTTCGTATATTTGGTGATCGCCTCATCATAATCTGGATACTTATATCCAAGACTCTCTGCCACGGCTTTAGAGTACTTTCTAAATAATTCGTAACAAGTAAATAAAGACTGCCACATGTTATCATAGCCATTCTGAGAATAGGTTAACAGTAAGGTTCCCCAATCTTCTTTCGTTAGATAACGATTCATAAATTTATAATTTTTCCCTACACTAAAAGAATAACCATGCTCAAATCCAATTTGCCAAGACATCATTCTTAACAAATTAGGACGGACAATATCATTTAAATGATCAATTGAAAAAAGGATCTCTTTTCTCGCTAATCCTTTAACTACATAGGTTGAGGCCATCCAAAATTCATTACAGCAATCATCAAATTCTCTTTCAGTCGGCTTTTTAATCCAATATTGATAGTCAGTAGCAGACTCTTCCTCTTTGATAAGAAAATCCTTATCCAGTAAGACCTCCACTAAGCCATCACTGTTAGAAAAGTAATCTTCTATTTCGTTTATCGGAATTAGTGTTAAATCTAATTTGTTTCCATCTTCAAATAGGATAATATACGAAAACCAAGAGCCTAGTTCTGGAGGGAAAAGCTCCATATCCTCGGGTTTTTGCATCATAGCGCGTTTCCCGAAAATATCCAACCATTGATCATTTTCTTTGAAAGAAGCCATATCTGTTACAAAATAAGAAATATCAAAGTCTTGGAATCGATCAGAGGAAATGGCTTTATTTGTGCGTGAGCCTTCCAAGGTCGCCAATTGAACTCTATTGTCATTATTAGCAAAATCAATAAACATATCCATCATTTCTTCTTTATTTCTCATATTTTAACTCCTCATATAATCAATAATTTTCAGTTGCAATTCCCTCATCAAAAAACACCTCTTTTATTACATATCCATTTCTATGATTTTTGTTTTAATGATGAAACTTTGTCCTTTTATTTTATCATTTGGCGAAAAAAGAGATTTTCTATACTAAATCGAAAGCAAAAATACCGACGCTAACTACTTGAGGAACTTTATCCGAAAGGAATAACATCACGATCGAAATCTCAATGGAGCTCAGTTTACAATCCTATAATTAGAATAATCTCCGTTATTACGAGTAAAAATCCCACAATTACTTGAGGAGCAAATCGAATTTTCAAAAGTAAACCCAAAAAAATTGCAATTAGACAGTTTGCTGCCTGACAAAATAATAAAACAATGAACTCTTTTTCTTGAACAGTAACCAAAATAATATTTAAGAAAGCAAGAAAGATTAATGCAAGACCTCCACTAATAAACCAAAGCATGTTCATAGTAAACCCATTATAAAATTTTGGTGTAACAACAATATGAAGAATACCTAATATCATAATTGCAATCGCTACTGCCAAAATACCTGTTTCCATAAAATCCTCTCTTTCTTTATTAAAAAATTTTTTTGAATTGTGAAACACCATCTGAAAGGAAAACAATTTTCATAACTGTGCTATCTGGTAAATCTCTCCTATGTTTACAAAACTGCGAAGGCATCATCACACATTTAGTAATAGTTATACTCTCACTTATTCTTATTTCTCCGATATTTCTAATATTATGGTATCATAGTATTAAAATAACGGTAATATTCAGTTTCACCGAATTTATCACTTTTTCTGGATTTTAATAGGAATTAGGGAATTCTTTGCACACCTATCAATAGACCAATAGCTCCAATTGATCAATACTTTGTGCAAAGCTACATAAAAGAGAACTAGTGGTATAGGATCTGCTTAATTCTTTGATTAGGTTAGGGATCATAACATTCATGGCTGTACTATCTCAAAACACAATGGACAAATGATTATGACTGCGAGCAATTGTCGCAAAATTGGTTTGATAGATAAAATTCTCCTTTGTAAGGATATCTGACATTGAAGTAGACGATCCAATATTGATCATCGTTAGAAGTAATATGAAAGTAAAATAATTTTTAGGCCAAAAAAAAAGAATGAGAATAAAATATGATTTTTTTAAAAAATCAAGATGAAATTCCAAAAATTTCATATAAAAATATAATCATTTTCTTCATAAGAAACTTTATTATCTGAAGATAATAACTTATAATCATTGTTATAGCAAAGGAGGTTATTAGATGAGCAAAAAGTGGTATGTGGCTATTTTTGTATTCGCTTTCAGTTTTGCATTTACTGCATTTGGATTTGCAGATTCAATTGGAGGAAACGGTACTTGTGCTGATTCAGCAGCAGATGGCTATGAAGTATGCTATGCAACGTTACATGTAGGAGATAATGTTTCAGGCGGAAGAGATGACTATGACTTTCATTGGAATACATCTTGGGGTGCAAGTGACTACAATACTGCTTACTTTATACAAGGTGAATACTATGCTAGTGGGGTAGCCAGCGGAAACGACGACTATATTTCTAGTGTTAAGATCTCTGGTTCATCATCGAGTAAATATTACAACTGTATTCCAAAAAAGCTGCGAACGATGACTTCCACCACCTATTGTACTGATTATTATCAACAATCCTATAATGAGAATTCATCTACAAGCAATATTAATGGAGTAGTACAAATTTACGATCCAGAAAATGTCGAGTACTATAATTTGAGCATTTATTTCAAACCTACTAGCTAATTGATGATAGGAACTTATAACATTACGAGCGAGAAAACCAACGGTTTAAATCGTGGGATGAAAGCGAGCGTTGAACAAGGGTAAGGAGTTTTCCTTCACTAGTTCAACCTTTGGAAAAAGCAAGTTTACAAACAAACATAAACCGTGGGGCACACGGGGTTAGCTTGGTAATGAAATAGTCATGAGGCTATCGTCCCAAGAATCCAACGGCTTTAGCCGTATGGAATTGTCAAGATTTAAATTTTCTTATTAGTAAGTAAAATCGCTTTTCCATTACCCTGTTTCAATAAAGAAACAGGGACTTTTAATTTGCGTCCAGCCAGCTGGTGAAAATCCAACCGAAGTAGATGGCCATTTTATCGTATGACGAGGAATTTTTGTGAACTGATATCTTGGTTTCTAGAAGTGAATGCTTAACCCTGAATTGATTTATCAATTCTCACATTACTGTTGAGGAGGAATATGGGCACCTCTATCTTAGAAAAAAGTTAATTTTATACATAATCTCTTTGAATTGGCAGCTTAATTCTCATTCTAAACAGAGAGAAGCTGTTTTTTTTGACGATTTTTTTCACCCAGAATCAAATAGCCTACTTGGCTTTTACTACCTCTTGTATCTTTTATTTATCGCAGTTTATTATGGATATACATAGTCATGATCTTTGAAATGGGGAAATATAGTGAATAAATATCTAAAGAATGGACTACTTATTATTTTAGTAGTCATATTAGGTGGAGCAGCAGGTTTAGGAGTAAGTAAATTACTAGCAAAAGATAAGCCGAGGATCGAAATTAAACAGCAAACCATTCATCCGATCAGCAAAGAGGCAATGCTGAAAATGTCAAAGTATCCGGTCATCACTCCAGACGATTATTTCAAGAATAAGAACACCAGATACTACATTTTTCCTGATCAACACACAAAGGTGGATTATGTAGTCTCAAATGAACCTGTTGCCTCGCTTGATATTACAACATCAGATAAAATAAACATCAATAACTGGGCTGAAAAAAGTGTAACAGTATCATCTTCTTTTGGAGCCATGCATATTTTTCAAGATACAAATCAAAGTTTTATTTGGTTTGATCAAAATAAAATAAGATATCTGCTAGTAGTTCAAAATAAAATTCTCCCAAAAGATAAAGCCGAAGCATTGATAGAATTAAAGAAAGTAGCAGCCTCCTTTAAAAATATATGAAATATATATTTTTGAGGACCGGCATGTGTTTATTCTATGTGATTTTGTGTGCTGAAAATCAAAAATTCATGCACAATAAAGAGATTCAATGAAAAAAGGCGTATGTTTTTATGAAATCCAAAAATGTATTTTAAATAAAAACAAAATGAGATGGTAAAATCTAAGCTTTAATTCTCTTGAAACGATCCTCCATTCTTCCTTCTCTGTCTGCTATTGTCCAAAGTCCGGCAAAGAGTAATCTTCCAAGAGAATCAACTTCCGCAAATAAATCATTAGAAGAAATCCGGCTTAATACTTGAGATCGTGCCATTTTGTTTGCTAGATTAGTCCTTGCAAGTCTAGCAGCTTGGGGTATTGTCTCATTTTTTATCAAGAGATTAGTAGAGGATAAATGAATTGAATTTGTTGGTTGTGTTACCTTTGATCCATCTCACAAATTGGATTTTTATACTCTATTTATAATGTTTGTAATACAAAAGATAGAGCCTCTTATGGAAACTCTTTTGCTGTGCTCAAAGAGGATTTTTTTAAATGCTTCTATATCAATTGTTTTATTAACTTGGAAACCTCAGCGAGCTGTGCAGAGCTAATTTTCACTGGAGGAGTGTGGTTGTATTTTCTGTTTGTTGGGATTCGAGGTAGTATCTTACAAAAACAAACTGCTCTTCTAGATAATCGCAATCAAAATAAGTCCAATCTACATCAAGAAGCATAGAAATAGGTATCATCTTCATGTGACTTCCATTACTAAAACTAATATTTTTGTTACATATCTACTTCCACATTCCCCTTTCTGATTCGTCATATCGGGTATCTCCTCCAGCTAAAAGATTCACAGTGATTTCGCTTTATTCGGAAATGGTCATTACCTGAACATTAAAACTATTCAGAAAACTGATACTAAAGGCTGCAGTGTGGGACTACCTGAATCAGCTGCTGAGGGAGCAGTAGTACAGAGTCGAGTCCCCTCTTCTTGTCTAGTGTGGCAAGAAAAGGGAGAACGCGAAAAGTAATAATTTTAATACAGATGGAACGAACTGCTTAGGACAAAAATTAGTCTCATGATTTGAGTACTTAAGTACGTTAGTTAAATCAAAAATAACCCTACCTTACCAAAACTTTTGGGGGTAGGGATTTTGGACTATATTTTCAACTCGCCTAACCGAACTAACTCCACTACTGCCTGCGATCGACCTTTGACTGCTAATTTTTGCATCACATTTGCTATGCATACCAATAGAAAAATAATCTAAATAAGCCAATATGGGGCCAGATGCAAGGCATCCCCTCAACGTCTTCACTTTTCCACTACGGGATTATTGTCCCATGATTATGTTTATCTATGTGAATTTATTTCAGGATTATTCGAATGATCGCTTAGCCGGCCAAGATCCTTGAAGTTTGCAAATTTGTATAATTTGTCCGGTGTGATACGCATCGTGAAGAATGAGACTGTATAACCACACGCCGACAGGGCTCGGAATTTCGCGATCCAAATCGTAATCGCTGTACCCAGATGTATGAAAAAAAGCCCCTAAAAACAGGACTTCTAATTGTGACAGTTATGCTGGTGCTACTCCATCTTCTATTCCACATTAAATGTATAGTATATATCTATCTTCCCCTGCGGATGTACCACCACTTTTTCAAACAATGTTTTAAACGAATGATGTAGATTTTGACTATCGTATATATTTTTTGAGGGTTTCCATAATTTCGTCAATGGTTGCCCTGCATGTAAACAACCTTCTGAGTGATAACAAATGCATTCATCGCATCGGCTGACTATTGGTATGGTTAATCCCATAAAGATCCTTATCCTAAATGGCGTTTAAATTGTTTACTGGCGAAGAAGTAAGCAATGACCATGATGCCAACGCACCAGGCAAGCGCGATCCAGATACCATTGCCAACAGATCCTCCATACAAAAGCGAACGAATCGTATTCACGATTGAAGTGACTGGCTGGTTCTCAGCGAACAGACGGACAATTTTTGGCATGGTTTCGGTGGGAACAAAGGCCGAGCTGATAAATGGCAGGAATATCAGCGGGTAGGAGTAGGCTGTAGCTCCTTCCATAGACTTCGCTGTCAATCCGGGAATAATCGACAGCCATGTCAGTGCCAGTGTAAACAGCCCAATTATCCCAGCTACTGCGAACCAATCCAGGATATCGGCGTTGGAGCGGAAACCCATCAAGAGAGCGATAAGGATAACCACCACGACAGTAAGTCCATTGGAAACAAGTGAGGTTAACACGTGAGCCCACAAAATCGATGAGCGTTTGATGGGCATGGTAATGAAACGCGCCATTAGACCACTCTTTACATCGTTAAACAGCCGGAGAGACGTGTAAGCGACACCAGATGCGATAGCCATCAGTAAAATTCCTGGCAATAAATAATTGACGTAGTTGTCTGTGCCTGTCTTTATGGCGCCGCCAAATACGTAGACAAACAACAGCATCATCATAATCGGCGTAATTGCCACCGTGATAATCGTATCTGGGCTGCGCATGATGTTGCGCATTAAACGCCCTAGTAAAACCCCTGTTTTGCTTTTCATTTACTTTTCCTCCTTTTTGCTAATGATTGCTAGAAAAATCTCTTCCAATGTCGGCTGTTTCTCGATGTATTCCACTTTCGCTGGTGGGAACATCTCTTTTAGTTCAGTAAGGGTACCGATTGCTATGATTTTTCCGTCATGCAGGATGGCGATACGGCCCGCCAGTTGTTCGGCTTCTTCCAGGTACTGGGTCGTCAGCAAGATGGTTGTGCCGCCTCCGGCAAGCTCTTTGACGGTATTCCAGACTTCAATCCGAGCTTCGGGATCAAGCCCTGTAGTCGGTTCGTCGAGAAAAATGACTTCCGGAGTCCCGATCAGGCTCATGGCAATGTCAAGCCGGCGCTTCATCCCGCCAGAATAATTGTCGGCCCGCCGGTTGGCCGCATCTGTCAAACTGAATCTTGCAAGCAGATTGTCGGCTACTTGTGCAGGGTTGGGAACTCCCCGTAATTTGGCGATCATAATGAGGTTTTCCCGTCCAGTGAGCATGCCGTCAATTGCTGCGAACTGCCCAGTCAGGCTGATACTCTGGCGAATATGATCCGGTTGACGCTGGACGTCAAAGCCGCAAATACCTGCTTCGCCTCCATCAAACTTCATCAGTGTCGAGAGGATGTTGACCGTAGTCGTCTTGCCTGCCCCATTTGAGCCCAGCAGTGCAAAAATTTCGCCACGCTGCACCTCAAAATCCACTCCCTTTAAAACTTCCTTGTCCTTAAAGGATTTTTTTAACCCTTTTACTGAAATCGCTGCATTGCTCATACTTTTTCCTCCTTATAAGCGCAATAAGGCGCTAGATTAACCTATTCTCTATTCAGTCTGACTGATAATCAGTATTACTTACTACTAGGTTGAAAATATAACTGAATAGTGATAGTGGCACATTCACATCTGTAGCCAGTCTATTCAGTCCGAATTATTCATCGTATTTACTTTTTCCAGGCACTTCGTAATACTCAGATTCATATCTTCAGGATTTCTCATCGTTCACCAGATCATCGCAGAAAGCGGCTACGTCCGTTCCTGTGACTTCAAGCACACCTTTTCCAGCAGTTGCTCCTTCTTCAAAGAAACTGAGTATTTCCGAGAGCAGTCCGATACCTTCGTTCAGCTCAAAAGAAGCGACTTTGAAGAGATATTTTTGGATTTCTTTATAGACGATTTGGTAATCTTGCGGAAGTGCTTTGACACGTGCAACATGGGCTCTCCATTCTTTTTTTCCTTCGATCATTTCTTTGATGCTCATTTCAAGCCTCCTAATTTTCTTGCTACGTTCTTGTTCAGTTGATCACGCCATTTATCTCGATACGATTTTGCACCTTCGTCACCAACAAGCGCTGCGCAGAAGCCTTTGATATCATCTCCTAGTACTTCTTCAACGATCTGGCCGTCTGCTGATGTAACTTCAAGCAGTTCAAGAGCACTGTCAAGAATCGGCATCAGATTACGGCCGGAGAAATCTCCGTGAATCCAGAGATTACTATTAATTTCTTTCCAAGCAGTTTGATATTCAGCTGGCAAGACTTTTGCTCGTGCTTCAAAACTTTTCATTTCCTTAGTCATATCGCTGCCAGTTATTTTTTCTAAAAAGTTCATTGTAGTCTCTCCTTTAAGATACTAAGCTGTTCAGCCTAGTTCTATTATTTAATTGAATCGTTTAGTTTTTTACGTTGTGTATCAACCCACGATTTTGCATCAATGGCGAGATCATCACAAAAGGCTGCTACATCGTTGCCAATAACTTCTTTAATTTGCTTGCCATTGGCTGCAGCTTCTTCAAGAAGGTCGATGATGTGATTAAAAACGAATTTCGTTTCTTGCCAATCCATCACGCCGCCAGTGTTCCAGAGATATTTTTGCATTGCTTTGTAGGCGTTATGGTAGTCTTCAGGTAAGGTTTTTGCGCGGTTTTCCATTTCACGCCATTCTTTCTTTTCACTAAAAACTCCAAAGATTTTTTCGAAAATACTCATGTTGTTCATTCTCCTTTAGTTTGTTTTTAATTCGTTTAGTTTGCTTGAGACAAAGTTCCATTTGACCCAGAAATTCTCCAATTTCATTTGTCCAGCTTTATTAAGCCGATAAAATTTGCGTGGTGGGCCTATCGTGGATGGCTTTTTCTCGATATCCACCAGATTGTGTTTTTCAAGTCGCATCGTAATCGTATAAACTGTGCCTTCAACCACATCGGTGAAGCCAAGTTTTCGTAAGTGTTGCGTGATTTCATAGCCATAAGTTTCTCCACGGCTGATAATCTCAAGTACGCAACCCTCAAGCACCCCTTTCAGCATTTCCGTGATGTTTTCCATGTGTTTCCCTCTTTTGTTTTGACATATATTTTTTTCAGTACTCTGTATCACAGGTATTTTGTATTACTGATTACTGTTATATAGTAATACAGAGTAGCTTCGCTTGTCAAGAATAAAATTACCCATAGAAAAAGCCCATTATTATGGACCTTTTAGGTGTTTTTAACTTTGCATTCAAAAAAAGAGTTATTCCGTATTAAATGTATAGTATATATCTATCTTCCCCTGAGGATGTACCACCACTTTTTCAAGCAATGTTTTAAACGCATGATGTAAGTTTTGACTATCGTTGCTCAACCATTCAAACGCCTGTTTTATGCTCTCAATTTTCTTCGTTGTATAATCCTGATTAGACAAATCAATTTGTTCATTTTCCAGATTTCTAATTTTCCAATCTAATTCATCACGTTTTTGTTTAAATTCTTCTTTGGTGATAATCTGCTCCAAATGCAGATCGATTAATTTCGTCCCTTTATTTTTGAGATCTTCGATTTCCTTTTTTATCACAGTGAGACGATCATGTTTTTGACCTTGGAAGCTATCCTCAAACGAGAATTGGAGCATGTAGCTTTTTTCTAATAACTGTTTAATCAAAAATGCCTTTATATCCTCATATAGCAAAGGACTATGATTCACACAACCAGCTTCGCCCGCACGACGATATTTGCTACATTTCATGTAACGGTAGTCTTTTTTTTCTCCATTTGCAAGCAATCTCCACGATAACAAAGGAACTATACTTGACCCGCATTCACTACATTTGAGAATCCCACGAAGATCATTCCACGGCGATATTTTCTTTTTCGTCTTAATAAGATCGGAATTCGCTTTCTCCCACCACTCGCGACTAACAATAGGTTCATGATGTTCGTGAAAAATGATCCATCGACTTTCCGGATTTTGTATTTGTTTCTTTTTTCCTTCCACTTTCATTGTAGTATATCTGTTAAGCACAAAATCACCACAATATATACGATTCCGAATGATCGTTTGAACACTAGTTACTTGCCATTTCTGTATTTCTTTTGGTTTTAGGCTCAACTGATTTAACTTGTGAGTGATTGCTTTAAACCCTAATCCTTCATTCACATACCAGTCAAAGATCATACTTACAATTTCAGCTTCATCTTGTTTAATCTTCAAAATACCATCTTCACGAGTATAGCCAAATGGTATCTTTCCGATATGTTGACCACGCCGTACTTTAGCAGCAAGCGCAGATGATATACTTCCTGATAACATTCGGCTGTAATGATCCGCAAACATGGATGCCATTTCAAAACTCATATCGTTTTTCCCAGCAATATCTGAATCATAGCCTTCTTCAATCGAGACAATCCGCACATTTCGGGATAAGAATATTTCTCGTATTTCCAAAGCATCCTTCAGATCCCTAGCAAGTCGGCTGATCGACTTGAACAACACCATATTGATCTCTTTTTTCTTTGCTTTCTCCAATAGCAATTGAATCGCTGGTCGATCTTTGAAAATGGTTCCACTGATACCTTCGTCCTTATACACGCTGTTCTCATCCCAATTGTATCCTTGTCTTTCTAGCCAATTACGACATATGTCAATTTGATTTTCAACAGAGGATACTTGTTCATCTCGATCAGTAGAAACACGAACATAACATGCATATTTTTCGCTCATTGTTCTACGCTCCTTTAAAACTCAGCTGCTATCTATTTTCTTTTCTCAATGGGCAAATTTAATTCTTTCCGAATTAAATGGATCGCTTGCATTGCACCTTCTTTTTTTTCTCCTTCTAATAGCTCATCTATCAAAGACTCGATTCTGTCCATCGATTTTATTACTGTTTTTGTCCTTATGGTAACTGGAAGTTTTGGTTCCATTATATTTCACCGCCAATAATTGAATACGAAATTATACATAAGTATACTACACAAAAAATAATTTCAAAACAATTTCGTATTCATTTGTATACATTCGTTATTTTTAGTATACTAGATATTATCAAAACAATCGCATATTCAGGAGGTACACATCATGAAAAAAAGAACACCGCTTGACATCGTTGTCCTTGGGATCGTAGTGATCATTGCGTTAATTATTATCGCCTTATCCTTTCAAAACACAACAAAATTGTCGGGAACATTAGGTCTTAATCCATATTTAACAGCAGGATTAGTTGAAATACTCTTCGCATCCTTGTTATTCATTCGAGGAAAACAAAGAGCTTTACAAAGAAATGTCCCAATATTCCTGGAACTGGGATATTTCATCAGTTTAGGATTTGTAACTGCAGTAAATATGTATGGGTTAGCACAAACAAATGCCCTAATCGGTTCTATTGTCGGTTTGGCTATATCTGGCGCGATGTGGCTCATGGAAAATACACTAGTATGGCTTTGGACAAAAAGCCATGAACCACATGTAAAAAGCGTTAGAGAGCGCATGTTAGCCGCTAAAAAAGACATTCAGGAGGAAAAGGTTATACAGAAAATGGAGTGGATGAAATGGGAAGCAAGAAAGCCGGATTTACAACTGATAAAAGCAGCTCGAAAAGAAGAAGAGCAGCGAAAGAAAATAATCGGGGAAGGATTACCGGAGTACTTCCAACGAGAACCAGAACCACTACAAGAGATAGTTGTCACTCCAGTAATAGAAGATAACCAGCAAGAGACACAAGAAACTCAGGTCATACTACCGTTTAAACGTCAAATTGGATTTTATCAAGAGGAGAAAAAACAAGATCATCTTTTTCAACCAAACATCCAGGCACGAAGCAAAGCTATTCAAACAGCAAAAGAATTAACCAGTGTGCTAGGGAGATTTCCAACATATAAAGAGATGAAAGATAAGGGGATAACAACACATTATTCACGTATTGCATTTAAAGAGATTAAAAACGGATAAATCCGCATTCGAGACGGTGTGAGACGACAACATGTCGTCGTTAAAATTATATTACCTATCAAAACTGCAAAACTTCTATGATGTTAGTTTATGTAGACGATTATGGATAAATCAGTTAATGAAATGCCATCAAAAAAACGAAGGTTGGGATGAGGATACTATAAAAATCTATTCAAAATAAAGGCAGAGGCGGTATTTCTGCCTTTATTTTTATAAATAACATCTCATTTGAAGTCTTTTGTAATACAGTCAGGTCTGAACCGGTTCGTTCTCTTAGAGTTAAGATCTTTGGATTTTGGAGAAGAGTAAGGAGCTTTTACAGGTTAAACTCGGACTATCTCGAAGGGTGTGAAATTACAGACTCCAGCCGTTTCGTCATCTCGGGGACTATAAGCTTTAACTTCTTGAGCATCTCGTTTATATCCATGTTCTTCTTGTAATCATCCTCATACCCAATATCGATATTCACCCTTCCTTTACGAAAGTACAACTCCTGGTCAGTGTAATCTTTACCCAAAAAAGCCTCATCACCAATTCCTTTTTGTGGGGTATATTGCTTCTCGCTCTCGATCTGATAAAAATACCTTTTTTTCGCAAAATCTTCTTTGGCACCCTGCTCATTTTCGAAAGTTTTGGCCTCAATATGAACATATTGCTTACCCACATTCCGAAAACATGAATGGGACACATAGTTATATAAGTTTGTATAACTCTCTATCTCTACAGCCGTTCCGAGATCCTCTATTGTATAAACCACTCCATCATTTCCAGAAATCTTCTTTAGATCCTGTGCCGTAACGATCTCACATGGAATCACAAAACTTTTGGTGAATGTTGGACTCTTTAACCCGATTTTCGAAAGTCCATTAGGATGAACAACTTGCTTTGTCAGGTTGTCAGCCAGTTTTTTTAATAGATTTTGGATCATCGTCGTGTTCCCTTCTAATTCAAATTTTACTTTGACAAACACGTCACCTTTTTGTAATACGTACACGTCATTATCAATGGTTGAACCTTTTTTCCGGAACACCTTCACATCCCCAATATCCGGCTCGGAATCACAGTTCTGCTTGATTTGCTCTTGGATAGTAGCAAAATTTGAGTATCTCTTTTGATAAACATATATAAAGACAAAGTTATTATAGTCGCTCGCATCGATACTCGCTTGATTCACTAATAGATATCGGCATTTATTGACGGACTCTCCCTCCAAATCAGCGGTTAACTCTCGGTCATTTCCTTCCCCATCAGTAATATAGGTCCGAAAAATTCCATTAGTCTGAAGCAGTGCCTTTGTATCACGTAAATCTTTGAGGGTGATTAGATTACAGGAATATATCATCTTCTCATCCCGAAAAACAGATGCTTGCGGATTTGCTTTCTCAATCATCGGTGCGGGATCACCCACCATTTTTTCTTTCTTGTAACCAGGTCGATAGACTCTGGTTCTAGAATCTACCTTATCGAGTGGATCTGCAATCGGATTGATCGGAAAACACCCAGACAACAGGATAAACAGACAAAAGGTTGTGATGAATTTTCTCATAAAAATCTCCTCCATCAATGATATCGTTCTTTGCTTTCCGAATCATAATCCATATATCAGAGTTCTGGTTCTAGACTTAATTTGCATCTTTTAGTTGCTGCTCTTGTCTACCAAAATTTTGATCTATGATAGAAATCCGTATATATCGGAATCTCATTTTATTCACAATTTTATATCTATTATTGGTAAATCCATTTTATCAAAAAGTCTAAATTTTAGGAATAATTTCAATTAATTTTGTTGCATAATGACC
Source organism: Shimazuella sp. NTD247 (assembly GCF_059510415.1). Lineage (NCBI taxonomy): Bacteria > Bacillati > Bacillota > Bacilli > Caryophanales > Thermoactinomycetaceae > Shimazuella > Shimazuella sp. NTD247. The sequence goes on along the minus strand of NZ_JCAJZU010000003.1, from coordinate 16,540 downwards.
CTTTATTTTTCGGATTCGTGATACTTGCTTTTTACCTTGTAACACCCTTTTGTGACGCTACTTATCCTTTTTGAAAATCGTTTATTTCCATTTGGTCAAATTGCGCTCTATGACACGGATGCTGATTCTAGGATTTTTAGCGTTTTAAAAGTCGGGTTATTAGTGGTAAATCCGCATTTTTCTGTCGGAACCCCTTTTATGGAAGCTAAAAAAACATTTTCCAATTGCCGTTATTTAGGAAACTCCTTCTAGTACTTGTAACGAAGAAAAGATCACAAATAAGCTAAATGGCGAATTCCAACAGCTATTGAATTATCATCGATGATATGCTATTTGGTAGCCAAATCTTGTTAAATAGTGTGTGCGGTGCATAACCTACTTGGAGCTCATTCTCACCGCTCATTTCATTCATGAGTTTCTGCAGCTGCAATTGAAATTGTTTTGCTTAATGTATTATTATCGATTAGGGGGATACTTCCAGCGACAAACTTCGGCGTTTTGATTGAAGAACCGTCCCTTGTCATAATTAAATATAAATATAAACTGATAGATTCACTTTTTTCTCATTTTTAGCATTATATTATCGATACTTTCTATGATGTCTATTACCCAAAACACAGTAATAAGTGCCATCTTCTGCCAAGAAACATAATTCCAAATGAATAAAATCCAGACCAATACCAATATGATTCTTATTAATAAGAATACGTATTTCTGGACTTTTCATCTTTTATTAGTAAATCGAGTACAATATTGGTAAATAGTCTTAAAATCAAAACAACTATTACAGAAATTAAAAAAATATTATTTATTTTGTCTTCATCCATCATAAAATAACCGAATAGAGATACCATTAAAATTAATAATAAATAAATGTATATATTCTTATCATTTTTTTTGTCCATTAAATATTCACTTCTTACTTTGCAATCATTCATAGAAGTCCAAAGATATTGTTTTTAGAGTATAACAAATGCAGCAGGAAAACTGCCCCTTTGTAGCAAACATGAAAAGCAGAAAGTACCATCAATAGGATCTATTTTTTTATTTCCCTAAATTTGGAGTATGCTTCTTGTATGATAGGTAGAGAGATACTAATGGTTAATTCCCAACCCATGCGATCTTTCATCAAATAAATCCAAATAGGAACCATTACAATATCAATTGATATTCTTATCATTTTATTGTTTTTCTCGTTTTTTATTACAATTGATATAATTTCATCTACTAGGATCCACACTAATGTAAATATTAACATTATAACTAACGTTTCATAAAAATTCCGATTATGTTTTCCGGTGATAGAGTTGTACAGAAACATGATAATGACAACTACTAATATTCCATACCCAAAATAATTTAGATTTGTCTTTTTTGCTTTTGTCAACACAGATACCTCCTAAATTATAATTAGGTATAGCAGCGATTTGTTCCCTATCTCAAAGGCACTAACAAAAGCAATCCATTTCCCCAATTTCGTAACCATTTCAAATGGATTCACGACCAAGCCAACGATGATAGTTAGAGCATACTTGTAGCCTAATAAGCAAACCGTCCCAACCTGAAAGAGCTTTGAAATTACTCCAATTTTGCTGAGGTCCAATGTTTGTATGCACTATGTCCATCAGAGATCAGCATTATTAACAGGGAGGTTATTTGCATAAGTGTATTTATTCCCAATTAGTAGCTCATCCCCGATTCTATCAAATGAATCCGTTGTCAAAAAAACTCTTGTGTCTTGGTTTATAGTATTTACTTTCAAATAGTAGAATTTCATCTCTTTATCTTATTGATACCCTGCATAGTGTTAAGGATTCACTCTTGTTGGATGAGATTTCCTATACTCTCAAAATACTATCGAAAAAGCTGTTCTATCTCCATTTTTGCGCGACTAAAGTATTGATCGATGTTAAAAAACAAGAAATGAATACTCAAGGTTCAATAATCTTATAGACAAAAGTTCGACAGGAGAATTATCCTCATGTCGCATAATTTGAAAATCAGCTTTTTTCATTATAAACCAGATTCGTAATCCTTGACTCTCTGTGAGTAATTAATTAAATAACCTTAAGCTAACAGTTCCATTACGGATTAAAATGCTATCAGTGATCAATGTCCAAATAACTGCTGTTAAACGCTGTTTATTTGTGAGTCGATTCCAATAAACAGTAACCATAATAGGAGGTATAACTACCCATAGAATCATTTTTATAATTATCTGAATTTGTTTCATTTACATCCTCCATGTCTCATCGCTATTCTTAAAATTAAGATTACTATTAATGAAATACTCACAAGACTATAGTTATTGTTATTAATAATACACCCAATATAACAACTATTAAAATCAATAACAGGTTAACGGTTATTTCTTGAATATTTTTTTTAATCATCTAGTTATATCTCCTTTTTTAACAAAAAAAGCAGGTCGCACATGAAAAATGTGTATTGAGAGCTTAGGAGAGACGGCTGTGTTCTTGAATCCTTTGGCCCAGCCATGGAGAGGCTTAGTATCTCTCAGTCAAATATACTAAGATCGATGATATTCGAAAATTGGGGAGATGAGTGTTTATGTGGAGAGAAAAACTTAGGAGGAAATATAATTTTATATGGGTAATAGGAATGACAGCAATATTGTTAGTTTCGATACTTACTGATATTTTTCCGGCACTCAATGATTTTCAAGATTACTTTTATTTACCCATTGGTTTTATAATAGTCGTTCTATTTGTCTTAACTAGAACTTCGGATGGGAAAAAATAGTTTGTTTTAGTAAAAAGCTGCCGATATTTTAGCTGAAATATCGACAACTTTTCAAAGACATTCTAGGTACAATTTGCTATTATACCACTTATTCCAAAGAAATCTAATAAAGCATTTCTTATATCTATTTACAAATTATTACCAATTGGATTGATCCCTTTGGAATCATAGGTACAGGATGAAATGGTACTTCCACCACTATCTTTTACTGCTGTGGAATCCATCTCCGCTGTCACACACATATGTTTTATTTCCATCACTGGTTAGATTCCCATTTGCATGGGTTTCTTTCTACAATTGATCGAGTTCATCATACGCATTGGTAGTGGTTCCGGCATTCGATGTGACCGAGGTGATGCGACTTTTGTTGTCATAGACATAGCTAAAAAGTATCAAGAGTATTTCCATTTTTATCATAGTTAACCTGTTGTACTATGTTTCCAGTTCCATCGTATATATGCAGAGGAACAGTGCCTTTTTCGTTTTTGCTGTTTCGGTTTACAGTATGTGTGTCTCATTTTCCTCCTTAATTATTTGTAAGGTTTCTTTAAAATACGAACGTACCCAATCAACCTTTTCAATTAACAGCGCATTTTCTAATTGGAATCTCTTTTCATTCTTGTCTATTGGTAATTGGAGTAAATAACCCGCAGTAGCATGACGTACAATAGGTGATCGATTTTGTAAAAAGGAATAAATTTTCTTCTTATACTGGTTCTCATCAAGTAGAAATAAAGCAACATAATATCGTAGTTTTGCTCGAGGAGATCTCTCTTTCTTTCGTTTTTCTTTAATAATAGTCACATATTTTATGTCTTTCATTGAACCTAAAGCTATTGCTGCACAGCCTCTTACATCAGGATCAAAATCGTTCAAAGCTTTAATAATGGAATTTAAACAACTAGGATCACCTATATATTGTAATGATTCTATTGCATAGGCCCTAATAAATGATTCATTATCTTGATTCAATCTATCTTCTAAAGCTTCGACTACTAATTTACCTTTAAAACTACCTAACATCTTAATCGCTTCGCATCTAATAAACTCATTGTTGTTTTTTGTTAAAGTCACTAACCATTCTCTAACATCAATTGTTTTGTATCTTCCCACTAAGTTGATGATTTCCAGACAAACATCTAATACTGATACATAAAAATAATCTTTTATATCATTTAAATCTAATTCGTTTTCATCTTTAATAGATATGATTTTTTTAGTTATGGACTTTATCTCGTTTTTAATAAACTCTTCTACTAAACCTCCTCCTTTTTCTCTTGCTTCCCGTTCTTTAAATGGTTTCTTTTTCAGCCATTGTTGAAAATGTATAATTTCATGAGCAACAGTATTTAAATACTCTTCTAATACAATTGCTGTTCCATTTTTGTTTACTTCTTCTATAAAATCCCCTGCTGCAATCTTAATATAAGGAGCACTATCCTTATCGTAGGGCATTACAAAGGTGCCGGTAGCTAATCCCATCTTTGTCGATAATCGCTTATCATTTAAAACATGAATAATTATCCTCTTTTGAAATGGAACATTTTCATTTAGCCAATTACCAAATAACGAAAACGCCTTTTTCACTTCATTAGCTATAGAATTTTCCATTTCAAAAACGATTTTCAGTTCTGGTATCATCTTAAAATACTCCTTCTAATGTAAAAAATGGGCTTAAGCCCATTTTTTTAGTCTGCTTTACCACACCCCCAAATGCATCATAAGCATAGGTATTTACTACTGCACCAATGGAGTCTGTTAGTGCAACTACATCCCCATGACCGTTAAGCTGATAATAATACGTCTGTCCTCCACGTGTCATACTTACAAGTTCTTCTCCGTTGTAAGTATAGCTCGCTACTACAGCATTACTGCTATCTGTCTCATAAGCTACATTGTTATTCTCATCGTAGTGGAATGTAATGGTACCAGAAGCAGTGGTCATCGTCTTCCGCATTCCTTTGGAATCATAGGTAAACGGCAATCGTACTTCCACTACTATCTTTTACTGCTGTAAGTCGATCTCCATTGTCATACACATACGTTTTGTTTCCATCACTGGTCAGGTGTCCATTGGCATTGTCATAGTGGCTACGTGGTAGTGGCAGCAGTTCCTCCTGAGGGGTTGATTATCCCTGTTAAGTCAGTTGCCTACTTTATCGTAGGTGTAGCCATAGGTATCCAAAATGTTTCCATTTATCGTAATTCACTTGTGGGACGAGATTTCCTATACTCTCAAAAATACTTATAAAAAAGTGCGGCAGGAAAATTGTCTCCTTGCCCCATAGAGTTTCCACCTGATAAATCATAGACCTTGCTTTGTCGCTCAGACAGGAGAACCGCCCCATTGTCGCACATAGATTAAGTGTCATAACTTGTGGCATCTGGAAAATCTTTTAGTATTTGATCTTTTAGTTTGATATCATTTTTTATTAGAATCAATGTTTGTGAAGAATCCCAACATACAATTTCTACTAGAGAATCAGGATGCTGTAACTTAGGATGATCTACCCAAAGATTTGGATTGTCATTTGCATAAGGAACTACTTTTAAATTATCTAATTGTAGAGGAGTATCTTTATGAAATCCAGAGAGTACCCCCCAAATAAATTGAATATCATAATGGTGTATTAGTTCATTCAATTTTTCTCCTTGCATAATAAATTTATTTTCGAGACAATCTGCGCTTTCATTGATTCGATAATCCTCACAGTATTCCAAAAAAACGTCAAAATGATAGTTGCATTCTAAATCTGTAATTAACCATTTATAGTCGATCTGTTGTTTTTTTAAAGAAGAAAATATTGGTCGTAAATCTGTTATAAATGCCATTTTTTTAGAATTTCCTAATTCGATATACAATTTATTATCTCCTACCATTTTTGGATTCTAGGTATATCAACCTAAAGACTTACAGTTAATACACCTAGAAATGTTAGAATGTTAATTAACGATTAGCAGTTCTAGTACCATGAAGACCTCCTTGCTCCGCCATCCCTCCAATCCCATTTATGTCGATGAGGCACCTTAGGATGGTGTTTAGGATTACCATGGTCAGTGTAATCTATATCTTCATCAGCGTTACCATTGTGATCATAATAACGTCTTTGATGAACCTTACCGTTTTTTATATGGTCTAAACTCGAATGAGGTTTGTGTTTTACAGGCAGTTTACTTCCAGTTTTCCCATGATGTTTAGTTGCTTTTCCATGTTTTTTTGCTTCATGATATTCACTACTTAAGTAACGATATCCATAATATACTCCAACTCCTACTATGACAGCTCCAGTAGCTAGAAGGGCTACCTCACCTAATCCAGGAACAAAATAAATTTCTACCACACTATTCCCATCTGGATCAATGTTCATAATAGGACTATTATTTGCATAGTTATATCCATTCTGAGTTCTAGGATCATTTTCTTTCCCTAAATCTGGATCAAGAGTCTTGCAAATAATAGAGTCCTGTTTCTTTATCATATCGATACCCTGCATACAAATAAGGATTCACTACTGTACCCGTTTGCTTCACCAGATTCCCAAATGCATCATAATCATACGTGTTGACCACAGCACCAGTAGAATCTGTAAGTGCTACAACATCTCCATGCCCATTTAGCTGATAGTAATACGTTTGTCCACCACGAGTCATACTTACTGGTTGAATCCCATTCCACGTATAGCTCACTACTACATTGTTACTACTATCTGTTTCATAAGCTACATTGTTGTTTTCATCGTAGTGAAATGTAATGGTACCAGATGCAGTGGTCATTGTTTTCCGCATTCCCTTGGAATCATAGGTAAAGGATGCGATGGTACTTCCACCACTGTCTTTTACTGCTGTGAGTCGATCTCCGTTGTCATACACATAGGTTTTGTTTCCATCACTGGTCAGATTCCCATTGGCATCATAGGTGTAGTTCGTTCCATTGACATCGCTAATTTGGTTGGCATTGTCATAGTGGTACGTTGTTGTAGAGGAACTGCCTCCGCTTGGGGTGACGGTTAGGCTTAGGCGGTTGCCAACTTCATCATAGGTGTAATCATATACAGTACCGTCTGCATGGGTTTCTTTCTTTAGTTGGTCCAATTCATCATACACATAGGTGTTGGTTCCGGCATTCGATGTGACCGAGGTAATGCGCCCTTTGTTGTCATATACATAGCTAAAGGTATCGAGAATCGTTCCAGCAGTATTGTAGTTTACTTGCTGAACGAGATTTCCTGCTCCATCGTATTTATACAGCGAAACGGTGCCATCTCCGTTTTTGCGACTTGCTACACGGTCGGCTTCATCATAGGTGAACATTGCCCGTGTATTGCTATTTTCCTGAATTTTTGCTAATTGGTCAAGTGCGTTAAAGGTATTGTCATCGGTTAGGGCGGTGCTTCCCGCTACATACTTGCGTTGCTTCACATTGCCATTTTTGTCATACGTGTACGTAACCGTGTTACTGTTGCCTTCGTCTTTGGTTTTGAGTTTGTTATCAGCATCATAAGTGAAGGTCGTAACTTGGTTATTGGATTTATCTGTTTCCTGAGTCATGTTGCCGTTTGGGTCGTATTGGAACGTATAGCGGTCGGTTCCATCGTATTGGATCGCATCTTTGCGATCGACGGCATTGTAGTGATAGCCAACGGTATGCGAATCCGCTTTGGTTTCCAAAGTTAGATTTCCATTTAAATCATAATCAAACAAGGTTGCACGATTTAATGCATCGGTTGATTTTTTGACTTTGTTGATTTCGTTGTAATCATAGATCGTATCATGATTTTTCGCGTCCGTTACTTTGGTTTTGTTGCCATTGTTATCGTACTGGTATTTGGTGACATTGGTTTCGGCATCCGTTACTTGGGTTAATTGATCCAGACCGTTGTAATCAAAGGCGGTGGTGTCACTGCCTGTTTTTTCGGTTTTAACATTACCTACGGTATCATACGTATGGTTGATCGTATTCCCATTTGGATCAGTAGTAGTCAATTCATAGTTTCCCTTAGCGTCATACGCATGTTTGGTTGTAATCGAGCCCATAGTCACTTTGGCAGCATCAAACCATGCGGTTCCGGTTTGTAAGTTATATTCGTAATAAATTTGAAATTTAAATTGAGAACTTTTATAAATTCGTAATAGCAAATTTATTGGTTTAAGTTACAATTATCTAATGTGATAAAATGTTTATGAGACAGATTCGAGTGTTTTAACATTATCGTTTTCTCTGATGGCTGAATGTCTAGATAAGATAACAGAAAACTACCTATAGTAACTTTCCATTTCATTCCACTGATCTTGATGTTGACACCTGGGAGAAAATACACTCTTGTTTTAGAAATTTCCGCGTAGGCATATCTGACTTTATTAAGTATAGTAAAACAGGGAAAAATGATCGCTTTTTGATCATTAGAGGTAAAATTTACAATATTTAGAAAATTTAGGAGATGAGTGTTTATGTGGAGAGAAAAACTTAGAAGGAAATATAGTTTTATATCGAGAATAGGTCTTATAGCAATGTTATTATTAGCAATATTTACTTATATTTTCCCCGCATTAAAAGATTTTCTAAGGGTTTTTATATGTCTTTATTTTTTCATAATGCTTATTCTACTTTTCTTAACTAGGAAAAATTGGGATGAGGAAAAATAGTTTGTTTTAGTAAAAGCTGCCGATATTTTAGCTAAAATATCGGCAGCTTTTTATAGACATACTAGAAGCAAGCTCCTATTACACCGTTTATGAAAAGTAAATCTAATACAGCATTTTTAATCTCTGCTCTCAAATTCGGGCCAATTGAGCGAAATGTTCTTTTGATTGCAGCAGTTCTAGAACCATATTTTCTATAATGCTTATAGCTTCTGGAAAAAGCTTTAAGAAATTTAGCAATTCCACCCAAATCTTTGAATGTTCTCTTCAATTTAAGCAGTCTAACAATGGGGAAATCATCTGCGATAAGTGCATTTACAATGGCACCAATACACGCTGTTATACTTAAATACCCATTAGGATCTATATAATTCACAGGGTTATTTTCTGTGTAAATATAACCATTCTGAGTTAAAGGACTATTATCATCTCCAGAGCTTGGATCTTTCGTTAAAAATCTCCCTGTTTTAGCATCATAGTATCGTGCCTGTAAATAATAGAGCCCTGTTTCCTTATCATATCGGTACCCTGCATACAGATAAGGATTGACTACCGTACCTGTCTGCTTTACTAGATTCCCATAGGCATCGTAATCGTAGGTGTTAACCACAGCGCCAGTAGAGTCAGTTAATGCTACTACGTCTCCATGTCCATTGAGTTGATAATAATATGTTTGTCCACCTCTTGTCATGCTAATTGGAACGCTGTGTTTGGAACATCCACAATACGTATAATTTGCTACTACAGCGTTACTGCTGTCGGTCTCATAAGCTACATTGTTATTCTCATCATAGTGGAAGGTAATCGTACCGGATGCAGTGGTCATTGTTTTCCGCATTCCCTTGGAATCATAGGTAAAGGATGCAATCGTATTTCCACCACTGTCTTTCACTGCTGTAAGTCGATCTCCGTTGTCATACACATAGGCTTTGTTTCCATCACTGGTCAGATTTCCATTTGCATCGTACGTATAGTTGGTACCATTGACATCGCTAATTTGGTTGGCATTGTCGTAATGATACGTTGTTGTTGCAGCACTGCCTCCGGATGGAGTGACGGTCATTGTCAGGCGGTTGCCAACTTCATCATAGGTGTAGTCGTAGACTGTGCCGTCTGCATGGGTTTCTTTCTTTAGTTGGTTTAATTCATCATACACATAGGTGTTGGTTCCGGCATTCGATGTGACCGAGGTAATGCGTCCTTTGTTGTCATATACATAGCTAAAGGTATCGAGAATCGTTCCAGCAGTATTGTAGTTTACTTGCTGAACGAGATTTCCTGCTCCATCGTATTTATACAGCGAAACGGTGCCATCTCCGTTTTTGCGACTTGCTACACGGTCAGCTTCATCATAGGTGAACATTGCCCGTGTATTGCTATTTTCCTGAATTTTTGTTAATTGGTCAAGGGCATTAAACGTATTATCATCGGTTAGGGTGGTGCTTCCCGCTACATACTTGCGCTGTTTCACATTGCCATTTTTGTCATACGTGTACGTGACAGTGTTGCTATTGCCTTCGTCTTTGGTTTTGAGTTTGTTATCAGCATCATAAGTGAAGGTCGTAACTTGGTTATTGGATTTATCTGTTTCCTGAGTCATGTTGCCGTTCGGATCGTATTGGAACGTATAGCGATCGGCTCCATCGTATTGGATGGCATCTTGGCGATCGACGGCATTGTAGTGATACCCCACAGTGTGCGAATCCGCTTTGGTTTCCAAGGTGAGATTTCCATCCAAATCATAATCAAACAAGGTAGCACGATTTAATGCATCGGTTGCTTTCTTCACTTTGTCTATCTCGTTGTATTCATAAGTGGTATCGTGCAATTTCGCATCCGTAACTTTCGTTTTATTGCCATTGTTGTCGTATTGGTATTTGGTGACATTGGTTTTGGCATCCGTTACTTGGGTTAATTGATCCAGACCATTGTAATCAAAGGTAGTGGTGTCATTGCCTGTTTTTTCGGTCTTGGTATTTCCTGCTGCGTCATACGTGTGTGTGATGGTATTCCCATTTGGATCAGTGGTAGTCAATTCATAGTTACCATTGGCATCATACGCATGTTTGGTTGTAATGGAACCAAGGCTTACTTTGGCAGCGTCAAACCATGCGGTTCCAGTTTGTAAGCTGTATTCGTAATAAACGCGAATATGATCAAAGGCTTTGGTGGTCTTCACCGTAGCGGCAAGGTTTTGCCAGTCATGTGATTTGGAGCTGTTAAAGTTATAGGTAAACTTCTCTTGCAACGTATTGCTGACATCATAGGTGTTAATGATGTAGCCGTACACTTTCCCTGCGGTAGGATTGGTCACCTTGGAAATCCCAGCAACGGTGAAAGTTGCTCCTGCTGCCCCGCTCAACCCAACATCTTGGTAAACAGACTTATAGGTAGCGGAATCGCCCACTAGTTTGACGGTGTTATTTCCATCATACTTCACTGCGGTATCGATTCCGTCTCCATTTGCAATGGTCCCAGCTAGGGTCCATCGATCAGGGACGCTGTCTGCTGGATCGGTATCCCGCTCAAAGCTGCTGTTTTCTAGTGTGTTGTAAGCTCCGTAAAATCCTTCTTCTAACTGTAATCCATCAAACCAATAGCTTCCTGTACCGGATGTGGTGTATCCTCGAATTTCCAATTGGTTCGTTCCAGCTGGGAAATCTCCCGGGTTGACCACCACATGGAGTCGAGTGGTGTCTTGTGTTCCGGTGATATAGCTACTTGGAATGGCGACGTATGTGCCATTGGTGGTATTAAAACCAAAGACATAAATCATCGCTTTTCCTGCTGCACTGGATGTTTTCACATAACCACTCGCAACATAGGTTTTGGTGGCATTATAAGCGATCCGATCACTATCGACCGCAGTAGTACTGGTTGGGTTGGTTACTTTGATGCTTTTCTTGCCTAATGTCATGCCATCCGTTGTTAACCCAGTAGAATCGACACTGATCGAAGTCGCTCCGGTTGGCGTTTTGCTCCAGTTATCCGGCCAGCCATCGTTGTCTCGGTCGATCTCAAAGCTCCCATTGATGGTGAGGTTATTGCCAGGGCTCATCTCGGCTGTTTCTTCGGTTACATTGCCATAGCTGTCGTATTTGGTTGCGGAAGTTTTGGTAGCTGCGTCGGTAGTTGCTGTCTCATTATTGTTATCGTCAAATTGGTTGGTGCTGGTGTTGCCATTGGGATCCGTCTCGGTAATTGGGTTGTTATTTGTGTCATAGGTGGTGGTGCTTGTCTCATTTAATGGATTGGTTTCCGTTAAGATGTTCCCTTTGGTGTCATAGGTATAATGCGTGGTTGCTGTTCCGCTCACTGCATTCGTATTGGCATCTTTGGTATCGGATAAGTTGTTTTTGTCATCGTACGTATAAACCGTTTGGTAGTTCAGTCCACTGGGATCTTGGACAGTCTTGACCACATTACCGTTGTCGTTGTGGGTATAGGTGGTAACATGTTGTTTCGGATCCGTGACAGTAGTGACATTATTGGCTGTATCATAAGCAATAGTGGTCGCAGCAGTTTGTACGGCTCCACTGACCGTAATCGGATGACTCATGGACGTCACTTTGTTACTGGTATAGCCGATAGTTTCGGTATTATTGTTCGGATCGGTGATACTAGTTAGCTGGTGAGCGGTATCGTACCCATACTGATCGATAGAAAGTGTGCTTCCACCGGCATCTTTGTGTGTCACCGTTTGCAAATTGCCATTGGTGTCATACCCATACACCACTGTTCGGCTGGCTGGGTCCGTTACCGTTTGTACCCGATTGCTGGTGTCATAAGCTAGGGTAACGACTCGACCGGAAGCATCGGTAATACTCGTTGGCAAGTTATTGGTGTAGCCCAAGCTCCATACATTCGCATTGGAATCCACGATTTGCCAGAGCTGACCTGTAGATTTAAATTTATAAATCGTTTGATCTTTATCGATAATGGTGTAGGTGCCATCCCCATTTTTATACAAATCCAGATACACTCCTGCTGGATGGTCGTACACCCCATTTCCACTTACGGGCGGAGTAAAAGTGTGATACGTCCCGTCTGCATCTTGGTACAGCAAGGGTCCATCTCCACTATCGGTGATCTTCTGTTCGATATTGGTGGTCCAATTGGAACCGAAAATACCAGATGTCCCCGAACGACTATTATAGGAACGGGTAAGTTCCAATGTTTGCCCTCGTCCGTCAATCGAAACATCCGTATCAGACATGTAATAGTTTCCGTTGTACGTATTGACGTTGCTGTCTACCGTTGTCCAAAAGTCTTCGACTCCGAGTGGTTCAATCGTATAGGTGATGGTTAGTTTTGGTTTTTGGGTGGAGTCGGTTGCATAGTCACTCGAACGAAATCCTTTGCGATCACTCGTTTCTGTCGCTTGTTTGAGCATTACGCCATAGTTGGATTTCGCTCCACTGTACCAGTCTTTTGCCAGCGAAGTAATGTCAAAATCATAGGATCCGGTCAGTCGGACACTAGTGCTGCTTACTTTGGTGCCAATCGTTGGCTGGTTCGCCCAAGTAGCGGTGTTCGATGCCCATTTGGAGGTAACCGGATAGACATCTACCGCAGCGGTATTCGTATTGGTGAGATACTGATTTAAATTAAACTTTGCTGATTGGATTTTCGCTCCACTGAGCAAAGGAGAAAGCTGAAATTGCAGTAGAGAACGGGTGATGCCGTAAGTTGGATCCGTTCCTGCATAGATAGAAATATCACTGTGCAGATCACTGTTCTGATAAGCGCTTCCATTTGCTACAAACGTATCAAAAGTAGTTGCAGATCCTTGGACCACTAGCGTAGGATCCACTACGATGGGAAAAGCCCGTTTCTCGTCTTGCAGCCATTTATCATCAATAACTGTATCTAAAAAGGTTTGTCCCTTCTCGGTACGTAGTTTATACTGAAGAGAAGCTGTAGTCGCTCCTTTGGCATCGGCAATTGTTGGTTTTGGAATCTCCGAAACGACGTTTCCTTTGTCGTCTACTAAGCTGATGGATCCATCTTTATTCTCTTTTGGCTGAAGGTGCAAAAGATGGAGTTCCGTGGAAAAAGTGGAGCGGCTCAGCTTTTTTTTGATATGCCATTCTTCTTTGATTCCCGTTCCGGTAACCGTGTACACCAGATCGACTCCCGGATACACATTCGGATAGGTGATGGTATTGTCTTTCACTACTGCAGTCGCATCTTGCGCTTCTACCGGCAAAAATTCAATGGAACTTGTCCCCAGTTGAAATTTGACTGCGCTTTCGTTCGACTTCGCTGTTTTGGCAAATCCGACTTTGAATTGGTTGGAACCGTTGGTATACACATGTTTGGCATCCATGGACTTGTTTCGAATTGTGTTATCGATCGGAGTCCATTCGCCTTTTTGTTTAAAATGAACCGGGTCGAGATACGTTTCGGTGACATACGTCTTTCCATCGGGTTTCAGAAAGGTTTTGGAATTGGCCGTTCGTAAATCCGTTACCTCCACGGTTTGTTTCGGGGGTTTTTTGGCTGCTGCTTGTGCCTCGTTCCACTCCCAAAATGGGCTGTAGGTGACAAGCATAGCGAGAATGAGGAAATGAAAAAACAATCTGCGGTGCCAGAGATAGCGTTTGGCAAATAAAAATCGAATAGGTCATTCCTCCTACATAATAAATACAGATGATCTTCACAAAAAAGACACAAATCATCCTTTTTCAGTATAGAGGAACAATTCTAAGAAGGAAAGAAATATTTCTATACTATTTAATAATATTATTATTCTGAATATGTATAATTAGCTTGCTTTTTTCTCTTTTTCGGTTTCTATAGTTAATCTCTTGATGTCTCCTATGTATTCATGCTAATGATTGTGAGTGAAATCATATGTCTTTTAGAAATAGTGGACAAACAGAACAAATGGAAATAATCTCGCCCAACCCTGGTCACGGAGCCATCATAACGATTTCTATACTGTAGAAATCACTTTAAAGAATAATTTTTGTCGAAGTTCTCTTTAATAGAATGGTTTGTTTTTTTCTACGCAAAATTCTAATTGACTTAAGTAGGTATTCTACAGAATATATTCAATGGTTTTTGTCGACACATTTCCTAGAATATTGATTCTAAGAAAAATAAATAAGAGCAGCCCGAAGGCTACCTTTATTTTTTAAAAATGGTTAGTTATAAATATAGCCCCTATAGGCTTTTTTATTTTTAATGGATTTATTCGAAAGTAAAATATATAATAAAATTAAGAATTTATATAATACTTAATGAGATGCAAGATGAAAAGAATAGGTAAGATATTTTTATGGTAATTGGTATTATTATCGTCATCGGAGTATTTGCAATACGAAGCTGGATCAGTGATCTTGCCATATATTACGGCGAAAAGGATAATATATGAATTGCTACCTGTACATATCCCCTCTCTCTGAGTTTTGGGATCATTCGATCAACCCAACGCTTTTTATCATTCCCGAAAGAAATGATGATCAACTTTACTCGTTTGTTCGAATTGGAGAATACCACCAATAATAAACATTTTCAGTTCCATCCATACCAATCTATAGTTACGTTTCCTCAGTCGTTGTTTATGGGATCTACCTCAATAATTCTGGATTCTCATGGATGTTTCCAATGACCTGCAAGCCTGAATTCAAATAATGATCAATCGATATTCCTCTTTTACCGCCAATCATAAAACAACCATTTTCAAAACTCACAACTGCATTTTTTTGGAAATCTGTCTTTATAATGTCACCTTCATAAATTTCATTCCCATTATGATCCAATAGGCCTGTATACTGCATCAAGGATATATTAGTGGTGTTAATCCGACCCATAACTTTGTCGATTTTAGTTAGTGTATCGGGATAGTGTATCTTACCGTTTGGGAATCTTTCGTCTTTAGCGAAGACTCTAAATTTGATTTCTCTCATCAATAATCACCGATCTTTGATTAATGTAATCCTTTTTTGTAGTGATGAAGGCTATTAAGGAGTACTCCGAACAATGTGGTGTGGTATTATATTCCATTGGTTTCTCCTTAGTTCGCCGGATATGCTAATTCTATTCCTCCATTTAACAAATTTTAATCACGGAAGAATATCAAAATTTTATTAATAGTTAGAATTCTTTTGTTTTCCTTACGCCTAGTTGTTTATTGTCTTCCATTTGTTTATTCTTCTTTCCATCTGTGAGATAACAGACCACCCATCTTTTTCTAACACTGATACAATTCGATCAAGACTAACATCATAGTTTTGTTTTATTTCTAAAAGTTCAATGTGAAAAAGGTCTTCTTCCTCGTCATACTCCACTTCTTTTACTATTCGGCTACCAAATTTACTAGCAAATGACATTCCTATATGAGGGATAAACGAAAAAACTTTTTCTTTATACATCCTTGTGCTTTTACGTTCAGTTTCGATCATTTGATACATAACAAAATCCATACTTTCTCTCCTTCAGCGCTCTGGTCTGCTTAGATCTATTTGGATTGTGGTTCACAATTTGAAAAACTTTTCATTTGATTTTCAGTAATCCCTTTGATTAATTCCAGTTCACTATTCAAAAATTCATATGCATTTTCCAACATTTTCTTTTCACTTGTATTAAGTGTTTTTTCTTTATTCATACGCATTAAATCACGGATAACTTCAACACCTTCTTGCATTTCACCCGTTTTTAATTTATCCATGTTCACTCTATACCTTTGTTTCCATGGAAGCAATCTATCTGATTCACCATACTGGAAAATGTGTATAATGTGTGCTAATGCAATTTCATCTGTAACTGCACGTATATTTGAACTTAACATTTTATCTGTAGGAATCATTACTTTCATGTTATTGATTGACATCTTCATCACATAATATTGTTGTTGCTTACCTGCGAAATCCATACTTTCTATGGCTTTAATTATACCTGCTCCGTGCATTGGATAAACAATGTTATCGCCAATTTGAAACAAATAATCCACCCCCATATGATAACCATCTTAAGCTTAACACATATGGATTTTTTTATCAAATTTATTAATATACCATAAATCAATTTAGAGAGTCAATTATTTTTTTACCTGTCACCGTTTACCAAATATAGGTTTACAAGAAGAATTCTTCAAATGATAAGTGAGGATGACCCATTGACAACTCCACAT